>NZ_JXLB01000025.1 GCF_001886195.1 Enterococcus ratti | reverse complement strand
AGAAATACCTTCTCCGGTAACAGGAACGATTAAAAATATCTTGGTTTCTGAAGGAAGCGTCGCAACTGTGGGAGATGTATTAGTAGAAATTGATGCACCCGGGCATAATAATGTATCATCTACTTCTATACCAGCTGAACAGGTAGCGAAAGTAGAATCTTCTGTTTTTACATCAGTAGCAGCAACTGATCCTAATAAACGTGTGCTGGCTATGCCTTCCGTTCGTCAATTTGCACGAGAAAAAGATGTAGATATTACACAAGTTATAGCCACCGGTAAAGGCGGAAGAGTAACAAAAGAAGATGTTGAGAGCTATTTATCTGGTACAAGTGCAAGCACATCTGTAAAACAAGAAGCTTCTTCATCTGTTAAAGCGTCTGTTTCTGAAGAAAAAGTTGAAAGCAAGGCAGCAACACCAGTGAAAGCATTCAAATCGAATTTAGAGGATCTTGAAGAGCGTGTTGCAATGACACCAACGCGTAAAGCGATTGCTAAAGCAATGGTAAACAGCAAACAAACGGCTCCTCATGTGACCTTGCATGATGAAGTAGAAGTATCTAAACTTTGGGAGAATCGTAAGAGATTTAAAGAAGTGGCGGCTGCTAATGGAACGAAACTTACATTCTTGCCTTATGTTGTCAAGGCTTTAACAGCGACGGTGAAGAAGTTCCCAATTTTGAATGCTTCAATTGATGATGCTAAACAAGAAATCGTCTATAAAAATTATTACAACATTGGAATTGCAACAGATACTGATCATGGATTGTACGTGCCGAATGTGAAAGAGGCAGATCGTAAAGGAATGTTTGCGATTGCTGATGAAATCAATGAAAAAGCCAAACTTGCTCATGAAGGCAAGCTAGCAGCAGATGATATGCGAAATGGAACCATTACAATCAGTAATATTGGTTCTGTTGGCGGTGGCTGGTTTACACCAGTGATTAACTATCCAGAAGTGGCGATTTTAGGAGTTGGAACTATTGCTCAACAGCCAATCGTCAATGAAGAAGGAGAAATTGTTGTCGGGCGTGTGATGAAACTTTCATTGAGTTTTGATCACCGCATCGTAGATGGTGCAACGGCGCAACAAGCAATGAATAATATTAAACGTCTTTTAGCTGATCCTGAGTTACTGATGATGGAAGGATGATAAACAAATGGTAGTTGGAGATTTTGCGGTAGAATTAGATACAGTTGTAATCGGCGCAGGACCTGGCGGCTATGTTGCTGCCATTCGCGCTGCTGAAATGGGACAAAAAGTCGCGATTATTGAAAGAGAATATATTGGCGGTGTCTGTTTAAACGTGGGTTGTATTCCTTCAAAAGCATTAATTGCAGCAGGGCACCATTATCAAGAGTCGCTGGACTCGACTTTATTTGGTGTGACGAGTGAAAACGTCAAGCTTGATTTTGTAAAAACGCAAGATTGGAAAGACAATAAAGTAGTAAAAACATTGACATCTGGTGTTAGCTTTTTATTAAAAAAGCATAAAGTTGAAATAATTGAAGGAGAAGCATTTTTTGTAGATGATCATACTTTACGTGTGATTCATCCTGATTCTGCTCAAACTTACTCTTTCAATCATGCTATTATTGCCACTGGTTCTCGTCCAATTGAAATTCCAGGGTTTAAATTTGGCGGACGGGTGTTAGATTCGACGGGTGGATTGTCTTTAAAAGAAGTGCCTGAAAAATTTGTCATCATTGGTGGAGGAGTCATTGGTGCTGAATTAGGAGCGGCCTATGCAAACCTTGGGGCGTCTGTGACTATTTTGGAAGGCTCGCCACAAATTTTACCTACTTATGAAAAAGATATGGTGAAATTAATAGAAGATAATTTCAAGAAAAAAGGTGTGACTGTGGTGACGAATGCGATGGCCAAAGAAGCCGTCGATAACGGCGATCAAGTGACAGTAAAATATGCAGTCAATGGAAAAGAAGAAACGATCACAGCTGACTATGTTATGGTTACAGTAGGACGTCGCCCGAATACCGATGAGATGGGTTTAGAGCAAGCAGGAGTTGAAATTGGTGAACGTGGATTAATTCCTGTTGATAAACAAGGACGAACAAACGTGCCGAATATTTATGCTATTGGTGATATTGTACCCGGTGCTGCTTTAGCGCATAAAGCAAGTTATGAAGCAAAAATTGCGGCAGAAGCAATTTCTGGTAAGAAAGTAGCAGTAGATTATAAAGCAATGCCGGCAGTTGCATTTACCGATCCCGAATTAGCTTCTGTGGGCATGACAATTAAAGAAGCAAAAGAAGCAGGCCTTGAAGCCACAGCATATAAATTTCCTTTCTCAGGAAATGGTCGAGCATTGTCGTTAGCAAAAACAGAAGGATTTATTCGTTTAGTTACGACCAATGAAGACAATGTCATTATTGGTGCACAAATTGGCGGAGTAGGCGCGAGCGATATGATATCAGAGCTAGCTTTAGCCGTTGAATCAGGAATGAACGCAGAAGATATTGCATTAACGATCCACCCACATCCATCACTAGGTGAAATCACCATGGATGCAGCGGAATTGGCATTAGGATTGCCTATTCATATTTAAAAAGCGCAGATGATTAACGAAAGCGTTTATAAGAAACGAAATAAATCGTAGTAAATGCTACTTTGAAATCACGAATGATTTGCTATATAAATGAAAGGGTTAGGAAGATTGTTTTCCTAGCCCTTTTTTATATTCTTAAAAAAGTACTTAAGTTAAGTAGCGAGACAAATAAATTTCAAAAAAAATAAAAAAAGACTTATTTATTTTAGTTAAGATGTTAAAACCAACTGAAACACAAAAAAGGAGGTAGGCGTTTTGAATACATAACACTAAAGGAATAACGGAGAAGAAAAATTTATTTTGCAAAACTTATCATAATGGAGGAAGTGAAAGTAATGCCTAATAAACAGGAGTTATACTCTTTTACAAAAAATGAAAAAGAAGGGCCTATGAAAAACTGTAGTAAGCAAAGTTTTTCACCCGCAGAAAAACAAGCATTCGTAGAAAATTATTTGAAACAATGGCCTTACTGCACGATAAAAGAGTTTGTACAACAAAATGATTTAAAAGTGTGTACCTTTTATGAATGGGTTAAAATATATCAACCTAAAATAGTCAACAAAAAGAAGAATTTTACTAAATTGAAAAGACAAGCGTTTGTAGAAAATTATTTGAGCCATTCTTCTAAGTGTACACAAAGAGAATTTGCACAGAAAAATAAATTAAAAGTGAGTACCTTAAATCGATGGATTAAAGAATACATAAGCAAGAGTAAAGTACAAAAAATAAGCAGTCATCTTTTTACAGCAGGAAAAAATATCAAGGAGAGTCCTATTCATCAGACAGTTACTACACCCCTTCAGTTGATACATGAAAAACCAGTAAGATCGACCTTTTATGATAATCATCAAAAAAATGAGTTGCCAAAAAAGAAGAATAAAATTGAATCATTCAATCGCTCAGATTCGAAAACGCTTTTCCAAGAGCTAGATGAATTTTTAAATAAAATAGATGTGTCAAAAATCCAAGAGCCAGTGACTTTTGAAACATTTACAGACGAAGCCAATGAATCTTTCCAAGAGTTAGCATTTGCTGATTTGCTAAATTGGGTGACAGAAGAAGAAAAGGACAAACAACAAAATGTCAATTTTATGTTGAACGAAAGTGAAGAACAAACAGGTCAAACAAAAAAAGAAGAACAGCTAAATTTATTAAAGGGTATAGACTGTAGAGCTATGATTGATCATGCGAATGATTTAATGGATAATCAAACTAATTCTTTTAATCAAGTGATTAAGAATGCTCAAATCAAAAGTACAGAATTAAAGCCATTAAAACACGTGGTTTCAAAACACTATTGCAGGGAAGGTTATTAAATTGTTACTCAAAAATTTAATTCAGTTGAAATGATATAACTTGGAAAATGATGGTGGTTTACAGAAATTTTGCGAATGATAGGAAAGGGGACTTGTTCGTAAGTAATGTGTTTAAAAAGTCTTTATGCTTTTGATTAAGCGTAGATCTTATTTATATTAGATCTATAAAAAGAAACAATTATTTCTCTTTTTTTAAAAAAAAGCACACTTAAAAAATGGACTAAATGTACAATTATAGTGTACTTAAATTTGAAAAAAGGACTGAAATAAATGAGTACTGATATTGAATGGGAAGATGTACTTAAAAGCAATGGGCTTTACGATAATCGAGATGTTGAACAGACAATGCGGCAGTTTGATAAAATAATCGCTGAAATTGATTCAAGGAAAAGATCGCATCCTGATTATATGTTCCTTGAAGCACCGCCCAAAAAATTATATGGGTTACAAGATATTACAAAAAGTGCAAAAACACAGAGTCAAAATTGTATTGCTTCGTCAAAAAATGATATTACTGAAATGGAGATTAGTTTTGATTAATATGAAATTATACAGTTATCTTAAGTACGCTTAAAAATCAGATGAACTGAATAGTTATGCTAAAAATTTATGAATGGAAAAAGGGCAAAAATTGTTTGTTGAAATAAAAGAATTATTAAAATAAACAGCTAGTTGTTTTTTTAGGTAAAAAATTATCACGTGTAATCTTAAAAGGCAATCGTTGGTGACTTATTCTTTTCTGTGCTAAACTAATTGTAATTACTTGAAATAGGAGAATAAGTTATGCAAGAGTATCAATATCCGTTAGATTTAGATTGGACGACTGATGAACTGGTTATCGTTATGAAAATGTGGGAGGTATTAGAAAAGGCAAATGAGCAAGGAATTGATAATGCTGTTTTTTTAGAGACGTATCGTCAGTTTAAGACAGTCATAAAGTCAATTGGGGAAGAAAAGCGGCTAGGAAGAGAATTTGAAAAAGTCTCTGGTTATTCTCTTTATAAAACGGTTCAAAAAGCAAAAGAAAACCGACAGAAAACATTGAATATGAGAGGATAAGTAAAGATGGAACCAATTTTTTCAGAAATTAAACAATGGCTGATTGAAGCAGGTGAAATCATCAAACAAACCCAGCGAAAAACGATAAGCGTCAGAGAAAAAAGCAATCGAAAAGATATCGTTACGAACCTTGACCAAAAAATTCAACGATTTTTAATTGAGAAGATTCAAACTTTTGACTCAAAAGCAAAAATTTTAGCAGAAGAAGATGGACAAAATAACTTAGATGATTTAACCGGCCGAGTATTTATCATTGATCCTATTGATGGAACGTTGAACTTTGTGAGAGAAGGCGAAAATTTTTGCATTATGGTGGCTGTGTATGAGGAAGGCAAAGGAAGCGCTGGTTTTATCTACGATGTAATGAAAGCAGAACTTTATTGGGGCGGTCCTTCAGTAGGAGTTTATCAAAACGAGACTAAGCTACTAGCTCCAGAAAATATCTCTTTGCAAGATGGATTATTAGGGATCAATGGGTATTTTTACGGACATAACTGTTACAATATCCGTACAATCGGGGATATAAGTCTTGGGATTCGTATCACTGGATGTGCTGGGCTAGAAATGATTGCTATGTTAAAAGGTAGTCATGTGGGCTATATTTCTAAACTATGTCCTTGGGATTATGGCGCGGGTTGTATTTTACTTGATGTTTTTAATATGCGATATAGTGATTTTTCAGGTAAGAAGCTTCAATTTTCTGGTAGAGAATATTTTTTAGCTGGAACCCCTAATGCTTATGAAGAAATGCAGCGATTATTGCAGTTTTAATCGCTGTTTTTTTATGTTTTATAAAGAAAACGTGTAAATTTATGTCTTTCTAAAAAAATGAAAATATTTCACTATATTTCATAAAAAAAATCTGCTATAATAAAAAGTCGAGTAAATTTGAACTGTCAGAAAGAAGCAAAAAGGAGCTAGTTACATTGAACTATAGAAATGATATCCGTAACGTAGCGATTATCGCTCACGTTGACCACGGAAAAACCACCTTAGTGGATGAGTTACTAAAACAATCAGATACATTAGATGCGCACACGCAACTACAAGAACGTGCGATGGATTCAAATGCTTTAGAAAAAGAACGTGGAATCACGATTTTAGCAAAAAATACAGCGGTTGATTACAAAGGGATTCGTATAAATATCATGGATACTCCAGGACACGCAGACTTTGGTGGCGAAGTGGAACGTATTATGAAAATGGTTGATGGAGTTGTTTTAGTGGTAGATGCTTACGAAGGGACAATGCCGCAAACTCGTTTTGTGCTGAAAAAAGCACTTGAACAACACATTACACCGATCGTAGTTGTTAATAAAATTGATAAGCCCTCTGCACGTCCTGCATTTGTAGTGGATGAAGTCTTAGAGTTATTCATTGAATTAGGTGCTGATGATGATCAATTAGACTTCCCAGTAATCTATGCGTCTGCTTTAAATGGAACTTCAAGTTTGTCCGATGATCCAGCAGATCAAGAATCAACGATGGCTCCTATTTTTGATACAATTATTGAAAAAATTCCTGCTCCTGTAGATAACAGTGATGAACCATTACAATTTCAAGTATCGTTACTTGATTATAATGATTATGTAGGACGAATTGGGATCGGGCGAGTCTTTCGTGGAACGATTAAGGTAGGTGACCAAGTCGCATTATTAAAATTAGATGGTTCTGTTAAAAAATTCCGCGTAACAAAATTATTTGGTTTTTTTGGATTAAAACGTTTAGAAATTGGTGAAGCAAAAGCAGGAGATTTAATTGCAGTATCTGGAATGGAAGATATTTTTGTTGGAGAAACAGTGACACCTGTAGATCATCAAGAAGCGTTACCTATTTTGCATATTGATGAACCAACTTTACAAATGACTTTTTTAGTCAACAATTCACCTTTTGCAGGGCGTGAAGGAAAATACGTGACGGCTCGAAAAATTGAAGAACGTTTAATGGCTGAACTTCAAACAGACGTTTCATTACGGGTTGAACCAACTAACTCGCCTGATGCTTGGATTGTTTCTGGCCGCGGTGAGCTTCATTTGTCGATTTTGATCGAAAACATGCGTCGTGAAGGATACGAATTGCAAGTTTCTCGCCCTGAAGTCATCGAAAAAGAAATTGATGGCGTAAAATGTGAACCTTTTGAACGCGTACAAATTGATACGCCGGAAGAATATATGGGAAGTGTCATTGAATCATTAAGCTTGCGCAAAGGTGAAATGCAAGACATGATTCATACTGGAAATGGACAAATTCGGTTGACTTTCTTAACTCCTGCTCGTGGTTTAATCGGTTATTCGACTGAATTTCTTTCCATGACTCGTGGCTATGGAATCATGAACCACACGTTTGATCAATACTTGCCAATGTTGCATGGTCAAATTGGTGGACGCCATCAAGGAGCCTTAGTATCTATCGACACAGGTAAAGCAACAACTTACTCCATTATGAGTATCGAAGAACGTGGAACAGTTTTTGTTGAGCCGGGAACTGAAGTATATGAAGGAATGATTATAGGTGAAAACAGTCGTGAGAATGATTTAACCGTCAATATTACCAAAGCAAAACAAATGACCAACGTTCGATCAGCCACCAAAGATCAAACATCTGTAATTAAGAAGCCAAAACAGTTAACGTTGGAAGAATCATTAGAATTTTTAAATGACGATGAATATTGTGAAGTAACTCCTGAAAGCATTCGTTTAAGAAAACAAATTTTGAATAAGAATGCGCGAGAAAAAGCTGCAAAAAAGAAAAAATAACTCTTAGTAAAAATGAAAGAATTAGCTCACATAAATTGTAAGCTGGTTCTTTTTTATTTTGTACAGGCAAAGTGAAAATTCTATATTGCATTCATAGCAAAATATAAAAAAATTATTTATTGTTGTCATTAAGTGAGGTATTCAAAAGAGGATAAAAATATAAAGGAAATGTGGACCTCTTCTTGGGCTGCATCCCTCATTTGGATGAGATTTTTCATAGTAGAAAGCGATAGTTATTTAGTAAATATAAATTTTGTCGCTTGTTAAGCTAATACGTAAAAATAGGAGTAAAAAGATGAATAATACAGTGACAGTAGTTAGAAATAAAATAAGGCAATTGAAGTGATTTTATTCTTTTTCGATGGAAAGAATATTCTGTGGAGAAGTAGAAAAAGAAAATAAGAAAAATACTAGAAATACGCTTCAAATTTATTAAAAGTTTTTTAAAAAACTTAAAATACAGCTAATTGTGTTTCACAAATTTCACTTGTTTCTCAAAAAGTGAGTTCTTCTTCTTGTTGTTCTTCTTGTAATTGAGAAGTAAAATATAGTTGTTGTATTCTTATAAGAATAAGAAAGAAAATAGAAAATAGTACTTTGTTGGACTCAATTTTATTAAAAGGAAGTGATAGGATGAATAAAGTATTAAAACAATATTTTGGTTATGAGACGTTTCGTCCCGGTTAAAAAGAGATTATCCAAAAAGTACTTGATCATGAAGATGTTCTCGGAATTATGCCAACTGGAAGTGGAAAATCAATCTGTTACCAGCTACCAGCGTTGATGTTGAAGGGATTGACCATTGTTGTTTCCCCTTTGATTTCTTTAATGAAAGACCAAGTAGATGCTGCGAATCAATTAGGAATTTCTGCCACGTTTATTAACAGTTCGTTAGATGGATATGAAACAGCTGCTCGATTTCGTTTACTGGATCAACAACATATACAATTGTTGTATGTTGCTCCTGAGAGCTTCATTCTACCTGATTTTATTCACTCAATGAAACGCTGGAACCTTCAACTCATTGCAATTGATGAAGCACATTGTATTTCACAATGGGGACACGACTTTCGCCCAAGCTATCTGCAAATGGCAGAACTTTTAAATAATTTTGAGCGGCGTCCTGTAATTATTGCATTAACTGCTACAGCAACACTAAATGTCGCTGAAGATATCAAGAGATTGTTAAAAATTCCAACGAATAACCATATTCAAACAGGTTTCGCGCGTAAAAATCTACGTTTACAAGTAGTGAAAGATCAAAAAAAAGACCTCTACTTAATTGAATATTTACGAGTCAATGAAAAGCAATCGGGGCTTATTTATGCAGCTACACGCAAAGAAGTGGATCGAATATATCATTTATTGACGAAGCTTCACTTTAATGTGGATAGATATCATGGTGGGATGAGTGAAAGCCAACGAACGAAAGTACAAGAAGATTTTTTGTATGACCGTACGGAGCTATTAGTTGCGACCAATGCGTTTGGCATGGGAATTAATAAAAGTAATATTCGCTTTGTTATTCATTATCAAATACCGGGGTCTTTAGAAGCGTATTATCAAGAAGCAGGACGTGCGGGCCGTGATGGTCTTTTAAGTGAAGCTGTTTTATTGTTTTCTCCTCAAGATATTCAAGTGCAGAAATTTTTTATTCAACAATCACAACGTGAAGAATTGCAAAAAGAAAAAGAGTATGAAAAGTTAAAAGCAATGACCGAATATGTATATATTGAAACTTGCTTGCAACAATACATTCTCTCTTATTTTGGTGAAAAAAGTCTTCCATGCAACAGTTGTGGAAACTGCTTGGATACAAGAGAATTAGTCGATGTAACGGTAGAAGCACAGATGGTTTTATCTTGTTTAAAACGTATGGGAGAAAATTATGGCAAACAATTACTGATGAAAGTACTGGCGGGTTCAAAAGAACAAAAAGTAAAAATGCTAGAGTTTGAAAAATTATCAACTTATGGATTATTGAAGAAATGGACTCAAAAAGATATTTTGCAGCTAATTGAATTTCTTATTTCTAGTGGTTATTTGTGTGTGATGAATGGAGAATTTCCGGTTTTGAAAGTCACGGCACTTGGTATTGAAGTGTTAAAAGGAAAACAAAAGGTATTTAAGAAAGAAGCAAAAAAAGTCCAACAGCTTTCAGAAGAGGAAGCAGATAGTTTATTTGAAGCATTAAGGGAATTACGAACAGATTTAGCAGTTCAAGCTGGTATTCCGCCATATGTTGTTTTTTCTGATGCTACATTGAAAGAAATGAGTCGCCAAAGACCAAAAGATCGACTCTCTTTATTGCAAATCAAAGGAGTCGGTCAAAGTAAGCTAGCTAAATATGGTGAGGCATTTTTAGCAGTGATTCATGCAAATTAATCTATCATTGTTTTAATCAACTCCTTTTTTGCCTATTGTGAATAAAAGTTCTAAATTAATAAAAAATAGGAAAATCAACGAGAGAAAATGAGGAATTTTCCCCGTTGGAATTTTAAGTATGTTATAATAAATAAACTTAGAATGGAGGTAGGCATAGATGAATTCTCTATCCAATGAATTTGCAGTTCAAGTGCTTAAAGACGAAGCAGATCGAATCAAACGTTTGATTACAAATCAAAAAAACAGCTTGTGTATTTCACAATGTAAGGCCTTTGAAGAAGTAGTAGATACACAAATGTATGGTTTCTCACAGCAAGTTGGATTTGCAATTCGTGTGGGGATCATTGATAAAATAAAAGGACAGCTGTTGCTGAGTGAATTAGAGCGGGAATTGAACCGATTATATAGTGAGGTTTACCAAGAAAATTATGATAAAAAAGAAATCGGCAAGGAGGAATAAACTTGCCTAAGAAAATGAAAAAAAGGCATTTATTAAACTACAGTATTTTGATCCCTTATTTGATTTTATGTATTTTGGGATTAATTATGGTGTATAGTTCAACATCTTATTTATTACTTGAAAACGGAAATAGTCCATCGGCCTCTTTTTTTAATCAAAGCTTGTTTTGGGGAATTAGCTTAGTTGCCATTGGTCTTCTTTATAAAATGAAAACAGAAGTATTAAAGAATCAGCGATTAATTATGGCTGCAATTGCTGTTTTGATTATCTTGTTACTGATTGTTTTATTTTTTGGAAAAGAGGTTAATGGCGCAAAAGGCTGGCTGCAACTTGCTGGTTTTTCGATTCAACCAGCAGAATACTTAAAGATTATTGTGATTTGGTATTTGGCGTGGACATTATCGAAACGACAAAATAGTGTACAAAAAGATTTTGCATCAACGGTTAAAAGACCGTTACTGTTAGTACTTGGACTAACAGCATTGGTAGCTGTTTTACCGGACTTTGGAAATGCAACAGTTATTTTTTTAATTATTTTAATTTTGCTTTTAGCAAGTGGAATTAATTATATTTATACATTGATTGTTGGATTTGGTGGAGTTGGTTTAAGTTTTTTGGCTATTTGGTTGATCAACATTACGCATGGGAAAATTTTTCCCGGGCGATTACAATACATCTACAACCGATTTGCTATTTTTCAAAATCCTTTTGCAGATGAATTAAACAAAGGACATCAATTAGTTAATGGCTATTATGCGATGTTTAATGGTGGACTTTTTGGTAGAGGACTAGGAAATAGCATTCAGAAAAAAGGTTTTTTACAAGAAGCACAAACGGATTTTATTTATGCTATTGTGGTAGAAGAACTAGGGGTGATTATGGGAATTCTAATTCTTGCCATCTTATTTTTCATGATTATTCGAATTATTTTAGTCGGTATTCGTTCAAAAGACCCTTTCAATTCTTTAGTATGCATTGGAATCGGTGCAATGTTTTTGATTCAAGTATTCATTAATCTTGGAGGAATTACTGGCGTGATTCCTTTAACAGGGATCACTTTCCCCTTTTTGAGTCAAGGTGGTTCTAGTTTATTGATGTTATCCATTTGTATTGGTTTTGTACTAAATATTAGCGCAGACGAAAAACGAAAAAGTTTAGGTTTATACTAAAAAGTTGTAGGAGTGATTCGATGAAAAAAGTTTTAGTTGCTAACAGAGGAGAAATAGCGGTCCGTATATTTCGAGCATGTACCGAATTAGGAATTAAAACTGTAGGTATCTATGCAAAAGAAGATGAGTATTCGGTTCACCGTTTTAAAGCAGATGAAGCCTATCTCATCGGAGAAGGAAAAAAACCAATTGATGCTTACTTAGATATTGAAGGAATCATTTCGATTGCTAAAACATGCGGCGCGGATGCGATCCATCCCGGCTATGGATTATTATCTGAAAACTTAAGTTTTGCTAAACGATGCAGCGAAGAAGGAATCACTTTTGTAGGTCCTGACTTGCATCATTTAGAAATATTTGGAGATAAAATCAAGGCAAAAGCGGCTGCAATTGAAGCGGGAATTGCTTCGATTCCCGGAACAGATGGACCAATCAAAAGTGTAGAAGAAGCATTGACGTTTGCTGCACGTTACGGTTATCCGATTATGATTAAAGCCGCTTTAGGCGGCGGCGGTCGAGGAATGCGTGTAGCTTATGATGAAAAAAGTGCACGTGAAGGATATGAACGCGCAAAAAGTGAAGCAAAAGCGGCTTTTGGCAGTGATGAAGTTTATGTAGAAAAATACATTGCCAGTCCAAAACACATTGAAGTTCAAATTTTAGGGGATAGATACGGCAACGTGATTCACTTGTTTGAAAGAGATTGTTCCGTTCAAAGGCGTCACCAAAAAGTGGTAGAAGTAGCACCGTGTGTGGCAATGTCTGAGAAACAGCAAAAACGTATCTGTGAAGCAGCCGTTCAGTTGATGAAACATGTGGGTTACGTCAATGCTGGCACGGTTGAGTTTTTAGTGGAAGGTGATAAATTTTATTTTATTGAGGTCAATCCGCGTATTCAAGTTGAACATACGATTACTGAAATGATTACAGATATCGATATCGTGACGTCACAATTGCTGATTGCCCAAGGAAAAGACCTGCATAAAGAAATTGGCTTGCCACAACAAGCACAGATTTGCTGCAATGGCTTTGCTATTCAATGCCGAATTACTACAGAAGATCCGTTGAATCATTTTCTTCCAGATACAGGAAAGATCGATACGTATCGTTCCCCCGGTGGATTTGGAGTTCGTCTAGACGTCGGGAATGCTTATGCCGGATACGTTGTGACACCGCATTTTGATTCTTTGTTAGTAAAAGTGTGTACTCATGCAGCTGATTTTGATACAGCCATTCAAAAGATGACTCGTTGTTTAAAAGAGTTTCGTATTCGAGGTGTAAAGACCAACATTCCTTTTTTACTGAATGTAATTTCTCACGCTGATTTTCAATCGGGTGATGCCAAAACGACATTTATTGATAATACGAATGAACTATTTTTATTTCCTCGTTTACGTGACCGTGGAAATAAAACGATGAAATATATCGGAGAAATTACGGTTAATGGGTTTCCGGGAATCAAAAATGAGGAAAAAACATTTTATGAGTCGCCTCGTGTACCGAAAAATTTAATGAAGCGTACTGATTATCTGACCGCAAAAAATGTCTTAGATACAAAGGGAATCACAGCTTTGATTGATTGGATCAAAGCTCAAGAAAACCTATTGTTGACGGACACGACCTTTCGAGATGCACATCAAAGTTTGTTGGCTACTCGTGTGCGTACCAAAGACTTTAAAGAAATTGCACAGTTGACTGGTGAAGGGTTGCCTGAACTATTTTCAAGTGAGATGTGGGGGGGCGCAACTTTTGATGTGGCGTATCGTTTTTTAAATGAAGATCCTTGGCAAAGATTGAGAAAAATTCGAGAATTGATGCCAAATACACTTTTACAAATGCTTTTTAGAGGGTCAAACGCGGTAGGATATTCGAATTATTCAGATAACGTATTGGTGGAATTTGTTAAAGAAGCAGCTAGACAAGGAATTGATGTATTTCGGATTTTTGATAGCTTAAATTGGATTCCACAAATGGAAAAAAGTATCCAAGCAGTTCGTGATGCCGGAAAAGTGGCTGAAGCTGCAATTTGTTATACGGGCGATATTAATGATCCTGCTCGTGCTAAGTATAATGTTCAGTACTATAAGGAGATGGCCAAAGAGTTAGAACAGTTGGGTGCGCATATCATTGCTATCAAAGACATGGCTGGGCTTCTTAAACCACAAGCAGCATATCGTTTAGTCAGTGAATTAAAAGAAATAACTGATGTACCAATCCATCTTCATACACATGATACTAGCGGCAATGGGATTATTACGTATTCGGCAGCTACGAAGGCAGGCGTAGATATTGTTGATGTTGCAATGAGTGCAATGAGCGGAAATACGAGTCAACCAAGCATGAGTAGTTTGTATTATGCATTAGTTAATGGACCGCGTGTACCTGAAATTAATATTCAAAATGCCCAGCAGCTGAACCATTATTGGGAAGACGTTCGTATGTATTATAAACCGTTTGAAAATGGATTAAATGCTCCTGAAACTGAAGTTTATATGCATGAAATGCCCGGTGGCCAATATTCTAATTTGCAACAGCAGGCAAAAGCTGTTGGGTTAGGCAATCAATGGGATGAAATCAAGCAAATGTATCATACCGTTAACCAAATGTTTGGCGATATTGTAAAAGTAACGCCTTCTTCAAAAGTAGTGGGAGATATGGCTTTGTTTATGGTTCAAAATAAATTGAGCGAAGAAGATATCTATAAAAAAGGGGAGACATTGAGTTTTCCTGAATCAGTTGTTACCTTCTTTCAAGGACAATTAGGACAGCCAGTAGGAGGATTCCCTGAAAAATTACAAAAAATTATTCTTAAAGGTCGTCCAGCCATTACTCAACGACCAGGAGCTTTAGCTAAACCGGTTGATTTTAATAAAGTAAAAGAAGAATTGGCAGAAAAAATTGGCTACGAGCCAAAACAAGAAGAGATTCTAAGTTACTTGATGTATCCACAAGTATTTTTGGATTATCAAAAAGCTTATAATCAATTTGGAGAAGTAACGTTGCTTGATACACCTACATTTTTTCAAGGTATTCGTTTAGGAGAAACGGTCAATGTACAAATTGAAAAAGGAAAAATTTTGATTATCCGTCTAGATGAAATCGGAGAACCAGATATTGAAGGAAACCGAGTGCTATTTTTTAACTTAAATGGACAGCGTCGTGAAATTACTGTAAAAGATCATTCAATTATCAGTACTATACACAAGCGCATCAAAGCTGAACCAACAAACCGTGAGCACATTGGCGCAACTATGTCGGGGGCTGTTTTAGATGTATTAGTTAAAAAGGGAGATCGTGTTAAAAAAGGTGATCCGTTGATAATTACTGAAGCGATGAAAATGGAAACTGCGATCGAAGCTCGTTTTGATGGTGAAGTTTCACAAGTTTATGTAACAGCGGGTGAACCAATTGACTCAGGAGATTTATTGCTTGAAGTAACTGAAAAATAAAGGTGGGGGAATAATGAAACGGCTAGGTTTGTTTAGTGCGATATTATTATCGATGATTTTTGTATTTTACATGCAGCCGGTGTTTTTTCCCGCTGGATTTGAGAAAAAGAAAAGTCTAGAACAACAACCACAAAGTCAAATGACAATGTGGAAGTATCAAACACTTCAAGCTACTGGTTTTTCGGCATATATTGGACAATCAATAGGCGAACTAGAACGGCGTTTTGGTCAACCGTATGAACAGTTGGCTAGTGGTTTTGGATTTGAAACTAGGTATTATAAGGATCAAATTAATCAACTATCTTTTGAAGCCAATATTGAAAGTGGTCAAGTTTCAACCATTAAAGTATTGCAAGCTGATCAAACGAATATTGCGCCTTTTTCATTTGGAATGACTTTGCAAGACCTCACTGAAATTACAACGATCTATACTAATTTTTCCTTTCAATATCATGAAGCGGAATTTGGAATTGAATTGATGGAAGAAGACATGAATTATCGGCCGTTGATTGCCTTTAATAATGGAACCTTTGCGATTTTATTCTTTGATCAAAGTAACAGCGGATTGTTTTCTCTTGTGTATTTAAACAAAGAGAATTTATTGAAACTTCATCCTTATCAAGTATTCGGTGAAGACTTGCCACAATATAAAATGGAAAAGCAAGTGAATTGGTCGGAAATTGACCATGCAAAAGCAAAACATAGTTATCAACTATTAAATCAATTTAGACAGTTGGACGGGTTAGCGTTTTATAAGCAAATGCCTGCTTTTTCCATCCAAACGACGTTGCTTTTGACTGATTTTTTGCGATATCCAGGAGAAATTTTATCGAAAGAACGACTGGCAGAATGGCAGCAAATCAATGGAAGTTCTAAAACGACAGCTAAATTTTCACTGACAACGGATGAACTTAATGCACTTGTTGCTAAAAGAAACCTTTCAAAAGTCAATGGTGTGTTCTCTCATCCGATTATTGACCCAACTTTTACTTTTCTATTGTTGTATAGTGATCCTTACTATCACGATCGTTTTTTGAGGAATACTTCTGATTTATTAGGAATTGCTTTTTCAAAAGAAAATATGTTAGTCTTATTGCAAGAAGAAGTTAAGGAGAGTACTGATAGCAGTGAAGATTAATGAAGAATTGTTTAAATTAGAAGATCAATGCAAGCATTTATCTGCGTGCATCAAACAAAGTAAAACAATGAAAAATTATTTGAAATCTAAGAAATTGATGGAGCAATCGAAAGAAGTAAAAAAGTTGATGGCTCACTTTGCAGTAAAAAAAGAGCAGTATGAAAAAGTTGCGCCTTACCAAAATTATGCACCGGAGTTTCGAGAAATAAAGATGGCTGTGTGGCAAGCAAAGCGACAACTTGATTTAAATGAAAAAGTTGCTGCTTTTCGTGTGAGAGAAACGCAATTACAAAACGTATTAGATGAAATTAGTCAACAGCTTGCTAAAACAGTTTCTTTGACCATCAAAGTAGATGCAGGAAATCCTTTTTTTGAAAAAAGAACACATAATGGGTGTGGAGGTAGCTGTCATGAACGATGAAAAAAATGAATTTCAACTAATTAAGCGCCGCGGTTTGATTGTTTGGGTGTACAGTTTGAAGCAATTGAAAAATTTAAAAAAATTTGGGTTACTTCATTATGTTTCACGGAAAATGAAATATGTTGTATTGTATTTAAGTGAAGAGACATTTGAACAAACTGAAGAACGAATCAAAAAATTACATTTTGTTCGTCGAGTAGAACGCTCTTATCGACCAGACGTTGAAATGAATTTTGCTGAAAAAATTGGCTCAAAACAAAAGGTAAAAGAAGAAGGTTTTGAAATCGAAGAAATCAATACAAAAATACGTTTAGCTGATCATGTCTTTTAGTATTAAATCATTTAATTTGCTTACTAATAAAAAAGATAAAAAATAATTTGAGAAAGCCGGAATTTAATGGCAATCCAAGTTTTTTTATCTTTTTTTTGGTATACTGTTAACAGCACAATTTTTAAAAGGAGTGAGTCAATGCGAGTCATATCGGGAATTTATGGCGGTCGTCGTTTAAAAAGTCTAGCTGGAGTAGCCACACGACCTACGACAGATAAAGTAAAAGAATCCATTTTTAATATGATCGGTCCTTATTTTGAAGGAGGAGAAGTCCTAGACTTGTTTTCAGGAAGTGGTAGTTTGGCGATTGAAGCGATCTCTCGCGGCTGTGAACATGCGGTTTGTGTAGAGAAGAATTACCAAGCTATAAAAGTAATTAAGGAAAATATTGAACAAACAAAAGAGTTAGAAAAATTTACTGTATTAAAACTTGATGCAGATAAAGCCATTGAAAAATTAGCAAACGACCATTGGGTATTTGATTACTTATTTCTTGATCCACCTTATGCGAAACAAAAAATTGAGGATCAAGTCATAAAAATGTCGGAATTGAATCTTTTTAAAAAATCGGCTGTTATTGTATGTGAAACAGATAAAACAGTTGAACTACCTGAAAAAATTGCTAGTTTTATTCAGATAAGAAAAAAAAACTATGGCATTACGTCCGTTACTATTTACAGAAAAGAGGACGATCAATGAAAAAAGCTCTATTCCCTGGGAGTTTTGATCCTTTAACCAATGGACACTTGGATATGATCGAACGAGCCGCAAAATTGTTTGATGAAGTAATTATTGGAGTATTTGTGAATACTTCCAAAAAAAGCTTATTTACTGTAAAAGAAAAAGTAGCACTCATCGGCCAATCAGTCGAACATCTTTCAAATGTTAAAGTGCTTCATCAAGAAGAACAATTAACCGTAGAAATTGCAAAAAAATTAAAAGTTAATGCAATTATTCGCGGTATTCGTAGCGTAAAAGATTTTGAATATGAGCGTGATATTGCCCAAATGAATCGTTACTTAAATCAAGAAGCAGAAACAATTTTTTTGTTAGCAAAGCCAGAATACAGTCATATTAGTTCAAGCTTGTTAAAGGAAGTTTTATATTTCGGGGGCGATGTTAGTTGTTATCTTCCTCCTGCAATTAATGAAGCTTTAGCTAGAAAGCGTGAAAACAATGAATTTTAAAAAGTGGTTAAAAACAATTCTTGTTCTTTTTTTAGGAATTTTCATCATTGGCTTTGTCGTGGTGCCGTTGCCGTATTATGTAGAAGCGCCAGGAGCTACGATCAATTTGAAAGAACTAATCACCGTAAATGGAAAAAAGGATCAAGAATCTGGTTCTTTTTCACTAACCTCTGTTGGTGTACGTCAAGCAACCGGTTATTTAGCAGTCAAAGCAAAACTCTCTCCTTTTGAAGATTTGATTAGTGCAGAAGAGTTAACTGGCGGAGCAACAAATGAAGAGTATAATCAAATTCAACGCTATTACATGGAATCTTCACAAAATGCGGCCATTGAGCAAGCATTAAAATTAGCTGGGTTACCCTATAAAATGGAATTTAAAGGTGTATATGTTATGAGTATTGAGAAAAATTCCAGCTTTTATGGCAAATTAGCTGTAGGAGATACTGTTACACGAATCAACGGACAAACATTCAAAAGTGCAGAAGATTTTATGAAATACGTGAAAAGTAAAAAAGTTGGAGAAAAAGTGACGATCACTTATTTGCATGCTGGAAAAGAAAAGGAAGCTTCTGGAAAGTTGATCGAACTTTTAACGGATAAAAAGGCCGGGATTGGCATCACATTAACAGATCACACAGCCATTCAGACAAAGACCAACGTTTCAATCAATTCCGGTTCAATAGGAGGTCCTTCGGCAGGGTTAATGTTCACTCTTGAAATTTATGAACAGGTGACTGGCAAAAATCTTCGTCATGGAAAAGAAATTGCTGGTACAGGTACGATTACTAGTGAAGGCGAAGTTGGACGCATTGGAGGAATTGATAAAAAAGTTGCAAGTGCAGATCAAGCTGGTGTAGAGATTTTTTTTGCTCCGGATGACCCCATTTCAGTTGAAGTCAAAAAAGAATATCCTGAGATTCAATCAAATTATGAAGAAGCGAAAGCTGCTGCAAAAAAATTAAACACAACTATGAAAATCGTTCCAGTTAAAACCGTCCAAGACGCACTAAATTATTTAGAAAAGATGAATGAAACAAAGGAATGATTTTAACTTAATACTTTTATAAACTATTAAAAGATCGTTTCATCATTAAAGTTAGAAGAAAAAAGAGCAGTAATTATTTTTTATGCGTGGGAATGAAAAAAACTTTTTTACGTATTTAATAGTGAAAAGCAAAATGAATTAGTTTTAAATTTTAAAGAAAGGAAATTAGCATACAGGTAATTTTTACTAAAGCAGCCAAAGCAGAAAAAGAGAGTGCTAGTAATATGAAAAAAATTTATCAGCGAATCTTTTCCTTACCACAGCGAGTTTTTTATTGTATTTTAATTATACCTGTTTTTATACTCATTATTGGTGGCTTTCTATACTTAAAAAAAGAGGAATATCTCATACCAACCTCTTCAAAGGAACGGCCACTGATAGAATCCTTTCAAGAAAATCAATCTTTTAAGGCAAGCAATGAAAAAATAAGTGAAACTTCTGATTCCCTCATTTATGTTGATGTAAAAGGAGCGGTAAACCGACCTGGAATGTATTCTTTTTCTATAAAAGACCGGGTCTTTGACGTGATAAAAAAAGCCGGAGGATTGACTGAATTTGCAGATGAGAAGCGCATTAATTTGGCTTCTAAATTAACAGATCAGCAATTATTATACGTGCCTACAGTAGGAGAAGAATTGTCTAATGAGCAAATACTTAATACGAATGAGTTGACGGCTACAGAATTATCTAAGAAAAAAGTGGACAAAGAAAAAATTAATCTTAATACGGCCGAACTTTCACAATTGCAGGAGATACCGGGCATCGGTGAAAAAAAAGCACAAGAAATTATTCAGTATAGAAAAGAACATGGTTCATTTAAAAATGTCGAAGAGCTTCAAGAAATATCAGGGATTGGTGAAAAGACAGTTGAAAAAATCAAAAACTTCATTACAATTGCTATAGAATAAAAAATAGAGGTGGCTAAAATGAATAATGAACGGATTCCTTGGGATCAATATTTTATGGCTCAAGCAGTGTTATTATCATTGAGAAGTACGTGTACGCGACTGGAAGTCGGGGCGACTTTAGTTAAGGAAAAACGAATCATTGCTGGGGGATATAACGGGGCAGTCAGTGGAGATGTCCATTGCATAGATGAAGGTTGCTATATTGTGGACGGTCATTGTTTACGAACTATCCATGCAGAAATGAATGCGCTATTGCAATGTGCCAAATTAGGTGTGCCAACTGAAGGTGCTGAAATTTATGTCACTCATTTTCCTTGTTTAGCGTGTACAAAAGCTTTATTACAAGCAGGAATAAAGAAGATTAATTACTTACATGATTATCGTAATGATCCTTATGCGCAATCATTGATTGAACAATTAGGAGCGACCGTTCATCAAGTTTCTCTAGATTCCACTCATTTTTCTAAGCTTCAAAAAGAATTATCAGGAGAACATGTTTAAATTATTTTGCAACCAAGTGCAAAATCGATTGGTTTTTCCAGCGATTTCTTCGATTTTTATCTGTCTGGTTTATTATACAGACAAAGAGTATAATCGTTTGATTTTCGCTGGCTTTTTTTTCTTTTTTTTACTGAAAGAAAATAAACAAGTGATGTATCTTAGCCTAAGTTGCAGCTTGCTGGTTTTCTTTTCTTGTTGGTTAAAAGAAAAAGAACCTATTGTTGATAAAAACACGATAGAACGTGTGGCGGTAGTATCAGATACAGTGAAACTAAATGGTGACTTGGTTCATTTTGTAGGACTTACAAATAGTAGGCAAAAGCTCCATCTGAGTTATTATGCTAAATCTGAAAAAGAACGAGATTCATTTCTTATCATGAGAAGAGAAGCAATCACACTAGTGGTTTTAGGTGACTATCAAGCACCAGTAAAACAAAGAAATGCGTATGCTTTTGATCAAGTAAAAAACGACAATATTCATCGAATCGCCGGTCGCTTCCAAATTCGTAAAATCAAAGAACTTTTTAAAGAAAACTCATGGCAAAATTTTTTAACAAGAAAAAGGGGAACATTTATCACCTATATTCAAAATAGTTTTCCAAATAAGGTTAGTGTGTACATGAACGCACTTTTATTTGGCTACAAAGATAGTCAGTTTTTAACATCAGAAGAAACATATAAAAAAACAGGCTTACTTCATTTGTTCAGTTTATCGGGAATGCATATTCAAGCTTATTTAGGTTGGCTCTATTATCTTTTTCGTAGGGGAGGATTCACCTTATCATTTAGCTTTATACCGATCGTGTTATTAACACTTAGTTATTTTGTGTTAACTGGTGGAGCAATATCTGTGCTGCGGGCGGGAATCTTATTTTTATTAAAACTAGCTTTAAAGCTTTTTAAACTAAAACTTTCCTCGTTAGATTGTTTTTCAATTATCTTATGGCTGCTTTTATTGATTGAACCTCTTTGCCTTTTTCAAGGAGGTGGACAG
The DNA here is from genome assembly GCF_001886195.1 of Enterococcus ratti. Classification (GTDB taxonomy): domain Bacteria; phylum Bacillota; class Bacilli; order Lactobacillales; family Enterococcaceae; genus Enterococcus_B; species Enterococcus_B ratti. The sequence continues at coordinate 5,764 of NZ_JXLB01000025.1, read as the reverse complement.
CTTAGTGTAGCTATGAGTTTCTTGTTTCTTTTATTTCCTGCAACTGCTAGGAATAAAAGCCAAAAAATTGCATCAATTGTATTATTCAGTATTGGTACGTTACCACTTACTGTCTGGCATTTCTATCAGTGGCCGGTAGCAGGAAGTGTGTTAACAGTTTTATTTGCCCCAATTTTTCTTAATTTTTTTCTCCCGTTGTTTGTTTTTCTTTTTATTTTTAGAAGCTATCTTCCTTTCTTTATGGTGGAAGGATTGGAAGGGCTATTGGGAAAATTTGAGACTTTCCTTGATTTTTTTAGATTTTCAACAGTGATTATTGGGCAGCCAAGTTTTTGGTTGATGATTTTTAGCGTGGGATTTTTTTTATGGATCATAGAAACGAAGCAAATGAAGCCTGTTTCATCTATGAGTTATGCGATGGTGATTCCTTGTTTAATGATGTTTTCTCGCTTTTTTAAACTAGAGAGTAGTGTTACTTTTAGTGATGTAGGACAAGGCGATAGTATTCTTTTAACAGCGCCTTTTCAAAAAGAAACTGTGATGATTGATACTGGAGGAAAACTTTCTTTCCAAAAAGAAGCTTGGCAAAAACAAAGGATCAGATCTTATGCAGAATATAATCTTGTTCCATTTTTAAAAGGAAAAGGAATTAGTCGTATCAATAAATTGATTTTGACACATAATGACATAGATCACGTAGGAGAGTTAGCGACTCTTTCAAAACAGTTCAAAATTGATTCGGTTTATATTGGTTGGGGCGCAGGAAATAGCCCTTCACTAAGTAAACAATTAAAGCTTCTAAAAAAAATGGGAACAAAAATCTATGAAGTAAAACAAGAAGATCAGATTAAGGGATATTTTGATTTTTTTGTATTGGCACCGGATAAAAAGGGAACGGGTAAAAATCAAGATTCGATTGGACTCGTGTTTACTTACCGTTTGCTTTGTTTTTTATTATTAGGTGATATTGATCAAGTAACAGAAGAAAAAATTAGAAAGCGTTACCCCAATTTAAAAACTGATGTAATTAAGCTAGGGCATCATGGCAGTCGTACGTCTAGTAGCCCTAAATTTATTGAACAGTTAGCAGCAACTTACGGAGTCATTTCTTGTGGTCTGAATAACTCGTTTGGTCATCCTCATCAAGAAGTATTAGAAATTTTAGCTGCATATCAAATCAAGGCATTACGGACGGATCAACAAGGATCAATTTCTTTTAAATGGCACCCCTTGTGGTACCCTACTGGTAAAATTCAACCATTAATTAACTAGCAATTTACGCATACTCATGGTAGGATAAATTGGAAAGTGGGGAATGTTATGAATATTCAAGCAGACTTGCAAAAAATCCGTAAAGAAAAACTTGCTCCTTGTTATTTGGTTTTAGGTACTGAAAAATATTTGCAAGATCAGGTGAGAACAGAAATTTTAAAAAAAATACAAATAGATAATCAAGCTGATTTAAACTTTTTAAGTTTTGATATGGAAAATGCCAGTATTGACGAGGTAGTGGCAGAAGCTGAAACTTTGCCTTTTTTTGGAGAGCAGCGTTTAGTTTTTGTAGAAAATCCATACTTTTTAACAGCTGAGAAAATTAATAATGGAATAGAACAACGTACAGAGATTCTTGTCAATTATCTAAAAGAGCCTTTAGACACAACTGTTATAGTATTCTTTGCACCATATGAAAAATTAGATGAACGCAAGAAAATCACTAAACAGCTAAAAAAGACGGCGATTATCATCAATGTACAATCATTAAATGAAAAAGAAGTACGACAGTATTTATTACACACATTAGAAAATATGCCAATTACGATGGAGCGAAAGGCTATTGATTTATTTTTACGCTTGACGGATCTTGATTTATCTAAAATGATGCGAGAGTTGAATAAATTAGTTCTTTATGGTCAGCAACAAGAACAGATAACGAAAAGAGAAGTTGAACAGCTGGTACCTAAAACGCTTGAACACAATCTTTTTGATATGACCCGCTATATTTTATCTGGCAATGCAGAGAAAGCTTTGCGCTTGTTTGAAGATTTAATCATTCAAGGAGAAGAGACGATCAAAATCAATGCGATCTTACTTTCTCAGTTACGTCTACTTTTACAAACAAAATTTTTAATGAACATTGGCTACCAGCAAGCGAATATTTCTGAAACCTTAAAAATACATCCTTACCGTGTTAAATTAGCCATGCAAGAAGTGCGTAATTTGGATGAAAGAATAGTTAGACAATTATTTGATGACCTCGTTGAGATGGATTATCAAATTAAAAGCGGTCAAATTGAAAAAGAATTAAGTTTTCAATTATTTGTTTTACGAACCGGCGAAATTTTGAAGAATAAAGGAATCATTTGAAAAGTACGTGAATTCATAGATAAACACCCAAAACTATTTTTTCAGTTTTCGGTGTTTTTTTATATTGTTAGTACTGATTGTTTTAGCTTGGTGCATTTAAAAGAAATTTCTATAAAATGATTAGCAATCAGATAAGTATTTTTTAACTTATCGATTGAAAGATACTAGTGTCACTTTTCTTTTTAAATGGCAAAAATTTCAATCTTTAAATGGCGAAAAACAAAGAGCGTGAGACCCTATCCTTATCTCACGCTCTTTGTCTATTTTTCTAACAAATCAAGTATTTCTTGAGGAGAATCAATAATTATATCTACACTTTGAAATTTTTCTATATTTTTGGCTCCCCATTTAGCTAAACCAAATGCTATCCCACAAGCTTTCGCACTTTGCATGTCATATAATGAATCACCAATATAAATCGTTTCTTCTTTTTTTATGCCCAATTCATCAATTGCCTTTTGTATGGGGTCCGGAAAAGGTTTATGCAACTTAGTATCTGAAGCTGTAATTTGTATATCAAAATATAGATTTAAATTAAATCGATCAAATTCATTTTTCATTTCTTCTTTTGTTTTAGATGTGACAAGTCCTAATTGAATCCCTTTTACATGCAATGTCTGTAATGTTTCTTCTATATGCGGAAAAACTTGAGCAATGTCTGCTAATAAAAGTACGTTTTCACCCCATTTTGATAAGAGAGTTTCCTCTTCTTCTTCCGTATTTACAAACTTTTTAATAGCTTCTCTTCCGGGAATACCTAAAATATAATGTAATTCTTTAATCGGGATTTCCTTCTCTAATTCTTCACGCAATGTTTTTTGCAGAGAATGTGTCATAACATATTCTGTATCAATAATCGTTCCATCAACATCAAATAATATCGTTTTAATCATAGTTATTCTCCTTTGTGTAGATGATTTTGCTGTTTCCTATTCTAACGACTAATTCTTCAGGAATTTTTTTATCAGTTATCAAATAGTCAATTTCTTCAAACGAGTAGACAAGGTAATTGTGTGATAAATTAATTTTTGTATGATCACATAGTAATACGATTTTATTACTTTTTTCTCTAACTGCCTGTTTCATTGCGATGTCTTCTTCATGGACATAATAGATTCCCTGATTATTTATACCCGCACAACTTAAGAAAGAAATATCAAACCGATACTTAGTTAATTCCCATATTGGGTATCCACCAGTGACTGAACGACTTTCTCTATTTAAAGTTCCTCCGAGAATCGTAGTAGGTATTGAAGTGGTCTTTAAAAATTGATCGGCAATGTCAATCGAGTTTGTCACAGCTAAATTTATATTTCTGTTCGCTAAATATTGAGGCAAAAGAGAGATTGTGGTTGACACATCTAAATATACGGTTTGCTTTTCAAATAATAGTTTACTTGCTTCTTTAGCAATTTGTTTTTTCACTTGAAGTTCTTGATCTGTTCTTCCTAAATATCCATCTATTTTATTAAACGAATTTGATAAACTAATACCTCCATAAGTTCGGATCACGAGGTTATTATCCGTTAACTTTATTGTATCTCGCCTAGCCGTATCTCTAGAAACACCTGTAAGCTGCATAATGTCTTGTAAAGTCAATGATTTTTCTTTTTTCAGTCTTTCCATAATTATCATCAATCTTTTTTGCTGCTTCACCTATTCAACCCCCTTCATAAAAAAAACAAGTAATTTTAAGCATATAAATATAATAGCTTAAAATCACTTAAATGTACACTAGTATATAGTGTTCAGAAAATGGGAGCGTTTCTGAACAGTCTATTTTTTTATCTTATTTCTATAATTTTGATTCTATTTCGTGTTCATAAACCCATATCAAAATCTATGTTCATTTATACCGTTGGTATAAAGTTATGTTACAATGAAATTAATGAAGGAGTGATTTTTTTGAAAATAGGATACGCCCGGATATCTACTGGTTTACAAAATTTGGATTTACAAGAAGACAGCCTAAATAAATTTGGTTGTGAAAAAATTTTTACCGATCAGATGAAAAAATATAAAATTATTGAGCCTTATCTTAATAAACAAGAAACGATAAAGGAAATAGCTATTAAAAATAAAATACCTACTCGTACACTCTATCGTTGGGTACAAAAATATGAACATGATGGTCTAGTTGGTTTAATTAGAAAAACTCGAACAGATTTTGAGCAAATTAGAATTTCAGAAGAAGTCCGACAAAAAATAGAAGAATTTGTGTTGAGATATAAAAAAATAAGTACAAAGACATTATCTCGAAAAATTGCTTCCTATTGTAAAGAGAATAAACTGGATGTACCAAGTTATTCTCAAGCTTATAAATTGCGTAAAAGAATTCCCAAAAGTCTCATTCAGTTAGCCCATGAAGAGAGAAAATATATAAAGAGAATTATGATTTAATTGCTATAAGGGAAGTAACAAGACCGAATGAAATTTGGCAAGCAGATCATACCTTATTAGATATCAATTTACTTGATGAAAAAGGGAATATAAATCGTCCCTGGTTGACTATTATATTAGATGATTATAGTCGAGCTGTGGCTGGTTATTATTTGAGTTTTTCTGCCCCTTCAGCTTAACCTTACATCAAGCTATTTGGACAAAAAAAGATTCTTCGTGGCCTATATGTGGTATTCCTGAAAATTTTTATACGGATCACGGAAGTGATTTTACTTCAAATTTTATGGAACAAGTCGCTGTTGATTTAAGAATAAATCTCATTTTTTCTGCCATAGGAATTCCAAGAGGGCGTGGGAAAATTGAGCGTTTTTTCCAGACAATTAACCAAATGCTTTTAGAAGGATTGCCAGGTTATATTGAAAATAACTGCAACGAAAAATTATTAACTATTCAAGAATTTAAAAAGAAATTACACTGTTTTCTTATCAATGAATATAATCAAACAAATCATTCTTCTATTAAAGTAAGTCCGATAAAAAAATGGAGTGAGCAATTATTTTTACCGAATATGCCTAATAGTTTAGAAGAGTTAGATTTATTGTTATTAGAAATTCCCAAAATTCGAAAAGTCCACTCTGATGGAATTCATTTCCAAGGATTACGATATACTAATCCTAATTTATCTGCGTTTGTTGGAGAACCTGTTTTAATCCGTTATACGCCAAATGATTTGGCAGAAATTAGAGTATTTTATAAGAATCAGTTTCTTTGTAATGCCATTTCTCCAGATATTTCAAATTATGAAATCAATATGGATGATTTAATTTTTGCTAGAAATAAATGAAAAAAATTATTAAAACAAAAAATACAAGTACCAAGTTCTGTAGAATTATTAATTGAAGAGAAAAAGTATGAAGAAATAACTACTCCACCTAAGAAATCAACTTTAAAGAGGTACTACAATGAATAAAACCTTTATTGAAACAAAAGAATATAAATG
>NZ_JXLB01000024.1 GCF_001886195.1 Enterococcus ratti | reverse complement strand
TATGTCTACTTTATTGACATCTATCCACAAATGATATAAATTCCATAATTATTTTCTCCCTTCATATTTTCTGAGTAGTTCTTGATATACTTCTTCAAATTCTTCTTTTTCCTTACTATCATATTGATCAGAATTAACCATTTCATCTATCCGCTCAAATATATATCGCTGAAAATCTAATAATTCAGGAAAAGTAGCATGTTTCAACAAATATAACTTCGTTGTTCTTCGATAAGAAGCATTTCTTTCTTTTTCTTTGTTTCTTTTACGATATTCACTATTAGCTTTTCGTTTTGCCTCACTAGTTTTATATCCCATAACATTTCTCCAGTCTTTATCATTGCTAATATTTCTATCGTTCTTATTAGTCATGTAACATACTACCATTTGTTACCAACAATATACCACGCATGCGTGGTATAAGCAAGGGAGAAATAAAATTTTATTATCTAGTGTATTTGATTAATTCTGAAAAATGATAAAACGCATCCAATGTTACTCTCAATAACACTGGTTGATAATCAGTAAAAAATTTGACACTATTACACAGTGAGTCATAACTTTTTATTGCACTCACAACAAAATATTCAAATGCCGGATTATTTGAATCTTGTAATAATTTTTCTGTGATAGCATCCCACATTTCTGATTCTATATAATATTCGTCAATTTCTTGACCTTGATAATTAATAAGTGATCCTTCTCTTTGACCATTATGCAAATCAATAATTACCTGAAAATAAGAATCTAGCAATTCTTCATTTTGAAGAGTAAAATTGAAAATTCTCTTATCAAAATACGCTCTTGGTGTAATAAAACAAGGAAAATCCGCTTGATAATAAGAAACATCATGAATAACCATTTCATAAATGATCTTAGAATAGGATAATACTAACATCTCCAATATCATTAAAGTTTCTGAACTATGTTTACTCATAAAAGGAAAAAACTCTTCCTGAGTCCAAGATATACCAAAATAAGATGGGGAAAAATTTGCCAAACTATAGTCATAATACTTCAAATTATCATAGTGAAGTTTATAAATTGACTTTTTAGAAAAATATTCATTAATAATATTCAACCGTTCACGAATCTCTTCTTCTATATTGTCTGTTTTAAAATACAACTCTTCTTTTAAGATTTTGTTGATTTGATTATTATAATTTGTATTTTTCATCATTAACTTCTCTCTTTCGCACAAAAATTATCTAAAGAACCTTTCCTCATCTATAGTGATATAACAATATAAATGGGGAAAGGTATAGGTTTATCTGCTTTGTTCTAAACCTGTATTTTTAAAAGTTGTAACTAATGGCTCTGATATTTCTACTACTGCTTGCTGAGAGTTCGACGAAGTTTTTTCTCTCATTTCTAACGATAAATTTAATGCAGTTTGTCTCTCTAATAACTCATTTAATACTTCCTCTTTCTCAAAAGGTTTTAAGACTTGTTGTTCTGCTTGGTTCATTTTCTTAATCAAATTGTTCTTTTCATTTTTCAAATCATTTATTTTATCAGGTAAAGTTTTTAATACATTGGTCATTCGAGTAAATGTCCCTTTTCCATTCTTTTCGATTGCAACAGCATAACTTCGTTCTCTTTCTAACGAGACAACCATCTGTCCAAATCTAGAAACATCTAATTTAATGCTGAAACCATAAAATTCGCCTATTTCCTTTCCTTGCTCAAGCTCTGTCTGAAGTATTGTATTAAAAACCTCTAACGCATCTGATCGATCAGTATATTGGATTCCTAACAGCTTTATTGAAAAGTCACTATTAATAATACTTGCTACCCACTCATTATCTTGAATAGTTTTTTCTAAATTCATTTGAATTTCTTCTAATTCTTTTGGATATACACTTTCTAAATTTTGAGTTAATGTTAAACGATTAGATTGCCAATCACTTTTCTGTAATTGAAGATTCATTATCTCTCTGTCAATAGTCATCTTCTCTACCAACATCGGATTATTTGTTGCTAAAGCTTTTGCTTCAGCTGCATCCAACGTAGATTGATCAATATCATCTGCACTACGAGCAATACTTTTTCCAGTCATTACTTGATTGATAAACTTCAACTTGTTTTCTTGTGTTTGCCAAAGATAAGAATCAAAGGAGTTTTTCGCCACATATCTGTAAATTTGAACTTCTGAATTCTCATTTCCTTGACGAATTCCTCGGCCATCTCGCTGAGTCAAATCACTTGGTCTCCAAGGTACATCTAAATGGTGTAAAGCAATTAACTTATCTTGAATATTTGTCCCTGTTCCTAATTTCTCAGTACTTCCAATAATCACTCGAACTTCTCCATGACGCACCTTGTCGAATAATTCTTCACGTTGTCTATCATTTTTAGCTGAATGAATAAAGGCGATTTCTACTTCAGGAATTCCCTTTTCAATAAGTATCCGTTTCATTTCATCATATACGTTAAATTTATTAGGATTAGGAGTACCAGAATCAGAAAATATAATCTGTGTTGAATGTTTCTCCAATGTATCTTGCCATATTTCAAATACTTTTTCAGAACATTTATATAACTTACCTTCTTTGTATACAGGTGCTTCTGGATCAAGTAACCGAGCATCAATAGCCATTAGTTTGGCTTCATTGGTTAGCTTTAACATATTGTCTTCTCGTGGATCTACATTCCCTAAACGAATATTATCCGCACGTTCTGCCAATTCCATCATCTTCTGTTCTTGAAATTCACTTGGCTCAGAAACAATTAATTGGGGTTTTCCATTAGCTATATCTGGAACAGGAAGCTTTAACATATCGCTTGTTTGTATATCAGCTACTAAGTGAAAAGAACTCATCAACTCAGGTAGATTATGAAATTTTGCAAATCGACTCTTCATTCTAAATCCACTACCTTCTGGATTTATTTCTGGAGCAGTGACAACTTCCCCAAATGTTGACGCCCATCGATCAAAAGTATATAAATCCATTCTAGCTAACTCTTCAGGCTGTAAATAACGTTGCATTGTATATAACTCACTCATAGAATTAGAAATAGGAGTACCTGTTGCAAAAACCACCCCACGCCCCTGGAACTTTTCTAATATATACTGACATTTCATATACATATCAGTAGCTCGTAAACTATTTCTTTAAAAGCAGTTTCTGGCAAACGAACTGCGCCTAATAGCTCGGCTTGATTGGATAATTCTTTTCTAAAATATGAATCCTTTTTATCAAGAGTACCTGAAGAAGTAATTACTGCAACAATTCCTCCTTCATGAACAAGATCTAGAGAGTGTTTGATAAAGTAGTCATGAATATAATAACTATCCAACGTCTTTCCATGTATTGAAATCAGCTAAGAATTTTGCATTTGGATTTTGCCCATAAGCAAATAACACACTTTCTAGATCATATTTATATAGCTGACTACTAAATTCTAAAAACTGTAATATTTCCAGCTCATTGTTTGTAACTTGCTTTAATATTTGCTTGTACAATGTAGATAAATTTTGATACATCGTATTCTGATTATTATCCTTATTCCAGCGATCTAATAAACCCATATTTCTTTCCTCCTCATCGACTCATCATAAGAGTTTCTTGTTTTTTTCTCTCAGGTGTTTTTTCAATTTGATATTTGATACGATCTTCTTTATCTACCGCTTGGAATCCATAATTTTTCACTAAAATAGCAGCTTCTTTTAGAGAATCTGCTTCAAAAAATGGATCATTAAACTGCGTATCCTGAGATATTGCAATATATTTTTTACGTTCTTCGTCTTTGAATATCTTCATTCGTTCCTTCCCATTTCGTTCATAAACTGCTTCCAGTAACCTAGCTTCCTGTTGAACAAAAATTTTATATCTCAACGCATCATTCCAATCTTTAATAGTTCCTTCAGTAGGTCGATAGCCAAGATTCTGATAATCTTCATAATAGGTACTAACTTTCTCATGTAGCCCACGTAGTTCTATAGGGTTCATTCCTTCATCAATACGAAATAATTTTTGGAAATCATATTCGCCTGACTCTCTTCTTATTTGAGCTAACTTTTGTCCTACTTTCTTACTTTCTAAAACAATGTCCATATTTTCTCCTGAGAAGTATTCCTTTATGTTCCATGAATTAGCAACCTTTCCTTCTTCACTAAAATTTGTCAGTGCTTTATGAGTTGCTGCAATTGCAAGCCAGTCTACTTGATAAACTTTTGCGGCTTCTTGATATATTGAAATATTCTTTTTCGGAATATCTAAGTCATTAGGAATTAGTTTTTTAAATTTTATTTCTTGTTTTGTCTCATTAATTACATAAGATAATTTAGACAAATTATCGAAAAAACGGTGACCTGCAGGATCATTGTCAACACCTAAATAAACTCCTTCATATGGAAGTGCACCTTTAGCTATATACATTTGAGAAATAAACTTATAAACAGACTGTTCTTTCAACCCATCCATGGAAGCCAACATACAATTCTCTAATTGCGGATTCATTGACCAATAACTTAGCATGTCAATTGGTGCTTCAAAAACATATAACTTATTAGGCGTGCCTATCGTTAAATTAAAACCAAAATTAGGTTCACTATTTCTAGCAATTCCTTTGAAACGTCCATGTTCATATTTTTGTGGATTATATTCTGTTCCAATAACAGAAGCACCTACTGCTTTTCCAGTATCAGACCAGACAAATACAGCTCTTTTATATTTATCTTCTTGGATAAATCCTTTTTCATGTAAAACTGAAACTAATATTTTCGATAATTTCCGCTCATTAACTAAATAATTACTCACCTCAGAGAAGCTGGTATTATGCTTAAAATAATACTTGAAAGGTTCTTTTGGTTTTGGCGTTGTTTCTACTCTAGTTAATTTATCATGTCGTTCTTGTGTTAAATAATTGAGTGCTTCTAAGTGACTCATATCATAGAAACGACAGACAAATTCAATTACATCCCCTTGAACAACTTTTCCATTTTCAATTTGCGAATTCCAATAAAAATAATTTTTTCTTTTATCAATCATCAAACTGTCATGCTCCACACCTTGAGCAAAGTTCCTCATATCAATATATTCCATTCCCTGATCATCCATCACTGACGTAATAGATACTTTTTTAGCTTCAGCTAAGATTTCTTTATATTCATTATTTTTCATGACTGTATTTCCTCCAAATAAAAAAGAAGTGAATAGTTTCCTATCCACTTCTCGTAGTCAAAAAATATTTATATTTTAAACTAAAAAAAGAGAAACGAAATAATCGCTTCTCTTCTTTATTGCCATCACTATTTGATTCTTTTCACTTTTGCTATACCTCGTAATGTGTCCACGCTGAATAAATCTCTACCATTTTCTCATCTTCATTTACCTTATAAACCACTCTGTGTTGCCTATTTAATCTTCTTGAATACCGACCTTCATGTGTAGGTTTCAGTTTCTCAAATGATTGAGTAGGAAGATAAGGATCTTCTTTTAAAGTTTGGATAACTTTTTCAAACTGAGATTTAAGATTAGATTGTTTGATCTTCTTCAAATCAGCTTTAGCTGAATTTTTGATTTTTACAGAATAGTTACTCATTATAGATTATCCCAATCAATCTCATCAATATCAGTAAAGCCGCTATTATCTTTTTCACGCTCTCGAACAACATTTAAAGTACCTGTTTGTTCAAGAAATAGCGTTTCTTGAATTGCTCTCCAATCATCCAAACCAATAAGTACTGCATTGTTTTCACTTCGTTCACTAATGATTTCAATTTCCCTATGATTTTCATTGACATCTTTTAATAACTTGTAAAAATCTTTTCGTGCGGAACTAGGATTCAAGACTGTATTTGCCATATCTATCCCTCCTCTGTTTTATATCTCCATTATAGCGTACTTATTTAAGTACGTAAACATTATGCAAAAATTTAATTAAAATAGATACTACTTTTTCATCGAATTAATCCCTGTTCTTGTTGCTCTCTTTCTCTCATATTTTTCAAATAGATTTGTTGATTTTTGATACTTTGAAAATCTTTCCGAAGTGCTTTTTTTACCTTAGATAAGTCAATATTTTTTGAGTGAGTATCATTTCTTTTTTGATATTGATTTTCCACTAATTTATTCCAATCTACTGAAGTACTCTTGGTTGGAATTTCATTTTCTTTTTTATTTTGTTCAGACATTTCCTTTAACAAGGCATTACCTAAACGAGTATATAATTCTTTATTTTTATTCGTTTTAAAATCTTTTGCTCGCTGAAATTCTTTTGTTCCCTCTCCATATAAGTTCATATAGAAAGCAACATTTTCATCTAACAGATTTTGGAGTTCTTTATATCCTTCTTTTTCATAAGCATTCAGGTAAGTTGAAATAAATCGGTCAATCGTTGGTCGAATAGCATTTAGAACATTCATATTATATTTCCATTTACCTCGATCTGGTGGTAAAGATTCGTAAATTTTATTGTACAAATATTTCAGTTCTGTATCTGGTAGATATCTCATATTTCCTTTATGGTTACCAAGTTGTGTACGAATCATTGAAGATATTTTTGCCAAAGGTTGGTCTCGATCCAGCAATTGACTCATTACTTGACTTCTAAAGCGATCCACATTTCTTTTTGATCGATATCCTTTTCTTGCTTCGTATGTTGAGCCGTCCTTTCTTGTAAAAGTGCCATATTCTCTAGTAGGTTCTGGCTCGACAATCGCAATATGCACATGGATATGGTGTATCTCATTGTAATGAATTGCCGCCGTCCATACTGCACTATTTCGAAGATTTTCAGCTTTCAATTGTTCATTCATTGCAACTCGAATAGCGTTCATAATTTTTTCTTCATTCAATATTTTAGCTTTTGGATCATATAGTCCCACTTCAATTAGCCAATTCGTATCAAAGCTAACCACATCTTGCCACATCAATGAATCATTTTTTTGTGCCTGACGAAATAATTTTTTGACAGTATTTCTTTCTTCTTTAGATAGACGGTTCTTATTTGCAGTAAATAATCCCGAAGACTTTTCAGGATTTTCCATGTACTGATTATAACCATCACTTTCTAAAATATTATACTGTTGAAATTCTTTTGATCTAGTTGCTTCGTCACGATCAATATAATTAATATACTTCTGAAATTTTTTGTTGTTGGACATTACAAATTTCCACTTAGTTACGATTGCTGCTTGCACCATTTTTAGCTAATCCAATCTGAAAAAGTCTCTTTCACTTCATTGCCATCAGACAAATTTATGCTTTCTTTTTCCTGTAAAATTTTTTCTGTATTTGACAGGGTAGAATCATCCGAAGCCGTCAATAATGATTCACTTCTGCTACGTTTCTTAGCTGCCAACTCTTTATAATATTTGCCAACCTCATTCATTGCTTTTTCCATAGGCGGAGTAACTAATTCACTCATTGGTAAATAATTAGTTACATCATTGTCAAAGTTATAGCTATTCCATAAGTGAAGAAGAGTTCGAGCGCTTTTCTCGGCATCTCCACTTCTTAACAAGGTAAAATGAACTTCTTTTTGAATTTTTTCCAATTGATTGGATAAATCTTTGTGCATAGAGGATAAATTATCTACAATTGCCTTATACATCTCATGCTCTCTAAAAATTTGTTCTAGAGCTTGATAGACAGGTCGCTTTTTTTCACCTTGTTTTGATAAATAAGGTTCTAAATAAGCCCACCCATAATCAGATTCATCTGCTTCTCTCATGTTGATTTCTACACGTCTCATTAGTCAACCGCCTTTGCTATCTGAATAAATTCATTTAATACTTTGGTGTTCTGATTTAAAGCTAAAATCATATTTTGGGAAACTTCCTCTACTAAATTCTCATACTTTTTGTTTAGCCCTTCCACCTCCGCATACATCACGTGGTGAGATAATAACCGACGAATGTATTCCTCTCTTGATTGATTATTTTGTGCTGCTAATTCGTCAAGTTCTGCAATTATTTTTTTAGGTATTTTTCTAACAATTATATCCATCAAAATATCAAATCCTTTATCAAAGATTTCAAAACAAAGTGTTCCGAACTTGTTCGGAGTAGTTTAAAATCCCCGACTTTGTGAAACAAAGTCAAGAGGATTTTAAAGAGCATAAGGGAAACCTGCTATCATAAATGATAGAAACCGCAGTGCGGTTTGGTTTCAGAGTGATATCACAAAACATTGTGAACCCGTCTATAAACCTGTTTGATTTTAGCACCCAATCGGGTAATACACAGGTCATTTTTAACCAAAAACCATCATAACCGGCTTTAAACAGGGCGCATTTTCCTCCGTTTTTCTTCTAAAAAGACCAATTTTTTTCAAAATATGACACATAACCGGTTACTTAGAGGGTCTGTTTTTCATTCAAGAAAACTAATTTTGTAGCTCTTGTTTTCGCTCATTCAGTTTTTCCAGTTTAGAATGCAGTTCTGTATCATTCTCTTTTAGAGTAGAAATTTCTTTTTCAATCGTTTGAATTTGGCTCTTATTCTGTTCGATAGTTTGCTCAACTTCCCCTTGTTCTTTCGGTGTCTTGTCATTCAATGATTCTTCTAAATTCTTATTTACTTGTTCAATTTTTTTAATAGATTCTCTATGATTTTCAACTGATTTAGCACTCTTTTCTAAGTCGGATTTTACCTGATCAACCTCAAAATTAATCGCTGTTAATTCATAAGATTCTTTTGAACGACTATCATTATATAGTTCCTTTGTAGTGCTATCTTCCCTAGTAAAATATAATTTTTGAGTATCAGTTAATGAATCAACATTTACATTTTCAGGATAAATACTAACAGTTAATTTTTCCCATTTATCTGGTAAATCTTTTATTTTAACCACATACAATTCATCTGATATTTGATCTATTTTAATCTTATATTTAGTGCTGTCACTACGATTCTGTTTAGCAGTAACTTTCAATTCATCCAGTACATTCGAACTATTTATAGGAGATAAAAATGAAAAAACTAAGGTCTCATTTTTAGGATAATAATTCTTTTCTACTAGTTGAATCGTTCGCATATCAATAGATATTTCTTCTCCAATCTTTGTTGATTTTGTCTCCGTTTGGGGTTGTATTATCAAACTACTTCCAAAAAAGAAAAGAAAAACACCAATAATAATCACGACCATTTGTTGGTATTTTTTTCGTTCATTTTTTCTTAATGAAACTTTATTAGCCACTTATTCCACCTCCATTTTTAACTTCGTATTTGAAATAGTGAAATAACTTTTTTAACTCGTTTCCTACATATTTTTTGTCCTTTCGTACCACTGTTGGCACACTTTTTAAATCATACTTTTGAATATATTGACGATTGAACGGCTGGTTCATATTAACAAAAACCAAATCATTATTTATAAAATTATGAATGTACAATAGGGGAAAAAGTTGTCTGCATTCAGAACAATCATCACGATAAAACACAATTGTTTTATTAGGATAGTCATTCAAAACTACAGGATCAGCCTTCTGTTCAAACCTTCTCATTTGATAAGTAAATATCGCTAATGAACAACTTATAACAGCAACTATTAATAAAATAAATTGCCATTTTCTATCTATTTTTTTCTTCATTTTGTGATCCTTCATCTATAAATAAATTTCAATTCTCTATACTACAAGATAGAAATTTCTCCAATATTATTTAAGTCAATGACCTTTTTTAACTTAGGATCAAACACAATTTTATACATAAAATTTCCTTCTTGTTTATTACTATCTGCAATAGAAAGCGAGTATTTTACTAGTACTAATGCTGTCAATTTTTCATCGTCAGAAGACATTCTATAGACCTCTGGTTCTCCATCCATCTTAGAAATTGTAGTCACTGTTGTCGTTAATTTATCCGCATTTTTTGAAAAGAGTTTATCTAATGTAGTAGCATTTGCATATTGCATTGCCTTGTCTTTTCTTGCTGAAATACTATCTGCTTTTTCGTCTGTATCATAATTGTATACACAGCTAAATAAGTTGTTTGTAACGTCTAATAAAGACTCATTTGCAGAACCATTTTTTTCTTTATTTAAAGAATCATACTCTTTTGATAAATGATCGTATTCAGTTGTCAACTTTCCCATATTATTTTTTAATTCGATATTTTCTTTTCGTAAATCTTCTATTTTTTTCGCTTTTTCCTGATTGCTATTTACTAACCAAAACAAGCTAGAAAGAACAATCAACACTATAACTACTGAACCCATTACTCTTATATTCAATAAAATTTCTCTCAAATTATTTTCCCCTTCCTTGAATAAATTCAACTTGCGAAACTGTCTCTTTATTAATAACACGCCACGATCTTGTTCCAGAACCAGGACTAACTACATTCGTTTCACTGATTAACATACTACCATCAGGATTTACATATTCGACTACAGCAACATGTCCATACGGAGGAGTTGAACCAGCTAATCCTCCACGAAAACTTGCCGCCCAACCGACTTGAGGTTTTCCCTTAACAACCGTATAACCTCTTGCTTTTGCTGTTTGTCCCCATGATCCTCCATTACCTCCATCACCAGAAAACCATTCAATAGGACTACCAATTTGAGCCATTCGATTATATGCTCCCCAAGTACATTGTCCCATTGGATACTGGTTTCCAGCATAATTGTTATTGTCTGGTGCTGGCAATGTTAGCTTACCTTTATACTCAGGTGGAACATCTAAAGTTGGAGCAGAATTAGTGCCTATTACTTGATCTGAAGTATCTGAAACAACCACACAATTGTTTGATTCACTATCAGAATTATCCTCTCCTGGTTTGGGAATATCGACTCCTATATCAGGCAAAGAGCCACTTTTTTTGTACGGAGAAGCCCCATATTTTTTGATTGCTTCTTGATCAATCCACTGATATTTCTTACCCAGCGAATTATAAGTACTAATCAATTTAACTAAATAGTTAGGATCTGTTGCCCACCCCCCTTTAAATATGGCAGTTAATGAACTGACCCCATCAGTATTGTTAATCGCTCCAGTGTATAATGTTTGATGAGCCATAAACTCAGCTTTACCCACAATTCCCGCACTATAATTTTTAAACCAAGTATATGCACCACCTGTATTATCACCAACCGAAGTTCCTGGTTTTGTTCCAGTAATATCGACAGAATCTTCTCCAAAAGTTGCTAAAGTAATAGGAAAATCTTCTTTCTTAGACGTTTTTACACCGCCCATATTATGAGCTTGCCAAAAAGAAGTTCCATTTGGGTTCGTAAAATTGAACCCATTCTCAACCATCGTCTGCGCAATAGAAGCTGAAGGTAAAAAACCTCCAGCTTTCCAAGATAATATATATGCGTCCTTATGTTGCTTAATAAAATCGTCAATCGAAGCTGGCACTTGTCCGCTTTCTTCACTCGTACTATTAGTCATCGCATTGGGGATACAGCTATTATTCGATTGAGACATATAAAATATAGATAAAGAAGAAAGAAGTATAATCAACGCCAAACCTATAAGAAGAAAATTAGATAGAATGAATGGAATGAAATACTTCTTTAAGAGTAGCTTTTTTATTTTCTTTCCCATTATGCCCCTCCATTAAACAGCGCTAATTCTTCATCAGTCACTTGGAAAGTCATTTGAATATTCTGGTCTCCGGCGATACTCATAATCCCTTGAGAACCTCCTACCTCCTTGCTCGTTTGAAATTGTGCCATCATTTCATACTCAGTATCTGTAAAAATATTCCCAAAGATATTTCTTAAAAAGTTTAATGACGTAACATCCTGCCGTAATAAGATTTTATATTGCGTTAAACCAAATATTTCTTTCAATTTATTAGCTGCTTCTACCATTTCTTTATCCTGAGCATTATCTGCATTAGGAAACATTCTCTCTACACGTTGTGTAGCCAAAGCAATTCCTATAAATAATTTACGAGCTTCTGACATTAACGTAACAAACCATTTAGCTGCATAAGCTTTTTCGATGTTTAGAATATTGTGACATTCATCAACGATAATTAAACAGCGAATAATATCCCACCAATTTTGTTGCTTTCTATCAAATAAATCTTTTTGTCTCTTACCTATTCTAGTAACATTTCCCATAATGTTATTAAGTGCAAGAAATAGCTGACAGTCAAAAACTTCTGAACCTAATTTAGATACTCCTTCAATATCAAAAAATACAATTTGATTTTCTCCAAGATCAGGAACAGAGGTTTTACCATCAAATATTTGTTTATATTGTTTCGTCAAAGGTTTCATGGTTATTCGGATTGAATGAATATGGTTTCTCATATCTTCAGAACAAGTCGGTTCTATTTTGTCTAAGTATGCGATAAAATCACTTGCTGTAGGATACTCTTCGTTAGAAAGAGCCGTAATATCAATTGATTCATCGTCTTTCCAAATTCCAAAATCTATAAAGAAATCCCAGATAACATCTTCAAAAACACTTACCAATTCATCAGAAGCTTTTTTGTTACGTATTTTAAATAAAATTCCTAACATAGATATATGTTGAGTAAACGATCCTCTAATATCCACTATATAAGAATCATCTTCTGTCTTTTTAGATACAAGAGGATACACTTGAAACATATTCAAAATACCTCCTGATCCATCTAAAGGAATCGATACCCCACCATATTCTTGTACCACATTCAAGAATTCTCCTGACTTATCAAAACCTCGTATAAAGTTCCCTTTAGCAGCATTATCTCTAAGTAATTTCTTTAACACTGTAGATTTACCAGAACCCATATCTCCAGAAAGAAAGAGGTTATAATACAATCTTTTCGGACTTTTATAAAACATATCCCAATAGACTGTTCCTCCAGTTCGTGTCACTCCGTAATAAAAACCTGTTTCATCATCTAAAAATGTTTGATTATGTGCAAAACCAAGCCCTAGTGCTTCAGCTTGAATATCCATACCATCACGTCGATTACGAAGTTTTCTTTGTTCTGCCATTGGTAAAAATAAAGACTGCCATTCTTCTTTTTGTTCTCCTAAAAATACCGTAGCTTTATAACCGTCCGAATCTAGTTTTTTCAGTATAGAATTGACTTGTTTTTCTAAAGCTTCTAAAGTAGGTTGACTGCAAAAAATTCTAAAAGCAACTTTCTTAATTTGCTCACCTTGATTTTTCATACTTAAACTTAAATGTCTCAAAATATTTATTTCTGAATCTAACTCGTCTTGTTCAGTTATATTTGCTTTTCTTTGTCTTGTTCTAAGTTCTTCAATCGTTTCACTTACCCCAGTTTGGTAGGAAATGCTATCATCCGTACGAGAATCTTTCATAACAATTACATTTTCTACATCGGTTAAATCCATTAACCAAAATTCTGACATAATAGTTGGAGTTTCAAATACATGTATAGTAGTACGATAACTGTCACCGAATCGATTAAAAAAGTCTTCTTTTACTGAGATTCCGCCTTTTGGTTGTGTATCATAAATAAATTGAATATCTGGATCAACCATTTTCTTTTTTATCTTCATAAATTTCAATTCCTCCTGTATTGTTCAATAGATACAAGATTTTTTTTACATATTCTTTATCTAATAATTTCAGTTGAAAAAGATTATCAAATCGTTTTAAACTAATAATATTTTCTTCTAACTCATTGATACTTCTTCCATAAATGACAATATAAGAAGTCAGCTTTTTATATTTCTTCTCAATATATTTCAATTTTTCTAATTCTGTTTGGAGAATCCGCATCTGATTCAAGTTTTTTGACTGATCTCGCTTATATTTGACATATCTTTGTTGTCTCTGGTTCTCTTCTGGAAAATTCATAAATAATTCTTTGACTGAATTGCCGTATTGCTTCTGAAATGCCCAATAATTATCCGTAACAAAATCAGCTTCTTTTTCATCTAATAACTCAAGATCATATTTTTTTGTATCAAAAAAGGCCGCGTACCAACGCTGGCCTCTTATTTTTAATTTGACATAGTTTTCTTCAGTAATACCTGCTACAGGATATACTTTAGTTAATCGTTCAATTTCTCGCTTTACTTTTCGTGATTTTTGCTTATCTTGTTCTTTCTTTTCTAGAGAATCAAATTTCATGTTCTTCCTCCTTTGGTAGAGTAATTGCATGATAAATTTTTCGATCTTTTAACAATACTTGAAGAGCCACTTGATAATTCTTTTTAGCATGTATCCCACTAGGCGAAAATAATAAGTATAATGTTATTGGAAAAGCCATAACATAGGGAATTCTCAAAAATTCTGTTATAAAATTTTGAGAAAGAATTCCTAAAAATGGGCTTGCTATAATCATTAATACATCTTTCATATCAAACTTTCCTTGCTTGATATCGGTAATTGCTTCTTTAGGTCTAGCAACTTGTTTTCTCATTTTTCCCCTTCTTTCTGCTCTTATAAATTAGTCTCTAAATGAATCTTTGACACGTTTACTTGTTGCTTTAGATACATCATATACTTTGCGTGAACGAGTCATTGTTGACCCATGATAAATATTTCTAGCAGTGTCCGCATATTTGTTTACTATTTTATCTCCCAATGTTTCTGTATCAACTGGTCGTGGTTGCATATCACGTTGTAATTGTGCTTTTGCTTCTTGAACATGCTTAGGTAATTGATCTCCTGATACTTTTGGTGGCAATGGAATGGCCGATTTTCCATCTAACGCTTGACGAGCCTTAGAAGCATTTGAAATATTTTTTAGTTTCTGATTTGGATTGATTCCCATTTTATCAAAGGCTTCTTTATTCCTTTTCGCCTGATCCTTCATCCCCTTATGAGATAACGGAGCTTTAGGAGTAGACAGATTCTTAATTGCTTCAGGAACTGTTCCAATCTTTTCATTATCTGGTGAGTTGAATCCATTAGAATCCACACCTTGCACTCCATTAGCAGAAGATAAAGGCATGACTCCTTTATTACTAGCTGTTCCATCGGCTACTCCTTCATTAGCACCAGGTACATTGCTTCCAGTAAGGTTGGCTGTATTGTTTTCAGACGTTTCACTACGATTATTTAGATTTGATAAACCAGAAATTCCATCACTTGATCCATTAGGAATTTCTGGCTTAGATTGTGATTTACCAGAAAATCCATCTAGCGCACCTTTAGCAGCTGCTCCAGTATAGGCAGCACCTCTAACAACTCTCTTACTTGCTCCTGCAGCTTTAGAAGCCACTGACTTAGTGGCACTAGCTATTTCAGAACCTGTTCTTCTAAGCGCTGATCCTCCTTGAACTCCAGCAATGATTGTTCTTCCCACACTTGAAAGTCCAGCATCAATTCCAAATAGTTGTTCAATAAAATTCGGGCCATCAATTACTAACCAAGCTCCTCCTGCTACAGCAATTGGTTTTACTAATGACGATAAAGAAGAATCTGCAACAAAAGCACTCCAAATATCAAAGAAATTAATCATAAACATCATTAGATATAAAACGATAAATGTATATCTAATTTTAATTGCCAGTTGGCTATTTCGTTGCCCATTCTTTATATCTGTTAAAGAAATACCACTTGTTATAACATAGAGCAGCCCAAGTTCATTTATAAGCTTCGCTGTTTTGAATATGACAAAAGCATATACAACACCTTTTGTTATTAACTCAATCGCAATCAACCAAGGATGCCAAGAATAACGATAATAAGTAGGATCATTAGTAGACCAAAAATCCTTCATTTTTATTTCTTCAAATTTCCCATCAACTTTAGTCAACCTTTTAGTAAGTAATTTTATTCCTTCTTGTGATAGTGGCGAAGAACTAAACCAACCACCTTCTGTATCCACTTTCTCACTTATATCTAAAACTTCCACATCACTTTTATCTTTAATATCATTTTGAGTATTTGTACTTTTCCAACCATTTTTATCAACTGTATACAAATCAGTAATATTATTCTTAAAAGTTTGGACACTAGCGGACTCTTTTCCTTGTAAAACATTCACACCAGCAGTTGTTAGTTCTGCTCCCTGTTGCATTGCCCAGGGCAAAACAAAGAAAATCGTAAGTGCTAAAACAATATTATTGATTATCCTATCTCTTTCTAGTTTCCGATTCACAATCAATTGCCAACCAAAATAAGCAAGTGCTACAGTTGCTAATGCCCAAATAATAGGTTGATACTTATTGATAAAATCTTTAACAGGTTCGTAATTGTAAAAATTCATTAATTGATAAACTTCTTTAGCAGCTCCCGAAAGACCATCAATTACCCATGCTAAACCTTTCAGTATTGTATAACCAATACTTCTAATTGGATCCATCCAAAACGAAGCAATATGAAGCAAATCTTGAAATTTTATAAGTTGATCAATCAAGTTATGGCACCCCCTTTTATAGAAATGTTTTTTATTTTAATTTGTTTTTTGCTCCATATATTCAAGATATGCTTTCTTTAAGTTTGGGCGATTATCACTATTACAAAATACTTTTAATTGCTCTAATGAAGTAAATTGATTTAATCGTTCTTTCTCTTGAACAGTTAATCGATCAAGATATGCAGCTTGTAAAAATTTGGAGAATACTTTAGAACCAATTTGTTCCTCCATACGAGTCGTTGTTTCTGTATCAAGGGACACACTATCAATCGATTCAACATTTTTTCTCATTATATCTTCCTCACTTTCTTGTTTTTGATTTTGAACATTTTCCTTTGCAGATTCTTGAGTTTGTTCAACAGATTTTCTTTTCCATTTCACAATATAGTCCACTAAATTAATGTCATCATGATTCTTTTTATTCAATTTAAGTTCTGACAAATTCAGTTTTCCATCAAATCTTGGCATTAAGTACTCATAATGAAAAGACATATTTGTTCCATGATCTATACTGGCAAAAATAGGATATGGCGTAATCTTCCTTCCTTTCAAATCCCGACGCATTTTCGTCCGATCTAAAACCCATTCGCCTTCTCTTAAGTCTCGTAACTCATTAGCTGTCAGCAAATTTCTACCATCTTCATTTTCTCCATATGATTTGTCTGTACTCATTGGATCACCATGTCTATCCGTTTTGATAATCGTTTTATCTCCTAATTTTTTAGAAAAATATTCAGCATCATCATATTCATCAGACATGATATAAATTTGATTACCACAAGCACCTGTAATTGCTTTACTTAACTTATCGCCATATTTATCGTCTAGTTGAGCATAAGATTGAATAACTAAGTGATAAACTAGATTACGCTGAAGCCCCACATTCATTGCTCGACTTAATCCATCAATAGCTGGAATGTTGGCTGCTTCTTCAAGTAAATACCTCACACGACGCTTTAATCCTTTACCAGCTAAAGTAGCTTTTTCTGCTAATACTTCATTTATCTGTGACAAGAAAGTAGCAATAATACTATAATTACTATCATTCCAGTCTGGATACACAATAAATAAAGCTATGGGACGATCCCCATAGCCTAGATCTTCTAAATTAAAATCACTATCTAATGTTAATTTTGCAATAGCATCATACGTATAGTTTTTCAACTTAGCCATTGTTCCTGTAAAAATACCACTTCGGGTAATTCCCTGAGAAAATTTGATTGTCCCATACTGTTTTCTTGCAACACTGGTTACTGGCAACTGATCGAAAAACTTATCCAATGCTGTATTTCCTTTTTCATCAGGATACGCACCAAGCTCTTCTAACATACTCGTAACAGCATACATATTAATTACTTGAGTTTTATCCTGTTGAATACCAATCTCGCAGATAGCTAGTATTAAAGCATTTAAAAGAGAAATACTAGCTTCTTCCCACATGGGTTCTTTTGCATTTGGATTGTGATATAAACTGAAAGAAAGACTATTGGCTAACATTTGTGCCTTCGTAGTATCTCCCTTTAAATAAGCTTGTTTGACTAAATCAAGTGGATTATAGTGAATCCCATTAGTTGGATCTACTAAATTTAAGCAATACACATCATAACCAAAACGTTCAAATTCTGCCTTTGTATTTTTCAGCATATCTCCTTTTAAGTCATTCACAATAACAGAATCCTTTTCCTTCGCACGCATAATTAAGTCTAGTGTTGGATAGGAAAATAAAGAAGTTTTACCTGATTGTGTACCTCCAATAGTTAGTGAATTCGTATTTTTTGTATCAATAAATACATATTTTTCTTCTCTTTTATTCTTTCCAAATCCTATAACTTTTGTGACCGTGGCAACTGGAATTCCAGATTTCCCTTCATATTCCTTATCGTCTAATCGTACCATTTTATATTGCTTTTTTAGCTCTTTAATCGTTGTGAATTTTTCAGAACCTTTAGTGAACATATTGATATCTTTATAAGCAATTCTCATGTGATAGATTTTCTTACCTACCACAATACCAACAAATAAACATAACGCTCCATAGATTAGGTCGAAATACTCAAAGGAACTATTAGGCTTATATAGCCAATTGATATGAGGCTGCACAGGAAACTGTCCCCCCTCATTAAGATAGACCGTCAATTTTGCTATAATGCCATTCAAAGATAAAATCCCATTTAGGATAAAATTAAGTATCAAGATACCAACGATATTTAATACAATCGCCAAAACAGTTAAAAAATAAGGATTAGCAAGATATTTCTTCCATTGCTTATTTTCTTTATTCATACATAACCATCCTTATATCTTATAGTTAGACTACACTAACTTTTTCCTTTCTTTCGATAGTCAAAATATATTTTTTTAACTTTCTCAATGATTTCATATAGAGTTGGAATTTCAGCCAGAGCTAACAAAAGACTCATTAAAATAAGCCCTGTGTATCGTAAAACATTCTTTTCTTCAATCATTCCATTAATACTCAAATAAATCATCATAAAACTAAATAGTAAATTCCATATACAACGTTTGAAATAATCCGCTTGATTGTAATGGTCAGAAACAGTCAGAAAAAACGGTGTATATTTTATTCTATAATAGTGAACAGTATGTTTTAACTTAATATACCTATCGTTTTGTACAATCACTGCATCGATTTCTTTTTTTGATCCTCTATACATTAAATAATTTAAATGTGTTTGTTTTTTGGCTAAACCATAATTAGTAATCATCGATTGATCATATACTTGATAAACTCGTTTTGTCAAAGTTGTAAATATTATTAATAAAATTAAATCTAGAAAAGGCGAGATAGAAATATTTCCTAAGTAAAAAGCATCAAAATACCCAAATCCACCAGTGATTAAATAATATAGCCAAATGTTTTTTATTTGACAGAAAATATAAGAACACCAAATAGTATCTATTGATGTGCGATAAATAGTTCTGAAAAAAACTTTTAACAATAGAAGTAGCGCATAACCATAACCAATACTAAAAAATAAATTACCTAAATCTCCTGTTTTCACACCTCTGAAATAAATACGGAATACTTCTAAATGGTCATAACCAGAAAAAATGACAGGCAAAGATATATAAATGCATGCAAGGACTAAAAGTCCTTGTATGCACCGACGAGCAACTAATAAATAATAATCTTGTTTTTTCATATTATAGAACCTCTCCGTTTTCTATTTGAGTAGTATTATCTGAAGAAGGCTCTTCTATAAAATTATGATTTGCTACTTCTAAGCTTGTTAAATTTTCTGATTGATTTTGTCCACTCAATGGTTGATTATCTGTTTCTGGTGTCTCTAGAACTGTTTCAGGCGTAGAAGGAGTTTCTACTTCTTCTACAGTAGGCAATGATTGAAAATCATTTAAAACGGAATCTACAGCGCTATTTTGTTGCTTCGCTTCATTCGTTACTGTTTCAACATTTTGGCTTGCTTGTTCCAAAGCAGGTTGATAATCAGTTTGTTGACTCTCTTCTATTTGGCTACCTACAGCTTGATTCGTTGTATCTAATGCTTCTGAAGCTTGTGTCGCTTGGGTAATTTCACTCTGTACTGCATTGCTCACTTGTTCATTCGACTGCGCATTAGATACTGTCGCTTGGATCTCATCCTTAGTCGTCGAAACTTGTGTTTGTAACTCTTGATATTGTTGATTCATATCTGGTAACCGATTGGCTGTTTCTTGTGCTTGTTGAACCGATTCGCTCATTTGTGTGGTCGTTTCATTCGCTTGTTTTTGCGCTTCTTTGATCTCAGTCACTTTTTGATTTAATTGTTCATAGGTTTCACGATATAACTCATAATTGATTGGCAATACTTGTCCATCGCCTTCAATCAATTTCTTGATTTCTTGTGATAAACGATTGTATTCATCGACTAGATCAGAAACTTTTTGCCATTCATTCGTTGCTTGTTCTGCAGTTTGTGCAGTTTTTTCTTCAATCATTGTTAAGTTTTCTAATTCTTTCTTTACTTGATTCAATGATTGATTCAATTGTTCTGCTTTATTTTTAACAGTGGTTAAAGCAAGCTTATTCGTAGTAATGAGTTGATCTAATATGTGATCTGGTTCTTCTGGTGTAATTGGCGGCACTGGTTCTGGATCAGGTGTTGGCTCGGGAGTAGGATCTACTGGTATATCGGGAATATCTGGTATTACTGGTACATTGGGATCATCTGGTAAAACAGGTATATCTGGAACGACTGGTTTTTCTTCATTTATTCCTGGACTTTCAGGTTTCTCAGGCAAATCGACTTCTGGTTTTTTATCTGGTAAAATAGGTTTTGATAAATCAATCAGTTCTTCTTTGGATGATTCTTGTTTATCTGTCAATACAAATAAAGGTTCTTTCTTATTTTCACTGTTTAGTTCAGCTTCTCGTTTTTGTTCCTTGCTTTCTTGTACATCTAGCGCTTTAGCTAATTCACCAATTAGATTCGTTCGATCTTTCTTGTCATTGTCTGACACTTTAAAACCAAAAATACTTGAATTATCTTCCTTATTTTCTCCTGTTAATACACTTAAAATTTTATTCATGCCACTTTTGGTCTTTGGTTTTGACACTTCTTCTTGCTTTGTTTCTTCTTTAATTTGTTTTTCCCATGTCTTTTCTGCGTTTTTTCCTTTATCAAAAGAAGCAACAGTTTCAGTTTTTGCTTCAGATTTTGGATTTTGAGTAGACGTATGGTAACCATAAGCAACTAACCCTCCTAAAATAGAAAAAGAACATAAGCCAACAAGCCACCACTTTTTAGGGATTCCTTGCATGCCATTATTCGTTGTTTTTTGCGTCATTTGTAGTTCCTCCTAATTGTTTAAGATTTTCAGACCATATTTCATAATTCTTTTTTGCTTCTTTTCGTTCATCTTCAGATAATTGAGTATTCTCTTGATCGGCTTTATATTTTTTCAATAAGTTTATGATGCTTTTTGCCACTTCAATATCTTCTTTAAGATCATGATCATTTATTTCTTTATTAATATTTTCAGCAGAAGTTATATCTTGATTTCTTAATTTCTCATAAGCAAGTTGCTTTTTGAACTGGTCAATCTGTTCTTCCAGAGTACTATTTTTCAAAACTTCATTAATAAGCTCAGCTTCTTCTAATTTCCCTTGAGCTAAATAAGCATATCCTTTCATCGCTTGAATCGTTGTATCTTGAGAAATGCCATTTATTTCTGTTACACTTTCCCATTTC
This sequence comes from Enterococcus ratti, assembly GCF_001886195.1. GTDB lineage: Bacteria > Bacillota > Bacilli > Lactobacillales > Enterococcaceae > Enterococcus_B > Enterococcus_B ratti. The sequence goes on along the minus strand of NZ_JXLB01000024.1, from coordinate 8,276 downwards.
TTATTCAAAAAAGACCAATAAAATAAGGCTAACTTAGAGTGTTTAGTATCCGCTAATTCTTTTAATTCTTTGGACTTTTTTTGACTATATAAAGTTTCAATCAAATTGGTCTCTTTTTCAGGATAATCTTGTAATGCTTGGTTATATTTCCCATGATCAACTAATTCTGAATAGCTTTCTTTCTGATTGGCTTCTAGAGAATTTTTGAAAAATAAAGTAGAACCAGCTCCCACCACAAAAAAAGCAACAATCAGCATCAAAATCTTTTTATATTTTTGAAAAAGACCTGCGAAATCAATCGCAGGTCTTTCTTTTTTTAAAGACAAATGCTTTTTATTCTTATGATGATTCTCTTCTTGGATCATAGATTCTTCTGTAAATATCTTTTCATTAGATATTTCAGTCTGAGCATCAGTGAATTTTTCAATAACGGAAATACCAGGTATATAATCTTCATCACGTTGATAAGTGGCTTGTTCTTCAGCTAAGTAAGCTTCGTTCACACGTTGGAGAAGTTCGGACTTATCTTCTTCGTTTTCGTCAGAAAACTCTGTTTCTAAAAGATACATGAGTAATACTATCAAGTTACTTGATTCATCAGTGCCAACAACAAATTCACTTCTAAAAATCATTTCATCCTTATCATATATCTTAATAATAAGAGTATTTTTCTTTGTAGATTTTGATAATGTTTCTGAAAATCGTCGTAACTGATTATCGGCTTCTAAAAGGCTGTATTTCTTTTTATGATTCATAAGCTTACCTAGCCGGTCTTTACGAGATTCAAAAATTACATACAACTCTTCTCCTCCTTTCTCCAAATGATCATGTAAACTAGCCTTTAATCCAATTTACAATTAATTGTGCACCAATTACAATAAAAATTCCAAGAACGATATACTTTACACCATCTTGGGCTTCTTCTATTTTTTGACGATTTTTAGTCATAAAATGAAAGCCCATCAAAGCCAGCATAACGGCAGCATATCCTCCCGCTACTCCTTGTATACCACGCAAAACAAACTCTAGTTTTTGAATAATAAAATCCATTAATATGTCCTCCTATTTTAGATAGATTATCTCTGTTCAAATTGATTATTTTTATTGTTTTTCTCTGTGAAAGATTTCAACGCCTTATGAATAATAGCTTCATTTTCGTCAAAAACCTCATCATATTTTTGAGCTAGCCAATCATCAAAATTATCTCCTTTCGCTTCAATAATCAACTTAGCAGTTGCTTTTTTCTTCGCTAATTCTTTAGACGTAATTGGCACATCTTATACCTTCTTTCTAATTTTTTTACAAAAAAAGAGACTACACATAATAATCAATGATGTAGCCTTCCTCTTCTTGCTTTTTCTTTTTTGCTTTTATCTTTTTTTCTACTTTTTCTTCTGTTTGATTCGGTGTTACTTTTTTAAATTCAATACCAGCAAATTGAGTTAATTTCTCAAGTTCAGCATAATAACTCTGTGCGTCTACTTTCTTAACCCACATTTTTTTTACGCCATAGCCTTCCCAAAAATAGCCCAATTCTTTGAGACCATACCGATATTCATAGCCATTTTCTACTGCTATATAATAATAAGATAAAAAAGTCGGTGAAATAACAGGACGAATCAATAGATTTTCTTGATTGGAATACTTTAATAAAAACTCAACTTCACGTTCAGCTTCTTCTAAAGTAGACATTTCCCTTTGCCAAGTTTGACTTACAGTAAACCAATAGTAACCTCTTCCCTTTAAAATATTCCGAATCGATCGACCATCTTTTACGATAACCATTCTCTTTTTCATGTCAGGAATATCTGGAATCTTCCACTTAGATAGATCACCACAATAAGTGAGCATTCCAGAATAATCTCCTGCATCATTCTCATCCGCAATATCAGTTAACTCTAAAAGTTTTAATCCCACAGCAGTCATATATAGTTGATGGAATCGCTCATAAAAGGTATCTCCATGATCACTATCATCTAAGTCTTCATACTCTACATGATGAGCAATCTCATGTAGACATGTAATTAGAAGAAACCTTGATTCCCTAGATAAATTAAAAATTTCAATCATACGTTCTTTTCTAATATAGTGAGCATGTTTTGTTTTTAATTCTTTAGGTCTGACTCTAATAAAATAGCTTAAATATTTTTTATAGGTATCTGGATACGTATATCGCAATATTGTATCTAACGTTCCTTTAATCAAAGCTTCATCTTTACTCATATGAAATCACGATTATTTAATCCCCTTTCCTCTTAGTATCAATTATAAAGGTTATTTATCGCTCTTAATATCAACCAATAGCATCGTTTCGCTATTTACTTCATTGATAAAAGAACAAATAATATCCCAGTACTTCAAATTTTCCACCTCCTTCCAAAGTCTAATAAATTAGCTAAAAAAACATATCTAACAATCAGCATAATTCCTTTTCGTTTATTTCATTACTTTTTCCGTTAAAGTTTGTCGATCGATTCCAAAGTTCAATTCACCACTTCGAGATTGAATCACTCTCAAAATAGGTACTTTTTGAATGACATTCCTTCGATCATCTAAAATATACAAATTCTTTATTCATTGCACTCTTTCTTTCTAATATATTTATTTACTTCTTCTGTAAAAGCCTGACGATCAATTCCAAAATTTAATGCACCGTTTTCAGATTGAACAACTCTTAAAATAGGTACTTTTTGAATCGCTTGTTCCTGATCATCCAAGATACATAATAATTTGGTATATCGAGCATTAGGTAATTGATTACGATAAAATTGATTAAACTGAACAGTCTTCGATGGCAAGCAATAACAATATTCTGACTCAATCACATCGTTTTTTTTCTTTACCTTTCTCAGTTTTCTTGAAATTTGAGATTTGATAATATCTTTGCTATAGACAGTAAAAATGAAGTCCTTTTCTTTCAATAAAAGATCCTTCACAGGATGTAGATTTGATTCTTGTTTTTCCAAAATAAAGTTTCCTCCTAAAAATTAGATAAATATATTTTTTTATTCTCTTTTAAATTGTTGATCTTCTTGTTTTTCTGCAGCTAATAGTGTCATTATTCCTACTCCAAACATAGCACCTATTTCACAGTAAAAGGACAGTACCTATAAAGTAATTCTTGTGCCAAAAATTGATATTCCGGCTTAATATTTTTTCTAAATTCATCAAAAAGTTCTGAAATGCTTTTATGAGGATCAAAAAAATTTTTTCCTATATCTTTAAAAAACGGATCAACAACGATTCCTCTATAAATAAAGAAGCTAGCTTGATTTACCTCTCTTATATACTGAATCATCATGTCTTCGTCATAAAAGATAATATGATCTTCAAGATATTCATTATCAAAATATTTTTGAACGATATATAATCGCATGTTATTCCTCCTAAAAAAACAGCCTTATTCATCAGAATAAGACTGTTTCTGGATCAACCAATTGTGATTGACTTAAACTATGATCTAAACAAAGTTCAAAATGCAAATGGCTACCTGTACTATTTCCTGTTGAACCAACATAACCAATAATCTGTCCTTGTTTGACTTTATCTCCCACTTTGACTTGATATTCTTGTTGGTGGGCATATAAAGCCGTTGTACCGTCTTCATGCTCAATAGCTACAACATTCCCCCATGAAGGGTGAAACTCGGCTTTAACGACCGTTCCTGCTTTGCTGGCATAGATTGGCTCGCCTTGTGCTGCTGCCAAATCTAATCCTCGATGAAATTCTCCCCCACGAGTACCAAACGGACTAGAAATCGTGTAATTCTTTAATGGAACGGCATACCCTTTTTTGTTTAGTTGTGGGCCCGCTACTTCTTTATCATACTTGGTTAAGTCATAAGTTTCGATTAACCCATTTAATTTTTTGTCGTAGCTAGTATCTGTCGCATAACGACCTGTTAGAAATTTTGTAGCTTCTTGATAAGTTTTTGCATTGGTCTTCCAAACGCCCTCGTAGAAATGACTATTTCCTGTTAATCCCTCTTTTAATAGTTGGGCATAGTCATTTAAGCTGTCCTCATAGTTCTCATACTGTCTAAAAGTTGCCTGAGTAGTATAAAGTGTCCCATTGCCTAAATCTTCTTGTGTCGCAAAAGAGACTCCTTTTCCGTTATGTGTACCCTTGATTCCAAATAAATTATAATTTGGTGCTTGCGCCAACTGGCTTTGACCACTAGCTGATTCTAAAATTGCTTGGGCAATCATGACTGAAGCATACAAATCATTTTCTTGTCCAATTTTACGAGCAGATTCGCCAATTTTACGAATAAAACTTTCGACAGACTCGTCTTTTTCAAAATGAATGTTTCCTTCGCTATCCTGTTTACTAGAAGGGACTAATTCTTGAATGGGCGCAGTTGGTGCTTGATGGTAAGCTTTTGGCTCTTCTTGCACAGTTGCTTGAGCTTGTGCCTTTGTTTCTGTTTTTGGTTGCGTATTTTGTCCAATTATTGAAGTCTGTGGTGCAACTGGTTGTGAAGGAGTAACTTCCGTAGGCTTCGTTGGTTGAGTTACTTCTTGACTGCCCGATTCGCTTGGTTTTGTGTTTGGTTGTTCTACAGGCTTCGTTTCTGAAGGATTCGTCGTATCTTGCGTATTATTTTCTGGTTGACTAGAGTCTGTCGTACCAGGAGTAGTTGTTTCTGGTTTAGATTCTGTTGTCTGTGAACTATCTGTCGTCGAATCAGTAGATTGATCGGTTGATTCACTTGGTTTTTTCTCCGGTTGTTCACTAGAAGAATCCGTTGTGGCTTCTTCCTTAGTTGTATCTGTACTATCTGTTATAGAATGGTCAGTATTCACTGTCGTTGATTGTTCTGTCGTTACATTTGATGGCTTTTCGTCTGCTAAAACAGATGGAGTATAGCCAACAACTTGACCTAATAACAATAAAGCAGACAATAGTTTACTTGTTTTCTTCATCTACAAATTTTCTTCCTTTCCTTCATTTTTTATATCAGATTATAAAAAGTCTTTTGTATATGTCCACATATCACATGAAATTGATAGGTCATAAAAAAACTTTTTAATCTTATCTTTGTCAAATATTGTTTGAAAATTGTAAGCCATAGAACAATCATTTCTTAATGGAAACATTACCCCATAAGAAAATGTATTTAAATATAATTCATTTATTTTATCAGATAATAATTCTCCGTTTTGATTATCTATGAACTCACCAATTATGAAACCATTTTTAGTTGAAAAACATAGAATCAAGCACTCTGTTGATCTTTCAATAGAATTTACAGAAAGTAAATCAAACCAATATGGTTGTTGAATAAGTGGATTATACGTAAAACCATATAAACAACCTATCTTGTAAGTCCTAGCTTTACCATTCATAATTTCTTCCTTTATTTTAATCAAAATATCTCGCTGATAAAGAGATTTCATCATTTTTTCATCTACAAATTTTCTTTCCTGTATTCAATACAGTTTCTGCAGGAATCTTTTGTCGAATTTGAACCCACCAATAATCTGGTAATCTAGGAACATACCCTTCTTTTTCTGCAATAAACAAACAATTTAAAACAACAGATATACTTAAAGAAAATTCATGGTAGTTATCCTTCATTTTGAAAAATAGTTCTTCCGAACATTCTTCACACAACGTATGATCTTCTACTTGCCAAACTCCTTCTTGTAAATTAGGAGAAACTTGGTTATCACAGTTGTTATTCACTCTTTTTTCCTCCTTCATTTTAAACAAAATATTTCAGCAATAAAGTGACTTCACATTTTTTTCAAAAAATGTTTATGATTTACATAGAATCTTCCTATAACATTTGCATTTCTTGATATTGAAGTATGTGTTCTACAGCTTTATAGAACTCTACTTCTTTTTTTGTAGCAGGAACTAACTCTAATTTTTTTATATCTACATAATCAAGAAACATCAGCTTTTTTAAATCAGTTTCTTTTGGATCAACCACAAAAAAATAGGAATAATCTTTATAAAATTCCTCACTTTCCTTATCCCTGTATTCATCAGGCAATGGCTGGTTGCCAATTGCTTTGTATAGATGATTTGATGATCGCTCTCTGTAATATTCACATTGTACTATCTCCATGAGAAACCTCCTTTTTTTAAGCTATTTTTGGCAAAAATACTCAATTGTTTTCACAATAATCGTGTATTATTCCACATTTAGGATTTCTTGATTCAGGTATAATAAGAAAGTTTGAAGCGTCTTCTTGTATAAAACAATCACTTCTTTTCATTCTCTTTGATTGGCTAACATGCTTTAGGGCATTCTCATTCAATTTGTTAGCATTCAAATAAAAATCTCCATAAATATTTTTAAGTTCATTTCTATTTTGTTTTTTCTTATTATGTTTGTTCAGAAATTTAGAAAGAATTGCTCTCACTCTCCTTAAATAGAAATAGAGATAGTCANTAATTATTTGTGTGATTTACGACGAACACAAACGATTAACATCAACAGATAAAATACTGAAGCTGTTATTAGCACATACATATCATTACATTCTTTTACTAACCAAATACAGTATCTTTCAAAAGAAGAATACACTTCTTTTTCTTCCCTTAATACATTAATTTCTTTGCTTTTCTTTACTGATTGGTTCGTATGCTTGTCTGAAGTAATGTCATGATTCGACACTGTATCCATCGAATTTGACAAAATTGTATTGTCCACTTGTTTTTGATCTTGAACAACAGAAACAAGTCCTAATTTCTCTTTTAACTCATTATCTGCTTCACTTGCAGGATAGGAAGAAACAAACGTTCCTTGAACCACTGCTCGTTGAGTCGTATTTAATCCACCTTCACAACGGATAAAAGTAATGATTGGCGTTTCTTCTTCCTTAGGCTCGTCTAAGAGTTCCCCTTCTGATTGACTTACTACTTGATTTTTTGTTACTCGATACTCATAAACATTGGCAAAATCCGTTGCATAAATCAAAGACTCTTCTGAAGTCTGACGAAGATTTTTTAATGCACCGCCACCTCGTACAAGGTTATGAGCCAATAATACATAATTGCCTTTTCCTAACCGTTGTTCTGCTCGATATGTTCCAACGCCTACCATTAGATTTTCATTGCTCATACCAGCCAAAATTTGGGTTTGGATAGATGAACTTGGAATATACACTGCACCAATTCCCCATCGGTTTACAATATTCTCATAGTGTAACTGAGCTTCCGCAAATTCTTCCGCATGAACAGGCTGAATTAACAGTGGATTAAAAGAAGCTTTCGCATTTTTACTTTCTTGCTTTTTTTCTACTTGTTCTTCCTGCTGGATTGGCGAACGCAAGAATTGACTACGATTGTCTGGCTTTTGCAAAAGAAAATAGCCATAAGCAGTCGATCCTACAATAAAAAAACCAAACAATATCCAACTAATCAAAAAAGACTTTCTCCATTTATTCATGAATCATCGCTCTTTTCTCTAAGCGATTGATTTTTAGTAAAGTACTCTGTGAATACTTGTTGAATCTCGACTTGTGAAGAGATCGTCCCAGCTTCTGTTGCTTGTAAAATATCCTGAAACAATGCTCTGTATTCTTCTAAAACTTCAAGAAAATGAGCTTTTAGAACACTTCCATCTTCAATCAAAATATAATCTATACCATATTCACTATTGACAAATTCCTGTTTTGCTTGTTCCAACGTCTCCTGATTTTCAGAAACAAATTGAGTAAAATCAATGAATTGATACTCGTGTTTTCCTTCTAAGATCTCCTTGATATAATCACTTCTTTGCTTGATTCGTTTGAGGTATTCTTCTACACAAACCAAATAGCGTTGATAATGATACATATATCCTTGAATATTTTTTTGATAAGGAATAGAAACTTTTGATAAATCGATCGCGTCTAATAATTGATAATTGATTCTCATCGTCTCTAATTCTGTCGTATACACTTCGATTGTTTTAACAGGAGAATTAGAAGTATTTAAGTGATAAAGTAATAATTCGTTGGAAGCCAGGGAATAATGAAGTACATTTATAAAAAGATTTTTCGTTTGAGAACTATAAATTTTGCGTTCATTTAATGTTCTTGTCATATTGATTGCCCACCTTTGTAAACAAATTTTACAAAATAGAAAAAGCTAAACGCCTTTTCAGACGTTTAGCCTAGTTTGAATTACTTATTCGCATGTTGTTTTTTCACATAGATGAAAGCACCTACGGCAATTACCATTACTACAGCAAATACGCCAAATACCATTGCACCATTCAACGCTCCTGAAGTTTGTGGAAGAATTGCTTTAGGAGGCGTTTTGAATGTGACAGTTTGATC
>NZ_JXLB01000023.1 GCF_001886195.1 Enterococcus ratti | reverse complement strand
TATTTGCTTTAGTAGCCATTTCTTAGCTCTTTATTCCCCACCTGCATAGAAGGTGGTTTTATGTTTCACTCGCTTTGCGAGCTCAACTAGGTCTAAAGACAATAATAAAAAATGAACAGAAAGAAAAAACTTTCTGTTCATCACTGACCCAAATATTTTTTATTAAACATCTTTACCTAAGAGATAAACGAGGAACATCCCAACTTTTCTATCAATCTTAAACAGCCTATTGCAAAAAACAGCTAATTCCATCTTTTTATAATTCTTGCATTTTAATTCTAAAATTTCAAAAATCGTCTCATTGAAATAATAGCACCTAATGACCCAATAATTATACCGATTCCTGCCATTAAAGCATTAATTTTCCAAACAATGTCTTGAGGTTGGATCATTGAATAATGAGAGCGCAATAAAGATGGATTAAGTACTTGAAACATTTCTTGATAACCAAATGTAAGAATCAAGACAGGAATAATTGCGCCAATCAAGCCAATCCAACCACCTTCTAAAAAGAACGGCCAACGAATATAACCATTTTTTGCACCCACCAATCGCATGATTTGTATTTCTCTTTGACGAGACAAGATAGTAATTCGAATGGTATTAGAAATCAAGAACATCGCAATAAATAACAAAAGTGCAGCAGCGGCTAGTCCCCAAGTTCGAACAGTTCCGGCAATTTTAAGAATTTTGTCAGAAGAAACTCCACCATAATCCGCCCGAGAAACATTTGCTAATTTACCAGCTTTATTTGATACTTCTTTTGTATAAGAGGGTTCTGTTGTACTAACAACATAGACATCATACAATGGGTTGCTGTCTCCTTCAAACAAGCTCCACGAGTCCCCCATCGCTTCTTGTATTTTTTTCAACTCTTGATCTTTGCTTGAAAATCTTACACTTTTCACATGATCAATTTCTTTTAATTTCTTTTCAAGTATTCTCATTTCTTTTTCTTTTGTACCAATATCAACAAAAACAGAAACATCGACACTTCCCTCGATATCCTCAGCAAGTTTTGTTGCATTCATGATAACGGCCATAAAAACACCTACTAATGTAAGCGTGATCGTCACCGCACTAACTGAAGCGACAGTCATCCAGCCATTACGCTTCAAGCTTTTGATACTTTCTAATAAGTGTCGGAAAAAGGTTCTAATCATCGTAGCCATATTCTCCTTCCGCTTGGTCACGAATAATACGACCATTTTCAATGGCGATTACACGATGACGAATAGTATTAACAATCGTACTGTTATGTGTAGCCATAACAACCGTTGTTCCTTGTGCATTAATCCGATCTAGTAGTTTCATAATTTCCCATGAATTTTCAGGGTCAAGATTTCCAGTTGGTTCATCTGCAATCAATACTTTGGGCGTATTAACGATTGCTCGTGCAATCGATACTCGCTGTTGTTCTCCACCAGATAATTCACTGGGAAAGACACGCACTTTATGTTTTAATCCAACTAAATCCAATACTTCCATTACACGTTTTTTAATATCTCGCGGCTTCCGACCAATCACTTGCATGGCATACGCGACGTTTTCATATACTGTTTTTCTAGGTAATAATTTATAATCTTGGAACACGACACCAATTTCTCTGCGTAAATAAGGAACATCGCGGTTTTTAATCTCCATTAAATCATGGCCAGCGACAGTTAAAGTGCCTTTTGAAGCTTTTTCTTCTCGATACATCAATTTGATAAATGTAGATTTTCCAGCGCCAGATGGACCGACTACATAGACGAATTCTCCCTGATCAATCACAACCGAAAGATTTCGGATTGCAGTCGTACCATTTGAGTACTTCTTCATTACATCCTTCATTTCAATCATGGCGTTCTCTCCATCTCTTTTCTCATTTTTTTACTATTACAACGTGGTAACATTTCAACTTACTTTCAAAATCTTACAATTTTACGTCAATAAAAGTCAACTATTTAGAGGTTCATTTTCAAATACCCATCAATAAATAGGTCTAATTCTCCATCAATTACAGCTTGAACATTTCCTGTTTCTACATTGGTTCGATGATCTTTTACCATTGAATACGGATGAAAAACATAGGAACGAATTTGCGACCCCCAACCAATTTCTTTTTGTTCTCCTCGTAATGCAGCTGCTTCTTGCTCTTTCTTTTCTACTTCAAGTTGATACAGCTTTGCTTTTAACATACTCATCGCCTGTTCACGATTTTTTAATTGTGAACGTTGTGCCTGACTAGCCACGACAGTTCCTGTAGGAAGATAAGTGATACGCACAGCGGATTCTGTTTTATTGATATGTTGACCGCCTGCACCACTTGCTCGATAGGTATCAATTTTTAAGTCATCGGGGTTAATTGCTATATCAATCATTTCATCTAGCTCTGGCATCACATCTACGGAACAAAAAGAAGTATGACGTCGTTTAGCAGAATCAAAGGGAGAAATTCGAACGAGACGATGAACACCTTTTTCTGATTTTAAATAACCATATGCATTATGTCCCTTTATCAGTAAAGTCACACTTTTAATTCCTGCTTCATCACCAGCTTGGTAATCAAGAGTTTCCACCTGATAGCCGTGTTGTTCGGCCCACCTTGTATACATTCGCAACAACATACTTCCCCAATCTTGTGATTCCGTTCCCCCAGCTCCTGGGTGCAATTCCACAATAGCATTGTTTCGATCATAAGGACCGTCTAAAAGCATTGCTAATTCATAGGATTTCATTTTTTCATCTAATATTTGAAGTCGTTCTTTTGCTTCTTGCTGCATTTGTTCATCTGGTTCTTCTTGTAGCATTTCTGTCATTAATTCTAATTCTTCTAATTCTTCTGCTAATTTCTGAAATTGATCATACGTTTCTTTATTTTGATTGTTTTCGTTGATTACTTTTTGGGCTGCTTCACTATCATCCCAAAAGTCAGGCTCTAACATCTTAGATTCAGCTTCTGCAATTTCTTCTTCTAAACGTTCTAAGTCAAAGAGACCTCCTAAAACTTGTGACTTTTTCGCTCATCTCAAATAATAAATTACGGATTTCTGAAATCTCCATAAACGTTCCTTCTTTCTATCTACGATTCGTTCAATTATTAATAGTTTTAGTTTACCAGAATTATTCGATCACAGAAAGTGGTGAGATCAATTCTTAATCAAAAAGAATTGATCTCACCACTTTCATTACCAATTTTACTACCAACGATTAGTATTGGTCTTTTCCATGACAATTTTTATATTTTTTGCCACTGCCGCAAGGGCAAGGATCATTTCTCCCTACTTTACTTACGTGAACGGGTTGTTTTTTGACATTCGTATGACTATTTTCTCTTGCATTTCCTGAAGATTGAACAGCTTCGCCTGTTGACACTTGTTCCCGTTGAACATTTTGACGAATTTCTGCTTTCATAAAGAGACGAGTGACTTCATATTCAATTGCTCCAACCATTTCCTCAAACATTTTATAGCCTTCTGTTTGGTACTCAACCAATGGATTATTTTGTCCATAAGCTCGTAGACCGATTGATTGACGCAATTGATCCATTGCGTCAATATGATCCGTCCACTTAGAATCCACAACTCTCAAGATGACTACTTTTTCAAACTCCAATAATTGTTCAGGACCATTTAACTGTGTAGCTTTTGTGTTAAACACTTCTTCTGCCAAATCATTTAAATAGTCTTTAATTTGCTGCGGATCTTTCCCTTTTATATCGTCAATCGTGATGCTATCTTCATGAACCAATGTACTGACAGCAAAATCCACGATTCCTTCAAGATTCCAATTTTCTTTATCTAGTTGAGTGTGAGCATCTACTACGCGACCGATCGTACGTTTAATCATATTCATCATTGGTTTAGATAAACTTGTTTCTTCCATGATCACTTCTTGACGTTGTTTATAAATGACTTCCCGTTGTTCACGCATAACATCATCATATTGCAAGACGTTTTTACGTGTATCATAGTTATTTCCTTCAACACGTTTTTGTGCAGATTCCACTTGTTTTGAAAGCATCTTGCTTTGAATGACAGCATCTTCTTCGCCAATTTTCATGCGATCTAAGAATGCTTTGATCCTTTCAGAACCAAAACGTTTCATCAAATCATCTTCTAATGAAAGATAAAATTGTGACATTCCCGGATCTCCTTGACGCCCCGCACGACCACGTAACTGGTTGTCAATACGACGTGATTCGTGGCGCTCTGTTCCAATAACAGCTAGCCCGCCAAGCTCTCTTACTCCCAGACCTAATTTAATATCCGTTCCGCGTCCAGCCATGTTCGTTGCAATTGTTACAGCTCCTTTTTGCCCAGCATTCATAATGATTTCTGCTTCTTTAAAATGGTTTTTTGCATTCAATACTTCATGAGGAACGTGTTCTTTATTTAACATTTCCGAAAGCAATTCTGATGTTTCAACTGCGACTGTCCCAACAAGAACGGGTTGACCTTTACGATAACGTTCTTTGATGTCTTGTACCACCGCATGAAATTTGCTTTTTAATGTCGGATATAATAAATCCGGGCGATCGTCACGAATCACCGGACGATTGGTTGGAATTTGACATACTTGGATATTATAAATTTCTCTAAATTCTTCTTCTTCCGTTTTTGCCGTACCTGTCATACCGGCTAATTTTTTATACATACGGAAATAATTTTGAAAGGTGATCGTAGCCATCGTTTTTGTTTCGTCTTCGATCTCTACGCCTTCTTTAGCTTCAATTGCTTGGTGCAATCCATCAGAATAACGACGTCCGTCCATAATTCGACCAGTAAACTGGTCAACGATCAATACTTTTCCATCTTGAACAACATAGTCAATATCCAAGATCATAATATAATTTGCACGTAAAGCTTGATCTAAATGGTGCGTTAAAGCAGTATTTTCGATATCATATAAATTTTCCAAGCCAAATATTTCTTCGGCTTTTTCAATCCCTGCTTCTGTCAAACTAATCGTTTTTGATTGAATATCAATTTTATAGTCTTCTTCTTCTTTCAATCGTTTAACAAAATTGTCTGCTCTTGTATATAAAGCAGTCGACTTTTCGGCTTGCCCTGAAATAATCAACGGTGTTCTCGCTTCATCAATCAAAATGGAGTCCACTTCATCAACAATCGCATAATTTAAAGGACGTTGAACCATTTGGTGACGATAAACAACCATGTTGTCTCTTAAGTAGTCAAAACCTAATTCATTATTTGTACTATAAGTGATATCACAGTTATATGCTTCTCGTTTTTCATCAGATGATTTTGAATTGATGTTTAATCCTACTGTTAATCCTAAAAAATTATATAATTCACCCATTTCAGAAGAGTCACGAGTTGCTAAATATTCATTGACAGTTACAACGTGAACCCCTTCGCCTGTTAAGGCATTTAAATAAACAGGCATCGTCGCTGTTAAGGTTTTTCCTTCACCTGTACGCATTTCTGGAATGTTTCCATCGTGAAGTACGATCCCTCCCATTAATTGAACATGGTAAGGATAAAGTCCTAAAACTCGTTTTGCTGCTTCACGAACTACTGCGAAAGCTTCCGGTAATAGTTGATCTAAGGTTTCACCTTTTTGATATCGTGTTTTAAACTCAGGTGTTTTTGCTTGTAATTGTTCATCTGTTAATGCTGCCATTTCATCAGCATGATCTTCTACTTTTTTAGCAATGCGATCTAAACGTTTTAATTCTTTTTTATCATTTTCGATAATTGAACGAATAAAATTGGCCATGCGTTGTATAATCTCCTTTTTACATATATTATCCAGACTATGTAGACTTTAATTTCTATTTTATCATTAGTTATAGATAATTGAAATATGTTAAGACAATTAATGTAATATCTTCATAATTAATTCATAATTTCTTTACCGAATAAAAAATGGAAAAAGAACTTATGGCAGCCAATTAAGGTTACTATAAGTTCTTTTTTTACTCTTTTATTTGTTATTTATCAGTCAGTTTCAATTAAACCATATTTTCCATCTTTACGACGATAAACGATACTTGTACCGTTGGTTTCTGCATCTTCAAAAATAAAGAAATTATGACCAAGCATATTCATTTGTAAAACAGCTTCTTCACTGTCCATAGGTTTTAATGATAAACGTTTGGTACGCACAATATCTAGTTCAGAATCCGTTTCATTATCGGAAGATTCATTGCCAAATAATTCTGATGTATTCATACCGGTTTCACGAGATTTACGATTAATTTTTGTTTTGAATTTGCGGATTTGCCGTTCTAATTTGTCAACAACCAAATCAATACTTGCATAAAGATCAGGTGAAGTTTCTTCGGCACGTAATACAAGATAAGGTAATGGAATAGTAACTTCCACTTTTGCTGTTTTTTCAGTATAAACTTTTAAATTTACATGTGCTGTAGCATCGGGTGCATCATTGAAATAGCGTTCTAATTTTCCTACTTTTTTCTCAACGTAGTCACGAATCGCTTCAGTTACTTCGATGTTTTCACCGCGTACATTGTATCTAAACATAAAAATTACCCCTTTCGTCTACCACAATCAAGAAGGAGAAGGACCACTCTTTCCCTCTTCTTATTACCATTATAGCGAACTCTAATTCATTTGCAAACTAAATCGCTATCAATTACATCTGTTTCTCATCCATGGAACGAGCTAAAGAAAAGGTGCGAATTTTTTCAGGTTGATAAGGTAGCAAACAGGCAGCAGCATGAAAAAGTGTTCGGCCAGTTGTATAAACATCATCAATCAATAAAATCTGCTTTTTCTCAAGAACAGAAGAAGCGACGTTTAATTCAAAAGGCTGACTGCTGTCTAAACGTTCTTGTTTGCTTTTTCGAGCTTGTGGCATGAGGTGTTTCGTACGTGTAAGTAAACATTGATAAGGCACTTTAGCTACACGTAGCATCTCACTTACTTGATTAAATCCACGTTCATTTAATCGCTCCTTAGATAACGGAATTGGGCAAAATAGATAACCGGTAAACGTTTGATGCAACTGCTGCCATTGGTTTGCAAAAGTGCCGGCAAGACGGATATCCCCCAAAAATTTGTAGCGTTTTAGCCATTCTTTAAAAGATGAATCATAAGCAAAATACGCCTGATGGCAAAAATCATATTCTGGATACTGTTTTTTCCATTTGAGGCAATCTTCACAATAAACAATCATAGGTTTCACTTTCTTTTGACACGTGTGACAGCTTCCTTGTTTTTCTAAAAAATGAAACAAAGAAAAACAATCCGTACAGATTTGAGGAAGTTTTTTTGATAATCCTAAAATTTCACAAAATGTTAAGTTTCGCAACAATTTTTTTTGGCAATAACTGCAATGATTCATTGGCATAACTGTCGTTTCCCTTGATGATTCATTTCCTTGATTTCTCGACAAGCCGATTTCATTGCTTTTGTTTTTTCCTCATAGAAAAAATAAACTTGACTATTGGTAAAATTTCCCTTTCGATCGGCTCTGCCTGCAATTTGAACGAGCGAAGATTTAGTAAAAACGCGATGATCCGCTCCTAGTATAATTACTGATACATTCTCAAACGTCACTCCTCGTTCAAGAATCATCGTTGTAAGGAAAATCGTATATTGCTGTTCTCTCATTTTTTGAACTTTTTTTGATCGTTTAGGATCTTTTGCAGAAGCAGCCGTTATTCGTTCGTTTGGTAAACATTTTTTTAACAATGCAGTTAACTGATTCATAAGAGCAATATTAGGACAAAAAAGCAACACATTATTTTGTTGAAGTAGCCAAATCACTTTCTTCAAAAACGGCTGAAGCTTTTTTTTATTTAAACAATTCCTTGCCCAATTATTCCAAAAAATAAGATGTGGTTCTGGTAATAAACGTTGATGATAGCGAAGCGGTAAACGGTGGATCTCAAATGACAAATGAATTTTTTTTAATAACTTCTCATCAGGAGTTGCACTTAGATAAATAAATTTCCCCGTTGGCTTGATGGCTGCCTCAACAGCATAAGACAGTCCTTGATCATTAGCATAAGGAAAAGCATCAACTTCATCAATTACAAGCAAATCAAATGCTTGATAGAAACGATACAGTTGATGCGTTGTTGCAATAACAAATAAACTAAAGCAATAAGGCTCTTTGGTTTTTCCATGTAACAGCACAATCCCTTCATTAGGGAAAACAGTCGAAAAACGTAGATAAAGTTCATTACAAACATCTATTCGCGGCGATACTAATGCTACTCTCCCACCATTTTTCAATGTTTTTCTTACAATTTCATAAAGCATTTCAGATTTTCCTGAACCCGTAACTGCCCAAATGAAATGGTGTTTTTTTGGAAAGTCATAAATTAATTTTTCAGAGATGGCTTTTTGAAGTGGCGTTAACTGTCCATCCCAAGAAAAAAGAAGTTTCCTTGCTGCCATGTTAGGCTGCTCAAATAAAAACAATTCCTGTTTATTATCGCAACGCCCTAAATAAATACAGTGAGGACAATAAAAATAGCCTTTTGTAAGTTCTGCTTGACTTTGTTTCGTACGCATCCCACAACGGTTACATTTGAGCCATTTACCATTAATACTGACAGCATCAATCTTTTGGTACCTGTACTGTTCAACAATATCCATTGGTACTTCTTTTAAATCTCTTGTAAGCAACTGTCTTCCATATAAAAAATTTTTATCCATATCTTCCCCTAAAAGAAAATATGCTAAACAAGTTTATTTTCCCAAAAAAAGAACTACATTGATCCAAAATCAACATAGTTCTTCTAATTTATTTATTATCTATCAGACTGATTGCTTGTTGTAATACTTTCTCACCATTCATTAAACCATAGTCTGCCATGTTAATGACATCCAAAGGGATTCCTTTTGACTCTAAACGTTTTTCAAAATCTGCTTTCATAAAGCGTACTTGTGGACCTAATAATAAGACATCCACATCTTTAGAAGCTAAATGATTATCCGCATCAGAAGCAGAAACCGCAAAAATATCGGTATCTAACCCCTGTTCATCTGCCGCTTTTTGCATTTTAGTTACAAGTAAACTGGTGCTCATTCCAGCAGAACATACAAGCATAATTGTTTTCTTTGCCATTTTTTCTCTCCTATTCTTTCGTAAACGGTTTCTTTTGCCGATGTGCTCATTATATAAAATTTTAAAAAATTGTCAACGATTTCTTTTAATCAAATAACCAGCTGGATTTTACTAATCGGTTAAAAACGACATACTCTTTCTTTAAATTGATCATGACTACTTCATATCCTGCATTAATCCAACCATATGCGCCTTTTTCTGGATGCTTGTAATCATTTGCCCACCAATCAGTACTTTCTCTGGCAGATTTAGGAAGTCCAACACTTGGAAAAAGCAATTCATCCATTTGGGTAAACGTCAAAGTGACTTGAGACCCTCCATTACTTTTTAAATATTGAGTAATGACATCATATTTTTTTATTCGTTCTTTCATCCCCCATCGCACCTTCCTTTCTTTTATTATCCCATACTCTGTTGATTTCGCAAGCGTGACAACTATTGAATTTACAGACAGAATTCATTATACTTTTACTATTAACAAGTATTTAAAAAAAGAGGTGAGTATCATACTTAACAGCTATAAAACGATCAAAGAAAATGGATACGGGGAAATAGAGATCAAAAAATCACGCTTTATTTGTTCAATGAAACGTATTGAAACGCAAGAAGAAGCTAAAACATTTATTCAAACCATAAAAAAAGAACATTGGAAAGCCAACCATAATTGTAGTGCTTTTGTACTTGGTGAAACAAATGAAATTCAACGCAGCAGTGATGATGGTGAACCTAGTGGAACCGCTGGATTACCTATGTTAGAAGTTCTTAAAAAAAATGAGTTAATGAATGTAGTGGCTGTAGTCACACGTTATTTTGGTGGAACAAAGCTTGGAACAGGTGGTTTAATACGTGCGTATACACAAGCAGTTTCTCACACACTCCATGAAATCGGTCTTGTAAAAGGAACGCTACAACAAGAAATCAACGTTCACCTTCTTTATCCACAATTAGGCAAATTTGAAAACTTTCTTGAATTAAAAAAAATTCCAATAAAAGAAATTAGCTATACAGAGAAAGTCACTGCTACTTGTTTAATTTCTAAAAAAGAAATTGCTGCTTTTAAAGCTTCAGTAGTTGAATTACTGAATGGTCAAGTTGAATTTACCAAAGGAGCGCTTTCTTATTATGAGCAGCTATTAGAATCCTCTCCTATAATCGATAAGACTTAAAAGCAGCAAAATTTCCTTAATTAGTTAGGAAATTTTGCTGCTTTTTGTTACAATATTTAGCTAACTATCAAAAATAACGTTATTTTTCTAGATAAAATTCAAACCGATTTCCTACATATTGAGTACGGACATATTCAAAAGGTGTACCATCCTTGAAATAAGAAATTTGACGTAAACGTAAGATCGCGTCTCCACGTTTTACTTCTAAATATTCTGCAATTTTTTCAGAAGCCAAAACTGCTGTAATTGTTTGATTAGCTGCACCAATCTTATTTCCGCTTTTTTCTTCAAGGGTTCGATAAAAAGAATCTGTAATCTCAGATTTACTGTATCCTTGAATGATTTTTTGTGGAATACTGGCGACTTCAAAACAAATCGGTACATGATCCGCATAACGAATTCGCTCCATCCGAAGAATCGTTTCTTCTTTTTTCAATTTTAATTTCTCCATCTCACTCGAACTCGGAGAAGTCAGAAAATAAGAGATCGTTCGGCTAGATGGTACTCGGTTTTGTGATTCCATAATTTCAGTAAAACTTGTCGCACCTGACATTTTTTCTTGGACTTTTTCTCTTGCAACATATGTACCTGAGCCAATTTTTCTTTCCAAAATCCCTTCATCCGCAAGATTTTGAATTGCTTGACGCAAAGTCATACGACTAACATTGAATTTCACTGCTAGTTCTCTTTCAGAAGGAAGGCGATCACCGATTTTCCAAATTCCTTGTTCAATTTCACTTTTAATCTGATCATGAATTTGTATATATACTGGTAATTGATTCGACATGCTATACATCCGCCCTTTCATTTTTCTTCATTATAACTGGTATATACCTGGTTAACAACTGAAAAGAAACAAGTATCATTTCTCTTCTTGCAACCGAATAGAATGAAAAATCCTTCTTTAAACTATCCATGTATAGTTTGAACTTACAATCTAAATGAAGCATATAAAATAACAACATCTCTAAATTACAGTCAACTGCTGTAATTTAGAGATGTTGTTATTAATAATGATTTTTTGACAACCATTTTTTTGTATGGTTTGTTGGGCGTTTTGACTTAACTTGTATTGTTTTAACAGATTTTTTTGGGAAATGAACTTCCACTTGATACTTCTCAGATTTAATCAAATCATAGATTTTTTCTGCCGTTTCTGTCGCTTTTTCTTTCCATTTCATTTTTTACCCTCCCTTTCTTATTCCTTTACTCTCTATTATCTACTCTAGCTTAAATTACTAGAATCTTCAATAATTAAAGGATTTTAAACGTAAAAAAGAGTGACCCTACCTGATCACTCTATCTCTACTGGGGTAGCTGGATTCGAACCAACGCATGAGGGAGTCAAAGTCCCTTGCCTTACCGCTTGGCTATACCCCAATGAATGGAGGAGAGTGGATTCGAACCACTGAACCCTAAGGAACGGATTTACAGTCCGTCGCGTTTAGCCACTTCGCTACTCCTCCGAAAGGATTGTATCAACCTGACTTAGTTATAATACCTAATTTCTCAGATTTTTGCAACCCTTTATTGAAAATTTTTTTGATATTTTTTTATTCATGGAGATTCCAATGACGAATAATTGTTTCTATTGCATTTTCAAGACTTTTTTCTCTACCAAAATCTTCTTCACCTAAAAAAATCTCAAATTCTTTTGGTCCGTAAATTAAAATTTCCCCGATCATTTTTTTACCTATAAATAACTGAGTCACTGCATAATATTTTCCATTAATTTGTTTTTTAAGTTCTTCAATACGAACTTCAATCTCTTTATTTTTTTTCGACATATTCTTCCACCTCTATGATAGTTTAGCAGATTATGATGAAATTTCATGGTTAGTTTTTTTTGAAAAAACTATACTAGGCCTTCACGTTGAGCAGTAAAGTTTGCGGCCGCTCCGATCAAATTTGCATTGTTTCGATAATTGCATAATAAAATTTTAGGTTTAAAATCATTTAAGTCAAGTTGTGTGGTTAGTTGCTTCATGCGCTGATTAATCTCTTCTAGTAGCCCTTCTTTTGCAGAAATTCCTCCCCCGATAACTATTACTTCTGGGTCGATGGTGAATTGGATATTGAATAAACCCTTAGTTAAATAATGGTAAAAATTCTCTACTTCTTCTTTGGCAATCACATCACCTTGTTCTGCTAATTCAAACACTTCTTTTCCACTATAAGTAGTTTGATTTACTCCTTTTCTTTTGCAATAACGCCAAGCCATTTGAACGGCTGTTCCTAACGTGCTAAATGTTTTATCTTTTTCTAAAAGCATCAAGCCAAATTCTCCTCCGTATAAGTGCGCCCCCTTATTTAATTGACCGTTTCTAAAAATAGCTCCTCCGACGCCTGTACCGAGTACAATGAACACCGCATTTTGGTATTCTTTCGCAGCTCCCTCATAATATTCAGCCATTCCTGCACAGTTGGCATCATTTTCAATTGTTACAGGTAATCGAAATAATTCTTCTAAATCGTGAAAAATATTAAATCCATGGATGTAAGAAAGCGCACTAATCCCTTCGATTAGTTGTTTTTCATGATTGACTACCCCCGGTGAACTAATTGATACTCCTTCAATTGGCACAAGCATGAGTAGCTTGTTATATACTTTTATTAAATTTTTTTTCATCTCGTCCCATGTTTTCGGAGTTGAAAATTGGTTTACATATTCAAGTTCCACTCCATTCCAGTACCCATATTTCACTGCTGAACCACCAAAATCAAAAACTAAAAGCCCCATAATTACTCTTATCTCCTTTTATTATACTGCTCTTATTTTAAGTCAATTCGTGCAGCTTTAAAACCTTTTTTAAAAAGGAATTAAATTGTTTTTTCTAATGTCACTTGATCGCGTAATAATTCGCCATTTTCATAGATGGGAGATTTATAATTTTTAATAAAATAATCTTTTTCTCTTGATTGTTCAATAAAACCGAGTTTTTTATACAAATGTAAAGCATTAGAAGTCAAGCTGCCAGTCCGTACAATAATTTTTTGTTGCATCGTTTTTATATTTTGCAATTCTTTTAATGTATATAAAAGTAAAGTATAACCGATTCCTTTTCCCTGTAAATCGGTAGCGACTGCTACATTCATTATTTCAAATTCACTTTCTCTTGTAACAAAAACAATAACACCATAAGTTGTCTGACCTTTTTGCCAAATAAAACCAGTACCATCTACAAGATATTGTTGTACCTTTTCTTTTTCAGGATCAGCAGCTAACAGTAAAGACCAAGGTAAATTTGTTTTAGCGAGTTTTTTTATCTCAGGTAGCAGCACTAATTCATTCTTCTGATACTTGTTATTCATCATAATGCGGCATCTCTTTATCTTTTTTATTTCTTGTTAATTGAAAGTTTAAAGGAACATAGTCAATTCCACCTTTAATAAACGGATGACATCTTAAAATACGCGCTGTTCCCATCACTATTCCTTTAATCGCCCCATGAGTTTTAATCGCTTGTATCATATAATTGGAGCATGTTGGATAATATCGGCAGCTAGGTGCAAAAGCAGGAGAAATAAAACGTTGATAAAAACGAACAAATGTAATCAACATTTTTTTCATATTTTCACCTCTTATTTTTAAAAAATTATTTTCGACTGATCCTTCGTACGGTTATAGTCTATGGCTGGATGATTAAACAGGACAAAAAGGATTTCTCAAAACTGAAAATCCGCTTTAAGAAATCCTTTTATTCGAACCTTGATACTTAACATAAATTTTTATCTAAAAAAATCCATGATATGAAGCCATAAGCTAGGATGAAAGACCTTTAAAGGATTTCTTCCGCCCACTACACCATACCCAATCATCGTTCCAGCAATAAATAAAAGAACTAGTAGTAATATAACACTTAAAATTTTAACCAAACTAGTTAAAATGTAACGTTGACTACTCATTTATTCACATCCTCACGCAATGATTTGTGCGGTCTTATTTGCAGGAATTTGCTCACTTTCCACACGTTCCACATCTGCACCTAAATTTTGCAATTTAATATGGAAATGATAATAACCACGATCTAAATATTTTAAGTTGCGAACACGTGTAAGACCATTTGCTTTTAAACCAGCTAATACAAGCGCAGCAGCTGCACGTAAATCCGTAGCATAAACTTCAGCTCCTTGTAATTCATGACTTCCATCTATTACTGCTACATTTCCATCAATTTTAACATGTGCATTCATCCGGCGCATTTCTTCTAAATGTTGGAATCGATTTTCAAATACCGTTTCCGTCACTACGCTGGTTCCTTCTGCTATTAATTGAATAGCAGTCATTTGAGCTTGCATATCTGTAGGAAACCCTGGATGCGGCATTGTTTTAACATCTGTAGGTAAAATACGTTTTGGTCCGACAACACGGATTCCACCTTCTTCTTCAGTAATCGTCGCTCCCATTTCAATTAATTTAGAAATTAAGGGGCGATTATGTTCTGAAATGGCATCGGCAATTAAAACATTTCCTTCAGTCATCGCAGCTGCAACCATAAAAGTACCCGCTTCAATGCGGTCTTGAACAATCGAATGTTTCACGGCATGAAGATAATCTACTCCTTCAATACGCATAGTTTCTGTACCTGCACCGTAAATATGAGCCCCCATTTTGTTTAAAATGTTTGCAAGGTCAACAATTTCAGGTTCGCGTGCAACGTTTTCAATGATGGTCGTTCCTTTAGCTTTGACCGCAGCCATCATGATATTTTGAGTAGCACCAACACTTGGAAAATCTAAGTAAATTGTATTTCCGATTAATTGATCCGCAATAGCTTCAATATACCCATTTTTTTGAATAATTTTTGCGCCTAATGCTTGAAACCCTTTTAAATGTAGATCGATTGGTCGTTTGCCAATGGCACATCCACCGGGCATTGCAACCTTTGCATGACCGTTTCTTGCAAGCAATGGTCCCATTACAACGATTGAAGCACGCATTTGACTAACATATTCATAAGGCGCTTCAATTTCTAATTTTCTTGAGGCATCAAGGGTTACTTGATTCTTTTTTTCATCAAACACTACATCCACATTTAAATGACGAATCACTTGATTCATTGTGAAAACGTCCGAAAGAATAGGAACATTATTTAAAACGGTTGTTCCTTCTTCAGCTAACAAACTAGCAGCTAAAATAGGTAAAACGGCATTTTTAGCTCCTTCGATTTTTACTGTTCCGTTTAATTGATTGCCACCTTTAACGATGATTTCTTCCATGTTGTTCCCCCCAAAAAGTTCCAATGAGCTGTAAAGGCTCAAAATCTTTTCTATTATATCATTTCTCTTATTAAAATAGTACCTTTTTTAACTATAGAAAACGAAAAGATTTCGACACAAAGCAATAATCTCTAAGAAAAAATTACTGGCAGTATACCCTAAAAATATAGCAAAAAGTACGATTACCATGCGAATTTGTGCATCATGTAACTTTTTGAAAAACATGTCGATACGTAAAGAACGTAAAGACCAAAAAGCTAAATAAATAAATGCCAAATGACTAATGATTCGAATAATCGCATCTATTCCGTATACTTGCATAGTGACGCCCTTTCTAAAATTTTTTTTGATCACTAACAAAATGATGATACCATAAATTAGAAAAATAGAAAAATTATTGATTGCAAAAAAATAAGAAATGTTTTTTTAAATTATTTATAATAAGCCAAAATAAGAGATAGCTTCTTTTTCTACTACTGAAAGTTTCTATTTTTTCATTAAATAGTGTTTTTTAATAAAAACCCCTTTCTCTTATTTTAGCTAAAACTTCAAAAAAACCACTTCATGAAGTGGTTTTTTCAGTCATTATCTTTGATAAACACCTTCCACTTCGAGAAATAAGCCGAAATATCTGAAAATTGTTTGAGAAATTTTCAGGATATTCCGGCTTATTTTACAAAGAGAAATCTTGTCATCTATTTGGCTCAATAGATGACAAACTACGCTTAAGAATGTTTTGAAACTTTGATTCGGTTAATTGCGCGATGCAAAGCAACCGTTGCACGTTTTAATTCATTCGTATCTTCTTTTTCTTTTGCTTCTGCAATTCGTCGTTCCGCACGTTGTTTTGCTCGTTCGGCTCTTGAAACGTCAATATCTCTTTCACGTTCTGCACTATCAGCTACGATAGAAACAACATTATCACGCACTTCCATGATTCCACCATTAACGGCAATCCAGTCAACGTGTGTATCAGAATCTGTTCTTTTTACACGCACTTCATCAATCGTTAAAGGAACAATGATTGGGGCATGCTTAGGTAAAATACCAATTTCACCCGCTGTTGTACGTGCGACCACGATCGCAGCATGATGATCATAAACCAAACCATCCGGAGTCACCACATTCACAGTTAAATATTGTTCCATGGGGCACCCCTTTCTAGTAGCCTAGTTTTTTCGCTTTTTCTACGACGTCTTCAATTCGACCAACACTTCGAAACGCTTCTTCAGGAAGGTCATCATACTTACCTTCTAAAATTTCACGGAATCCTTTGACTGTTTCTTCTACTGGCACATAAGAACCGGGAAGTCCAGTAAATTGTTCCGCTACATTAAAGTTTTGTGATAAAAAGAATTGAACTCTTCGGGCACGAGAAACTAAAACTTTTTCTTGATCGGATAATTCATCCATCCCTAAAATTGCAATGATATCTTGTAATTCACGGTAACGTTGTAAGACATGTTGAACTTCCGTAGCTACTTTATAGTGTTCTTCACCAACAATTTCAGGAGCAAGAGCACTTGAAGATGACGCCAATGGGTCTACTGCTGGGTAAATCCCTTGTTCCGTCAACTTACGTTCCAAGTTGGTAGTCGCGTCTAAGTGAGCAAATGCTGTAGCTGGCGCTGGGTCAGTGTAGTCATCGGCTGGTACATAAATGGCTTGGATAGACGTGATTGATCCTTTTTTCGTTGACGTAATACGTTCTTGTAATTGCCCCATTTCTGTTGCTAAAGTTGGTTGATACCCAACAGCAGAAGGCATACGTCCTAAAAGGGCAGAAACTTCTGATCCGGCTTGTGTAAAACGGAAAATATTATCAATAAATAATAGCACATCTTGCCCTTCTACATCACGAAAATATTCAGCAATCGTCAAACCAGTCAAAGCAACACGCATACGTGCACCTGGTGGTTCATTCATTTGTCCAAACACCATCGCTGTTTTTTCAATAACACCTGAATCTTTCATTTCATAATAAAGGTCATTTCCTTCACGTGTACGTTCTCCAACACCGGTAAATACAGAAATACCACCATGTTCTTGCGCAATGTTATGAATCAATTCTTGAATCAATACGGTTTTACCAACACCTGCACCACCAAATAAACCAACTTTACCACCTTTTAAGTAAGGAGCCAACAAGTCAATTACTTTGATCCCAGTTTCAAGGATTTCCGTGCTTGTACTTAATTCATCAAAGCTTGGTGCTTTTTTATGGATTTCACTACGTGGCGCATCTTCTGAAAAAGGTGTCGACAAATCGATTGTATCACCTAAAACATTAAATACACGCCCTAACGTTTCTTTCCCTACAGGTACAGAAATCGCTTTTTCCGTATCTATAACTTCCATTCCGCGTTGTAATCCATCTGTTGATTCCATGGCGATAGTACGGATAACTCCATCACCTAATTCTAATGCTGTTTCAAGAACAACTTTTGATTTTTTTTCATCATTTTTGTAAACGACTAATGCGTTGTTGATATCTGGTAAGGATTGGTCTAAAGAAAATTCCACGTCGACAACGGGACCGATTACTTGAACAATCTTGCCTGAACTCATCTTTTTTCCTCCAATCTCAATACTATTCTAGTGCCGAAGCTCCGGCAACAATTTCGGTAATTTCTTGGGTAATAGCCCCTTGCCTTGCACGATTATAAGAGATCGTCAAATCATCAATGATCGTTGCAGCATTGTCTGTGGCTGTCTTCATAGCAGTCATTCCTGCCGCATGTTCTGCCGTCTTTGCATCAACGATTGCTCCATAAATCAAACTCTCCGCATATTGAGGCAGCAGTTGTGCCAAGATTTCTTCTTTTGAAGGTTCAAAAATATATTCTTGGTCAAAAGTTTTTGCTTCTTCTGGATCTAAATCAGAAATCGGCAGCATTTTTTCTACACGAAATTGACTAGTTAGTGAATTGATGTGATGATTGTAACATACGTACAATTCATCAAATACTTCGTTTTGATACATCGTGGTTGCCATGCCTACAATTTTACGAACTTCATCAAAGCTTGGCTGATCTGATAAGTTACGCAATTCATAAGCGAGATTAATTCCTCTGGCTTTGAAAAAATCTGCTCCAATTCCTCCAATTGCGATCATTACATAATCGTCAGGAGAACGATGATCTTCTTCTAAAATAGACATTGTTTGTTTTAAAATCGAACTGTTATAGCCACCTACTAAGCCACCATCAGCGGTAATTACTATATAACCTGTTTTCTTGACTGGACGGCTAATTAACATGCTATTGTAGTTGATATCACCTCTCGGATTATCTGAAGCAATATCATTTAATTGAGTGGCTGTCAAATGAGTGACAATTTCTCTAACTTTATTTGCATAAATCTGAAACTTCTGCGAAGAAGCCTCAGATTTTGTCAGTTTAGAAGCAGAGACCATTTGCATGGCTCGAGTAATTTGACTCGTTTTCTTCGTTGAAGCAATTCGAGTCTTGATTTCATTTAATGAAGCGCCCATTCATCTCACCTCACTATGCATTTTGAATGGATTTCAATTTGTCTTCTGTAGAAGAAGTATTGCCTTTTGTAGCTAAAAACATGTCTTTGTATTCTTGGATTGCAGCATTTAAAATTTCTTCTTCTGGAAGATCCTTCGTTGTGCGAATCGTTTCAAAAATATTTGCATAATTAGTATCTAGATATTCAAATAATTCATGTTCAAAATCTAAGATGCTATCTACAGGAACGCTATCTAAGAATCCATGTGTCAAAGCATATAAGATCACTACTTGTTTTTCAACTGCAAGCGGTGCATGTAATTTTTGCTTCAAGATTTCTACTGTACGACGACCACGATTTAATTTTGCTTGTGTGGCTGCATCTAAGTCAGAACCAAATTGTGTAAATGCTTCTAGCTCTCGGTAACTTGCTAAGTCAAGACGTAGCGTTCCAGCTACTTTTTTCATTGCTTTAATTTGAGCAGAACCACCTACACGCGAAACGGATAACCCAGCATCCACCGCTGGACGAGTTCCTGCATAAAACAAATCACTTTCTAAGAAGATTTGTCCATCCGTGATTGAAATAACATTCGTTGGGATGTAAGCAGAAATGTCACCGGCTTGCGTTTCAACAAATGGTAAAGCAGTCATGGAACCACCGCCTAATTCATCACTTAATTTTGCAGCCCGTTCTAACAAACGTGAATGCAAGTAGAAAACATCTCCGGGGTAAGCTTCACGACCCGGTGGACGACGTAATAGTAATGAAAGTTCACGGTATGCAACGGCTTGTTTTGATAAGTCATCAAAAATGATCAATACATGTTTTCCGTTATACATAAATTCTTCACCCATAGCAGTTCCAGCATAAGGTGCGATATAAAGTAACGGTGCAGGTTGTGATGCCCCAGCGTTAACAACGATCGTGTAATCCATTGCTCCATATTTTTTCAATGTTTCTACTTGTGTACGAACAGTTGAATCTTTTTGTCCAATCGCCACATAAATACAGATCATGTCTTGCCCTTTTTGGTTAAGAATTGTATCAATTGCAATCGATGTTTTACCTGTCTTACGATCACCGATGACTAATTCACGTTGTCCGCGTCCAATTGGTACTAATGCATCAATGGCTTTTAAACCTGTTTGCATCGGTTCACTAACTGATTTACGCTGCATCACGCCTGGAGCCATTGCCTCGACTGGACGAGCTTTATCTGTGACGATTTCACCTAATCCATCAATTGGCTGCCCTAGTGGATTTACCACACGACCAATCAATTCTTCCCCAACTGGAACTTCCATGATTTTTCCTGTTCGTTTTACTTTGTCTCCTTCACGAATGGATTCGAAATCTCCAAGAATGATGATCCCTACATCATTTGATTCTAAGTTTTGCGCCATTCCGTATGAGCCGTTTGAAAATTCAAGCAACTCACCACTCATTGCGTTTTCTAAACCATGCGCACGAGCGATACCGTCACCTACATATGTTACGGTACCGATTTCTTCGACTGAAAGCACGTTTTGATAATTTTCAATTTGTTCTTTAATCAAGGCACTAATTTCTTCTGCTTTGATAGCCATTCGATTCACCTACCTCTTTGTACTATCTTATCTATTTAATTGACTACGCATTTTTTCTAATTGCGTACGAATACTTCCGTCGATTACTCGATGGTTGGCTTCAACAATTGCCCCACCAATAATGGAAGAATCAACAATTTGTTGTAATTCTGCTGTTTGATAGTTCATTGTTTTTGCAACATTCTTTTCTAGTTTTTGTAACTGTTCATCAGAAAGCGGAACTGCGGTTTTCACACTGCCTAAAAGTAGTCCTTTATAATCATTATAGCGATGTTCATATTCATCAATCATCAATGACAAATCTGACATACGGTTATAAGTATAAACGACTTCTAAAAAGTTCTTTACGATACCGTCAAATCCACTGACCAGTTTATCCATAATGATACGTTTTTCATGAGGTTCTAAGCGGACATCACTAAGCACATCACCTAATCCAGATACTTCATTATAGATTTGACGTAAGCTTAGTAATTCTTGGTAAATTTCTTCTGCACTATTTGAATCGATCGCCAGTTCAAACAATGCTTTACCATAACGTCTGCCGACCGTATATTTATCTAGTTTCATTTGAAGAACCTAGACCTTCAATGTATTGATTGATTAAAGATTCATGCATTGCTGGAGATAATTCTTTGTTTAAGATTTTAGCCGCAATTTGAAGAGAGAGATCGGCCACATCATCTTTTACAGAATTTAAAGCTGATTCACGTTCTAACATGATATCGGCTTGCGCTTTGCTTTTTAGACGTGCCACTTCTTCTTGTGTATCCTTTAAAATATTTTGACGGCTTAATTCTCCACTTTCTTTCGCATTTTTAATAATATCAGCAGCATCTGAACGAGAAGCTAATAATTGTTGTTCTCGTTCTTTTTCCATTTTTGCTGAATTGATGCGAGATTGTTCGGCAGAATCTAAATCATTGGCGATCTTATCTTCACGTTTTTTCAAAATATCGCTGATTGGTCCCCAAGCAAAATGCTTTAGCAGGAACATTAATATCAAAAATGAGCCACTGACAACGATGATATTACCTATCATCGGATTACCAACTTCTGCAATTGCCAATTGATTCAGCATAGGCTAGCCTTCCTTTCTTTTCGGTGTATCTCACGAAGCAGATACTGATTCCATTTTTTGAAATCAGTTTCCTTCATGCCTTTTATTCTAGTTTTGTTAAAAAAACGTTTAGATTTCTTTTAACTTAGAGTAAAAACTTTGCTTTTTCGGGTTTCTACAATTTAAAGACTAAAAGAGGATTAGTGACAGTCGTCCTATCCTCAAGCAAGTTTGATTAAACAGCAAATACTAGAATTAAGGCAATAACTACACCTAAAATAGGAACCGCTTCAACTAAGGCTACCCCAATAAACATGGTTGTACGTAATTGACCAGACATTTCAGGTTGACGTGCCATTGATTCGATTGTTTTAGAAATTACTTGACCATTACCATAACCAGCTCCGATTGCTGCTCCCATGATTGCGATTGCTGCTGCGATATAATTCATAATTTATTTCCTCCTAAATAGATAAATAGTAATTTATTAAAAACGATGTTATTCTTCTACTTCAATCTTATGGCTCATATACACCATTGATAAAGTAACAAAGACAAATGCTTGGATGCTTCCGATAAACAATGAGAATGCGATCCAAACCATCTCTAAAGGAATTGCTAACGGTAAGGAGAACCAACCTAAATTGTTCATCATGCTTGCAATTAAGGTAAGCAAAACTTCCCCAGCATAAATATTCCCGTAAAGACGTAAAGCAAGTGTTAACAGGTTCGTAAACTCTTCAATCAGTTTCATTGGAAACATGAAACTATAAGGCTTTAAGAACGCATTTACCAAATATCCCTTAAAACCAAGCTTTTTCACCCCGAATAAATGCGTAAGTGTAATCATTATAAATGCCAAAGTTAAAGTAACAAACGGATCGGCTGTCGGACTTTTCCAAAGTGTTGTTTCATTAGGTAAGACAATTTTCGTTATTAAACCTATATTATTTGCTACAAAGACAAATAAAAACAATGTAAAAGCCAACAAATGAAAATTATTCAATTCTTTTCTAGGCAAATTATCTGTTACAATCCCTCGGGTAAAGTCAATGACCCATTCTAGCGCATTTTGTTTTCCTGTTGGCTTCATTTTAAGATTTCTCGTAAAGGAATAAGCTAAGAAGAAGACAATTAAACAGGTCAATAACACCATTATGCAAACAGTACCATCAAACCATACTGGTCCAATATGAAACGTTAGCGAGCGTTCATCCAATTCATTTCACCTCTTTTCCTGAATTTCACATAAAATCAAATTCATGTGTACATCTGTTTTTTCTAACTCGTTTTCTAACTAAACGGTATCATACCACCACGAAACAGAAAATTCAAAGTATTTTCATGAAAATTGGACATTTTTTTATTTCAGTCAAAAAAGTCCGTTTTCTTTCATAATCGTAGCGGTATTTTATAAGAAAAAACCTGTGATATCATGCGTTATCAGATTAAATGCTAACAAATTTTATCATTAAGTAAACCTAAAAGCACCGAATATGCGAAAAAGGATAATGAAATTATCTAGAGAAATTTTTTAATGTTCGTTCAATTTGGCGAGCCGCATCTTTTCGTTTTAAATCTTCCCGCTTGTCATATGCTTTTTTCCCTTTTGCTAGACCAATCAGAACTTTTGCATATCCATCACGGATGTATACTTTTAAAGGAACGATCGTAATTCCTGTATTTTTTGTTTCATTTTCGAGTCGAGTAATTTGTTTTTTGTGCAATAACAGTTTTCTAGTCCGTAATGGATCATGATTAAAAATATTGCCTTGCTCGTAAGGGCTAATATGAACATTGTGCAAAAATGCTTCTCCCTTACGAACTCGTACAAATCCATCTTTTAGGTTAATTCGACTGTTGCGAATGGATTTTATTTCTGTTCCTTGTAAAACCATTCCTGCTTCCATCGTGTCGATGATCGAATAATCATGACGAGCCTTTTTATTTTGCGCAATTAATTTTCCCTCGCCTTTTGGCATTATATATTCCTCCAAACTGACATTCTTTTATTTTTTCTTTTTAATTCCCTTGTAAAAAGGTTTTTTCCCTTTTTTATTGGCTGCCTTTTTCCCTTTTTTTCGTTCATTGAATAGCTGATTCTTTTTATTATTCATTTGTAAACGATTTTTCGCCTGTCTTTTTTGTTGTCGATTTGAGTGTTTCCCTTTTTTTGAGGCTTTTGGACGCTCAAACGGAAGAACTTCTTCTGCTTCAACTAATTCAAAATCAATCGCTCGTTCTATTGGATCGGCTTTTATAACCTTTACTCGAACTTTTTGCCCAATTTTAAAAGTCACCCCCGTACGTTCACCAACTAACGCTAAGTGGTTTTCAATAAAATGGAAATAATCTTGTTTTAGGTCATTTATATGCACTAAACCTTCAATCGTATTTGACAATTCAACAAACAAGCCAAATTTGACTACTGAACTGATGATTCCTTCAAATTCTTCTCCCACTTTATCCAACATATATTCTGCCTTTTTCATGGCGTCTACTTCACGTTCTGCTTCAACCGCTCGTCTTTCCATTTTAGAACTATGATCAGCAATTTCTGGTAATTTCTTTTCCCAATAAGTTTGGTTTTCTTCACTAGCATCTTGCCTGTACGAACGAATTAATCGATGAACGATCAAATCTGGATAGCGCCTAATTGGAGAAGTGAAATGGGTATAATAATCGGCTGCTAATCCATAATGACCAAAATTATCTTCTGAATAGCGTGCTTGCTGCATGCTTCTTAATAGCATTGTATTAATCACTGCTGATTCAGGTCGGTTCTCTACAGTTTCAATCACCTTTTGCAGATCTTTTGGCGTAATCGTTCCTTTTGTTCCACGAACAACAATCCCCAACGCAGAAGCAAAGTCAAAGAAACGCTGCATTTTTTCTTCTTTTGGTTGTTCATGAATTCGATAAATGAACGGAAAATGCTGCTGGTTGAAATGTTGGGCAACTGTTTCATTGGCAACTAGCATGAAGGATTCTATCAATCTTTCCCCTATCCCTCGATCACGAAGCTGGATATCCATTGGTCGTCCATCCGGTTCTACTAATATTTTTGCTTCACGATCTTCAAACGAAACAGCCCCGCGACGAATTCTCATGGTCTCCAAAATGTAGTGCAATTCTTGCATTTCTTGAAGCATCGGCACTAGTTGTTCATAGCGTTCCATGACTATTTCATCTTGTTCTTCTAAAATTTGATTAACCGCCGTATAGGTCATACGTTCAGTGGTTTGAATCACGCTTGAAAAAATGTCATGAGTCACGACACGACCATTGGCATCAATCTCCATTTCACAACTCATTGTCAATCTCGGAACCTGAGGATTTAATGAACAAATTCCATTAGAAAGCCTTTGTGGAATCATTGGGATGACTCGATCCGTCAAATAGACACTCGTTCCACGTTCATAGGCTTCTTTATCTAATTGACTTCCTTGTGTCACATAATAAGAAACATCTGCAATATGAACACCTAAAAAATAATTCCCGTTGGCTAATTTTTTCACGGTTACTGCGTCATCTAAATCTTTTGCATCTTCTCCATCAATCGTTACAATAAGCTGTTCTCGCAAATCCTTGCGATCAACCAAATCTTTTTCACTGATCGCATCCGGTATATCATCTGCTTCTAGCAATACATCATCAGAAAATTTTGTAGGAATTCCATTAGATACTATAATCGATAAAATGTCCATTCCGGGATCATTTTTATGCCCAATCACTTGTTTGATAATTCCTTCTAAACTATTCGTATAATTTTTTTCTGGATAGTGAGTCAACTCAATCATTACAATACTGCCATCAACTGGACGTATCCCTTCAGCTGCTGCATAAACTTTGAACTGATTCAATTTTTTTTCTTTTGGCAGAACAACTCCATAAAGATCGGTTTCATTTATTTCCTCTTTTGTATACGCGACAAACTCTCCGACTAATTGAGTAATTGCTCGTTTTCTGATCTCTACCACTTTTCCTTCAGCTCCACGATCCATGGCAGCATCAGCGGTTTTAACAATATCAATGGCCACTGTATCGCCATCCATCGCATAACCTGTTGCTTCTTTTGGTACGTACACATCATCTTCTTCTGAATCAATCGTTACAAAACCAAACCCTCGTTCATTTGCACGAAAAATACCTTCAATTAAAATAGGTTTCAAAGGTAGCTTTACTTTACCTTTTTTAGTAAATATTACACGTTGTTCTCTTTCCATTTGTGCAATCGTTTGAACAAGTAATTTAAAATCTTTACTTTTTTGTAGCCCCAATCCTTGAGCAATTTCTTCCATTGAAAAACTTTTTTTACGCTCATTTTCAATAAAGAAGATAATTTTTTCTTTTAATGTTTTTTTTGTCATATTGATTCCTCATTCCAAGGTAATTTCTCTAGAAAATTCAACACGTCTTTTTCCAGTAATCTTCTTGATTGCCCAACAGTTATTACATGTTTACTGTTAGGATACCATTGAAGAGTTATTCTTTTGGTCGCCAACTTTTTAGCTGTCTCATAAACTCCAAACGGATCAATCATTTCATCTTGACCTGCTTGAGCTAAAAAAACGGGTACTTGAATCTGATTCAGTTTTTTTTCTATATTTGCTGCTTGTTGCTGTATCTGTGCTAACTGGGAAAAAACATAAGAGCGAAGTGCTGCAATCATTTCTTCTACCGTTTGTTCGTCTTTTCCAGCAAGTTTCAATACACGGCGTACATATATTTCAAAGCTTTCTGCCACGTGTGTTTCTACTGGTGAAATAGGCGAACAGAAAAAACCACCGCCAATCATTGATTGTTCCTCTAATGCTTGCATAGCAAAAATCCCTCCCATTGATAAACCAAATACAGCAATTTGGGATAATCCTTCTGATTCTAAAAAGTGAATTGCTTGCAAAGTATCTTCCCACCAAGTTTCAGTTTTTTGAATTAAAATGTCTTTTGGATTAAGCGTCCCATGACCTGTAAATAATGGAGCATAGACCGTATAATCTGATTTTTCTAGATAACGTGCAAGCATCCGCACATCATTAGGGCTTCCAGAATAGGCGTGTAATAATAAGACAGCCCTTTTACCATGTTTTGCGTAAAAAGGTTTTGGTAGATTTTTCATTTGACTCACCTCATCTTTTTCATTTTAACACAGATTTGTAAACCCTTAGGGCAAAATAAGCCCTTTTCATAAATAAAAAAGAGCAAAGACTTTCGTCACTGCTCTTTCCACCATTATTCTTTTATTATTTAAATAACCAGTCGTTGTTCATTCACCCTACAAGTCATCTGAACGACAGATACATTTCTTCCCATGAACCAGCTCGTCTATCTTTTATTTGGAAGACAAAAAGGCCAATACGAATAATAAAATCATCCAAACTGCACCCATAACCGCTGTGGAACGTTGCATGACTGCCTCGAATCCACGTGCTTTTTGTTTGCCAAATAACTGATCTGCTCCACCTGTAAACGCACTGGCAGCACTATTTTGCTTGCTTGGTTGCATCATAATAGCAATCACCATCACAATTGATAAAACGACTACGATTCCTAAAATTAAATTATACATAGAGCAACCTCCTTTCCGTAAAATATCCTTCCATTTACTTTATCATATATAAAAAACTCTGACAACCTTCTCCTTTGAAAGAATCTCTCATGACAATCACCACTTTGATTTACCTCAACTGACAAAACAGGCTCTTTTCATTCTTTCTATTCTTCTTTAAAAATTCAACAATGATTCTTAACTTTTTACTTGTGAAGAATATCTTGATACTTAGATTTTTTTGCATCTTCTTTCTTAGCGTAAGGAAACAATGGAATAATTTTTTTCCTTCTTGTATAGCTAATTTTACTCCACTAAATACATGCTTTTCTACTAATTTTTGCCCTTGATATTCTGGCTCAATAAACGTATGATCAATGGTCATGACATCAGGACCAACATCAGATCAAGCCAGTTCTCCCATCTTTTTTCTTCTTTCATTGCCATTCATGTCACTCCTTGTATCAGTCGAATCATTTATTTCTTTTGATTTTAACGGTCAGATTTAATCCAAACAATGATTTATACTTAAAAAATACTATTCTTTCAACTCAATACGTTGATCAATAAATGAAAAAACCATGGACCAATACCTTTTAGGATCTTTAACTGCCGTTTCTAAATGCTGCGCTTTTGACACCAAGAAAAGGGAAGCTTCGCCAGCTGTTGCATGTTGAATCGTATAAGCTGTACTTACTGGTACAAAACGATCTTTTTCTCCATAAATAATCAATAAAGGAAGATGGTTACTACCTAACTGTCGCGTTGCTGAAGCTTGCTTTAATGAATAGCCGGCATATTTCTTTGCATAACGATTGGCATAGCGCATGATTGCTTTTTTAGGAAGAAAAGTCAGTTTACTTAACATATAGCGAAATTGCGCATACACTGAGACAAAACCACTATCAAGAATAAAGCCCCGAACCGCATCGGGCAGTTTTTCTCCGCTAGCCATCATAATTGCTGTTGCCCCCATGGAACTACCATGTAAAATAATGGATGCTTGGGGATGAATTTTTAAGAGATAGTTAATCCAACACATTAAATCAAGTCGATCTAACCACCCCATACCAATAATTTTCCCTTCACTTTTTCCATGCGCACGTAAATCAGGAATCAACACATTAAATCCTTTTTCCACATATTTTTTTCCAATATATGACATGTCCTTTTGTCCATCACTACGATAATCATGTACGCAAACTACCCACTTTTCCCCCGTTGATAAACGAAACATGCGGCCAATCAATTTTAAGCCATCATAACTTCTTACTTCTGTTTCTTCCCCATTTTCCCAAAAATTTTCTGCCTTACTTTTAGTGTCTTGTTGCGGCTTTTCTACAGTCAACAAAGCTGGATCCATCAGTTGATGACCTATTTTTTCATACCAACCGCAGTCTCGCTGCACACCTATTTTAATTAGCTTGCGCGCATAGTAAAAAGAAAGACTTTGATAAATGACTGTACCTAAAAAGATTACAATTAAAATAAGAAAAAATCCAATCACTTATCTTCCCCACTTTCCATATAAATCTACTTTTTCTTTTCTCCCTTTATTTATTGTAACATTTTCTAAAAAAGCCGCTCAAG
Source organism: Enterococcus ratti (assembly GCF_001886195.1). GTDB lineage: Bacteria > Bacillota > Bacilli > Lactobacillales > Enterococcaceae > Enterococcus_B > Enterococcus_B ratti. Next base: position 1,821 of record NZ_JXLB01000023.1, on the reverse strand, counting down.
CTTTCTCTCAAATTCGTTTAAACTTACGATTCATAAAATAAAGGAAAAATAGCAAACAACATTTACAATTCATTTAAAAGTCAGTATACTGGTTTCGTGCATTACAAACAAAGGTTATCCCTTTGGACTGGTTCGAAAACTTCCCAGAATAAAAAACTAAGTATCTCTAAAGAAAGGAGATTGGAAATAATGCGAAAAGTAATTATTGACTGCGATCCCGGAATTGACGACATTTTAGCGCTACTATTGGCCATTAAGTCACCTGAAATTGAAATCGTGGCTATTACAACTGTATGTGGAAACGTGCCAGTTGAAATGGGTAGTCAAAATGTTCTCAAATGTTTAAAACGTTGTGATCGCTTAGACATTCCCGTCTATCAAGGCATGAGTATGCCCTTGAAGCAACCGTTTGTTAGCGCTCAAGATACACATGGAATGGACGGATTAGGCGAAACTAATTTTTCATGCGTTCGAGAAAAGCAAATAGAAGAAGAGTCGGCTGTTGATTTTTTAGCTGAATACTTTTCTGATGAAACAGATACATCAATCATTGCCCTTGGACCTTTGACAAATATCGCTTGTGCGCTAATACAAAATCCAAACTTAGGGAATCATTTAGATCGTTTCGTCACAATGGGCGGCACCTATAAAAGCCATGGAAACTGCTCGCCAGTAGCTGAGTTCAATTATTGGTGTGATGCAGACGCTGCTGCATTTGTTTTTAAGAAGCTAGGAAAAACAATCGAAATGGTTGGGTTAGATGTTACGCGAAAAATTGTTTTCACGCCTACATTGCTTGAATATTGTTGCCAAATTAATCCCAAAGAAGGAGCATATTTACAGGCAATTACTCGCTTTTATTTCAATTTTCATTGGCAGCAAGAAAGGATCCTCGGTTGCGTTATTAATGATCCGTTGGCAGTTGCCTATTTTATTGACACAAGCATTTGTCACGGCTTTACTAGTTATACTGCTGTCGAAAAAACAGGAATCAGTCGTGGTCAAACACTAGTTGATCGCTTTAACTTTTGGCAAAAAAAACCAAACAGCCTGATCCTGACCAAAGTTAACACTCATCTATTTTTCCGGAAGTTTTTGACTGTTCTTTTAAATGCACAAGAAGAAACGATAAAAAAAGACATGGAACAATTAAAGATGGGATGAAAAAATGACCAATAAAAAAATAGCAACTAGAACGATTACAATCGTTGCTTTATGCATTGGAATCAATTATATCGGCGGAACCCTTGCTTTATGGCTACGTTTACCTGTTTATTTAGATTCAATGGGAACGATCTTTGCAGGAACTTTACTTGGACCAAGTATTGGGTTAATGACTGGTTTGTTTAGCAGTGTTTTAAGCGGCGTAACAGCAGATATCTTTTCATTCTACTATTCTCCCGTTCAAATGCTCACTGGTCTTCTTTCCGGAGTTATCTTTTACCAACGATTTTTTTCACCTAAAAAGCAATTTTTGGTTCTTGGTGCGTTGGTGTTATCTTTTCCCGGTACAATCGTCTCTTCCATCATTACAGTTAACCTATTTGGTGGAGTGACCTCTTCTGGTTCAAGCATGATCGTTCAATTCCTCCACGGGTTAGGAATAAACCAAACATTCAGTGTAATTTTCGTTCAAACTGGAACAGATTTCCTTGATCGCTTTCTCTCTTTATCAGTCGTGGTATTCGTTAGCATTGCGTTAGCCAAAAGAGGATATAGAAATAGCTTTCAGATTAAAAACAGCAAACAAAAATTTTTTAAGTAACGATTTATAAAATATCGATCTCCTCCTTTAATCATAACCACCCTTCAAAAGGGTGG
>NZ_JXLB01000022.1 GCF_001886195.1 Enterococcus ratti | reverse complement strand
AGCATCATAGCTAATCGTACGATCTGACCCCGTTTTTTCACGTATCGTGTAATGATACTCTCCAGCTTTTTCATACGCAAGTTCATCAAAATAGATTTGGCCGCTGGCGTCATTGCTTTTAGTTTGTAAAACTTTTCCGCTTTCATCCACTAATTCAAAGGCAAATTCGTTGGCTTGTAAATGACGTCCTGTTAGGATTTTTTCGGCTTGTAAGACGACATTACCGGCTTGTGGCTTGTAATGATTGGTAAAGACTGGACTGCCTTCATAAGTGGTACTCGCTACGAGTTGATCTTCTTCTTCCGTAACTGTTACTGTCACTTTCATTTCTTGATTATCATAGATGATGGCTTGATCGTCTCCGGATTTTTCACGAATTGTATAATGATATTCACCTATATTATTGTAAGTGATAGCATCAAAATCAACTTGACCTGTCGCATCATTTTTTTTCGTTTGAATGACCTTCCCATCATCATTAAGCAATTCAAAAACAAATTCATCGGCTTTTAATTTTCGCCCATCAAGAATTTTTTGGATAGATAAGGCTTGGCTTGTCTCTTTAATTTCTTTGTGATTGGCCAATTCAAAAACATAGTTAACTTGTTTATCAGAAAGAGTAAAAGTATAAGGTGTCGCATCCCGTTGGTACCCTTTTGGTGCAGTAATCTCTTGAATCATATAATCACCATAGCGTAGATTATCAATGTGTTCAAGTGCCCCCCCGTTTTCCATAATTTGATTATTTTTAACCACTAAGTTCGAGAAAAGGACTTCATAATTATTTTGAGCATTTTTACGGCTCAATTGAAAGACAGCTTCTTTATCAATTCCTTGTTCTTTGCTTTCTTGTGCATCATATTTCACAATTTTTAGCGAACCGTTCGTTCCCGAAGAATTTCCACTACCATTTGTCGACTTAACTGTGATCTCTTTGGTCACATTATGGATCTCAATTTTACTACCAGTTAAACTTACTTTATTAGTTACTCGTTCATTATTTAAAATCCCCGGATCAAGTTGCGTTTGATAAACTATAAAATAAGGCTTTTTGATTGTTTCTTCAAAATTAATAGTTAATGATTGAGTACCAGTAGAGACATCCGTAGTGATTTGCAGATTATCTTCATTAGTAAAATTAACTTTTGCACCCTTTTCCCAAGTACCGTTATTCAAAACTGCTTCATAAACTTCCACAGCCGGTGTACCATTCGCATCACGTAAGAAGATTTGTTGATTATATTTGACCGTATCTTTGACGACTGCATTTTGAACTGTACGGCTGTCGGCATTAATCATCACTTCCCAATCAATCAGACGTTTGTTGTCTGCATTTTGACTACCATTTTTACTTAGCCAATCCATTTTGTCAGATTTATCCACTTGTCCTTGAGCAGTTAAGGTAGTGTTATTATCCGTTAGTGTAATGGAATTTTTGTAGGTGAATACATCTTCTGCTGCTTCAGTTGACAGAAAAACAGCTAATGTTTCTGAAGTATCTTTCAGTAAAGTAATACTTATTTTTTTAGTATTCGGATCATAAGTGTAACTATAGTCTTCACCAAGAACCAATTTTTCTTTCAGGGATCGTATCTGAGTAGCATAACCTGTGACAGTGGCAGTATAAACAGCCAATTCTTTCAAAGTTTGACCTTTTTGCAATTGGTCAACAATCACAGCATTTTTATTGATCTTTCCTTTATAGGTATTAAATAATGATATCCAATAGATTTGATCGCTTGATGCGATGGATTCATCAAAAATACTTCCTAAGTTACGGCCAAGTATCGTTTGGAGCGCTTTAGCTACATCTTCTCCTTCACCAATGAATATTCCGTATTTCAAAGCATTAGTTAACCAATTGGTATCCAACCAAGTATTCGATTCTGAAGCCTCCGTTGATAAATTTCCTGCTGCATCAATAGCATGCGCAAAAGCCGCATTACTGAAACGACTATTAGAACTACCTAGTGCGATTTGTTTTGGTACATCAAAATGAGTCTTAAAGTTGGCAGTGATAGTTGCCGAAGTATTTTGATAAGCACCGATTAATTGAATACGAAAACCGGTTTCCATTTCCGTTGTTGATCCATTAGCGAGAGTTTTCATTTCTTTAATGACAGAAACGGTGTAGTCCGTATTGAGTGTTAACGGTGCAGTAGCGTCACTTGCAGTCACAATCAAAGAGTCTGACAATAGTTCTAGCGCACTGCTATTTGCACCGGAGATTAATTGGTAACGGTCTTCAATGACTAAGTTATTGACGTTTTGCTGATTGGTATTAGCAACGATTTTCCAAGGGACGGTTAGCGCTTCATAGTCTTTGGTTCCAGCAGTTTTAACGACCCCAATTATTTTTGTTGGATTAACTACGCCATTTCCGGTTAAAGAGGTATTTTGATTATCACGAATCGACGCATAATTATAGATTCTCGTATCTGCCAAAATTGATCCATACAATTGTGTATCGTATTGAATCTTATAGTAACCTGCTTTAGCAAAAGTAATCCCGAAACGCACGATTTTGCCATCTTTGGTTAATTCATACGTATTGTCAAATGACCAATCATCTGCTGCTACGGGCACACCTTCTTTATCTGTAATTTTCAAGCTTTCTTTAACAAAAAAGTGGATGGCTCTTGACGGATCATTTCCTGAATAAGTCTGATCCAGTACTTGTGCTTGATCTTTATCTAATGTGACAGAAAGTTCCCACGAGGCACGTTTTGTTTCTGGACTATAACCAGTAAATCGCTTGTATTCAGACTGTTCATCATACGTAACGGTTGCTTCTGCTGTTTTCTTCATAAAATCACTACTTGTAATGGAAGCAATATTTTTAAAGGAGGTAGCACTAGGATTGGTTACTGCACTATTGATAACAATTCGAACCGGACCTGTTACAGTTTGATTGAAGGTAAAAGTATTATTGGTACTGTTAAATGTATACAAACCATCCGTTCGAATCCATTCATTGGTACTTGCATCATAACGATAACCAGTTGAAGTACTATAAGCTAACCCTTGCGGCAATTGATCTGTCACGACGACATCATGTAATTCGCGATTCGTACGGTTAAAAATAATTTCCCACACTATTGCCCCGCTCGATGTCACACTTCCTGTCTTTGTAATATCAATCTCATAAATTGGTAATGAAATAAGGATTTCATGTCCGTCTTCATCATAAATGCCAGTAGGAATTGTCACTTCTTCGGTCACTGTAGATACGTTTAATTCTGTCACCAATTCAATACTTCCTAAACGGTTTGATAAAGTGTGAGCTGTATCATTAAAGGTCACCGTTAATTTTCCATCTTTTGATAGTGTAAATGCACCTAAAGACTGTCCGCCATCACGAGTTAATTCCCCGTTCACTTCATTATGAATAGCAAAATATTCTGGCAGTTGGTAAGTATAGTAGTCACCATCACGAATCTCTTCGGCATCTTCTAACGCCCAGTCAAAATGAATTTTGATATTTCCGTTATACATTGGTGGATTTTCTTCAGTGAATGGCTGGTTGTTTAAATCAGTGACCCAGACGTTATGAAAAAGCTGGATACCACGTTCATTCAAATTGGCACTTAATGCTTCTTGCGTATCTGCTGTTTGACTTTCAACAGGAGCTCGAGGCTGGATAATGTTTTGATTGGTCGTAGAAGTGAACGATTGTTCTTGCGTGTGACTTGGTGCGTTTGCTTGAGCGGCTTCTATAGGTTGCGTAGTTGACTGTGTGGTCGTTGTTTGTGTTTTTTCACTCGTTAAAGCAGTGATGGGTTTATCTATATCAGGAACTACTTGACTACTAGGTGTTGATTCAGTTGTATTTGGACTACTTTCTGCTATAGGTATCCCTTTTGCAAGAACAATTGTTGACTCACAAAAAATTGATCCTAACAAGCCAAGTAAACATATATAAATAGAAAGTTTGTTTTTCATATTGATTCATCCTTTTTCTATATAATTTCTAATTTTTTTATTCAATTGGTTTCGAAATTGCTTAACTAAGTCTGATTATTCAACACTGAGCAAACTTTCTCGATAGGTTCCGTTTTTTTCTCCTTTCTTATGTTCAGAATTAGAAAATGATTCTGTAGCACTAGCTAACCATCGATTTAGAATCTATTCTTCCTCTTTATTTTGCCAAAGACTTTGTACTTTAAGTATTCAAAAAAAATACCGTACCTAATTTTTTGAATACTTGTAAAATCATGGTATTATTTACACATTACACAAACAAATTGGAGGAATTTATGCTAAGAAAATTATTATCATCTACTTCACAAAAAAAACTACAATTGATCGAGTATCTATTGAATGATTCAAAAACATCCTTCCATGAGCTAGCGACAAAGCTTTCAAGTTCAATATCGGCAATTAAAAATTACCTCATAGAAATTGACAGTGAATTTCCTTTTCTTGAAGTACAAAGTGATAATTTTTCTCTTGTTTCTCTTCAGTTACGTCCTTTTGCTACTTTAATGGATGTTTACAGCCATTTTTGGCTCATTCTTCTGCATTTCAATTATTAGAACTGTTGTTTTCATCAAATTTTACAAGTTACGAGATGTTAGCAACCGAATTAAATTTAAGTAAATCATCGATCATTCGTTTAATCAAAAAAATCAACTTAATTGTTGCACCTTACGATTTTTTTATTGCCACTAAGCCAATTCAGTTAAAATGAAAAGAATATTCGCCAATTTTTTCTGATTTTTTTCTTAGAAAAATACCAGCATGAGTTCATTGATGCAAATAAAAATCAAGAACGAGAATTTATGAAAATCGCTCAAATGATTGCAGTAGCGACTCCTTTAAAAATTTACTTTTCTGATGTTAAGAAAATGGCTTTTGTCATTTATGTCCATACAAAACGTGATCGGCTGGCTGTAACTAAGATAAATACAAATCACATCGAGTATTTCCTTAAAAAAATCGATCTACGGGAATTTACAGGCTACCATCGAGCTTATGTCGAAAAAATGATTGGTTATGTTACAGAACATATTGGTCAAGATCCGCAAGTTTTTCGTACAACTAAAAATGTGTTTTATTAACTAACAAAATGTCTTTTCAAAAAATACAATTATCACGAAGACAATTTTTCTCAAAAGCTGGACGCTGTTGTTTTTAATTACTTTCTAGGCATCAACTTGCAAGTTCCTTACTGTATTTTAGATGATCGTTTTTCACGCTTTGTAGCAAACTGTGACTTTGTGCAACAAGTAATCAACCAAGATATTACAGATTTATTGACTCACTCAAAATTACCAATTGTTCGTACCAGTACAATTCATTACTTAATTTATATTTTTCATACCTCATTTCCTCATTTTGCTACAAAAATTATTGACACAAATGCAAAATTTAAATTAGCTTTATTTTATGACACAACAAGTTCACACACAGAATTTATTCAAACTAAAATTGAACAGTTTATTCCTTATCAACTAGCAATCACGGTGCTAAATCCACTTGACTCTTTTTCTTTAACTATGCAAAAGGACTCTTTTGATCTAATTATTGGCAATGTTACTCCTTCTTCACAAAAAAATCGGTTTAAATATACCGATATCAATTTGACCAAGAAAGACCTAGCTTTTATAGGTAGACAAATTCAAGAAAAAGGTATTAAGAATCTCCAACAACGTTATGACCAAAAACGAAAAAAGAAAAATAATCTTTAAAAGGAAAAATTTGGATATTTTACTATTAAAGACTAGAGATAACAATAAACCAGAATATCCTGAAAATTTATGAACCAAATTTCGGATATTCTGTTCTATCTCTCAGAGTCAAACACTTTGAACAAAACCTCTTTTCTGTCTTGTGTTTATAAAACGAAGACTGGTTCATACACTTTTTGTGAGGCTTCAAAATAAACTTCTTCTGCTAATCCATATACATTTTCATATTTTACTACTACTTTCCCACATTTTTCTAATATTTCTTCATGATCATGTACTTGATATTTTTCTATACATAACACAATACAATTTTCTAATTTATTAATAACTTCTCCTACGACTGGATGTTTTAAGCCAATTGGTTGACAGGTATATTTTTTTCCTAAAATAATTTCCTCACTCTTCATATCTCATCCACCTTTAATCATTTTGACATTTTATAAAATGATAATAACATTAAAATTAGATTATGGAAACTAAAAACATTTATAATTAAAAAAATCGAAAGACACATGATTAAATATGCTTCTTTCGATTTCATGAAATAAAATAATTTATTTTTATTAAGAGAAAATATTCATAGGAAACGTTGGAAACAATATCTCCACATACTTTTCTAAATTTTCTTGATCCATTCGATCATATCCTTTCGTCTGCGCACAATCAATATCTAAGACCCCAATCAACCGGTTTTCCTTAACCATTGGCACAACAATTTCTGACTGAGCCGCAGAGTCACAGGAAATATAGTTCTTATGTTTTTTCACATCTTCAACGATCAAAGTGGTTCGTTTTTGTGCTGCTTCCCCGCAGACCCCTTTGCCTAATTTAATTCGCGTACATGAAACACGTCCTTGGAAAGGTCCTAAAATCAGTTCTTTTCCATTAAAAAGATAATAGCCAACAAATACTGTTTGGGGCAATGTCTCATTTAACAAAGCGGAGGAATTGGCTAAATTCGCTAACCAATGGTCTTCAACTTCTAATAATCCTGCTTGTTGTAAGAATAACGTCTGATAAGCTTCCATTTTTTGTTTTTGAGACCACATCATTTCTCTCCTCCTTTGATAAATGAATTATAGCTTAGAAACATGACTAGCCGATCAGCATTAAATAAAAAAGATTCGTCAGAGAATTTTTCTACGAATCTTTTTTATTTATGAAAAAAACATTGATGCTTTGTTTTATTCTGCCTGTTCGATCTCTTTTTCTAAGTTAGCATAGTCAATTTCAGTTGTAACAAATGTCACATCGTTTACTGGAAAATGTTGTACCAAATTTTCGATTTTGCTCAATTCTACTTTTCCTTTTGCTAATTCAAAGTCAATTACGTGACCACCAAATTGTTTCGTCTCATCAATAAAATGCAAATGAAATCCTGCTGCTGCAACTCCTTGAAATAAAGCAGGAGTATAAAAACCGACTAACGTACCTGAAAGATTGGTTTCCTGAAATTCGGGTTGTGATTCTGAAATTTTTGCTAGTCGGTGATAGGGTTTGCTTTGTTTAGGCATCACGCGTGTGTGGATGTTCTGAAACATACCAGTAATTTTTATTGCAAAAAATAAGTTACTTCCTGCTTGTTTTACTAAAATTTCTTTTTTTAATTCTTCGCTGCTAGTAACCTGAGTTACCTCAAAAGAAGAATCCTTGCAAAAATTTGTAACGGCAGCATAAGGAGTAGTTTCAGTTCCTGTTAATTGAACTACTGAACCGTCTGAACGTGCTTGATAAGCTTTTCCATCTAAAAACATCACTTCTCCGTCTAAACCGTGCAAAGTTCCTAAGCCTAAGGTTCCATGTTCAAGAATATGAGTAATTGTTTCAGTGCCATCCATTAAACCCGCCATCAAAGCACCTAACGTTCCATGCTGGTAAAGTATTTTTCCATTCATTTTATCTTCTCCTTAATAGAATTGATCAGGTAAAATCGTTTCGCCTAGTTTTTCATTGTCTCGATAATCAATTGGAATATCAATAATGACCGGTCCTTGCGTATTAAAACCATCTTCTAATGCCTGTTCCAATTCTGCTACGTTTGTCACACGAAGTCCTTTTGCCCCGAAAGCTTCTGCATACTTGACAAAATCAACTGGTCCAAAATCTACCCCAGAAGCACGTTGATATTTCATCATTTCTTGAAATTCTACCATATTGTATCGACCATCATTCCAAATTAAGTGAATGATGTTCAATTGTTTACGTACTGCTGTTTCAAGGTCTTGCGCAGAAAATAAGAACCCTCCATCACCGGACACAGAAATAATTTGCGTATTTGGCCGAACAAGTGCAGCAGAAATTGCCCAAGGCAGTGCTACTCCTAATGTTTGCATTCCGTTACTGAATAATAAATGACGTGCTTCATAGCTTCTAAAATGACGAGCCATCCAAATATAGTGACTCCCTACATCTACTGTCACCGTCATCTCATCCGTCACTTTTGATTGCAACGTATTAATGACTTCTAACGGATGTAATATTCCTTCACTGCTTGTTGTTGGCACGATATCACGTTCGGTTAATTTTTTTTGCAACGAAATCAAGTATTCTTTTACATCCATCGACACTTGATGCGATTCTAAAGGATAAGTCAACAATTCCAAAGTAGTAGAAATATCTCCAATCAACTCTCTTTCCGGCTGCATGTAAACATCAATTTCAGCCGGCGTTTCATCAATAACAATCACGCGCGCATCTTTTTCAGCATTCCAATTTCGCGCTTCATATTCAATCGGATCATAGCCAATTGCAATAACTAGATCACTTCGTTTTAATAACATATCTCCCGGTTGGTTTCTAAACAATCCCACTCTCCCAAAAAAATGTTCTTCTAACTTCCTAGAAATAACCCCTGCTGCTTGAAAGGTTTCTACCACTGGCAAACCGGTTTTTTCTACTAATTGACGAATGGCTGCTGTTTCTTTTTTACCTGAACCTCGCATGCCCACCAATAAAACAGGTAATCTTGCTTCACGAATCCGTTCCACCAAATAATCAATATCTCTTGCAGAAGCAGAACCTAGTTGAGGATCTTTAAGGGACTTAATCACCTCACTTTTGACTGGAGCATCCACGACATCTTGAGGAATGCTAATAAAACTCGCACCTTTTTTAGAGCTTTTTGCCATTCGATAAGCGTTCGCAATCACTTCAGAAATGGTTTCCGGATCTTGAATTTCCGCACTATATTTTGTAATTGGTTGAAATAAAGCCGCATTGTCCATACTTTGATGCGTTAACTTTAGTAGGTCACTTCGTTTTACCTGACCGGCAATTGCAAGCACTGGATCACCTTCAGCAGTTGCTGTCACTAATCCGGTTGCCAAATTACTTGCACCGGGTCCACTAGTCGCAATGACCACTCCCGGTTCTCCTGTGATTCGCCCAATTGCTTGAGCCATAAAAGCTGCATTTTGTTCGTGCCTTGTAACAATTAATTCCGGCCCTTGATCTGCCAACTCATTAAATACCCCATCAATTTTTGCTCCCGGAATACCAAAAACATATTTCACTTGATGATTCGCTAAACTATCTATAACAATTTCAGAACCGTGTTTCATGTTGTTTTCCATTACTAATTATACCTCTTTTACATTAATAAATCATTTAATAATAACACATTATAAAAATAGTGTACCACGAATTTTCACATTTGTGTAATCATATGAAAAGAAGGAATGGACTAAATTTAAATAAGCGTTTGAATCATTATTCGCTTGGAATCATTAGAAATATTTCTTCGCTCTTTCTAAAAATTCATTAGTTTGGGCATTAAAAAACAAAAGTGACAGGCATTCATAATCATGCTATGATAAATTTAATAAATAATTATCAAGGTGAGCATATGGACAAAAATCAATTAGCATTTTATATATCACTAGTAAAATTTCTTGGTGAGGCTTTAGGAGAAAATTATGAAGTCGTTCTTCATCACCTAGAAAAAGGGCGATTTCATATTGCTGCTATTAAAAATAATCATATCAGTGGTCGAGATATTGATTCACCAGTGACAGGTTTTGCCTTAAATATAATTCGTTCAAAAGAATATCTAAAGGAAGATTATTTAGTGAATTACGATGCCCAAACGATCAATGGAAAAAAATTAAAAGGAGCGACTTTTTTTATCCGTGATGATCATAATGAACTAATCGGTTTACTGTGTATCAATCAAGACATTAGCAAATATCAAGCGCTATCAAAAGAAATATTAGCCTTAGCAGGAGTAGCACCAGAGCCACTCTTTTCTTCCACCGCTGATACTGCCCATTTTCCCGAATCAGTTGAAATTTTAGAAGAAACTATCGAAGGGATTATCTACTCCATTGTTTCTCCTGATTTTTTAAATCAACAAGGAGCATTAAATAAGGATTTAAAAGTTGAGATTATTCGCCAACTAAATGAAAAAGGCATTTTTCAAATTAAAGGCGCTGTCTCACAGGTAGCCAAGATACTCAATATATCTGATCCCAGTGTTTATCGATACCTGAAGATGACAGACGGCTCCAAATAGACAAAGACTGAAACGGAAGTATTTAACTTTGACAAACAAGCCGAGATTCACAAAAATTTGAAAAACAATTTTCGTGAATCTCGGCTTGTTTTCAAAGGAGTTGCTTTTGCTCCCACCATTTAACTGTATTTAAAGCGTGAAATAAAAGTTGAGACAAAAGTAACGGCATCCTTTACTTTTGTCCCACGCTTTATTCTTCTGTTATTTTTTTAGGAACTGGCGCTGAAAAAGCTTCTTTGTCAAAAGTTCCTTCCCATTTATCTACAATAATCGCAGAAACCATCGAACCTGCTACATTTAACATTGTTCGCCCCATATCGACGATCGGATCAATCCCGAAAATGGCGCCGATACTTGTAATGGTGTGACCAAAACCAAGTCCGTTGAGCGTAACGGTCGCAGCAACCGTTGCTGTCCCCGGTACGCCAGCAATCCCAATTGATCCTACGGTAACAACAGCTACAACTAAGAAATAAAACGATAGATTCATTTCTGCTCCAACAGCCGATCCCATTAAAATACCTAACATCGCAGGAAATACACCGGCACAACCATTTAGTCCAATTGATGTTCCTAAAGTAGCTACAAAATTGGCTGTTTCTTGAGAAACACCTAGATCTCCTTCCAAGGTCTTTAAGGTATAAGGCAAAGTTCCGACACTTGAGCGAGAAGAAAAAGCAAACAACAACGTCGTGAACGCTTTTTTATAAAAGACAACGGGGTTCACACCTAAAAACAATAGTAAAACTACATAAACTAACATCATTAATATAACGCCTGTATATAACGCCGCAATAAAACCAATCATTCCGACAATTGCATGGATTCCTCTAGAAATAATCGTATTGCTAACCAACGCAGTAACACCATAAGGCATCAATTTGATCACATTCGTCAATACCGAAATGACCGTTACTTTTAATGAGTCTAATAGCGTGACAAATGGTGCAACTTGATCTGGTTTTTTAACTTGTAAAAATCGGATGGCTCCTGCAAACATTGCAGCTATAATTACAACAGACACAATACTTCCATTATCGCCCATGACGTTAACGATATTGTTAGGAACTAGATTCAAGAAAAATTCTGGAAAACTCTGTGAAGCAATATTACTCATGCTTTCTGCTTTATCTGCTGCAAGATCACCTGCAAATTCTGCACCATTTAATTGATATAATTTCACCACGACAATTCCTAAAGAAGCAGCAATTGCTGTTGTTCCAAGCAAAGTGACAAACGTTTTACCCGTTAAATATTTTAAACGTTCCCCTTTAACATCAATCACTACTTTTATAATTGATAGAAAAACAACCGGAATTGCGAGCAGTTGAATCAATTTTAAAAAACCTGAACCGACTAACGCATACCATGCGGTGATTTCTGTTCGAGCAAATTTTGTATAAATCTCATGATCGCCGCCAATCAAATCTATTACAAAACCTAAAGCCAACCCAAGTATAAGTGCAAAAATCATCCGTTTTGAAAAACTAATTCGTTTCTTTTTCATGTATTTCATGATTCCCAGTGAAAGAATCAGCAAAATAATTCCGCTGGCTGTATAAAAATTGCTTATTTTTAAAAATTGGGTAAAAAAAGGTGCATCAATCAATTTCTTCATCCTCCTTATTTGGCAGTATTTGCTACAACATTTAGTGCTTCCCAAGTTGATGCAAACGGCGGTGCATAAGCAAAATCAACAAATCCTAATTCTTCAGTCGTCATTTTCGCATGAATGGCAACAGATAAACCGGTAGCACGAAGTACCGTTTCATTTTTTCCAAATAATTGCGCGCCATATAGCACTTTCGTTTGGCGATCATAAACAAGTTTAATCATAATTTTTTCTTGTACTCCGTAGTAGTTCGAATGATTAACGGTTTCAATACAAGTTGTTTTAACGTCTATTCCTTTTTCTACTGCTGCTCTTTCTGTAATTCCGGTAGATGCCGCCTCATATTTTCCTACTTTGACTGCGCTGCTTCCTAGCGCTCCTACATATTCTTTTGTATCTATTCCACTAATATTTATGCCAACTATCCGTCCCATTTTATTTGCAGTAGTTGCTAAAGGTAGATAAGTGTCTCCTAAAATCCGATGCGGGATCGAAGCACAATCTCCGGCTGCAAATATATCTTTTTGTGAAGTTCTACCATATGTATCAATTTTAATTGCACCATTTTTTAATAATTCCAACTGTCCATTTAAAAATTCAGTGTTCGGGATAAAACCGGCAGCAACAATAACAGCATCCGCTTCATAAGTTCCTTTTGTTGTTTTGACGGCTGTAACTTGGCCGTTGTCATTTTCAATTTGCGTAACTGTTTCTCCTAAGGAAACTTTTACACCTTCTTCTTCAATCGCTTGTTTAATTTTATCGGTAAATTCTGTATCAAAAGAGCGAGACATTAGTTCTGAAGCCATTTCAAGTAAATGTACGTTTTTACCTAGTTTTGTTAATTGATCTGCTACTTCAATTCCTATAAATCCGCCACCAATAATCACAACATTTTGAATATTTGGTAAATTCTCTTGCAATCTTTTTACTTGCGCTAACCTCGTCACCGTGTACACATTAACAGAATCAATGCCGGGAACTTTAGGAATAAAAGGCTTAGCTCCAACAGCTAACATCAAGCGATCATAGGTTTCATGTTTTATCTCATTGGTTACTAAATTCTTCACAGACAAAGATTTCTTAGCTACATCAACAGATTGCACTTGATGACGCAGTTGCAACTGGATCCCTGAACGTTCAATTTGTTCGGGTGTTCGTGCAAACATTTCTTTTTCTTCACTAAATTCTTCTCCTAAGTAATAAGGAAGTCCACAAGCCCCAAAAGAAATATAGTCTTCTTGTTCAAATACGATAATTTCTGCCTTGGGGTTGACTCTTTTCGCCTTAGCAGCAGCGCTCATTCCCGCTGCGATTCCGCCAATAACCACGATTTTCATTTTTATTCCTCTTTCCTTATTTTGTTGATAATACCCATTCAATTTCTACTAAAGCGCCTTTTAGCAAAGCAGCGACTTGATAGGCTGATCGTGCCGGAAAACGTTTTCCGAAGTGTTTGGAGTATGCTTGATTAAATAACTCAAAATCTTTTATGTCTGTTAAAAAACAAGTGGTCTTAACAACATCATCCATCGTTAAATTTAGTTCATCTAATACTTCTGAGATGTTGTGCATGATTTGATTCGTTTGTTCACTGATGTTTTCTGAACAAATTTCTCCTGTTTCAGGATCAATTGGCAATTGACCAGAAACAAAAATTAAATTTCCTGCTGCACGGTATCGCTCGTAGGGTAGATTGTTGACGCCCATTTTTCTTCACCTATGATAAAATTTTATTATAATTATTATTCACAATAAAAAATTATCACAATTATTTACTATAGTCAATGGATTTTTCACTTTTTAACCATAAAAAAACCTTGAAAATAGAACTTGTTCTTTTTTGATAATTTTTTATCAAGAAAACGTTGACAATATAAAATTAAATGTGCTATTTTTGAAAAGGAATAAAAAAGGTTGGAGGAAACCATTATGAAAATCAATACAAAACTTTTACATGACTATCCCGTCATCGATTCGTTTACTGGCGCTTCATCGATTCCTAAATATCAAACTTCTACGTTTCACCAAAAGAATGTTTTTTCTCATACCGGTTTTAGCTACACTCGTTTTGGCAATCCTACTGTAGATGCAGCAGAAAAATGTATTGCTTCACTAGAAAATGCTAATTTTGGTTTGGCTTTTTCTTCTGGAATGGCTGCCATCAATGCAGCCTTGTTTCTCTTATCTAAAGGAGACCATTTAGTTGTAGGAAAAAATATTTATGGTGGAACGTTTCAAAGTATTCATCAATTTTTGTTCCGATTTGGTGTCGAATGCACCTTTGTGGATGAAGCAGATATTCATTCTTGGAAAGAAGCCATACGCGACAATACAAAAATGTTTTATATTGAAACACCTTCTAATCCATTATTAACAATTACAGACATCCAAAAAGTTGCTTCACTTGCTGATACATATAATATTTTGACCGTTGCAGATAATACATTTATGACGCCGCTTTCTCAACATCCACTGATGTTGGGTGTTGATTTAGTGATCCACAGTGCAACAAAATTTATTAATGGACATAGTGACGTCGTTGCGGGATTTGTTGCGACGAACCAAGAAAAATTATATCAGAGGTTAAAAGAACATCAAAAAACATTGGGAGGGATTTTAAGTCCTGAAGATGCTTGGTTGTTACTTAGAGGGGTTAAAACGATGGGCTTGCGAATGAAAAAATCCGTCAAAAATGCTGAAATTATTGCGGAATTTCTGAATGACCACTCGGCTGTAAAAAAAGTATACTATCCTGGATTAAAAAATCATCCAGATGCTGAGATTCATGCAAAACAATGCAGTGATAGTGGTGCAGTTTTATCATTTGAATTACAAAATACAAAACAAATAGACGCCCTGTTTTCTAATTGCAGTTTACCGATTGTAGCGGTAAGCTTGGGTGGCGTGGAATCCATTCTTTCCTATCCGTGGTTAATGTCTCATGGTTCTCTATCTGAAGAAGAACGGTTAAAAATGGGCGTAACGCCTACTCTTGTTCGCTTGTCTTGTGGAATAGAGGATACTGAAGATTTGCTTAGCGATTTGGAAAAAGGGTTGCAAAAGTAAAATACAAGGACGTGTCTTTTTTGCCGGTTGAACTAATGACCAACAAGTCGGCGTAAAAACTAAGTCATTGAATAAAAGAGGATGTAAAAAATAAGAGCTTGAGAAATAATTCCTAACAAAAATTCCAGATATCAATCAGACTGATGGTATCTGGATCATTTTTTGTATAAAAATAAGAATCACCTTTGCTAAAATAAAAGTGGTTAAACAAATAAATTAGTAAAGTTTCTTATTTTTATAAAAATAACTGCTAGTTCCAAGATTAACACTCGCAGACTATCAGTTATTTGTCATTTTTTAAGATTACTTCTGATATTTATTTTGTACTAACACCTATTTTTGGTAAGTCATCAAAATTTTTTTGATCATCAAAGGAGCCGTCAAACCAAAATGATTTTGCAAAAATTTAGGTGAACCAACTTGTCCAAACGATTCTTCTACCCCAATTCGTTGTAATCGTACGTTCATTCCTGCTTCAGCTAGTATTTCAGCAACGGAACTACCTAATCCGCCAGTAATTGAATGGTTTTCAATCGTAAAGATTTGTTTTTTATTTTTCGCTTGTTCAAGAATCAAAGCTTTATCAATTGGCTTAATCGTAAACATATCAATAACTGCACAGCTAACCCCTTTTTGCGCTAATTGTTTTGCTACGCTTAGTGTCTCTGATACTAACTGCCCTGTAGCGATTAATAATAAATCTGAGCCTTCTCGCAAAACATTTCCTTTTCCTAATTGAAATTTAGAACCTGCTTGATAAACTGCTGGGACACTTTTTCGATTTCCTCGTACATAATGAATACCAGAAAGACGGCTAAACGCCTGAATAATCCAATCCATTTGCACCGAATCTGCGGCATCACAAATCACTGAATGCGGAATCATTTTCATCAATGCGACGTCCTCCCAAGTAGTATGCGTTCCACCATTTGTACCCACGGTGAAACCAGGATCAGAGCCATAAATATTGATCGTATTTTTGCTATAACCGCCAGAAATAAATAACTGATCAAACACTCGGCGAGTCGCAAAAGGACTAAATGTATGGATGAATGGAATATAGCCTGTCAAGCTTAATCCTGCTGCAACACCAACCATGTTGGCTTCTGCAATCCCTACGTTAATAAATTGTTCAGGGTGCTTTTTGCCTAAACTTGTCCACTGACTTGCAGCACCTAAATCAGCATCCAAAGCAATAACTTTTTTATTTTCTTCCATTAATTTATTCAACGCATCCACAACACACATTCGCAATTCTTTTTCTTCAGACGAAGCATGGCTTAAAGTAAACATCTAACTCCCCCTATTTATTTTTTGTTGTAATTCTTCAATCGCTAAATCAGCAGCTCGATTTATTTCTTTTGAATTGAATTTAACTGAGTGATTGTCAACTAATCGTTCAAAATAAGGGATTCCTTGTCCTTTTACCGAATCTAGTACAATACAAACGGCTTGATCGTTGACTGTTTTACATTCCTCAATCGCTTCATCAATTGCTCTCATGTCAGCGCCATTTACTTTTAATGTATAAAAACCAAAAGCTTGCATTTTTTTTTGCAAATCAAATGGATTCATAATGTTTTTGGTTGATCCATCAAGTTGTTTTTTATTCTCATCAATAAGAACCAAGCAATGATTTAACTTAAAATGAGCAATGTATTGGAACGCTTCCCAGCACTGTCCTTCATTTAATTCCCCATCTCCAACAATTAAATAAACGTTATTTGATTGATTAGCTAATTTTAACCCAGTCGCTATTCCTGCTGCGATGGAAGTTCCTTGTCCTAATGAACCCGTAGTTGCATCTATCCCGGGAGTTTTCAAACGATCCGGATGAGAAGGCAAGCTCGTCCCTCCTTGATTGATCGTAGCTAACCATTTTTTATCAAAATAGCCGACATTTGCTAATGTACTGTATAATGCCACTCCTGCATGTCCTTTTGACAAAACCAAACGATCTCGTTCTTCTTTATATGGATTTTGAGGATCCACGTTCATTTGTTTTCCATATAATACTGTTAATAATTCAATAATTGAAAAGGAACCACCTAAATGACCTTGACCCATAGCTTTAATACTTTTTAACGTATCTAAACGGATTAAAGCAGCTAAGTGTTCAAGCTGCTTAAGTTTTTCTTCATTAATTGACATGCTGTTTTTCCTCCTCATCAATGATTTATATCGTTGCTTTTTTGATTTTCCTTAAAAAAGTCCAACCCAGTAAAACAACTAAAATTGCTGCAACACCAGCGAAAATCAGTAATTGTCCCCCTATATTAGCTAAGTTTCCTAAGAAAATACCGGCCACACCATAATCCGTATCCGAAAATGTTGAACCTTGAAACCCGAGATCTCCCATAACCGGCATCAACAAAATTGGCATAAAACTGATAACAATTCCATGAATAAATGAGCCAACAATAGCTCCACGCACACCGCCCGTTGCGTTTCCATAAACACCGGCTGTCGCACCACAAAAGAAATGAGGCACAACTCCCGGAATAATCACTGTCGTTTTTGTCATCACCATAATCACTAAGCTAACGATTCCTCCACAAAAACTTGTTAAAAAGCCAATCAATACTGCGTTAGGCGCATAAGGAAAAACAATTGGACAATCTAAAGCTGGAATAGAATGAGGAACTAATTTTTCTGAAATTCCCTTAAAGGCTGGTACGATTTCTGCTAAAATCAAACGTACGCCCGCTAAAATTACAAACACACCTGCTGCAAATGACCCAGCTTGTTGTAAAGAGTAAACAATATAGTTTGTGCCATTACTCAATTTTTCCGTGATAAATCCACTTCCGGCAAAAATAGCTACAATCACGTAGACGATCCCCATGGTTAATGAAATACTTACTGTTGAATCTCTTAAAAAAGATAAACCTTTGGGAAAATGGATATCTTCAGTTGATTTTTTCTTATCACCAACATATTTTCCAATGAATCCGCTTAACGCGTAACCAAAATTGCCCGTATGACCTAATGCAACTGCGTCGTTTTTTGTTATTTTTCTAGTAAAAGGTTGCGCAATCGCAGGAAAAACCGTATTGCAAATTCCTACAGCCAATCCTCCCACCATCACTAAACGAACCATTCCCATACCAGTACTACTTAAAATCACAGCAATCATGCAAGACATATAAAGCGTTGCATGTCCAGTAAGATAAATGTATTTGAACCGAGTCATTCGAGCAATCAAAATATTAAACGCCATCCCCGCTAACATGATCAGCGCAGTATACGTTCCATACTTTGTTAAAGCAACTGCAACGATGGCTTCATTATTTGGCACCACTCCTTGCATGTGAAAAGCCACTTTGAACATTTCCCCAAACGGTGCCAATGAACTTTCAATCACCCCTGCACCTGCTGTAACGACAAGAAACCCCACAAATGTTTTAATCCCTCCTTTAACAACTGTGGCACTGTCTTTTTTTTGCAAAATATTTCCTAAAATAGCAATCAACGCCACTAAAATTGCAGGAGTGCTTGCAATATCAATTAAAACGTCTAAAAATTCCTTCATCATTTTTTCCTCCTTTTTTACAATCGTCCTTTTTCTTGACAAACTTTTGCTACCTTTGCTTTTAATTCTTCAAGATCAATGATACTGTCTAAGACAACTACTTCACCGAGATGCTGTGCACTGTCCGCTAAGTCACTTCCAATAAAAAAAACATCCGCTAATTCCTTTGAAGCGCTCCCTAAATCATAATGTGCCACTTCAACACCTTTCACCCCTAATTCATCCAAAACTAAACGGATATTCATTTCTATCATAAAACTTGACCCCAATCCTGACCCACAAACTGCTGCAAATTTCATCATTTTTCTTCTCCTTCTTTAATCACTTGATAGATTTTTTCTACTGAATCGGCAGATAGTAAAGACGTTAATTTTTCATTATTGGATAAGATTTTAGTTAAACTGGCTAACGCTTTTAAATGAACTTCATTATCAATAGCAGCTAAACAAATAAAAATCTGAATGGCGTGTTTTTCATCATCTAGCAATAAAATTGGCTGTTTCACTTTGAGTAAAGACATCCCTAAACGTTTTACGCCATCTTCCGGTCGAGCATGGGGTAACGCTACGCCTTTACCAATATGAATGAATGGTCCATAATCTTTTACTTTATCAATCATAGCAGCAATATAATTCCCCTCAATTTGCTGGTTTTTTTCCAGCGGTTTCGCCGATAATTCAATAGCTTCTTCCCAGCTCATTGGTTCATCAGACAATTGGATCATTTCAGGCGTTAACAGTTCTGATAACATTGGACGTTTATCTTCCTTTCTTCTCATTTCTTGATTTATTTTTCGTTCAACTATTTCATACAGCTTTTCTTTCGTCTTTCCTTTTTTTAATTCAATATGAGGGGCTAAAATATCAATTATTTTATCTACTGACGGTATAAGCACTTTAGGAAAAAGAAAATCCTCTTGCACTTTCCTTAACAATCTATTCTTTTCAAACTGCGTCATAATTGGATTAACTAAATAAAGTTTTTTATTTGTTTTAATCGGGGTACTCGAAAAAATCAAATCGACTCGCTCATCGCTTCCTTCTTTACTAAATGTTTCAAACGATTTTGCTTCAAAAAAACAAATTTGCGGAAAAAGTGCCTGCAACTCCGACTTCATAATCAATGAAGAACTGATGCCACTAGGACACAAAACTAAAGCCTTGATTACTTTTTCTGCTTTTCTTTCTCGTTGGCATTTGATTTCACCACCAAATAAAATAGTAAAATAACCAATTTCTTCTTCTGGAATTATCCCTCCGACGATTTTTTTTAATGGAACAAGTGCTGCTTTAGTAATTTCAAATAACTCACGGTATTCCAATTTAATTTTATCCACTAAAACATTGCTTAAAGGAATTTGAAACCGCAACCTAAAATAAGATGGTACTAAGTGATAAAATAAATTCTTCAATAATTTTTGATTGTTCTGAAATTCAATAGCTGCTAAACGTTCGACTTCGTGGATTATTTCATGAGCGCATTTCCATAAAAATGCCAATGCACGATCTTGATTTTCTCCTTGAATCACCGTCATCAAAATAATCGTAAAATATAGACATTCGTGCGTTTTATTTTTTGTAGCTGTATAAGGTGACAAAAACAGTTGACTCGCTTTATAAACGGTTAATTTTTGTAAAAAGTGCTGATCTTTTTGGTTAATTATTACTTCATGATTAGTAATTCTACATAAAAGACAAGTAGTAAAATAAAGCATTTCTTCAAAACGACTAGGCACAAGCAATAAGTTAGCTTTTTTAATCGTTTGAATGAAAGAATCTTTTGTTTGAGGGTATAATTGGTTAGCGTTTTTAAACAGTGCTTTTCGCAGTAAGCGCATTCCGTTTTTTAAATAAAGCAGCTTGGTCAATTGTTGATAAGCTAACGAACGAATGGCATATTCATTTCCACGCAGCGTAAACCCCAGCTTTCTTGAGTAATCTAAAGTAATATTTTCTGTCTCAATTTTTTTTCTTAATTTGCGTAAATCGCTTAAGATGGTGTTTTTACTGACTAAAAAAAATTCTTGAAAATGAAAGACAGAATATTCTTCTAACTCCATGAAAACTAATAAATAGATCATTAATACTTCCGTCTGCTTCCACCACATCATCTTGACCCCAACCATTTTCTGTTACGATAATCGGCAGACCATAACGGCTATATAATTCATTTAAGCTATAGCGAAGTCCGTCTGCATCAAATCCCCATCCCCAATCAGAATAGTTTAAGTAAGGATTTTTCGCCCCAAACGAAAAATTCCCTCCCACTTTTTCAACACCTTCATGAGTTGTGTCGCAATTAGACATATAATAAGAATACGTGTACATGTCTACTGTACCAGCAGCTAATTCATCTAAATCTTCTGCTGTGATAGTCAATTCAATACCCAAATCATGCCAAATTCTTTGGGCATAATGTGGATATTTTCCTTTGACCATTACATCTCCTGAGTAATAGAAAACATTTTGCATACGCTGTTGACTATAAAGAATATCTTTTGGATCACACGTCAACGGATAAGACACCAACCCGCAAATCATACAGCCTATTTTATTGTCAGAATTGATTATGTGTGCTTGCTGTACGGCTTTTGCAGAAGCCACGAATTGATGATGTAAAGATTGATAGGCCTGTTGAGTCACTTCTTTTGGCAGATCAGGAATTAAGTGTGTCACCATCAATTCATTATTTATTTCATTAAATGTTAACCAATAAGTGACATATTCTCGGTATTCGTTGAAACAAAATTCTGAATAACGAACAAATGCATCAATCAACTGACGATTATGCCAACCGCCATACTTTTTTTCTAAAGCATAAGGTGTATCAAAATGATGAAGTGTAACTAGAGGTTCGATCCCATATTTTTTCATTTCTTCAAACATTGAACGATAAAAATCAACTCCTGCTTGATTAGGTGTTTCATCATCTCCATTTGGAAAAATACGGCTCCATGAAATCGACATCCGAAACATTTTGAATCCCATTTCAGCAAACAAAGCGATATCTTCTTTGTAACGATGGTAAAAATCAATGCCTTGATGATTTGGATAATATTCATTTGGATCGATAATTAATTGCGCATCTTTAGGCAACACCTCACCAAAACCTGAAGCACGTTTCACTTGTCCGTCTACTGTTTTGTAAATATAACAGCGCGGGGCGTGATGGGTCCCTGCCGTTAAAAAATCTTTCTTAATTAATCCTCGGCCGTCTTCGTTATAAGCACCTTCACACTGATTCGCAGCTACAGTTCCACCCCAATAAAAATTTTTTGGAAAATGACTCATAAATTATTTCACTCCTTCTTAATTAAAGCATATTCAGATAAATGATCTCTTTTTTCAACAACACAAACGTTTTGTCTGTATATAAACGTTTCGTCACTCTTTCATTCCTTTTTCTACATAGGTCAAATCATTTACAGACGCAACCGTAAACATTCCATCTTTATAAACAATTTTACAGACGCTGGCATTTTTTAAACCTGTAGGAGGGACGTTGACCGTCTCATCTAACGAAGTCACTAAAGACGCAATGGTCATCCCATGAGAAGTCACTAAAACAGTCTGTTGATCCTTTGTCTTTGCTGTAGCTACTATATCATTTAACGCACTCTTAGCACGTCCAATAACCGTCTGATAATCTTCTGCTTGCCAGCTCACTTCCTCTGACGCCACTGCATGTTCTTTACCTAATTCTTCTAATTTTTTCTTGTCTAGTTTATGCAAGGTATCTGCAAAGTTCTTGATTGTATTTACAAAGCCATTTGTTGTCATTTTTGTTTGCCATTCTTCTAAAGATAACCCTTGTTCGTTTGCAACAGCCGTCCACATTTTTTCATTAGGCAGCCCTTCATACGTTCCAAAATTAAATTCACGCAACCGTTCATCTGTTATTAATTGATCCAATAATTTTTCTTGACCGTTTTTTTTCAAGACGTGCGTAGCCGTTTCTATGGCGCGTCCACTATCACTGGAATAAACTGCGTCAAATTTGACATCTGCTAAACCTTTTCCTAGATTTTTTGCCACAGAAACACCAGCCGGAGTCAACGGCGCATCAATCCAACCTTGTGAGCGATCTGTTGTATTTAACATCGTTTTTCCATGCCTAACAAGATAAACCGTCACTTCTTTTGATACAGAACTGTTTTCTTTTTTTCCAGAAGTAGTTTCTTTTTGACACCCCATTAAAAGGAAACTCACACTTAAAATACTTAATAGATAAGCCATTTTTTTCATCAATCAATTTCTCCTTTATTCCTCATTTGGACACAACTGCTGTTAACAGCGTTTCATCTGTACGAATTGTTTTTTTCGATGTCAATAATACGTCGGCATAATCTATTGTATTGGTGATAATAATTGGTATTTGTGTGCTATAGCCGGACTCTTCAATCGCTTTTTTGTCAAATTTGACTAAAACATCGCCTTTGTTTACCACAGCTCCTTGAGACACAAACGTTTCAAAATATTTTCCTTCTAATTGAACCGTATCAATTCCGATATGGATTAACAATTCCGTGCCATTTTCTGAAATTAGTCCAATGGCGTGCTTAGTTGGAAACAGCGTCATTACCGTTCCATTAAATGGCGCAACTACTTCTTCTGATTGTGGTTGTATCACAGCGCCTTTTCCTAGAGTTCCTTCAGCAAAAGCCCCATCACGCGCTTCGCTTAATGGCAAAACGTCGCCAATTATTGGAGAAAAAATTTCTTCTTTGCTTAACTGTTTATTTTGACCGGTCGCAGCTTTTTTGGCATCTTCTTTTGATAATCGAATCGTTGGTGCATCATCATCAAAACCTAATACCCATGTCAAAGCAAAACTGGCTGTAATTGCTACAATATCAAGAACCATACTATAAATAGCGTAAGTCATGTCGCCATCCGGTGTGATCACGCTCGTGTAATGAAAAATACCAAGTCCCCCCATCGTATAAGCTTTAATTCCTAAGCTCATGCTAATAGCACCAAGTATACCGCCAACTATGCAAGACGCCCAAAATGGTTTCTTCTTCGGCAATGTCACCCCATAAATCGCTGGTTCCGTGACGCCAAAAAGACCAGAGAGGAAAGCTGGAACAGATAGTTCTTTTAACTTAACATTTTTTGTTTTTAGCATCACTGCTAATACTGCACCCGTTTGCGCAAAAGATACGGTACCAGATCCCGTCAACAATGACGTTGGATTGCCTTGAGAAATGGCAATAATGACAAAAGGGATCAATGCCCAGTGCATACCGAACATAACTAAAATTTGCCAAGAAAATCCAATAATTGCCCCAAAGAGGATCGGATTAAAATCTTGAACTGCTAGTAAACCGCTCCCTAAGCCATCAGAAACGACATTCATTATCGGACCGATAATCAAAAAAGCTAATGGAATGCCGATAAGCGCCGTGAAAAAAGGAACTAAAAAAAGTTTTACAACATCTGGAATAATCTTTCGCAATTGCTTTTCTAAAAATGCACAAAAAGCTGTCGCCGCAATAATCGGCATCGCAGTTGATCCATATCCAGCAGCTGGAACGGAAAACGGAATGCCAAAGAAATTCAAGCCCCCTGCTTCAGCAAATTTTGTCGTGATGGATCCATCAAGAAACCCAGTGTAAATGAGTGAAGAGGCAATCATCATTCCTAGAAATGGTGAGCCGCCAAATTTTTTCATGGCCGTATAACCAATGAACATCGGTAAGAAAAGGAATAAACCGTCGCCCATGGCGTTAATCACGGCGTAGGTAGAACCAGCTGAAAATTTTGCACCTAACGCAAATGCGAGGATGGCGTTTACTCCTTTGAGCATGCCGGCTGCTGATAACGGCGCAAGAATCGGTTGAAATATTCCAGATAATATATCAACGAATTGATCAAATAAATTTCCTTTTGGCCCTCCATCTGCTACGGGTTCTAGTACTCCCAATATAGCGTCTACGTCTTTTCGAACGTCTGGTACGTGATTGCCTATCACTACTTGATATTGTCCTCCTGCTTGCATGACGGTGACGACGCCGTCCATATTTTTTAATACTTCTGTATTCGCCTTGCTCTCTTCTTTTAATTTAAAGCGTAGCCGAGTAATACAATTGGTTAATGAAATAACATTCTCTTTTCCACCGACTTCTTTGACAATTTTCTTTGCAAGTTCCTCATATTTTCCCATGCATATTCCCCCAAATAAATAATTGATACTACTGGAGGTTTCGCCAACTAAATGTCACGATCCACGTCTTCTTAGCTAATTGCTTTACTCCTTTCTTTGTAAATAATCAAAGACGTACGTCTTTAATTTTCCTTCATTGTTTTTTGCAAAATACGAGCAAGATGAATTGTAATGTACACTTGTTCATCTTCTGATAAGTGATAAGACCACCGTTCTTTCAACAACTCCATCACCTTTTTCGTCGCTTCACAAGCTTCTGGGTATTTTTCATTTACAAGAAAAAACAAATCGTGGTCAATTTCTCTTTCGGTTAAAATCATTGATTGATGTGTTAATACTTTTTTTGAAAAAAACTTTAAGTGCGTGATAAATCGTTGAAAATAAATATCATCATCGTTAAAATTGATATGCAAGGTGTATTTGATAACAGTTAAAATTTCTTCGATTAGCTGTGTTAACTGAATCGCATCCTCACTATCATTATCCATTCCAGCATTTACAATATGTAAAGTTAAAAAGCCGGCTTCATCTTCAGACAAATCAACACCTAAACGTTCTTTTACTAGCAAAAGAAATTCTTTGCTCACGTTGAATTCGGTCGGATAAAACCGTTTGATGTCCCAAAGTAAAAAATTTTTAACAAAAATTTCTTGTTCGACACGTTGAATGGCTACTTGCAAATGATCTGCAATAGCCATAAAGGCTAATCCGTTTAATTCTTTATTTAACACTTGTTTTGCATAAGATAGTAATTCGATGGTTAATTCAATAATTTCTTCTGAAATTCCTTTAAATAACTCCTCAATTCTTTCAACGGATTCCGTATCATCGATCGTATAAGTTTTTTCGATTTTACAAGGTTCAACTGTATCTCCTGCCTTTTTTTGAAATCCTAACCCATTCCCCATTAAAATAATTTCTTCTTGCTTTCTATTTAACGCGACGACCACATTATTGTTTAAAACCTTTGAAATTACCAATCTTTTCCCCCCTCATGTTTTTATAAAACTGTCAGCAAAAAAGAAAAATGACCTAATCAATCACCTAGAAAAGGTGCTGATTAGGTCTAGCTTAACTGAATAATAACCATCCACTTCAACAAAATAAATTTAACATCCAGTGAAACCGTTGTCAACACTTTTTCAGAAAAGACAACTATACGAAAAAATTTGCTACTTTCCGCTAATTCACTTTAAATTATTTTGTAGCGTTTTCGCTAGGAATAAAAAAGACATGGTCAATTCGTTGCCGACAGCATCGGCTATTTCCTCTGCTCTTTCTAATTTTTGTCGGTGTACAATTTTTTGTTTCCGGCTTTTAATCAGTCGTAAGGTTCTTTAGCCCAAACTTTTTGGTAAGGATGCCCTGTTAATGTTTCCACCACTTTTCTTGCGTTTGGCTCAACTGCTTCTTTACTACCTCCTGCTTCTAAACGGTTAAGCTCTTTTTTCAATATTTCATGCGTCTGACGGTTTAATTTAAATGTAGAAGCAGCAAGCAATGCTAAAGCGATCAAAATGACTGGTGCTACAAAGAAGATGAGCGCAATTTCTGTTTGTACTGTATGTAGCGTATTAGCAAAACTCGTCATCGTTTTCGAATCAAAGCCAATTTCTGCTAATAAAATTCCCACAATCCATGAAGCAAGTGCACCGGTAGATTTTCTAAAAAACGTCATCACCGCCGCATAAATCCCCGCACGATCTTCACGCGTCATGATTCGATCGACGTCTGGAATAAATGGAAAAACGTTCCAAGGCGTAAATTCTAGGATTGCTCGTGCACATTGGTAAAAAATAGAAATAATAACTAAAATCCAAAAAGCATTCACCAAATGAAGATACCAAGTCAAAAAATAGCCAATCATTGTTAAAAGAATGATACTGTAACTGATGGAAAATAAAAAACGTGGACCATGAGTAATCATTAACTTGGTGGCTTCAAGTGTTGAAAGAATTCCAAAAATAGATAATGCTTGTAATGTCCACGGTG
This sequence comes from Enterococcus ratti, assembly GCF_001886195.1. Classification (GTDB taxonomy): domain Bacteria; phylum Bacillota; class Bacilli; order Lactobacillales; family Enterococcaceae; genus Enterococcus_B; species Enterococcus_B ratti. Next base: position 6,083 of record NZ_JXLB01000022.1, on the reverse strand, counting down.
TATCTGCCTTCACACCTTGTATACAAATAATAATAAATGTTGGCAACAACATTGAATAAAAATCTTTACCTGTAAAAGACAATAAATAAACAAACAGATGCTTGCGAAATGCTTTATTTTTAAATGTTGAAAAATAATCGGTAACCGTTTTTTTCAAAAATTGACCAAAAGACAACTGTGGACGACGCTCTAATTCAGCTAAAAATTCTGGCGTTAATCTGCGTTCCCAAGTCGTTTCATAAGAAATAAAAATAGCTGCCACAAAAATAATTGTCCAAATGATGCCTGTAATCAAATAAGCATTGGGATTTTGCATGTGTTGCAATGCAGCTAAAACGAGAAATACTAAAGCGGTTCCAGTCGCTGAAATAAACATCCGCGACCCCGACAAAATCGTACGTTCCCGATAATCATCCGTCATCTCCGTCAGTAACGTTTCCCACGGAATCAAAATCATTGCAATAGCCACTTCAATCGCAATATAGATAATCAAATAATAGTGCCAATCATCCGAACGAATCCAAAAAAGCGGAAATAAAATAGCAAAAAGAACGCCGCCTAATAAAATGAAAAAGTGTCGGCGCCCAAAGCGTTTTCCTAACTTTGTTCGATAAAAATCATCGGTAATCGCCCCAGCAAAAGCAGGATCAATCCCTTGACTTAAAACAAAAGCAAAAATGACGCCAGAAACAATGTTATTCCAACCACCTTCCATTAAATCTGTTAATCCGTAACAAATTCCGCGTCTCACGTTAATGCTCTTTGATTGATACACCCAATTTTGTTTTTTATCCATTTCTTTTTCTCCTATCTACTCACTTTTAAAAAAACCAAAATAGTCACGTGCATTTTTATAACAGATGGCTTTGACTATATTTTCTAAGTACAGCTCATCTTCCGGCAAACGTCCTTGTTCTACCCATTCTCCTAGGAGTTGGCAAAGAACTCTTCTAAAGTACTCATGACGCGGATAACTCAAAAAACTTCTTGAATCTGTTAGCATTCCTGTAAAATTAGCCAATAAACTTTGTTGAGCCATGATCGTTAATTGATTGCGCATCCCTTCATATGTATCGTTAAACCACCAAGCACAACCTAGTTGTAATTTTTGAACCACTTCTCCTTGAAAACTTTGCATGGCCGTAGCTAAAGGCAGCCAATCACTCGGGTTCAACGAATACAAGATTGTTTTAGGTAAAAATCCTTGCTCTTGCACATCGGAAAAAAGCGCGACAATATTGGAAACTAAATTGGCTTGATCTCCCATAGAATCACCGCCAGCATTTATACCAATTTCTCGTTTCATTGTAACCGAATCATTTCTTAGAGCATTCAAGTGCATTTGCATCGTCCAGCCATACTGATAATAGCATTTCATTAAATGACACTGAACGGCCGTAGTAAATTGAGCGATTTCTTTAGTTGAAAATGCTCGTTGTCCTTGCAACGCTTTTGTTAGAATTGCATTTAATTCGGATTCTGTCGCTAGTTGATAAAAATACGTATTTAATCCTTGATCGGCTAAACGTCCGCCTTTTTCATGAAAATAAGCTACACGTTTTGTCAACGCTTGTGTCAACTCAGTAAACGATTCAATTTTTTGTTGCGTACAAGCAGCTAATTTTTTGATATATTCACTAAAATAACGATCGGTAATTCCCCAAACAGCATCTGGTCGAAATGTCGGTAATACTTTAAAAGTATTTTGTTCTTTTGCTAATGCCTCATGAGCAGATAAATCATCAATCGGATCATCCGTCGTGCAAATGGCTTTAACACGCATCATTTTTAATAGTTCTTGAGGACGATAAGCATCCATCTGTAATTTTTGATTTGCTTGTTGCCAAATAGCTTCGACATTTTCTTTTGTAATCGTCAGATCAATATCAAAATAACGGCGTAACTCTAAATGAGACCATTCATAAATTGGATTACCCGGCGCTTTTTCAATTGTTTGAACAAACGCTACAAATTTTTCATAATCATCCCCATCCCCGCTAATCAACGCTTCTGATACTCCATTAGCTCGCATTAAACGCCACTTATAATGATCTCCTACACCATGATCATTCAACCAAACTTGAGTTAAATTCTTATAGCGTTTGTTTTCCAAAATCGTTCGTGGTTCCAAATGGCAATGATAGTCGATAATTGGTTCTTTCTTAGCAAATTGATGAAATAATTCTTTTACCCATTTACTCTCTAATAAAAAATTTTCATTTAATAACAATTAAACCGCTACCTTTTATTTTTTATTTAAAAGACTGGGACAGAAGTATTTAACTCCGAGAAATAAGAAAGAATTCACGAAAATTTTTCTTTAAATTTTTATAAATTTCGGCTTATTTCTGAAGAAGTTACTTCTGCCCGCCGTTTATCTGTGTTTAGAGCGTAAAGTAAAAGTATTCTTTACTTTTGTCCCACGTTCATGTCCTTTTTCCAAAGCTTCCCATAAACCGTTTAGATAAACAGCACCTAATGCTCGATCATGCAGACCATAACCCGGACGACCAGTTTCCCCCCAAATCATTCGACCATGATCCGGACGAATATAACCATCAAAACCATTGTCGTACATCGTTTTTAAAAGTCTATACATATCTAATGAACCATACTCTGATTTATGCGGCGCTTCATAGAAATCTTTATTTTGAATAAATTTAATATTACGTACATGAGCAAAAGGAATTCGATCTCGTTGACAAAATTCTGCTAAAATGGCATAAACATCATTAGTTGGATCTTCGGCAATACTGCCTGTACACAACGTGATCCCATTGGCCGGGCTATCTACCACACGACACACCCAATCTAAATCCTCTCGATTTTTGACAATTCGTGGCAATCCAAAAATAGAATACGGCGGATCATCTGGATGAACGGCCATTTTAATTCCGACTTCTTCACAAGTAGGAATAATTGCTTTTAAGAAATAAGCAAAGTTTTCACGTAATTTTGCTTCATCAATGTCTTTATATGCAGCCAACAGCGTTTTTACTTGCGCCAAGCGTTCCGGCTCCCACCCCGGTAATTCAAAATCATTGCTAGCCGACTTTACTTTTCGGATAATTTCATTTGGATCCGCAGGAATATCGGCTGCAATATAAGCTAAAGTAGAAGAACCATCCGGCAAACGATAATTTAAATCAGACTTCACCCAATCAAATACAGGCATAAAATTGTAACAAATCACCTCTATTCCAAATTCCGCTAAATTTTGAATCGTTTGTTTATAGTTTTCAATGTATTTCTCCCGACTCGGTAAACCGATTTTGATAGCGTCATGAACGTTCACGCTTTCAATTACTTTTAACGTCAAACCGGCTGCTTCAATTTCTTCTTTTAACGTGTGAATTCGTTCTTTTGGCCAGACTTCTCCCACCGGTATATCCATTAAAGTTCCTACAATCCCCTTCATTGCTGGAATTTGCCGAATCTCTTCTAATGTAATTTTTTCTTCATTTGCTCCATACCATCTAAAAGTCATTTCCATGTTCTTTTCCTCCTGCTGTTACATAGTAGTGAATCGTTTGACGGAATGCTCCGGGACCCGTCAGCATTTCTCGGAAGATTTTTTCAATCTTTTCTGCTAGACCGACTTGGTAAAGGTCGCTGCCAAAAATTGTGGCGTTTTGTAAAAGCGGCTGCAATGCAGCATGAATTTTTTCCATGCTTTGTTCCCCTAAACATAACATTTTAAGCGCCTCTTGTAATTCAGACAGTAATGGATCGGGACTAGGCTTAAAACATTTTCCTTTGTCATCAACTGCCAATAAATAGCGAAGCCAAGAAGCAATAGCCACTGGAATAAACAGCAAGTCTTGCACGTTTTTGCTTGGATCTTCATCATATTTTTTGATGGTTTCACCAAAACGAATGGCCATTTTTTGTGAAGTATCGCATGCAATACGTTGCGGCGTATCTGGAATATGGGGATTAGGCAGCCGCTGTTGTATTACTTCGTCAATAAAAGCTTTTGGCTAAATGATTTTTGGATTTTCAATCACTGATAAGCCTTCTCGGTAACCGATTTCATTAATTAAAGCAACTAAATCAGGATCTTTCATTTCAGAAGAAATTGAAGTATACCCCAATAAGCACCCTGTAATTGCTAATACCGTATGCAGCGGATTTAAGCAAGTCGTTACTTTCATACGATCAACTTTATCGACCGTTTTTCTATCTGTTAAAATAACACCTGCTTCTTCCAATGCAGGTCGCCCATTTGGAAAGGCATCCTCGAGGACTAAGTAATGAACTACTTCTGTATTCGCAAAAGGCGCAATGTTTGTCTGTTTTTCCGTATGAAAGATACCCATCTCACGCCAACCTGCTTTTTCTAATAAGTGTTGAACAGACTTCGAAGGATTTGGTGTGATACGATCAATCATACTCCAAGGAAAACTCACTTGATTAGGATCATTTAAATACGCTAAAAATGCCGATTCAACGAATCCTTTTTTCTCCCAAGCTCGAGCAATTTCATTTACACTATTAAGAAAATATTGACCATTTTGCGAAAAATTATCCGTTGAAACCATAGCAATCGGAAATGCACCCGCTAAATAACGTTGATATAATAAAGCCGTGATGAGCCCAATCGTATGTTTTACTTGGTTAGGACCTTTTTCAATATCTTTTTGAATAATAGCAGAAAATGTGCCATCTGAATTTTTTAAACGATACCCTTTTTCTGTAATTGTTAAGGTCACAAACTGCAACGCTGGATTTTTAAAATAAGAAACAACTTGTTTAAATCCATCCTCGTTTTCTATCTGACAATAAATGCTGTCAGCTGTGGCTGCTAAAATTCGCTGATCCATCTTACCGTTTTCATGCATGACTACTTGTAGTACATCATTGTGATAGGGACGATACCCTTTACTGACTACTTGGTCATCAAACGTTTCACAAACAACCACCCCCGCTTCTAATAACTGTTTATTCGCCAACTTCTGAGCAATTTCCCCGTGAAATCCGCGATATAAATTACCTCCACCAAAATGCAACCAAATAGGCGTCTTTTTTCCTTTGGCTTTTAAATGCGCTACGTCATAGTAAGGAAGTTCCACGTTCGCGGCTTTAAGTTCTTTCACATTCTTTTGCCAATTTTTTAACTCGACCATTCTTTCTTCTTCTAACTGATATATTAGTTTTATTTATGAACCTTACTTTATCTTGAATAAAAGAACATGTCAAGCGTATTTTTACAATAAATTCACTAAAAAATTAAAAAACTAACATATCAGAACTATTTATTTTTTTCTGATATACTAGTAATTATCAAAATACAGCTAGGGAGATTTTATGACATTAAATAGTTTACAATTACAGGCTTTTAAAGCAATCCGTCAAAAAATCATTTATTGTGATTTAGAACCCGGGAAAAAAATTTCAGAAAAGAATCTAGAAGAATTATTAAAGATTGGCCGAACGCCGATTCGTGAATCCTTAATTCAATTGCGCCAGCAAGAGTTGGTATACACAATTCCACAAAGCGGTACTTATGTCTCAAAGATCGATTTAAAAGCGGCTGAAAATGCTCGCTTTACAAGAGAACATTTGGAACGACAGATTATGATAGAATGTTGTGCCAAATTGGATAAACAAGCCATCAAAATTTTACAAACTATTTTAGAAGAACAAGAAAAAGCAGCCGTTAATAAAAAGGAACGAGATTTTTTTGCCGCAGATAATTTATTTCATGAAATTTGTTTTGAAATCGCAAAACGCCGAGAAGTTTGGACTTGGCTGGATGATCACAACACCCATCTTGAACGTTTCCGTTGGTTGCGCGTGCTTACGAGTGGTCTTCCTTGGAACACCATTTTAGAACAACATTATCAGTTATTTCAGGCATTGATCGCTAAAAATCCTGACGAAGTAAATTTTCTTACCTCGCTGCATTCTCATTTGATGCTATATGAACAAGAGACAGTTGTTGGGCGTTTTCCACAATATTTTAAGAAGGAAGATTCGAACAAAAAATAGAAAACCAATCGCTTTTCTTTGGCCCTTCTTAAAATACAGACACTTGCAACAAAAATCATAACCATCCTTCAAAAGGGTGGTTTGCACCAAGG
>NZ_JXLB01000021.1 GCF_001886195.1 Enterococcus ratti | reverse complement strand
ACAAAAATTTGAAAAATAATTTTTGTGAAGTTTTTTCTGTTTTTAGAAGACGCTGTTTTTGTTTTCATCGCCTATTTAATTTCAAAGTATGGAGAGTGTTTTTAATTTTTATTTGTTTTAGTTTTGGAAATCTTTTTGGCATAAACTAATTTCAAGGATTGTTTGATGTGAAGCAAGTCCAGCTCTTAAAACGTGGAAGTTTTGAGGACTGGACGTTTAAATCAAATCATGTTCATCATTTTTTCCTTAAATTTTACTTGATGACCAGTACACCTTCTTTAAGTGCAAAGGGATTCTTTTCATTGATATGATCGTAAAACATTACACCATTAAGGTGGTCGATTTCATGTTGGACGACGATTGATTCGTAATTTTTCAGACGGATCTTATGAGGTTTACCGTCCATATCATAATAAGAAATCGTGATTTTTGCATGGCGAACCACATACCCCGGTACTTCTCGATCAACGGATAGACAGCCTTCACCTTCTCCTAGACATGCTTCTTGAATTGAATGACTGAGAATTTTTGGATTGTACATCACGGTACTTAACGTTGGTTCTGCTATTTCTGGATCAGAATTTGGTACATGTACAGCAATGATACGCTTTGAAATATCCAATTGAGGGGCAGCTAACCCAACGCCTCCTCTTAAATGTAGTTCTTCTGCCTTCTCAGGATCTTGACTGTTTTTTAGAAATTCTAGCATTTTTTTTCCTAAGACGATCTCTTCTTCTTTTAATGGAAGACAAACTTCTTCAGCAACTTCACGTAAAGTGGGATTTCCTTCGCGGATGATATTGTCCATTGTAATCATGAACGATGTACCCCTTTCTTTTGTGACTATTATTAGTCTATTTTCGCATTATAGTTTAACATAAATTTTAAAAAGTAGAAGAAAGATTGTTTAAAAACTTAAATTTCTTAATGTTTCTTTTCTTGATTTCTTGGATAGTTTCAGGTAAAGTATAACTGTGTGTACAAAGCACACTGCCTGTTACTTGGTTAAGCGAATCACCAACGTTTTACTCAGTCACAGGGGAAAATTGAAAGAGGTGAAAAAAATGGCAATTTCAAAAGAACGAAAAAATGAAATCATTAAAGAATATGCGCGCCATGAAGGGGACACTGGTTCTCCAGAAGTACAAATTGCTGTATTAACGGAAGAAATCAACCACTTGAATGAGCATGCTCGTGCGCATAAAAAAGATCATCATTCATATCGCGGTTTAATGAAAAAAGTTGGTCATCGTCGTAATTTGTTAGCTTATTTACGTAAGACTGACGTTCAACGTTACCGTGAATTGATCAAACGTTTAGGTCTACGCCGTTAATTTTAACAAGAGTGGGGTTCAAATGAATCTCACTTTTTTTAACTTATATAATACAACTATTCTCGTCAAAAGCATGCTAGACTCCTACTAACCAAATGAAAGCTGTTTAAGCTGTGTTTAATGGTTTTCATTTGTTTAGTAGCGTCTTGCTTTCACGAGAAAGAAAAGGAGCAGTTATGTCAGAAAAACAAGTATTCAAAACGACATGGGGAGGTCGTCTTTTACAGGTTGAAGTCGGCCAACTAGCAAAACAAGCGAATGGAGCTGTTTTAGTTCGCTATGGTGATACGGTAGTTTTAAGTGCCGCTGTTGCCTCAAGAGAAGCAAAAGATACGGATTTTTTCCCATTAACAATCAATTATGAAGAAAAAATGTATGCTGCCGGCAAAATTCCAGGAGGATTTATCAAACGTGAAGGTCGACCAAGCACAGAAGCAACGTTAACTGCGCGTTTAATTGATCGTCCGATTCGTCCAATGTTTGCTGAAGGATTTCGTAACGAAGTTCAGGTCACAAACATCGTCATGAGTGTCGAAACTGATTGTTCACCGGCAATGGCAGCAATGTTGGGTTCTTCTTTAGCACTTTCAATCTCAGATATCCCTTTTGATGGACCGATTGCTGGTGTTGAAGTCGGTCGTGTAAATGGCGAATATGTGATTAATCCGACGGTAGTGCAAGCAGAACAAACTGATATTGAATTAAGTGTAGCTGGTACAAAGCAAGCCATCAATATGGTTGAAAGCGGAGCAAAAGAAGTATCTGAAGAAGACATGTTGGGTGCATTGCTGTTTGGGTTTGAAGCAATCAAAGAATTAGTTGCTTTTCAAGAAGAAATTGTGCAAGCAGTCGGAAAAGAAAAAATGGAAGTTTCATTATTACAAGTAGATGCAGAATTAAAAAAAGAAATTTTTGATGCTTCCTATCAAACAATGAAAACGGCTGTAATGACAGAAGAAAAATTAGCGCGCGAAGAAAATATTGACCAAGTAAAAGTTGAGATTTGTGAGGCTTACGCAGAAAAATTTGCTGGTCATGAAGAAGAAGAACAATTGTTAAAAGAAGTAAAGCAAATTACAGAAGATTTAGAAAAAGATGTCGTTCGTGAATTAATTACAATTGACAAAATTCGTCCTGACGGTCGCAAGTTGGATGCAATCCGTCCGCTTTCTTCAGAAGTAGGATTGTTACCACGTGTTCATGGCTCTGGGTTATTTACTCGAGGACAAACGCAAGCATTGTCTGCTTGTACATTAGCTCCACTTGGCGAACATCAAATTATTGATGGACTAGGGGTGGAAGAAAGCAAACGATTCATCCATCACTATAATTTTCCGCAGTTTTCTGTTGGTTCAACGGGGCGTGCTGGCTCTCCCGGACGTCGTGAAATCGGACACGGAGCTTTAGGTGAACGTGCATTAGCGCAAGTGATTCCTTCAGAAGAAGATTTTCCTTATACGATTCGTTTAGTTGCCGAGGTGCTAGAATCAAATGGTTCTTCGTCACAAGCAAGTATTTGTGCAGGAACATTAGCTTTGATGGATGCTGGTGTACCAATCAAAGCACCAGTAGCTGGAATTGCGATGGGACTTGTGTCAGATGGTGAAAACTACACGATCTTGACTGATATTCAAGGCTTAGAGGATCATTTAGGAGATATGGATTTTAAGGTTGCTGGAACAAAAGAAGGAATTACTGCCCTTCAAATGGACATCAAAATTCAAGGAATCACTGAACAAATCTTAAAAGAAGCATTGGCACAAGCCAAAAAAGCTCGCATGGAGATCTTAGAAGAATTGACTTCAACGATTTCAACACCACGTGAAGAATTAAGTCCATATGCACCAAAAATTGAAATGATCCAAATCGAACCGACAAAGATTAAAGATGTAATCGGTAAAGGCGGCGATACGATTAATGGGATCATCGAAGAAACGGGAGTGAAAATTGATATCGATCAAGATGGCAAAGTAAGTATTGCTTCTTCAGACAAAGAAATGATTCAAAAAGCAATTAAAATTATTGAAGACTTAACAAAAGAAATAAAAGTCGGAGAAGTATACCTTGGCAAAGTTGTTCGTATTGAAAAATTTGGGGCTTTTGTCAACTTGATTAAAGGAAAAGACGGACTAGTTCATATTTCTCAGCTTTCAAATGAACGGGTGAATAAAGTAGAAGATGTGGTCAAGCTTGGGGATGAAGTTCTAGTAAAAGTGACTGAAATCGATAAGCAAGGACGCATAAACCTTTCAAGAAAAGCTATGCTAGCAGAAAATAGTCCAGAAAAAGCGACAAAATAACTCTTTAACGTAAGAAATGAGCAACCTAGAAAAATAGCCAGTGTGTTGTTTTTTGTTGAAAGGTTCAAACTTAAAAGAAAAAAGGGATTTTTGAGAAAGAAGATTGGTGTAGTTTGTTCAGTTTTGCTATTTCTTCTCTCGTTATTCATTTAATTATCAAGTGCAAGACAAAGGTTTATTTCTTTTGTCTTGCACTTTTTGTGTTTAATCAATATTTAGGCTTGTATAGACGCATTACTAGAATAAATGCTTAATTTTTATCTATTTTTCAAAATATCGTAAACTAAAGAAGGGTTGTTTATTAGGAGGAAAGTAGGATGATTCAATTTTTTCTGACATTGGTTGTAGGCGGTATTTTGGGATTGATTGCTAGCCTGATCTTAAATGAGGAAGTACCGGGTGGCGTTGCTGGAAATGCCGTTATTGGTTTTTTAGGTAGCTGGTTAGGAGAATTTTTCCTTGGTGATTTGGGCCCTTCTATCAGAGGATTTTATCTTATTCCTTCACTCATAGGAACGCTTTTTTGTTTGAGCTGTTATTCTTTTTTAGTAGACTATATTCGTCGACAGGATTAAGGGAAATCTTGTATAATTATTTGACACTGAAGAGGCGTTTTCTGAAGAATTAGAGAACAGGTAATACAAAATAGTGATTGCCAATAGAAAAGAGGGGGACATGTGTCTACAAAATACAATACGAAAAAAATTTCCATGGCTGGCCTTTTGGTTGCAATGGGAGTCGTTTACGGAGATATCGGTACGAGTCCATTATATGTAATGAAAGCTATCGTAGAAGATAACGGCGGTCTTCAAGGAATCAATCCGGAATTTGTGATTGGTTCAGTTTCATTGATTTTTTGGACGTTGACTTTACTTACTACAGTTAAGTATGTAGTCATTGCGTTAAATGCTGATAATCATGGAGAAGGAGGGATTTTTTCTTTATATACGCTAGTTAGAAAGGGTGGGAAATATTTAATTATACCTGCCATGATTGGCGGTGCAGCATTACTAGCAGATGGAGTGTTGATTCCTGCGGTTACTGTTACTACTGCTATTGAAGGATTAAGAGGAATTCCCCAATTTTTTGAACGCTTTGGGGACAACCAAAATATTATTGTTATTATTACATTAGTGATTCTTTTTGTATTGTTTATGGTCCAGCGCTTTGGTACAGAAATTGTTGGAAAAGCGTTCGGACCGATTATGTTTTTATGGTTTACTTTTTTAGGCATGATGGGATTAGTAAATTTTAGTCAAGATTGGACTATCCTTCGCGCGTTGAATCCCTTGTATGCTATTCAATTGCTTTTTAGTTCAGAGAATCATTTAGGCCTGTTCATTTTAGGAAACATCTTTTTGGCGACTACTGGAGCTGAAGCTTTGTATTCAGATTTGGGGCATGTTGGAAAATCGAATATCCGTTTTAGTTGGCCTTACGTTAAACTGTGTCTAGTATTAAATTATTTTGGTCAAGCGGCCTGGCTATTAAACGTGTATCAAAATCAAGAAATGCAGCAAATAGTTAATCTTAATCCATTTTTTCAGATGCTGCCCACCGGCTGGCTGGTGATTGGGGTGATATTTTCTACCATTGCTGCGATTATTGCTTCACAAGCGTTGATTACTGGTTCATTTACGTTAGTATCTGAAGCAATCAAATTGAAATTGTTACCGCGATTGAAAATCATGTACCCGGGTAGCAGCATTGGGCAAATGTATATTCCGGCTGTTAACTTAATTTTATGGCTTGCTTGTTCACTGATTGTTGTCACTTTCCGAACTTCTCACCATATGGAAGCGGCTTACGGTCTTGCTATTACCGTTACAATGTTGATGACAACTATTTTGCTTTATTTTTACTTGCTTCAAAATCATCATGCTAAATGGTTTGCTTGGCTCATTACGTTTTTTTTCGGTGCCATTGAGAGCGTTTTTTTTATTTCCAGTCTCGTGAAGTTTTTCCATGGTGGTTTTGTCGCTGTATTGATTGCTTTAGTTATTTTAGCAATCATGTTTATTTGGGAGCAAGGAAACATCATCCGAGAAGCAGCGGCAGAAGATGTTGCATTAAAAGACTACATTCCGCAATTAGCTCAATTAAGAGCAGACGATTCTTTGCCGCTTTATCAGACCAATGTTGTTTTTTTAGTTCCTGATATGACCAAAGGGAAGGTCGGTCGACAATTTGTTTATTCCATTCTTGATAAACGACCAAAAAGAGCGCGAGTTTATTGGTTTGTTCACGTAGAAGTAACGGATGAGCCTTATACGAGAGAATATCAAGTAGATATGATGGAGACAGACTTCGTTATACAAGTCAACTTATTTTTAGGATTTAGAGTGCAACAAGAAATCAATGTATATATTCGCCAAGTTATTCACGACTTAATGAAGCAAGGTCGATTAGCCAAACAACCACAAACTTATTCTTTAACGCCGGGAAGAGAAGTCGGAGATTTTCAATTTATTTTAATTGATGAAGTTGTTTCAAATGTTACCACACTTGGGAAATGGGAGCGCCAGATCATGCAGGCAAAACTTGCAATTAAAAAAATTGCTACGACACCAGAAACGTGGTTTGGATTAGAATACAGTGAAGTAAAGCACGAGACAATTCCTTTACTTATTGGTTTGACTCGAAAGACATGGTTAAAAGAACGTAAGAAATAACTTAAAACTAGTAGTGAGTAAGAACGTTTCAATAGGTTCTTACTCACTCTTTTTGCAGTTTAATGATTTCGATCCGATATCTTTTTTTGTTGTCTCACTGATACATGATTTGTTGATTGCTCTTGTGCTTGTAATTTTTTGAAATAAATAGAATTTGGATCACGTTTAATTTCATTTTGCAATGCTTTTGCGTAGGCTATTTTTTTTTGTATTCGTATTTCATTTTTGTAGTTTTCTTGATATTTCTCAACGTCTAATTGATGCTGTGCTAAGGCTTTTTTAATAATTATAGGGTAGAATTCTTTTTCTATATGTTCAGGTAGCTGCATTTGTTTAAAGACACTATCAATCGCTTGCTTATCACATAACTTCTCCAGCATTGGATTTAATTTGTACACGAGGGCTAAACAAATTCGATTTGTTTTAATGAATTTGTTGGCTAGTTCTATCCGATTGATCGATTCAGGTAAATTTAGATGATCGATAATTGATTTAATACCTTTGGCATCACGTCTACCATTACAAATTACCGTAAAATCGTTGTCTGTATTATGGCCTTTTAAAAGGTCATTGCAGCCTTTTTCTGCAAGAATTTGATTGAAATTTTCGATTATTTCTTCACGGAGTGTTTTATTTTTTTGAATTAACCTGTTTGTTGCTTTTTGACGATCAATTGAGGGTGGCAATTCTAATTTTTTCATGATAAAGGCGATTGTTTCTGCATCATGAAACCCATTAGCAAGGAATTTGAATGCTGTGGCTTCCCCGTGTTCTTTAATAAGATCATTAAATGATTCAACCTCAAGTTCTCGCATACCTATATTTGTTTTGTTATTTTTAATTAATTGGCTTGTTTTTTGTTGACGATCAATCCATGGCGGTAGTTCTAAGTTTTTCATGATAAAAGTGATCGTTTTTTCGTCATAAAAGTTAGTGGCAAGAGAGGCAAAGGCAGCATCTAGCCCTTGCTCTTCAATTAGCTTTTCCATTTTCTTTAATCGTTTACGGTTTTTTTTTGTCTTTTTTTCCTCAAAAAGCTTTTCCATTTAGTTACTCCTTTGAATTCTTTTTATTACAAACTCATTGTAATAAAAAGAATTCAAGCCTATAAACTTATTTTTTATTTGACAAGAATTTTTTGAAGTATTCGGATTTTTCTCCTCATGAATGACTTGTTTTACAACCTTATTTTTACCCAAATTTTTTAAAAAAGAGGTACAATAAAAAGGAAAAGAGAGGTGAAAATTTATGGTATTTAACTTCATCATATTATTTTTGATGATCGTTGTGACTTCGTTTTTTGTGGCAAGTGAATTTGCTTTAGTAAAAATACGGCGTTCACGTTTGGAACAATTGGAAAAAGAAAACGTAAAAAATGCTAAATTAGCGTTACATGTCACCCATCATTTAGATAACTATTTATCAGCGAGCCAATTAGGGATCACATTAACCGGTTTGATCATTGGATGGGTCGGCGAAGGATCGGTAGCGGCGCTATTAGAACCTTGGATCGGTCGACTAGCGTTTAGTTCTGCATTAAGCAGTACGATCTCTGTCACTTTAGGATTTATTTTAGTCACATACATCGATGTAGTGATCGGCGAGCTTTTGCCTAAAAGTTATAGCATTGTAAATACAGAACAAGTAGTCTTGTTTGTGGTGCGTCCACTGCATTATTTTTATAAATTAATGTTTCCATTCATCTGGATACTCAATCATTCAGCGGCATCGCTTGGTAAACTTTTAGGAGTCAAGTTGGTTTCAGAAGGAGAAGAGACTCTATCACAAGAAGAGTTGACGCTGGTGGCTTTAGATTCTTATGAAAAAGGAGAACTAACCAAAGAAGAATATCATTATTTAGAAAATGTTTTTGAATTTGATGATACATTAGCTAAAGATATTCAAGTCGATCGAACATCCATGCAAGTCTTTGATGCATCAGAGACAGTCCAAGAAGCAATTCAAGCGTCTATTGAACGAGGACACACACGTTATCCTGTAATTTCAGAATCAAAAGACAATATTCTTGGCTATGTAACATTACCAGAATTAATTAAACAATCTTTTAAAGATGATCAATTACCGGTAGAAGAATTGGTTGAAGAGCCAATCGTTGCGGTGGAAACCATTCCTATCAAAAAATTGCTAACAATCATGCGCAAAAAAGGAAAGCACATTGCTATTTTAAAAGATGAATATGGGGGAACAAGTGGGTTGGTGACGATTGAAGATATCTTAGAAGAAATTGTAGGAGAAATTCGTGATGAAACAGATTTAGATGAAGCTTTAATCGCTAAACAAAATGATGGCAGTTACATTGTATCGGGGAAGCTAACCTTGGATGATTTTGAGCGTTATTTTGATCTTTCTATTCCTGAATTTGCTCAATCTTCTTTTATTACATTGGCTGGCTTTATGTCTTATTATGAAAAGAATGTTGAGACAGGAACGGTCATTCAACTCCAAAATTTTCAATTTACAGTTTTAGAATATAATCATGCGCATATTGATTATTTCAAAGTAATCAAAGCCTTTGTGAAAAAAGATAAGTAAAAAAGAGCGTTTCTCTCGGCTTTGAGTAGAAACGCTCTTTTATGTTTAAAGAAGTTTAATGAACTGTTTCATAATGTATTTCAGCACCATCCAATGAAAAATGCTGTTCATTGTCTAATTGTTTTAATCGTTTCATTGAACGAAGATAAGAATAAAGTAAAACAGCAACTGAACCTGCCCATGCAAGAGGAGAAGCAGCAGCAGCGCCCGTATAACCTAATAAACCAGTTAAAATAATCGCTGCAAAAGAACGCATGATTAATTCCATCATTCCCGCAAGTGTTGGTATTTTGCTTTGACCAAGTCCTTGCAATGTGTAACGCAAGATGAACAAAATCGCTAAGATCCAATACAATGAACCGTTGATATTGAAATAGGTTTGTGCTAGTTCAAAAACACGAGTTTCAGTAGGTGAAACGAACAACTGCATGAGAGAATGACCAAAGAAAATCACAATGGCTCCAGCAACTAAGCTAAAACCCATACTCATCATCAGTGTTTGCTTGACTCCTTTTAAAATTCGACCATATTCCTTTGCTCCATAATTTTGAGCAGTAAATGTAGCCATCGCGATCCCAAAAGACATCATTGGTTGATTTGCAAATTGGTCAATACGACCTGCTGCAGCTTGGGCAGCTACAACATCTGTTCCTAAACTATTTAAAGCAGCTTGTAAGACAATGGCACCAATCGCAATAATAGAAGATTGAAAGGCCATGGGTAAAGCAGCATTTAAATGAACTTGAATTTCATCTTTATGAAATTTGAAATCTTTTTTACGTAATTGTAATAACGGAATTTTTTTCTTAATGTAGATCAAACATAATAAACTAGAACAAACTTGGGCAATGACAGTAGCAATTGCCGCTCCTTCGACCCCCATACCAAAAGCAATAATAAAAATTAAATCAAGTATCACATTGATAATGACTGCAATAATTAAGAAGAAAAGTGGTGTTCGACTATCTCCCAGTGCGCGAATGACATTAGACAACAGATTAAAACTCATTGATGCAAAAATTCCCAATAAAATAATGGAAATAAATGTTTGTGCTTGATCAATAATTTCTACAGGCGTTTGCATCAATTGAAGCATCGGACGAATAAATACTAAACTAAGGACAGTTAAAACGATAGTGACAACCAAACTTATGACAACACTTGCAGCAAAACTTTTCTTAAGCCCGCGATAATCTTTTGCACCATAACGTTGAGCAGTAATAATGGCTAACCCAGCAGTTAACCCTTGGGCAAAACCAATGATCAAGAAGGTTAAACTTCCAGTAGCACCAACAGCGGCTAACGCGTTTTTTCCTAATGTCTGTCCAACAATGATCATATCAACCATATTATAAAACTGTTGAAAGACATTACCAATAAGTAAAGGAACGGTGAACATCAAAATTAGTTTAGCAGGACTTCCTTTTGTTAAATCGCGCATCTTTTAAACTCCTTATTGTCTATGAAATTTAGTTAGTAGTATATAGCGTTTATCCTAAGAATACCAATTAGAAATCAATGAAAAAACGAAGTGTTTTCTTTAGTTTTATTCCTTGAAATTTTCATAAATAATTTCAATAAAACACATCATAAAATAAGCCAAGAGCAATCACGAACAAATTCAATGAATTAATTCAAACGATCAACTGCTTGGCCTAGTTCCATCAATCAAAGAGAACAACTATTGTTGCCTCTTACTACTGTTTTATCTCACTTGGCAAAAGAATGGTTTCTTTTGTTCCATCATCATATACATATATTTGGTTGGGAAAGCCTGAATAATAGGAGAATGGCAGGTCAATTGCCATTTCGATCTCACTTTCTCTTGGAGAAAAGTACAACGTCACTTTCCCATGATTATCGATTAAATCAAAGGCTAAAATAGGATCTAAAGGAATAACTCCCTTAAGGTCTAGGTCAATAATCAACCAGATACTATCAATCAATTCATCTGGCAAACTCGATACAACGCCTATTGAGGCATATCGGTTGCGACGATTGTCAAAGTTTTCAAACATCTGTTTAACCTCCTTTGTTTTATCGAATAGATAGCGATCATCTTTTCGTCTAGGATAAACGAATTTTACTTACTGTAACGAGGATTCATTCTAATAAAGTTTTTAAAAAAATGCAACAAAAATCGCATACTTTTTTTAAAAATATAAGATTTATTTAAGAAAAGAAAAAGCGTGTCAAAAGCGAAGTTTACCAACGCTTTTGGCACGAGTAAATTCGTCCTATTCTTCCGTTGAACCCGTCACTTCTGGTTGGCTTTCTCCAATTTCAGTTTCATCTGCTGATGCTGTAATCGCTGCAATTTGTTCTTCGCTGTTAGAAACGACTGCATAGTCGCTGTTCTTAGGTAAATCGGCAACGGTAATCGCAGCGCCTAAATCTAAATTAGTGACGTCGACTTCAATGCGTTCAGGTAAATTGTTTGGTGTAGCAGAAACCATAATTGTGTAGAGATGTTGCGCTAATGTACCACCGTTTTTCACACCAACTGCCTCACCGACAAGTACAATTTCTGTTTCAGCTTCTGTTTCTTCGGTCATATTAACAGATAAAAATTCTACATGTTCAAAATGATTAGTAAAAGTGTTTTTTTGAACTTTATGGACTAAAGTGTTGACTTTATTTCCAGCGATATCCATTGTGATAACAATATTTGCACCATTTTCACGTAATATTTTATTAAGCAGTTGTTCATCGATAGAAATTGGCGTACTTTCAACATTGTACCCACAAACGACTGCTGGCACTTTGCCTTCATGACGCAATTTGTTTCTCAACGAACGGGGGCGCACTTCTCTTTTACTTACTTCTAATGATACTGACATAACCAAAATTCCTCCTTAAAATGGACTGTCGGCAAAAGAACTGACAGCTTTTATTTAAGTGAACTTTCCATGGCTATTCTCTTGCACATTATTGGCTAGGGCGCTTAAAAAAACGCAAAAAGACAGATGCGCGCATCTGCCTTTAGAAAGTCAGGATTCAACTTTTCTCCACCAGGTTATTACGCTGTGTATGAGAAATCCAATTCACTTTACTTATTAACCGTAGCGCTAATTCAACATTAAGTCAAGGGTTAACAACCACTTTGTTATTTGCAGCACTTTGTTTTCAGGTTATAATGCTTGTTAGGATAGGAAAGGAAATTGACATGCGTCTAGACAAATTAATTGAAGAAACGCTGCAAACTACTCGCAAAGAAATGAAACGATTATTTGCAGCAAAACAAGTTAAAATAGATGGACAGATTGAATTTTGCCGTAATCGCAACGTCGATAGTCTCCTGCATGAGATTGAAGTTTCCGGTCAACGCTTAGCTACTCATGAGGTTTATTATTTAATGAACAAACCTATTGGTGCCGTAACTGCAGTAAAAGATACAACAAAAATGACGGTGGTGGATTTGATTGCTTCGGCTGATCGCACACAACCAGTCTATCCGGTGGGGCGCCTTGATCGAGATACAACAGGGTTATTATTGTTGACTTCCAATGGCCAGTTAGGTTATGAGATGCTTTTGCCGGAAAAGAAAGTATTAAAAGTGTATGAGGCTCATATCAATGAACCTGTTACACTATTAGATGTAGAGGCTTTTCAAAAAGGAATTATTTTTGAGGATGGGAATCGTTGTCTTCCTGCTCAGTTAGAGATTGTTAAAACAAATAAAAAGAGCAGTGTGGTGCGGGTAACGATACAAGAAGGGAAATTTCATCAAGTAAAAAAAATGTTTCTTGCTTGTGGAAAGAAAGTTACAAAATTAAAACGGCTTAGTATGGGACCTTTGAAACTGGATACGCAGTTAAGAGATGGGGAATACCGCTCACTGAAATTAAGCGAATTGAAGCAATTAGAAAAATATTTTAAATAGGAGAAAAAACAAATGAACTATAAAACAGTATTATTTGATGTAGATGATACATTGCTTGATTTCCAATTGACACAAGCAAAAGCTTTAAATGAGTTATTTGCAGAGCAAGGGATTGAATTAACGCCAGAAATAAAAATGAGTTATAAAGCATTAAATCATCACTTGTGGCGTGAATTTGAAAAAGGGCATATGACAAGAGAAGAAGTTACTGGCAGCCGTTTTGGTTTGTTGTTTCAACAGTTTGGAAAAACAATTGATAGCTTAGCGATGGAAAAACGCTACCGATACTACTTGAATCAAGGGCACGATATTATTGAAGGTAGTCGCGAGTTATTGGAAACATTGGCTTTACAGGCTGATTTATATGTTGTAACAAATGGAGTAGCAAAGACACAGTATCAACGATTAGCAGATGCAAAAATACTTGATTATTTTAAAAAGATTTTTATTTCTGAAGAGGTGGGGGCACAAAAGCCAATG
This sequence comes from Enterococcus ratti, assembly GCF_001886195.1. Taxonomy (GTDB): domain Bacteria; phylum Bacillota; class Bacilli; order Lactobacillales; family Enterococcaceae; genus Enterococcus_B; species Enterococcus_B ratti. Next base: position 23,083 of record NZ_JXLB01000021.1, on the reverse strand, counting down.
AAGGCTTTTTTTGACTATATATTTTCACATATCCCGAATTTTGAAAAAAAGAAAACGGTGATTATTGGTGATTCGTTAACTTCAGATATTAAAGGTGGAAACTTGGCAGGAATTGACACCATTTGGTTCAATAAAAATAATTTGCCAGAAGTTCCTGAAATTGCGCCAACTTATCGAATTGATTCATTAAAAGAACTTTACCCTATCTTGGAAATGACAAAGTATTAATTTTCAGAAAAAGATAGTATTTTCGGATAATTTCGCTATAATAGATAAGAATGCAAAAACGGATATGAAAAATGGATATGAAAGAGGTTTTAGCCAATGACAAAAAGCAAACCAATTATCATTGGTGTGACGGGTGGTTCAGGAAGCGGAAAAACGAGTGTTAGTCGTGCCATTTTCAATCATTTTCCGGATCATTCCATCATGATGCTTGAACAAGATTCTTATTATAAAGACCAAAGTCATTTAAGCTTTGAAGAGCGATTGAATACGAATTATGACCATCCTTTTGCTTTTGATAATGATCTACTGATTCAACATGTGAAAAAACTGTTGAACTATCACACCATTGAAAAACCAGTATATGATTATGTTGCTCATACAAGAAGTCAAGCAACGATTATTCAAGAGCCCAAAGAAGTAATTATACTAGAAGGCATTTTAATCTTAGAAGATGAAAAGCTACGTGATCTGATGGATATTAAAGTATATGTGGATACGGATGATGATATACGAATCATTCGACGAATTAAACGCGATATGGAAGAACGTGGTCGAACGTTAGATTCTGTTATTGAGCAATATTTAACAGTGGTTAAACCCATGTACCATCAATTTATTGAACCTACCAAGCGTTATGCCGATATTATCGTGCCAGAAGGCGGCGAAAATCATGTAGCGATTGATTTGATTACAACAAAAGTTGCTAATTTTTTGGATCATAAATTTGGATCATAAATAAAGTAACCCGGCTACTTCCAATAAGTCGAAGAATCACGAAGATAGGGAAGCTATTTTCGTTTCTTCGACTTATTTCTCAAAAGAAGAAGTTTATCTACGCACCCTATTTTTATCTATTGGAAAAGCCTTAAATTAAAAAATGGAGAGACCTGCAATGGAAAAGAAAAGGAATTTACACAAGTATATACAAATCATCCCGATTATTGGCGTATTATTTTTTTTAGTGCTAGTTATTTGGGCTTACCAGCACGGCATTTTTGAATCGACGGATTCTTTGCAACGATTTATCCAGCAATTTGGCGGATATGCAGTAGGTATTTTCGTTGTGTTGCAGATTGTACAAGTGATTATTCCAATCTTACCGGGAGGAATTTCTTCAGTAGTGGGCTTATTGATGTTTGGTAACTTTTTCGGGTTGCTTTATAGCTGCATCGGTTTAATCATTGGTGAAGTCATTGGTTTTTTATTGGTACGTTATTATGGCGTAAGCTTTGTGCGATTGATTCTTTCTCCCAAAAAATATCAAAAATTTGATCAATTAGTAACAAAAAAAACAAAAGATATTAAAAAGATTTTATGTGTGACATTACTCATTCCTTTTGCGCCTGATGACTTAGTTTGCTTAGTAGCTGGGCTATCCAAATTATCTTTTAAAGATTATATACAGATTATTATTCTTTTAAAACCATGGTCTGTGGGAATTTATAGTATGCTCATGCTGTTCTTATTTCAGAAAGCACAAGGACATTTTTAGTGTAAAAAGCCCTGCATTGAAAAACTAAAATAGCTATCAGTACAAGAAGAGTGGTATATGTGTCGTGAAAAAATTTGATTAAAAGTTTTCACTTCATTGATTGATGAATCTTCTTAACAGGTAGAAAATAAAAAATATTCGCATAATTTGCATAAATAGAGGAGATGTGTTAGAGTAACGTTATGCGACGAGTCGAGAAGGCCTCTGAAGACAGATGTGCCTAATTGATTTTGGCGACATAAGATAATGATACGTAAATTATCACCTGCCGGAATGCAGGAATGTCGGGCAAGACTTTTGTGGAGAAGGACTTGCCTACTTGTAAATGAAGATTTCAAGTACCTACCAATGAAAGATAAAGCCGGTCCACTCAAGTAAAAAAAGTCACTCAATTTGTTTGAGTTTCTTTGCGTTTACCTTGAGGGAGCGGCTTTTATTGTTGTTCATATTTATTTTTTTGGATAATATGTACACGATTTATTATTTATAAAATACTATGTAAGCGGATATAGAAAAGGAATGGTTAAAATATGATCACTATGACGCGATTCTTTATGCAAAGATCATTTTCAAAAAAGAAGAAGATTCACAAAAATGCAAAGAATTTAATTATGAAGAAGATGATGATTAGAATTGATATACGCTACTTGATTTGTAATAAGTTGAATTTTTTACCAATGGTATGTTGAGAAAGCAAGCTATTGGTATACGAATAATTTTATAGCTAGTAAAAAGCAAGCAGGTGAATAAATAAATCATTTTTTACATGAATTATTCTTATAAAAGATGGAAAATAGGATCAGTTAGATTTTGTTATCTATCTTTTAATTTAAGATTTAATGAGCGTAAAATTTAACACAGCAAATCGCTTCTTTTTTTGATCATAAATCGACCATAAACAAAAGCTTTCATTTTTTGATCTTTCATGAAATAAATTGGTAAAATTGGTGTTCTATTGGTAGATGACTAATGCTTTTTTGTTTTGTAAAGGGAGTTTATTGCTTTTTTCAATCTCTTCTTTTATTCGGTATGTTTGTAAATACTTGTAAGATGAAGGACGGTCTTTTTTTTTCAGTAAAACAAGCTTCAGGCAATATTTCAACGGCTTCCATCACTTGCGGATTAACACGAGGAGGAAAATCAGTACACGCATCAAAAGAGGTTTCTTTTGTATACACTAAATGAATGTCTTGGGTTAATTGATATAAGTGGTTAAATTTTTTAAACAGTGTTTCGCGTTTTTTTGTAATTATATTAATTCTTGGTTGCGTTGTTCAGAACGTTTTTGTAGTTTTCCAAAATCCACGTTTTTTTCATGAATTGAAGTGTCTTTATCTCAGCTTCCATCTCTTTTTTTATTTGTTTACCTCGGATTCTATCAATGCCGCTACTTCAGACGTTAATGTTACCTTTACTTCTGGAAATTGTGCTCGTTTTAGATAGGTACAAGTCTTGGTACTCTTAGCACCCATACTTGGTTTTGATAGGCAAGAAAAGCGAGAACGGCTTTGTAATGATGGTAATCTTCTTCTTTAAAAAAAGCGTAATGCACAGGTTCAATTAATTTATCATAACACTCATAATTGAACGTTTCTTTTTCCAACAATTCCATTTTTTCACATTCTTATTTATTTTGTATACGCTATTTTAACAGGAAAATATTTTATTTAGGTGGAGTCTTCCAAATAATTTTTTCGTAAAAAAGAAAATTTTGAAGTAGAAGAGTTAAAATCATTTTTATGGAAAAGTCGTCTCGGTGTTTAGTTACAAGCGGAGAATTTTATAATGTAAAGAGAAATATGGTAAATTAATTTTAAACACAGGAGTTCAGTGTTTTTGATGAATTAAAAAAAATGAGTAATTTAAGATTTTCACCATCAACCATCTGGGTATTAATAGCAATGGTGTATCATCTAATTCAGTTAGGAGATCGCTTGAATCAACAAGATAAAGCGAATCTTTTGGATTAAAACAATAAAAAAGTTAGTTCACAAAGTTCAAACAAAAGTGTTCTATCACAATTTTTATTCATTTGTCTAATTTATTTAGTTAAAATATTCAGGGATTTTTTCTATTTATTTTCTATTTTGATGAATGATTGAATATTTTTGATTAGATTAGAACCTGTTTAACGAGTGAATAAATTAGTGATGATATTCGTCATTTAAAATAAAAAGCACTGGATTTTGATAGACAATGGACAATATTAGCAAGGAGAATTTTGATGGAACACGGAAAAAGGGGAAGACAAGATATGCGTATTATAATTGATGGAGATGGTTCACCAGTTAAAGAAGATGTCATTGAGATTGCGTATTCTTATCAATTGGAAGTAATCATTGTCACAAGTCTTGCACACTATACACAAAAAAGCTATCCAACTTATGTTCATTTTATTTATGTTGATCAAGGGTTAGATAGTGCAGACTATAAAATTGTAGGAATGATTCGTACAGGCGACCTGTTGATTACACAAGATTATGGATTAGCTTCTTTAGTGCTGCCAAAAGGTGTTCGAGTATTTCATCAGACAGGTAAGGAATTTCATGCAACGACTATTGATGTTTTACTTGAGCAGCGTTATCAAAGTGGAAAGTTACGAAAAGCAGGTTTGAAGACAAAAGGGCCTAAACCATTTACTTTATATGACCATCAAAAATTTAGACAAGTTTTCGTAAAAGCTCTAGATCAAGCTGGGTTATCGCCTATTAGTAATTAATGTAGGTGTAAGCATTTTTTTTAAAAAAGCAATATCTTTGCTCCGTTTATTTAACGAGATGAATCAGAAAGTAAAACCTATCAAAGCATTAGTGATAAAAGCTTTGGTGGTATGGGGATTTTGTTGATCATGTTAATTGGTTTCTATAAAGTACTAGTTTTATAAATTCAATAATTATTATTGTTATGATTTATGAATTAGGCGACTTGTTTATTTTTCAAAAAGTCGAAAACTTTACAGTAACAATCTCCGATACAGATTCTTATACCGTTATTTTATGGTTGTATTTTGATTTTATGAATGATTTTTCGAATTTATGGATGAAAGTATTGGCATCGGCGCTATTGATTGGAGCTTGGGAGTGGTTCTTTCATAACTTGTTATTAAATCAGGAAATCGTGTATGATGAGCATAAAAGACAATAGAATAAATATACGGTAAAAGATGCTGGCATTCTCACAGCATTTTTTGTCTTTAGACGATTGATTAGATGAACTTTTTTAAATAAGTGGTTTGCTTCTTTTGATTTTATGCTAGAATATGAAGTAAAAGTGGAATGATATTGGATACGGGAGGACAATCTTTTGAAGATTACTTTACTATACGGCGGACGCAGTGCAGAACATGAGATTTCGATTCTCTCAGCGTTTTCAGTACTTAATGCGATTTATTATACTTATTACCAAGTTCAACTTGTATTTATTAGTAAAAACGGTCAATGGGTTAAAGGACCTTTGTTAACAGAAAAACCTACTAGCAAAGAAGAATTGCATTTGACATGGGATCCAAACGGAAAAACAACAGAAGGTTTCACAGGACAAGTTATTAACCCCGGAGAAATTAAAGAAGAAGGAACAATTATTTTTCCGGTACTGCATGGACCAAATGGAGAAGATGGGACGATTCAAGGATTTTTAGAAACATTGAACTTGCCTTATGTTGGTGCTGGAGTACTGACAAGTGCGTGTGCAATGGATAAAATTATGACAAAATATATTTTACAAGCGGCAGGTGTGCCACAAGTGCCTTATGTACCTGTTTTGAAAAATCAGTGGAAGGAAAACCCTAAGAAAATTTTTGATCAATGTGAAGGGTCCTTGCTTTATCCAATGTTTGTCAAACCAGCAAATATGGGGTCAAGTGTAGGAATATCTAAAGCAGAGAACCGTAAAGAACTTCAACATGCTTTAGCTATGGCCTATCAATATGACTCTCGTGCTATTGTAGAGCAAGGGATCGAGGCACGTGAAATTGAGGTTGCGGTGTTAGGAAATGAAGACGTGCGAACCACTTTGCCGGGTGAAGTGGTCAAAGATGTAGCCTTTTATGATTATGAGGCAAAATACCTCAACAACAAAATCCACATGCAAATTCCCGCAGAAGTACCGGAAGAAGTTTATCAAAAAGCACAAGAATATGCCAAAATTGCCTATACGATGTTAGGAGGAAGCGGATTAAGTCGTTGTGACTTCTTCTTGACGAATAAAAACGAGCTATTTTTAAATGAATTGAATACAATGCCCGGATTTACTCCATTTAGTATGTATCCGTTATTATGGGAAAATATGGGCTTGCAATATGGTGATTTGATTGAAGAATTGATTCAACTAGGAATCAATCGTTTTAAGCAACGGCAAAGCTTTTTTGAAGTACATGAATAAACAGCTAAGAAATAGAAGCTGGAGCGGATGTAGTAACATTTGTTCTGGCTTCTGTATGTGAAAAGGCAGGATTTATGATGAAGCTAACAATACAAGAAATTGCACAAGCAGTAGGAAGCAAAAACGATGCTCTCACCGAAATTACAGGAGTGGAATTTGACAGCCGTAAAATTGCAGAAGGTCATTTATTTGTTCCTCTAAAAGGAGTAAGGGATGGACATGAATTTATACAACAGGCGATCGCTAACGGTGCAGTCGCAACTTTTTGGAGTTTAGAATCCACCAAAGCGCCTAGCGAGATTGGTGTGATTTTTGTAGAAGATCCTTTGAAAGCCATGCAAGATTTGGCAAAGTATTATTTACAAAAAATTGGAGCGGATGTAATAGCGATCACTGGAAGCAATGGAAAAACAACTACGAAAGATTTAACAGCTTCTGTTTTATCCCAAAAATATCAGACATATAAAACACAAGGGAATTATAACAATAACATTGGTCTTCCTTATACTATTTTACACATGCCAGTTGATACAGAAAAAATTGTTTTAGAAATGGGCATGGATCATGAAAAAGAAATTATGGAACTGTCGTTGATTGCAAATCCTAAAGTTGCTGCAATTACAATGATCGGTGAAGCGCATATTGAAAATTTAGGTTCAAGAAAAGGAATTGCCCGAGCTAAAATGGAAATTACTGCGGGTCTTGCTGCGGATGGATTATTAATTATTCCGGAAGAGGAGCCTCTATTAAAATCGCTTACTGCAAATTTGACCCAATCAATTGAAACATTTGGGATAAATGTGGGGAATTTATCCGCCAAAGTCACAAGGCAAGAAAAAACACAGACATATTTTGTGGTAGAACATGAATCTTTCATGATTCCTTTACCGGGGAGCTACAACGTAACAAACGCCTTGATTGCTTATGCAGTGGGACGATTTTTTGCCTTGAGCTCACAAGAGATTCGTCTTGGTTTAGCCACAGTTTCAGTGACTCAAAACCGTACGGAGTGGTTGAGTGCTGGTAACGGGGCCTCTATTTTAAGTGATGTATACAATGCCAATCCAACGGCTATGGGTTTAGTATTAGACACATTTGCTAAGCTGCCGACTAAAGGAAGAAGAATGGCTGTACTGGCGGATATGTTGGAATTAGGTGGTGAGGCTTCACAGATGCATGAAAAAATGGCGGAACATATTAAACCAAAGGATTATGCGGTTGTCTTTTTGTATGGTCCACAGATGCGAGTGTTAAAAGAAGCTTTGGCAGCAAAATATCCTAAGTGGAACGTAAAGTATTTTGAAAAAGAAAAAGAACAGCTGATTGCAGCAGTAAAAGCAGAAATATTGCCAGAAGACAGTATTGTTTTAAAAGGTAGCAATGGTATGGGGTTAATAGAAGTAGTACAACAATTACAAGAAATGAAATAGTAAACTGTAAACTTGCAGAAAATATAAAAATATGCTAAAATAACCTATTGCCGAAAGATGAAGAGAAATTGGACTGACTCTATCATTCTTATAATTGTTAAAGTCAGATGTCATAACAATGATAAAGCTGAACGCGACCCGTTTGGCTTTTCTAATGCCTAAACTTCGCAAAGTGATTTTTCGGTGGAGCCGCAGGGGCCTAAGAATGGATAAAAACGTGCGCGGCCACTGTCAAAAAGAATCAAACACTTTGACCGAACAAGCGACGGGGTAGCAAAAATCTAAGCTACATCCTCAGTTAACAACTATATAGGAGGATTCATTTGAAATTTAAAGAATTAGAATTATCATCAGAATTATTGAAATCAGTAGAACGTGCGGGTTTTGAAGAAGCGACGCCGATTCAGTCAGAAACAATTCCTTTAGCGTTGTCTGGAAAAGACGTGATTGGGCAGGCGCAAACAGGAACTGGTAAAACGGCTGCTTTTGGTTTGCCGATGTTAGAAAAAATTGATACTACGCGCAATGAATTACAAGGATTAGTTATTTCACCTACCCGTGAGCTAGCCATTCAAACGCAAGAAGAGCTTTATCGTCTTGGCAGAGATAAAAGAGTACGAGTACAAGCTGTTTATGGTGGAGCTGATATTAGTCGCCAAATTCGCAGTTTGAAAGACCGTCCACATATCGTAGTGGGTACGCCGGGACGGATGCTTGACCATATCAATCGTCATACGTTAAAACTAGGTACGGTGGAAACCTTAGTGTTGGATGAAGCAGATGAAATGTTGAATATGGGTTTTTTAGAAGATATCGAAACGATCATTTCCAAAGTGCCTGAGCAAAGACAGACTTTGCTATTTTCGGCGACTATGCCGCCAGCAATCAAAAGTATCGGCGTAAAATTCATGAAAGATCCCACTCACGTGAAGATTAAAGCAAAAGAAATGACAGCTGATTTAATTGATCAATATTATGTACGCGCAAAAGAATATGAAAAATTTGATATCATGACGCGCTTGTTTGATGTTCAAACACCCGAATTAACGATTGTTTTTGGACGAACAAAACGACGAGTTGATGAATTGGCTCGTGGACTAGAAGCGCGTGGATATCGAGCAGAGGGGATTCATGGCGATCTTTCGCAACAAAAACGGATGAGTGTGTTGCGCTCATTTAAGAATGGACATTTAGATATCTTAGTTGCAACGGATGTAGCTGCGCGTGGACTAGATATTTCAGGTGTTACGCATGTTTATAATTATGATATTCCACAAGATCCAGAAAGCTACGTTCATCGAATTGGTCGTACAGGGCGTGCGGGTAAAGGCGGAATGTCGGTGACTTTCGTTACACCAAATGAAATGAGCTATTTGCATGTAATTGAGAACTTGACGAAAAAACGAATGTCTACTTTGCGTCCGCCAACGGAAAAAGAAGCATTTAAAGGGCAATTAGGAGCAGCAGTTGAACAAATCGAAGCTAAACTTGAAGAAAATGGCTTAGATAAATATTTACAAACCGCAGATAAATTGTTAGAAGAATATTCTGCGCAAGATTTAGTTGCATTGCTGTTGAAAACAACTGCTAAAGATCCTTCTGATGCAGTGCCAGTGAAAATCACACCAGAACGTCCATTACCTATGCAGAAAAAAGGCTATAATAAAAATGGAAAACGTGGAGGCGGAAATAACCGTAACCGTCGTGATAATAGTAATTATCGAGGAAGTAAATCAAAAGGTGGATATAACAAGAGTGGTCATCAACATCCCCATAGCGATAAAAGAAAAAACGATAAAAAAAGAGGATTTGTCATTCGTAAAAATAATGATTAATAACGTACANAAGCTTCTCTTATATAAGAGAAGCTTCCATTTTAGTTATTTGCATACTTATTGGTGGTAAAATATTGAGAATTTGGTAGAATGAGAGTGTTCTAAAATTTTTGAAAAGAGTAGAGTCTTATGATAAGAGGAATTGGGATTGATGCAGTTGAATTACCGAGAATTGCAAAGATCATTAAAGAGAAACCGCAGTTTATTGATCGAGTACTAACGCCGAATGAAATGGCACAATTTCAAGCTTTACCTTTTCACCGGCAAGTAGAATTTTTAGGAGGACGCTATGCTTGTAAGGAAGCTTTTGCTAAAGCGTGGGGGACAGGCATTGGAAAGGTGACATTTCAAGAAATTGAGATTTTAAAAAATGAGATGGGTCAACCAGTAGTATCCCAATCTCCTCACAAAGGTAAAAGTTGGGTTAGTATTACGCATACGGATGAATTAGTGTTTGCACAAATTATTTTAGAAGATTAGAAAGAAGGAACGATCATGGTTGTCGCTTGGCACCGACCTACTAGGGTGATTATACATACAAAAGCAATTACTGATAATGTAAAAAATGAATTAGCTAGATTGCCGGAAGGAAAAGAGCTATTTGCTGTTGTAAAAGCAAATGGTTATGGCCATGGAGCGTTACAGGTTGCAAAAGCTGCATCTGAAGGAGGAGCTACGGGATTTTGTGTGTCTAATTTAGACGAAGGGGTTGAGTTGCGAGAAGCTGGTTTCAATCAACCTATTGTGATATTGAATATGGTTCCTATTGAAGCCTTGACTTTAGCGATTGTCCATGATTTATCAATCACTGTAGGAAACAAAGAATGGTTGGAAAAGGCAGCTGCTTATCTGAAAGAACGTCATTTAAAATCGGCTCTTTCACTTCACTTAAAGGTGGATACAGGAATGGGACGTATTGGTTTTTTGACACCCATGGAAGTAATAGAAGCTGTAGCATTGATTCAAGATAGCACTGTGTTAGAATGGGAAGGAATTTATACCCATTTTGCTACAGCCGATCAAGTTGATGAAATGTATTGGAAAAAACAGCTACAACGTTTTTCAGTAGTTATTGAACAATTGCCTTCACTGCCAAAATATATCCATATCGGCAATAGCGCTACAGCTTTGTGGCATGATGAAAAAATTGGAAATATGATTCGTTTTGGCATAGCTATGTATGGGTTAAATCCTTCTGGCCACGCATTAACAGAGCCCTATCCATTGAAACCAGCTCTTGAATTAGTGTCAGAGTTAATTCAAGTAAAACAATTAGCTAAAGGTGAAGGAATTGGCTACGGTAAAACGTATATTACGGACAAAATGGAATGGATCGGAACAGTTCCTATTGGTTATGCAGATGGCTGGTTGCGGAAAATGCAAGGATTTTCCGTTTTAGTTGAAGGAAAGTTTTGTGAAATTGTTGGGCGGGTCTGTATGGATCAACTGATGATTCGTTTACCGCATAAAGTTTCTCTTGGAACAAAGGTGACATTGATCGGTAAAAATCAAGAAGAAGAAATACCTATGCAAGCAGTAGCGGATCAACTTGGCACGATCCACTATGAAGTAGCTTGTGTACTAGGAACACGTATTCCTAGAGAATATCAAGATTAAGGAGAATCCTATGGTAAAAAGAGGAGACATTTATTTTGCTGACCTTTCTCCAGTCGTAGGTTCAGAACAAGGCGGGACGCGTCCGGTCTTGGTCATTCAAAATAATTTAGGAAATCATTTTAGTCCAACGATCATCGTTGCGGCAATCACTGCCAAAATGGCAAAACCTAAATTGCCTACGCATATTGGAATTAAAGCAACTGGTACAGGAATCGAACGTGATTCTGTCATTTTACTTGAACAAATTAGAACAATTGATAAGTCAAGACTTAAAGAAAAAGTTTGTCATCTAGATCGAAGAATTATGGCAGAAGTTGATTATGCGCTCAAAATTAGTGTGGGAATTGAAGCATTAACACCTGTTCGTTAGAAAAAAGCATTACACCTTTACATATAAAAGGAATGATAAAGCTGGTTTGTGAAAAGAAAACTTACTTCGGAAAAATAGTGAAGAAATGCCAACCTTATTGAACTGTTTTTAATTCAGTAATAGGAACTTGTTTTTGTTAGTTTCTATATTTTAAAATTTGAGTCATTCAAAATTGTAGCAAGGTATTTTTTTGAACTTTTCTGATCCCGAAAAGCTACAAGAGTTAGATTGAGTAAAATAACAAACTAATTATAAAAAATGTTATGAATAGATGTTTATATCTGTTATTTTTAAAAAAGAAAACGGATGATTTTTTCTATGTCTTTAAAAAATAACTGCATGTTATAAAACAACGTCTAAATTTTCATGTTTTTATAGACATTTTAAATAGTAAGGAAGGAATATAAGTAAAATCTGTTTTTATTTTCTTAAGTAGTGCTTAAAAAATAACGAATTTATAATTGTTTTTTTGATGGAAATAAGTCTTTCACAAATTTGTGTTAATTAAGACGTGAAGCCATGCAAGAACCATTCTTAATGTTTAGGATAAACTTCAACGTAAAGATAAGAATGTCCTTCATTCATTTAACAGGTGCATGAAAAGGAAGCTATTTTCTTATTTTTTCTTGTGTAGTATGCTAAATTTTCTACTAGAGGAATTTCTTTCTTCTTTCATTAATGTTAAAGTAAAACACGTAGTTTGAACGATCTCTTTGTATCTGGTCGAAAGAAAATCGGACATTTTGACTGATGTGTCCAAATTCTAATACTTTTTGAAAAAAGAGAATTGAAAATTACATGGGTTACATGGTAAAGTAATGCAGCTAAAAAAAAGAAGAAGGGGATATTTATGCGGTCAATTAAACATACATTAAAGTTATTTCTACTTGACTGGAAAAGAATTTTTAAAAATCCGATTGCAACGCTTTTAATTATTGCGATTATGATTATCCCTTCGTTATATGCGTGGTTCAACATCAAAGCGTTATGGGATCCTTACGGAAATACTGGTGAATTACCGATTGCTGTGTATAGTGCAGATAAACCGGTAGAATTTCAAGGAAAAGAAGTTGCAATTGGAAAAGAAGTGATTAAATCACTTCGTAAAAATAAACAACTCGGCTGGCGCTTCGTTGATTCAAAAGTAGAATTAGAACAGGGCGTACGCTCGGGAAAATACTATGCAGGAATTTATCTGCCTAAAGATTTTTCAGAAGATTTATTAAGTTTTATTACTGGAGAAATTAAAAAACCGAAAATTGAATATACGGTGAATGAAAAAATTAATGCGATTGCACCTAAGATTACTGACAAAGGTGCGTCATCCATTCAAACTCAAATCACTGATGAGTTTATCAAGACAGCTAGTTCGACTTTACTAAAGGTATTTAATGAGATTGGGTACAATATTGATACAAATTTAGTAAGTATCAACAAAGTAAAATCCATGATTCTTTCAACGGATGAAAATCTCAATACAATTGATGGCTACACCCAGCAAGTTCTTGACTTGCAAAAACAATTGCCTGCTATCAAAGAAAAATTAAATAAAGCCAATGGTTTTGTCGACTATCTACCAAAAGTTGATGAAATGGGGCAGAAAGTAGTTGAATTAAATAGTAAAATGCCACAATTGCAAGAACAAGCTAAAATCATTTTAGACTTGCAGCAAAAAATACCTGAAATTCAAAATGCTGGCAGACAAATTGCTGAAATTGATGGAGATTTTTCGTCCATTCAAGAAACGATGAATCAAGGAATTGCCGAAGCAAAACAAGGATTAACGATTATCCAGCAAGTACAAAACATTTTACCGGATGTAAAAAACTTGGAATTACAAGCAAAAAACTTGGCTGCTCAAACTCGAACAGGAGCAGAAAAGTTAGAAGAAGCCTTACCGGGTGTTACAACAGGTGTTCAAACAACGCTACAATCAATTAGTCAAGCGGCATCTTCCATTGGTTTATTTGTTGAAAATGTCAATCAAGCGATTGTCGATCACCAATTATCAGAAGAAGAAAAACAACATCTTATTGCTTTGTTGGATGACCTTATGAATAGTCTATCTGTTCAACAACAAGTGCTTGAGAAGTTAATTACTTTTTTGACACAATTACAAGAATCGGCTGGCAATACAAAATTGCAGCATCTTATTGATACATTAACAAACGTGAAACAAGTTTTAGCTAATTTGCAAAATCGCTTACCGGCTTTGAAACAAGCCATTCAAGAAGGAAATGTGGATGCAATAAGCAAGTTATTAAATGAAGTCAAAACAGCTGCCGAAAATGTAGTGAACTTAATTTCAAGTGTTGATGTCAGTCAAGTCAGTGCGACCGTTCACTCTTTATTAAAACAAGTAATTGATACAATTAAAACGGCACAAGGTGCGTTAAGTAAAGCCGATCAAATTGATTTTGATTCGCTATTAAGTTCAACCAAAGCAACTGTTGCAAATGCGGTGACGATCTTAGAAAAGTATCAAAAAGAACTTCCCTCTATTGGTCAAGAAATTCATGACGCTAATACAATGTTAAATGGTCATATGGAAATGATCGTCAACGGAATCAATAAAGGCGCAGACCTTTATAGCAATGAGTTGCCTGTCTTAGCAAATAAATTGAACCAAGCAGCAAACTTTATTCAAAACGATTGGCCTACTTTAAAAAATGAGATTACCGGTACACTGACTACTGTTAACGAGAAGATGCCGCAAGTGGAGTCAGCAGTAAATGCCGCTGCCGATTTGATTCAAAATGAGTGGCCAAGTATCAAAAGTGGTATTCAAAAGACAGCTGCTGCGATTCGTAAAGGAGAAAAGGAAGTTGATTTAGGAGAAGTCATTAAGCTGTTAAAACTAGATGCTACGAAAGAAAGTGATTTCTTTACTCGTCCCGTAGAATTACAAACAACTACAATGTATCCTATTGCAAATAATGGATCGGCCAGCACGCCGTTTTATACAGCGTTATGTTTGTGGGTCGGAGCGGTACTTCTTTCAAGTGTTGCGACAACCGATTATTATTTGGATAAAAAAGCAAGAAATCATTTTACGAAACGAGAACAGTTTGTTGCGCGAATGCTGACTTTCTTGACAATGGCGGTGGCACAAAGCTTGATCGTTACTTTAGGAAATATATTTTTATTGGGAGTAGATGTTCATAATCCCGTTTACAGCGTAACGTTCGCTGTTTTAATTGCCTTGGCTTTTATGATGATCGTTTATGTTTTAGCTGCGTTATTTGATAACGTCGGAAAAGGGATCGCTATTGTTATTCTGGTGCTCTCTATTTCTGGAGGCGGAGGAAACTACCCCATTCAAGTATCCGGTAAGTTCTTCCAAATGATTAATCCTTTCTTACCGTTTACTCATGCTGTCAACCTCTTACGAGAGTCGGCGGGTGGGATTTATTGGCCAAATGCGACAAAAGCGATTTGGATCATGATTGGTTTATTTGTAGGCTTTGGAATAGTAGGCACGGCTATTGCACCATACATTCAAGAAAAAATGGTCAAATTTAAAGAAGCGGCACATAAGAGTCACATTTTCCATTAGAACAGTCATAAGGCCTCATCGGACCAAAAAGAGTATTTGCGTCTAGTGAGGTCTTATTCGTTGCTGCTTAAAAAAATCCGTATGTAAAGTTTTTAATATGTTTATTTTCTATATAAAGCTAGCTCCGACAAATCAGAAAAAGTCGATGAACCACTCAAGTAAATGAAAAAAATTTTCTATTTTTCTTTTTAAGAAGGCAACAAAAAAGAGTATATTTTGAGCATTTCAAGGATGAATAAGTTAAAGGCATAGCCACAAAAAGTGAATAGGCGAGATGAAAAAAGACGAAGAAATTCTTAAATAGAAAGAAACAAGCGAGAAAATTCCAGCAAAGGATCATTTAATACATGATTGAAAAAAAGAATGTAGTTTTCTAATTTTTTCCAATTAATTTTATGAAAGTTTATTGACTTTTATATTTTGGGAGCGTACTATAACATCTTGTTTAAGATAAATTTTTGACATGAATGATTTTTGAAGCAAATACGTGTGTAAAGGAGTAAAAAAATTGGATTACTTAAAAAGATTATTAGTAGGTAAGCCGTTAAAATCTGCTGAAAATGATGCGCATAAATTAACTCGTTTTGCTGCTCTAGCGCTGCTTTCTTCGGACGCATTATCATCTATTGCGTATGGTACAGAACAAATCGTAGTTGTTTTGGTTGCTTTGTCAACTGCGGCCATTTGGTATTCGTTGCCAATTGCTGCATTTGTTATTATTTTATTGATTTCATTAACTTTATCATATCGACAAATTATTCATGCATATCCTCACGGTGGCGGCGCATACGTTGTCAGTAGTGAAAACCTTGGGGAAAAAGCTGGATTGATTGCGGGTGGTTCCTTATTGATCGACTACATGCTAACGGTAGCCGTTTCTGTTTCAGCCGGCGCCGAAGCGATTACGTCTGCCATACCTGCATTGTATGGACACCAAGTGGCGATTTCTGTTGCCATCGTTTTATTATTGATGATGCTCAATTTGCGTGGGTTAAGAGAATCTGCTTCTTTCTTACTTTTTCCAGTGTATACATTTATTTTTGTTATTACACTGTTAATTGCAGTCGGTTTGTTTAATATTCTCACCGGTGCAGTTCCTCTGCACGCAACAGCTTTGCCGGGGGCGGCAATCCCGGGTGTTTCTGTTGCCTTGATTTTACGCGCTTTTTCTTCCGGTTCTTCTTCTTTAACAGGAGTAGAAGCAATTAGTAACGCTGTACCATTTTTCAAGAAACCACGTGCAAAAAATGCGGCGACAACTTTAACGATGATGGCTTTGATTCTTGGCTTTTTCTTTGTAGGAATTACATTTATCAACTATTGGTATGGAATTGTTCCTGAAAAAGAAGTAACAGTATTATCACAAATTGGAAAAGCCGTCTTTGGACAAGGCGTATTATATTATGTACTGCAATTTGCAACGGCTTTGATCTTAGCCGTTGCTGCGAATACAGGTTTTTCGGCCTTTCCAGTCTTGGCTTATAATCTAGCAAAAGATAAATTTATGCCTCATATGTTTCAAGATCGAGGCGATCGTTTGGGTTATTCTAATGGGATCATGACCTTAGCTTTTGGCTCCATTATTTTATTGTTTATCTTTCATGGTTCAACGGAACGATTAATTCCTTTGTACTCCATTGGTGTATTTATTCCTTTTGCATTATCGCAAACGGGAATGATTTTAAAATGGAAAAAAGAAGGAAAGAAATGGTTGGGCAAGTCTCTCGCAAACATTACAGGAGCATTTATCTCCTATGCGATCATTGCCATTTTGTTTGTTTATCGTTTAGGAGATATTTGGCCTTTCTTTATCATTATGCCAATTGTGATGTATATTTTTTATAAAATCCATGGTCACTATAAAAACGTGGCAGAACAGTTGCGTCTTGAAACGGATGCTAAGTTACATGATTATGATGGAAATACAGTTCTTGTACTGGTTGGGAATGTAACACGTGTAAATATTGGCGCAATCAATTATGCTCGTTCCATTGGGGATTACGTAGTAGCCATGCACGTTTCATTAGATGAAGATGTGGCAAAAGAAAAAGAAATAGAAGCAGATTTTAAGAAGCATTTTCCTGACGTGCGTTTTTCCGTCGTTCATTCTTCCTATCGCTCAATTGAAAATCCGATTATTCGGTATGTTGATTTAGTCAGTAAAAAAGCAGCTAAGCAAAATTATACGACGACAGTGTTGATTCCACAATTTGTTCCTAATCGTAGATGGCAAAACATCTTGCACAATCAAACGAGTTTACGATTAAGACTTCGCTTGTCTTGGCGAGAAAATATCGTGATTAGTACGTATAGTTACCATTTAAAAAAATAAGAAAAGTAGGCAAAAAGTATTCAAATAAAGCAAATCTTCTAGCCAGTTTGTTGTATTTTTAGTATTTTAAAAGAATCAGTCGTAACGTTTGAAAATAGATTTTTTCTATCTTCTAAATGCTACGGCTGTTTTTTTGTAGGTGTTGTTTTGGTGACTTCGCTGCTTTAATTTTTGAAAGATTCTTATTTTCATTGGATATTTTCTTATTTATTTTTGTTTTTAAAAAAAGTAAGCAGAAAAAAGGAATCGTCTTAAGGTATGTTTTATTAGAGAACTAATAAAGGAGCTGAAAGGGATAATGGATTATTACAAAAATGTGAAAAATGGGAAAGTTTTAACGAAAGAGCAATACAAAGAATTAACCGAGCAAATCAGTCAATTTCAAAAAGTAACAGTAGAACAGGCTGACCAAATGGAATGGCTATTGACTAAAATTGCTTCAGGAGATTTGAATGATTATGCTGTTTTTTATGAAATGGAAGAGGAAAATCTGAGTCCGGAAGAAAAAGACGCTTCTGATTATACATTAGCTGTAGTGAGCTTTGAAGAAGAAGTTTCTTGTTTGGACGTGTTTAATAAACTAAAAAGAAATGATTTGAAACCAGACGCAAATGTTCAACAAATTATGCTAATGCAACGAGGATTTGACCGAACAGATTTTACCGTTGTTGACTTTGAAAATCTTTCAGGTGAAAAAAAAGAGTGGCGAGATAGTATTTTAGGAATTGTCATTGGGTTTATTGGTGGTCCATTAGGTTCTATTTTAGGCTGGGCGATTGGCGACGTCATTGGATTTGAACAGGCACGTCATGAAGGTAAAAAAGCTAAAAATGTCTTTCACTATGTAGCTAATTGCATTCCTAAAGGCAAGAAAGGAATTTTAGCGATTGTAAAAGAAAATGATCGTCAACCATTCAATCAATTAGTTGAACAAGAAGGAAATGGCACAATTGAACGTTTTACGATGGAACATATTAAAGAAGCGATTCGTTCATTAAAAAAACAAGAGAAGAGTGAAATAAAGTAAAGTTAATCTTAAAAAATAAGGACGGTGTTTATGCATTCGTCTGAGTTAGTATTTGTTGATGGATGAGGTGGAAGGTTTTCAAGAGTTTCAAAGTTACTTGCTGATAGGATCATTCTGCTTTTTTAGAGTGCAGGCTTTGCCAAGCTCCTATTAAAAGTGTTAGAATAACAAGGCAGAAGATAGAAAGTGAGTGACGATATGTTAACGACAGAAGATTTTGACTTTGACTTACCAGAA
The DNA here is from genome assembly GCF_001886195.1 of Enterococcus ratti. Lineage (GTDB taxonomy): Bacteria > Bacillota > Bacilli > Lactobacillales > Enterococcaceae > Enterococcus_B > Enterococcus_B ratti. The sequence continues at coordinate 4,579 of NZ_JXLB01000021.1, read as the reverse complement.
GAACTGATTGCTCAGACTCCATTAAAAACGCGCGATCATTCTCGGTTACTTGTTTTAAATCGTACAACAGGAGAAATGGAAGATAAACATTTCCATGCTATTCTTGAAGAACTACATCCTGGTGATGCGTTAGTTATGAACAACACACGTGTGCTACCAGCACGTTTATATGGGGAAAAGATAGAAACCGGTGCTCATCTTGAAGTTTTGCTCCTAACAAATACAAAAGGTGACACTTGGGAAACGTTAATTAAACCAGCGAAACGAGCAAAAACAGGCACGCGGATTTCATTTGGAGATGGGCGTTTGCAAGCAGTCGTAAAAGAAGAACTGGAACACGGAGGAAGAATCATTGAATTTGCATATGAAGGCATTTTCTTGGAAATTCTTGAATCTTTGGGAGAAATGCCGTTACCGCCTTATATCAAAGAACGTTTAGAAGACCCTGACCGTTATCAGACGGTTTATGCTAAAGAAAATGGTTCAGCAGCAGCGCCTACCGCAGGGCTGCATTTCACACAAGAATTACTTTCAGAAATCCGAGCAAAGGGAGTGGAATTGGTTTATCTGACCCTTCACGTGGGGTTGGGAACGTTTCGACCGGTTAGCGTAGAGAAGATTGAAGAACATCAAATGCACAGTGAATTTTATCGTCTAACAGAAGAAGCAGCTGCAAAGTTAAATCAAGTGCGTCGTAATGGCGGAAAGATCGTGGCAGTAGGGACTACTTCTATTCGAACGCTAGAAACAATTGGAACAAAATTTAATGGCAAGATTAAAGCAGATAGTGGTTGGACGGATATTTTTATTACACCGGGCTATCAATTTAAAATTGTTGAAGCTTTTTCAACTAATTTTCATTTACCCAAATCAACGTTAGTCATGCTTGTGAGCGCCTTTGCTGGTCGAAAATTGACATTAGCTGCCTACCAACATGCTATCAACGAGCGATACCGCTTCTTTAGTTTTGGCGATGCAATGTTTGTGAAATAAAAGAATGACTGTTATTTGTTAAGACGAAGTTAATAAGAAGGATCAATAAACATAAAACAACGATTCGTGAAAATAAGTTGAAGAATTCAAAAAGAGGGACATCTCGTGATTCTTCGGCTTATTGCTGTAGGCATCTTCCTTTTTTAGCTTGTTGATGAAAAGGTTGAAGCTTTTTTATTATTAGGAATTTTAGAGAAAATAAGTATTCACTATTGAAAAATTTTTAAGCGCTTTTTCGTGTATATAAACTAATACTTTTAAGAAAAAATAGAATAAATTCTTCTTTTTCATTTTGTGTTTGAGAAAAAAAGAAATAGGTTAAAACAAAATAATGAAAACATTATCTTGAAAATGAAAAAGTTAGAAAGAAAAAATAAAATTATTTCCTGTTTTGTTATCTTATATTTCCTTTTTTCGTGTGATACTTCCTAGTTTTTATCAAGTAATTTATCCTTTAGAACAAGTGATGAATCGTGAAATATCTGCACCAATGTTTCATTCAACTAGCTAATGATTACGGAATCGAATAGTTTCTACAAAGAATTTGTAGTTGAAATAAATAAACCGACTGTAAAACGTCAAGTAAGTTTGCGTCCAGAATTTCAAAAAGCGAAGGAACTTATCCAGTCTTTAATTGTAAAATACGAGGATGCAAAGATGAAATATGTTTAGGGTTTATTCAAAGAAACAATTGTATGTTTGGGAATGGTAGTTGGACGGAAAAATTTGTAAATGGAGGAATTAATGAACACACAACTAGTAAGGCAAAATAAAATGAGCAAATTTAAGAACAGCAAGGATTTACAGTTAACGAAAGCTTCTTATGGTGTTTTGATTGATTGGTGGTGTCTTAGTTCGGGCTGTTATCGGCGCTAGCTTGTTAGGTAAATGTTGTGTCAAGGACAAAGTGATATTAAAGAAATGATGAATAAAGGACGTTCAAAGAAAGCCGTTGAATGATTTTAATCATAGACTTATTCATTCACAAACACAATGCGAGATATAATAATGAGAATCTTATGGTATGTACGAATAGGAAAATTTTTAATTTATACGTCTATTCTTGTAGTAATCTTATTGTTTTTTTAAGAATTGTAAAAAGAAGTAGATAAGTGCTATAAAAACTCTTCCCTCAAAAATTAGATTCTAGACTAACTCTTGAGGGAAGGTCACAATTAGTTTAGATGATATGGAATGAATGAATTAAATTATGAGAATAGAAGCTAGTTTTTCGCAAAGTTTTGCCGAAATTCACAACTTTTCTTTTTCAAGATTTGTGAATTTCGGCTTATTTTTGAAGTAAAATGCTGCTATTTAAACTTCATTTTTTTGCAATTATCATTTTCAACTTCATTATTGTTTAAGAATCAATTGACCATTTCTTACATCATAGCGATAAGTGCCACTTGTATTATTTTTCAAATTCGCATGATTGATCGCTAAACGTATATCGTTAGGTTCACGATGGGTGACAGTAACTAGATCGCCTTCTCTCAAATTAATCGTATCTGTTGCTGTCGCGTAGTTATGATCACCAATATATTCTTTTTGATAAACGGTTTGATTGTTACGTTCAATAGTAATACTTGCATAACGATCATTGAAATAACAATGAGGTTGGCCAGCATTTGTACGAACCGTTGCTACACCATTTATTACGTCAAAAGAAGCAAAATGGCTGTTTCCTAATCCACGGAAAGTAAATTCTTGTAACTGATTAAAGGCTTGATCTAATTTAGTCAATAATGCTTGTTTTTGACTGCTATCTGGTAATGCCGTAACTTTTTGTTTCACTTGATCTAGATCTTTTTGCATAAGATTAGTTTTAATTTTAGTAGGATCATTTTCTTGGAAAAGTCGGTTGACTGCTTCAGTTGCTTCCTTAAGATAGTTGTTTAAAGAAATAGTGATTGTGCCGCTGTTTTTTACAAAAAGATAAGGTTTTTGAATATACCCAGTGTTTGTCTCTAATTCTAAAGAGTAAACCCCATTTGGCATATTATCAAGTGTGACAGGAGTGGCTCCCAAAGTAATTTCTTTATATAGTTTTTTGCCATCGAAAATGCGTAACTTCATTCCTGTAAATAAGTCGCCGTCTTTAAAGTTTAACGTCACATTACTTGTTAGATTCAATGGTTTTAGTTCTTCATTGGTAACTAAAGATAAAACAGAACTTAGACGATTATTTGTTGTCAACCGTTGAATCGCTGCATTCAATTGATCGTCTGGCACGACTTGAGCTAAATGGGCAACAGTTTGATAATTATTTTCTTTTGCTGTTTGTTTTGCTTGATCAGAGACGGTCAATCCCCAAGCATTTAAAATTGCTGAAAAATCAACTTTCTTTGGTGCGCCCATTTCTGCTGTGATTAAATCAGGTAATGGGTAATTATTGGCATTAAAGCCAGGAGCATTTGCAAATTTACGATAATTAATGTAGAAGTTTTGCAATCCTTCAATGCCTGCTTTATCAATGATATTGGATAAAATTACTAATTTCTTTCTAACGTCTTGGCTGTTAAACTGTGGATTATTTCCAGTGATGCTGGTTTTTAAAGAGTTTTCAATAGTCTGCTTACGTCCATAATCATAAAGCCAAGAATTTCTATCTGCCGCTTCTTTGCCCATATGTTTATAGTTGTAAATTACCCCATAAAGGTTATTCCATACCTCGCCAACTTCCATGCCTTTGTTCATAAAGCTTCCTTGATAACCGTGTCCAGTTTCATGTAAGGTACCCCAGCCATCACTTAGCCAAGCATCTCCTGAAGGACTGTTTTGAGCAGCCCAAGCGCCGCCATAATACAAAGCGCCTACACCATGCGCATCTGCTTTATAGAAATATCTTCTTTCAGAAGCACGATTTAAAGGATTTGGATCGTTATCTGATAAACCAATGAGTTCATTATAATAACCAATAATTTCGTTATCATAAAGATTAATCAACTGATTTAAGTCTTTACCTAATGTTTGGGTTTTATTGCGTTCAGGTAAAAAGATTTGAAATCTTTTTCCTTGAATTAAAGCATAACCGTTTGTAGCGTTCCAAGCATTTTGGAAATCTGCCATCGCCGTTTGCTTATTAAATTTTGGCAAGAGTATTTTTTGACCATTTACGGAAAATTCGATGGTTGGTTTTTCCCCGTTTTCTTGGTTATAAGGTGTTTCAACAAATGGTACAGCTAAACTTTGGGCTGTGAGTGAAACGTTACTTTTAGAAAAATTAATTGCTGATTCAGTATGAGAATCATTTGTTAATAGTCGCAAGGTTAGATTTCCAGTAAATTTTGGGTTAGTCTGTTTAATTGTAATGGTTGCTCCTTGTTGGATTTGAAGTCCTAAATCTTGTCTATCATGCCCCTGTCCCATGCGAATTTCTGCATTGGCATTATTTGAAGGTAAGTTCGTTGTATGAATTTCTTGTTTATAAGTAGACAGTGCAAGAAAGGCTACAGTTAATTTATCTTTTAATAGTTTTGCTTCTTCTTTAGAAAGTGCATTTACTTTATTTAATGCTTCATTGAATTGTTCTTGCGTATTTTCCGGTTTTGGTGTTTCACCATTAAATAACGCATTCACGGCTTCT
>NZ_JXLB01000020.1 GCF_001886195.1 Enterococcus ratti | reverse complement strand
AGTAAACGTTAAAGACATGGAGGGCATCCTTTCTAGTGTTCCCTTCTTACAAGAGGGCATTTTTTTAAATTATGCTATAAGTCAACAGAAAAGCTGACTGATTTTTTCGAATAGAAGAAAAATATAGTTAACGGCTATCCGAATTTTCATTGAACAGAAAAAATGATTTTAAAATAAAGGCGAAGAAAGTAATAGCGTGACTGTTTTTTCAAGTATAAGATAAAAATAATCAGCTTTTCCTTACAAAGCGATGACGGATTAAAAAAACTGAAATTCACAAAAATTTGACGAAATTTTTTGTAAATTTCAGCATATTTCTTAAGATGGGATCTTGCTGTTTAGATTTTATTGTATTTTATGTGTCTTATTTTACTGTAAGGAATTGCTTAGAATTTTAAGATTATGCTAGTAAAATGAAACTTTAAACTTTCTGTCGTACGGCGTCAATTCATAGCAAGGGAATCAGTGATTCATTTAATCGTTTAATTTTCCGCGTTTACGATACCATTCATCTGGTTGCCAGATCCATTTAAAACCATCTTGTTCGAGTAGTTCAAAAGCTGCAACTGGTCCCATCGTCCCCGCTTTATAATTAGGAAATTCAGGTGCAACTTGATCCCATGCTTTGCGAATGACGTCTACGATATGCCAAGATTGGGCAACTTCTTCCCAATGAGAGAAATTTGTTCCATCTCCTTTTAAAGCATCTAAGAGCAGTTTTTCGTAGGCTTCAGGACTATTTTCAACCATTTCTGCACTGTTGCGGTATTCCAATTTTCTAGAGGTAGTATTAAATCCTTGACCTACTTTTTTCCCATTTAAGGTTAAGGAGAATCCTTCTGTTGGCTGAATGTAAATCGTTAAAACATTTGGCGAAAGAGAGGTATCTTTACATGGCTCATCAATGGAAGTTTTAAAGACATTAACGGGCACTTGTTTAAAAACGATATTAATTCGTGTGCCTTTTTCAGTTAAACGTTTTCCCGTGCGAACATAAAATGGCACGCCGGACCAGCGAAAATTATCAATAAGAAATTTTCCGGCGACAAAAGTTTCCGTAGTTGATTGAGGCGCTACTTTATCTTCTTCACGGTAGCCTTTGAACGAGCGATTCTCTAGTTCTCCCGGTGCATACTGTCCACGAACGAAGTTTTTTAAAGCTTCTTCTTTTTCATAAATGCGAATTGCCTTTAATGCTTTAATTTTCTCTGTCCGAATTTCTTTTTCAGAAAAAACAACAGGAGGTTCCATGGCTAATAAAGCAACGACTTGTAGAATATGATTTTGAACCATATCTTTTAAAGCTCCGCTGTGATCATAGTAGTTTCCACGGTCTTCTACACCTAATGCTTCACCAAAGGTAATCTGAATATTATCGATGTAGCGATTGTTCCATTGTGACTCGAAAATGTTGTTAGCAAAACGAATGGCAGAAATATTTTGAATCATTTCTTTTCCTAAATAATGATCAATTCGAAAAATATCTTGTTCAGGGAACACTTGACGAATTTTATGATTAAGCTCAAATGCGGATTGATAATCTGATCCGAATGGTTTTTCAATAATTAAACGATTGTATCCATTTTCCGTAACAATTTTTTGCGATTTTAGATGAGCAACGATCGTTCCAAAAAATTTAGGCGCCATGGCTAAGTAGTAGATACGATTCCCATTTAAGTGATAAGTGGCATCTAAACGATCGGCTAATTTTTTTAAAGTGTTGTAATGTTTTGAATCATTGACATCATGTGATTGATAATAAAAGTGGCTGGCAAATTCTTTTGCTTCTGCTTGAGTAGGATTCAACGATTGAATGGTTGTTGCGACAACTTCTCGATAATGCGCATCACTCCACGGTCTTCGAGCTGTTCCAATTACTGCAAAATGGTCTCCTAGTTTTCCTTTTTTATAAAGACGAAATAACGAAGGATACAATTTACGCTGTGCTAAATCCCCTGTACCGCCAAATATCGTGAACAAAACTTTTTTTTCATTAGACATGTGAGTGCGCTCCTTTATAATTGGTCAACAAAAATCGTACTGGCGGCTTTAAAGCTGACAGCAATTTTTTTTTGCGGATTTTGAATTGTGATGGGGCCTTCATAAGCTGCAATATCAATAATTTCATATTCTTCATCAATATTGAGGTCAATGGTTACGAGATAATCCAGCAGTTCTTTTTCATCCAAAACACGCGCAATTCGAACCTTGGAGCCAACTGGATACGATTCTAATGTTTGTCTGCGTTCTTCATGGATTACTTGTTCTTTTTTCGGAATAACACCGCCATGCGGACAGTGCATAGGATGATTCAAATAGGTTTCTAAATGATCTGCAAGCTGTTCTGAAGTCACATGTTCTAACACTTCAGCGTCATCATGTACTTCATTCCAACTATAATCTAAGTGTTCAACTAAAAATACTTCCCACAAGCGATGTTTGCGAATTAAGCTGCTGGCTTTTTGCAAGCCGATATCCGTTAATTGTACGCCTTGGTAAGGGGAATGTTCAACCAACTGTTCTTTTACCAGTTTGGCAATCATTTCACTAACGGAAGCTGGAGAAACAGCAAGGCTAGAGACAATTTGCTTATTATTTACTTTTGCTGTATCGCCACCTAATTCCAAAATGATCTTCAAATAATCTTCTCGATTTGGTGTCATGTTCAATCATCCTTTCATGGTGTAAACCATCACTAGTAAGTTTATCAAAAAAAAACTCAAATGACTATTTTTCTAGACAAAAAACGAAAAAAATCAATCAATGGTTAAGTAAAAAGAAAAAACGAAAGATAAAAAATAGTTCTTTCGTTTTTTAGATTATTTTCTCATGCTGTTTTTTTAAAGGATAGGTGATATCAGTAGATTCATCGTAAAAAGTTTGATTGCTGTAAGACAGGGTTAAATAAAAACCATATTGATCTTGTAAGGTTAATTGTTGCTTGTTCAATTCCACGACTTTTGTTTTCAAAGAGTGACCATTGATGGATAAATCAAAAGTTGAAGTAATCAATAATTGTTGAGGCTGCTTATTTTCATCTGTAAAACTCCAACTACCGTGATATTGAACAGGGTCAAAGGAGGGCAGACGATTTTTTTTTAACATCATTCTTCCTAATAAAATAGCTAAAAAGGTAGCGATTCCATAAATTCTTTTTTTTCGCCTCATACAGTTTTCACTCCTAATTCATATGGAAAAGGTTCATTTGTTTTTTCTCCTATTTATTGTATTTAAATTGTACCTCAAAAAAATAAACATTTCTCTCAGACTTTCGACGGGTTTTTAAAGAGTTTTTTGTTAAATTATGATAGGATAAAATAGTAGGAAAAAAGTGATGATTTTTAGAAGGATGAGCGCCTGTTTTAGTGATAGGACTAAAAAGCTGTTTGCTTTGATGTCCATGTCTTAGTCTATATGGAATCGAAAGTCAAACAGGATCGTATGTATGTCACTTTGAAACAAACCATCCTTTTCGGCGCAAATTCTTGGAGGATTCTAATTTTATAGATAGAAAGAAGGCATAAGAAATGATCCATTTAGGCATTATTGGAACCAACTGGATTACGCATCAATTCGTACAAGCAGCCTTAGCTACAAAAAAATATGAATTAACGGCCATCTATTCGAGAAAGTTAAAAAAAGCACAAGACTTTGGTGCAAACTATCAAGGCGATATTTTTTACGCTACAGATTTAGTAACGTTTTTTGGTCTTGAACATGTCGATACTGTTTATATTGCTTCACCAAATAGTCTTCATTTTCAACAAGCAAAACAAGGAATTTTAGCAGGAAAGAACGTGATCGTTGAAAAGCCAGCTTTTAGTACACCGGAAGAGATGGATGAAATTATTCATCTAGCGAATCAGCACCATGTCTTCTTTTTTGAAGCTGCGCGCAATATTCATGAAAAAGGATTTCAAAAAATCGCGGAGTACTTGCCGTTAAAAGAGGAAATTCTTGGAGCCAATTTTAGTTACATGAAATATTCTTCTCGATATGATCAAGTTTTAGAAGGGCAAACGCCTAATATCTTTTCTACTCATTTTTCTGGTGGTGCGATGATGGATTTAGGCGTCTATCTCGTGTATGCTGCCGTTGGCTGGTTTGGGATGCCTTCAGAAGTTCATTATTTTCCTCGAAAGATTTCAACCGGTGTTGATGGATTAGGATGGGGTATCTTACGCTATGAAACATTTGATGTGACGGTTCAACCAGGTAAAATTGGGGACTCCTATTTACCATCTGAAATTTATTTTAACTCTGGAACCTTAGTCATGAACGGCGTAAATGCAATTGAAAAAGCTGAGTTTCATGATAGACAGCATCAGAAAATCGATAAATTAGACATCACAGCAGCTGAAAATCCGATGATCGAAGAAGCAGCCGATTTTGCTCACGTGATCAATCATCCTACAGATCCAACTTGGGGATTGTTGTACGAAGAGTGGATTGAATTAGCTCGTAATGTGAATCAAGTAGTTTATCACTTAAGAAAAAATGGCGGCATCAAGTTTGATGCGGATAATGAGGATGAATAGTAAATGAATGAATTGATACAAACATTTCCACAAGCGTGGCAAGAAAAATGGCAAAGAAAAAAATTTTCAGATCCGTCACTGATCCAGCAAGCAGTTTTTCAACTACTTAAAGAAAAAGAAAACATTATTGGGATTTCACCTACAGGTTCAGGAAAAACTTTGGCTTATCTTTTGCCGTTACTTTTGAATGTCTCTAAAGGTGAAAAAAGCGCCTTGCTAGTACTTGTTTCTTCGCAGGAACTAGCTATTCAAGTAACAGAAGTTGCTCGAGAATGGGCAAAAGAATTGGACTTAAAAGTACAAGCTATGGTCGGTGGAGCAAATATAAAACGCCAAATTGAAAGATTAAAGAAGCAGCCGGAAATTTTAGTAGGAACGCCGGGACGAGTATTGGAGTTGATGAAGACAAAAAAAATAAAAGCGCATCAAATAAAAACCATTGTATTGGACGAAGCAGATCAGCTATTAGACGAAGGAAATCGTCCATTAATAGAACAAATTTTGCGCCAAGCGCCCGTAGATTACCAATTGGCATTCTTCTGTGCGACAGCTAATCGTGTGGTTGAGAAAATCAATGAAATAACAAATACCAATCCGCCTATTTTTGACGTTACGAAAGAAGATGATTCTAGAAAAGGACAGAAGCATTATTTTTTGTGTGTACCGTCTCGTAAAAAAGAAGACTATTTGCGACGGCTTGCTTATGTAGACGATTTTCAAGGATTAGTTTTTTTCAACCAGCTAAATGAATTAGGAATGATGGAAGAAAAATTACAATTTCGAGGAGTGCCAGTTGGCAGCTTAGCTTCGGATCAAAATAAATTATTGCGAAAAGCAGCGCTTGAACGATTCAAAAATAAAAAAATAATTGCTTTGCTTACAACGGATGTTGCAGCTAGAGGATTAGACATTGATCAACTGCCTTATGTAATTAATGCAGAAGTTCCGTTAACCAAAGAGATTTATTTACACCGTGCAGGCAGAACTGGAAGAATGGGAAAAGATGGCATCGTCATTACTTTTGTTCAAGAGAATACGCTAAGAGATTTGAAAAAAATAGTACGTCTTATGAATACTAAAATAGAAGAAATTTTTCTTTATGGGGGGCAACTAGTCAAAGAATTACCCCAAAAAGAAAAAAAATGGATGGAAAATGCTTCACATAAAAAAGCTCCTTTTGTTTCTTCAAAAAAAAGAAAAAAAGATCGGTGAAAAAATTCATTCGCCGAAAAAGAAACTTAAAAACAAAGAACATAATCATGGAGCAAGGCGTAAATAAACGCCTTTTTATGTTAGAGTAATGAAAACGGAATCATTGTTATTTAATGAAAGAGGGATTGTATGAATGAAAGACAAGAAAAAATATTGGCGCTATTGCAGAAGAATCAACAAGGATTAACGGCAAGTGATGTAGCAAAGCAGCTAAAAATTGATCGAAGCAATGCCAGCAGGTACCTAAGTGATTTATATAAAGAACGCTGCATTGTTAAAAGTTCCGGTCGACCGGTCGTTTATTCAATGCCTCCGCAAAAAACTGTTTTAGACAAAGTCCATGTGGATGCATCGACACAAGTAACATTTGATACATTGGTAGGGGAAAATGATTCTTTGAAAGTAAGCATTCAACAAGCCAAAGCAGCAATTTTATATCCACCAAGGGGGTTACACACCATTATTTTTGGTGAAACAGGCACAGGAAAATCCATGTTTGCGGAATGTATGTATCATTTTGCTGTTTCCTCAGAAATGCTCCCGGAAGATGCGCCTTTTGTTTCTTTTAATTGTGCAGATTATGCGCAAAACCCGCAACTTCTTTTTGGACACATCTTTGGGATCAAAAAAGGTGCTTACACTGGTGCTGCTCAAGATAGTCAAGGACTGATGGCTAAAGCAGATGGAGGGATTTTATTTCTTGATGAAATCCATCGTTTACCTCCTGAAGGGCAGGAAATGTTATTTACTTTTATTGACAAAGGAGTGTATCGGCCATTGGGAGAAAGCGCCCATGTGCACAAGGCGTCTGTTCAAATTATCGGAGCGACGACTGAATCATCTGACAGCTTTTTAACAACCTTCAATCGAAGAATCCCGATGGCGATCACGTTGCCTAATCTTGCTTCTCGCTCGTTAGATGAACGTTATGAAATTATTTCTTTATTTATTAAACAAGAAGCAAATCGCTTGAATCAACGAATTGACATTGAAAAAGAAGCGATTCTTGCGTTTATGCTTTATGATGCTGAAGGAAATATCGGCCAAGTTAAACGTGATTTGAAGCTCGTATGTGCGAAGGCGTTTTTACATTATCGAACACATAATGAAGAAAAATTGCTTATTCGTAAGGAAGAACTTTCTCTTCAAGTTCAAAAAGGCTTATTAAAAATCAAAGAAGTTCCTGAACGCTTGGATCGTTTTATGGATAGCAAAAGTCAGTACCTTACGTTTGAGCCGGGATTTGCTGATGTTGTTTGGTCACAAGACCCTGAACGAAATATGCAGGTTTATAATGACATTGAAGAAAAAGTGCTTACTTTATCAGAAACGGGTGTCAAAAGTGTCGATTTAGAGACGTTAATCTCAAAAGACGTCGATGCATATTTTCAAACGTATGTAAAAGAATTGACAAGAAGTTCCATTCCCAAAGATCTACTGCCAGACGATATTTGGCGTTTGACAAACAAGCTTTACGATATAGCAGAAAAAAAACTGGATCGTCTTTACAATGAAAAAGCTCGTTTTGCCTTTGCACTTCATTTACAAAGTACGCTAGATCGTGTCAAAGAGGGGCATATGATTGTTCATCCTAATTTAAACAATGTTCGTAAAAATTTTAAAAAAGAATTTCAAATAGCTATCGACTTGTCTACGATTATTGAAGAAGAGCAACAAGTTGAGATCCCTTTTGATGAGATTGGCTTTATTAGTATGTTTTTATCTATTAATCTTGGTGAAAGTGAACCGGTTAAAGAAAATAAAGTTGATGTATTGGTTTTAATGCACGGCCGACAAACAGCTACAAGTATGTTAGAAATGGCTCAAGAATTGTTAGGAACGAAGCTAGGAACAGCTTTTAATATGCCTTTAACGATGGAAGTTCAGACGATGTATGAAGAGGTATTGCGTTATGTCCAAAGTCGTGAAGAAAAACTAACGAATGGTCTAATCTTACTTACAGATATGGGGTCTTTGAATACATTTGGTGATTTGATTTTTGAAGAAACAGGAATCCGAACAAAAGCTATCACTATGAGTAGTACGATGGTTGTTATAGAAGCAATACGAATGGCTAACGTTGGTAGAAGTTTAGAAGATATTTATCAAAGTATTCAAATTTCTTTTGAAACAATGGTTAAAGACCAGTTTAAAGTGGATCATCAAGAAATATTTAAACGTAAAAGAGCAGTTATTGTTACTTGTTTTACAGGAGAAGGGGTAGCTGCAAAACTATACGAACGAATTGTCCCAGTAGTTGATCCAAAAAAAGTAGAAGTCATTCAAATGCAATTTTTAGAACGTGAATCATTTAAGCGACATATTGATGCTTTATTAAAAGAATATGAAATAAAAGCGATTGCTGGTACTGTAGAAGTGGACTATCAAAATATTCCGTTCTTTTCTGCTTATGATATTTTTGATGATGAAAAATTAAATATGTTAAAACGAATTGCAGATGATGAGGTTCCAACAGCTAAGATCGTTGATTCATTAAAGGAATCATTAAGCTCCATTCCTTCTGTCGAGTCTCTTATTCATTCCTTACAAAAGATTATTCAACAAATTCAAACAGATCTTTCGGTTATTGTAGAGCCGGGTGTAGATATTGGTATTATTATCCACTTAGCCTTTTTACTTGAGGGATTAATCAAACGAGAGAAAACGAGAGAATTTGATCATTTTTCTACTTTTTCTAAGATTTACCGTTTAGAAATGGATATTGTTCGGACGAATTTGATTGGATTGGAAAGAAAATATCATGTGAATATTCCGGAAAACGAAATAGCTTTCTTGACGCAAATGTTTATTGAAAATAAAATTAAAAAATAAAGCACACTAATCTTTTTTTTACACACAATTCTATAGTGTGCGCACAAAAAAAGGAAGAGCTAAAGGTTTTGAAAACGCTATTTTAGCTCTTTTTTTATTTGGCATGCTTCTTGCATTATAATTTTATGTAAGTAAAATTAAAAGGAGTGAAGAAAATGGCGAAAAAAACAATTATGTTAGTATGCTCTGCTGGAATGAGTACAAGTTTATTGGTGACTAAAATGCAAAAGGCGGCGGAAGAAAAAGGAATAGAAACAGATATTTTTGCTGTTTCGGCTTCTGATGCAGATAATCATCTTGAAACAAAAGATGTAGATGTTTTACTGCTCGGACCGCAAGTTCGTTTCATGAAAGCACAATTTGAGCAAAAATTGGCTTCAAAAGGGATTCCGCTAGATATAATCAATATGCAAGATTATGGCATGATGAATGGTGAAAAAGTGCTAGAACAAGCCGAAAAATTAATGCATTAACGAGAAGCAATGGTGGAAGAACAACAAAATCTTAAAGCCATCACGGGATTAATTATGTTTAGGAGAATGCTAAAAACGCTAGAATGAAAGCGATTACCGAAGATAAGAAAGTGGATTTTGAATTAGCTAAATAAAAGAGTCATTGCTATAAGCCCATCATTCTCAGACACAAATGCTTGCTCAAAAAGCACGGAAAGAGCATAGATACACTAACTATCTTGACTGTAAAAAATCAAGGTTACTTAATGACATCTATTGTTTTTACAGATTTAGTTAAAGAGTTAAAAAAGCTATTCGAATTGTATCGATGATGAATAAGCATTTGTTAAAAATAACAAAAAACTTCTTTTTTGAACGGAAGAAGAAAAATTTTTGAATGGATTTTTTCATTAGATATAAAGAGAGAATACTTTATATAAATAACTTATAGGAGGAAATAAAAATGAATGGTTTAACAAGTTGGATGGAGAAATACATCCTTCCCGTTGCCGCAAAAATTGGTGCGCAAAGACATTTAGTTGCTTTGCGTGACGCTTTTATCGGTACGATGCCTGCAACAATGGCTGGATCAGTCGCTGTAATGATCAATGCAATTATTCGGGATTTACCCCAGCAATTTATTCCTACGTATGCAGATAGTTTAGCAGCAGACCAAGGGATTTTTTCTGTATTAAATGTAATTATTGGTATCAATGGATTTGTATGGAATGGAACACTGGCAATTGCTGGATTGATCTTTGCTTTTTCATGGGGATATAATCTTGCAAGAGCATATGGTGTCAATGACTTAGCGGGTGGGATTGTTGGTCTTGCGACACTTATTCAAGGAATCGCTTTTGGGCCGTCATTATCAGCTGCTTTAAATGTCACTGTTCCGCAAAATGTAGCAGATGCAATCAATGGTACCGAATTAGGAGCTACTATTGCAGATGGAAATTTATCAGTGGGACTTTGGGGTTGGCTAAAGCTGGATCATTTAAATGGAAACGCTTATTTCACTATAATGATCATGGGAGCAATCTCGGTAGTTATTTTCTGTAAATTAATGTTAGCAAACATCACAATTAAAATGCCAGATTCAGTACCACCAGCAGTTTCTAAAGCTTTTGCAGCGATTTTGCCAGCCACTATTGCTTTATATGTAGTTGCAATCATTAATTATATTGTTAGTCGCGTGGCAGAAGGGCAACTGATTATTGATTTAGTTCAAAAATATATTGCTGAACCTTTCTTAGGATTATCCCAAGGAATTGGAGCCGTTCTGATCGTTACTATTTTTGTTCAGATTTTCTGGTTTTTTGGTATTCATGGTCCCAATGTATTGGCTCCAGTATTAGAGGGAATTTGGGGACAAGCGCAATTAATTAACATTGATATCTTCCAAAAAGGATATAACGGAAAAACTGGTACGCCAGCAGTTTTAGATGCAATTAAAGATGACAAAGCATATATGTGGGTTCGTGGGTCGTTTGATGCATTTGCATGGTTTGGCGGTTCTGGTGGAACAATTGTTTTATTGATTGCTATTTTGTTACTTTCAAAACGTGCAGATTACTTAACTGTCGCTAAATTATCCATTGGACCCGGTATTTTCAATATTAATGAACCAGTAATGTTTGGATTGCCGATTGTTTTAAATGCTATTATGTTTATTCCGTTTTTAGTAGCACCCGTTGTAGCTACAGCAATCGGATGGGTAGCAACTTATCTTGGATTAGTGGCGCCGGTATCTCAACAAGTGACGTGGGTCGTTCCACCATTTTTACTCTCATTTTTAGCGACAGGAGCAGATTGGCGTGCACCAATTGTCACATTGGTTTGTATGATCGTGACCTTCTTGATTTGGGCTCCATTTGTTATTTCAGCTAATAAAATGGATCCAGCTAAAGGAGAACAATAAGAAAAGGATAAGATAAAGATTTGTCTTACACCATGAAATAATAGTAGGAGCAAAAGCAGGAATTTCAAAAAATGAATCAAATAGATATAAGTTGAAACGCTCATTTTCTCGAAGTTGGATCTTTTGCTCCACCTTTGTATAACGAATTAAAGAATAAGGAGGAAAATTTATGATTTCAATCGCCAGCGCAATGCAACAAGATGCAATTAAAGAATTATTAGAAGAATATAATGAAGAAGGAATTTCTTATACTTTTAAAGAAAAACAAGGAATCAAATTATTTTTTGAAACAAGTGCAAAAAATAAAGAGGCAGCGGCACAAAAAGCAAAAGAATTAATTAAAGCCCAGCCATGGGGAACGGTTTTATATTTTCAAGCAACCGCAGTTTAGTAAAAATGTTTAAAAGATAGGAAGGGTTCGCAATGATGAAAAACGGCTTATTTTTATGTAGTATTGGTTCATTAATTGTATTATATTCTTTAAATCCTCATTCTCAAAGCTATGATTTATATAGTATGGTTACGGGACTATTTCTGGTAGGTTTAGGCATACATTTCTTTTTAAAAGGGAAAAAACGAGAGGAAGCAAAGGAGAAAAATAATTGATGGAAATAGTGAGAAAATTAAATATGCCAGCATCCTTTTTCTATGATAAAGTGATGGACTCTGTCCTTTTTGATGTACGTAAAGCGACTGGAAAATCAGTAACTCGTAAACAATTGAAAAACTTTGAATATATTAAACAATTCTCAAAAAATAATCGTGCTCGAATCAAAATTGAGGAAGTAATTGAAAATCAGTCGTATAAGTTTCGAACATCTACCACAAAAAATGATTTTGTTGTTCATTATCAAATTAAACCTTTAGATGACAAGACTTGTGAAGTACGCTACACTGAACAAATGGAATCTTATGGTTTGTTGCAAAAATTAAATGATATGATTTTAGGAACGCTGTTAATGTATTTTAAAAAACGAAGATTTAATAAAATGTTAGAGATGATTGAAGGAACTTATTGAGAAATGTTAACCACTCATTTGAAGCCAGTAAGAGGAAACGATCTGTATTTATTTTTTGTAAAAAATGAGTTTAACAAAAAGATTGTGGCAAAAAAGTGTAGATTCAATAGTAGTTTATTGAAATAATTGTTTTATTTTGATAAAGTGACGATTGTTGAAGCACTAAACTTGTCACAATTTTTTATTGTTTTTAATGAAAGGGGTAACAAAAAATGGCAAATGAAGTAAAAGAGTTAAAAGATGCCTATAAAGAAGAAATGTTCAAGCTGGCAACCTATGCTTTTAATGCAAAGAATACACCAGAAAGACGTGAACGTTTCCAAATGATCGTTAAACATTCATGGAATTACGGCTATTTTGATGAAGACGGACGGCTATCAAGTCAAGTGATGGCTACACCTTTTTCCGTAAATTTTTATGGTAAAGAATACTTAATGGCAGGTATTGGTTATGTAGCATCTTACCCGGAGAGTAGGGGACAGGGGGGAATTAATCAAATTATGGAAAAAATTCTAAAAGACTGCCGTGAAAGAAAAGTGAGTCTTTCTTACTTAGCTCCTTTTTCTTACCCGTTTTATCGTCGATATGGTTATGAGCAATTATTTGATCAAATTAATTATCGATTAGATAGCCGATTAGTTCCAAATGTGAAAAAAACTTCTGGAAAAATGAAACGAGTTACTTTTGAGCAAGCAAAAAAAGCAATCGAAAAGATTTATGGAAAAATGTCTGAAAATCAACGTGGTGGGTTGAACCGAAAAGAGTGGTGGTACACGTATAAATTTAAGCAGAAAAAAGAAAATCATTATGCTTTATATTATGATGCTACAGGGAACGCAAAAGGATATGTTGTTTATCAGTTAATGGCACCTAGATTTGTAGTAATAGAATGGGGCTATTTAAATCATGAAGCCTTTAACGGATTAATCAGATTTGTCGCTTCTCATAGCGGGGCTTTTGAATCCTTTGAGTATTCTTGTGGATATTCCAGTAATAATCTAAATTATTTACTAAAAAATCCATCGGCTAAGACGACTATTACGCCGTATATGATGGGGAGAATTGTTGACATGGAACTATTTTTAAAAGACTATCCCTTTAGAAAAAAAGCCGTCACTTTTGCACTTGAAGTAACAGAAGACGCTTATGCAACTTGGAATGAAGGCATTTTTGAACTAACTATTAAAAATGATGAGACAAAGATAAAAAAAGTAGAACAAACAAAATTGCCGGTGATAAGTGGGACAATTCAACACGTAACCCAATTACTAATGGGGTATCAAAAAATAGAAGAGCTTGCATTTTTTGAAAAGCTCACACTTTCAACAAACTCCCTTTTAGAAATGGGAAAATGTTTTCCAACTCAGCAGCCAATTCTAAATGATTACTTCTAAAAGGTTAGAAACAGTAGACGAATTTTAAAGAATAAGTAGAGAACAATTGTTTTATTGTAAGACGTAACTAACCAGCTAATCTTGCTTGTAAGTTACGTCTTGTTTTTGTAAAATATGGCAAAGAAAAACTGTCACTAGAATAAATTTTCTTTTTTCGTAAATTTAAATTTTCGACTAACTTTTTGCGTCCGGTTGTCTTATTTATGTTGTTTGATTTCTTTTTTTGAAAGACGTTCACGTGCTTTTTTTGAAGCATCAAGTTGTTTGACCTACACCTTTTCTTTTGGTCTAGCAGCCATTATAAAGTCTCCGTTTCTTCTTTATATATAGTATAAGTTTACTCTAGCATTTATAAGAAGAAGGGGAAAAGTTTAGCTTAGTAGAAAAGGTTTTTTTAACAGAAGCTTGCAAGTCATTCATAAACAAGCTAAAATGATACTATTGACATGTGTTCCTGTAGCTCAGTAGGATAGAGCAATCGCCTCCTAAGCGATAGGCCGCTGGTTCGATTCCAGTCAGGAACGTACAAAGCCTCCCTGTATCCTTTGTGATACAGGGGGGTGTTTTGTGTTTGTGCCAAAAATATGCCAGTCGGTCTTCATTTTATTCTAGGTTTTTTAGACGCATTCACCTTACGGAATTCATCCAGCTTATGTCGTTGGTAGGATTTTACAGGAATACTGGTAGTGATTTAATTTAGATAAATGAGTAAATTTTAAAAAGTTACTTACTCTTTAAGCTAAACTTAAGCATACGGTCTGTTACTTACTTAATAAAAGAAGCTACTTTTTTAGTAAAATAGTGTTTCTCTAAATCTTTTTGACAAGGGAAAGATTAGCATGCAAATGAGTAACAAGAATTGACTCAAGCAGATAATTCCTAAACTGACGGTTTTATAAGTTGTCATTAAGTAAATATGGACAGTTGCTTCACATAAATTGATAAAGATAAGGTACAAGTAATAGCGTTTTTTTACTTTACAATTATGAATACAATAAAAACTGAATTTGTAATCTAAATAGACAAACAATAGTAAAAATCCTTTTGTAACCATTGTAACGGTATCAGGTTGATAGGATAAGCGGTGAAAAAATAATAGAACTGTCGGTAAAGGAATATAAAGGGTTAATAGTAAGATAAAAAAATAAACGATAAAAGGCATTGAAACACTCCATGATTTTTTTAGTTTAAAAAATGATTCTCTTTTTATAAATATTAACAAATATTGGAAATTTTTTTAATAAAAAATATTAATAGTATATATAATAAAAAATTATATAAATAAAAATTTCTCTGATCATTTGTAAAGGATTACACTACGTAATTGTTGCTAATAAAATGGTTTTGACAAGAAAGTGCGGAAGATAAATTAGCTGGTGCTTTTTTTAAAGGGGGGAAAGAATAAGAATAGTCACTTTAAAAATAAGCTGAAACTTACAAAAATTTGATAATAATTTTTGTAAATTACAGCTTATTTTTGAAATGAAACGATTAGTTAGTCCATCAGTCTTTTAGAAAAGCAAGGGAAGTTAAGCCCAATCACCATTTCTAAAAACAGGCACAACGGAGCCATCTTCTCGGATTCCGTCAATATTCATTTGATTTGAACCAACCATAAAATCCACATGTGTTTGGCTACGATTAAGTCCAGCTTTTATTAATTCTTCTTCTGTCATTTCGGTGCCGTCTTTTACACTAAAGGCATAGGCTGAACCTAGGGCTAAGTGATTTGACGCATTTTCATCAAATAATGTATTGTAAAAAATGATCCCCGATTGAGAAATTGGTGAAGGATCTGGTACGAGTGCTACTTCTCCCAACGAGCGAGCGCCTTTGTCAGTCTCTAATAGTGTTGCTAATACTTCTTGGCCTTGTTTAGCAGAAAAGTCAACAACTTTTCCATCTTTGAAAGTAAACTTCATCCCTGAAATGATCGTACCGGCGTAACTAAGTGGTTTTGTACTTGAAATATAGCCATTAATACGGCGACAATCAGGCGCAGTGAAAACTTCTTCAGTCAGCATATTTGCCATGAATTTTTCACCACGGGCATTATAGCTGCCGGCGCCTTCCCAAAGGTGATTTTTTGGTAATCCGATGATGATATCTGTTCCGGGTGCGGTATAATGTAAGGCTGTAAATTGTTCCTTGTTTAATTCTGCTGCTTTTTTTGCTAATTTTTCATCATGTTGTTTCCAAGCAAGTACAGGGTCTTCTTCATAAATACGAGTAGTTTTAAAAATTTGATCCCACAAAGCATCAAGTTGTTCTTCTTCTGGTAAATTTGGGAAAACTTTAGCTGCCCATTGCTTTCCTGCGGCAGCCACCACCGTCCAGCTAACTTTATTTGCTTGAGTTGCTTTTCTCAAGTTGAACATTGCCTTACCAACTGCTGTTTGATAAGAAGCTATTCGTTTTCCATCTACCCCAGCAAAAGCATCCGGATCAGCAGAAACAACACTGATTCTACTTGCTCCTTTAGCTATCCAATCTTCTGTTTGATCGATTTTATATTGTGGGATATTTTCAAGACGATTGTTACTAGCATAAACAAGAAATTCTTTTTGTATTGTATCGTCCGTCCATTGTACGATCACTTCCGCTGCTCCTAAACGATAAGCTTCTTTAGTAATTAAACGAGCCAATGGTGCTTGATCAACCTGAACTTGTAAAACAATCGTATGATTTTCTTTGACATTTACACCAGTTTCAACGATTAAGCGGGCATATTTTTCAAGGTTTTCATTAAAATTTGCTAACATAGTATGCTTCCTCCTCATTATTCCTCCAACAGTTAGTTGTATGATAACATTTAAATCATTTTGATACAAATAACACAAAGAAAAATTTTTCCTTGTTTTTTTGGTATAAATAATTAAGATAAAACACAAAATTTATTGTTTTATGAGTAAGTTTTCAAAAATAAAAAACAGGTTGTACATAACAAAATAATCGTGTTACAATTAAATTAATCAATGGTGGAAGCGTTATAAATAATTTCAAGGAGATTAAAAAATTATGGCAAGAAAAAAAACGATCACAAAAGATCAAATATTGGCCGCCGCTTTTGAAGTAGCGACGTCAGAAGGCTTTTCGAAGTTTACCGCAAGGAACATTGCAAATAAAATGAATTGTTCTACTCAACCGATTTATCTGGAGTTCAAAAACATGGAAGAATTGAAGCAAGAATTACTTACTCAGATTTACGATTACTTAAAATATGAAGTTTTCCCAGTTGTACATACAGGAAATACAATTATCGATTTAGCTTTTAATTATATTAATTTTGCTATTCGAGAAAAGAATTTATATAACTCTTTGTACTTAGAAGAAAATGGCGGGGGAAGAGAAATGCAAAACTTCTCTTATAATTATTTTGTTAGTCGAGTCAAAAAAGATCCAGAGTATGCCGAGCTATCTACTGAACAAATTGAAAAGATGATTCAAGATACTATTCATGCTACATTAAAACAAAAAGAACCAATTGAAGTAAATTAATCAGTCACTACCATACAACGTCATCTCTGATAATTTTTTTACTACTTATCTATTTTTATTGAAATTAAAAATGGTTCTTATAGAACAAAACGAACAGATAATGCTTTTTTTCTCCAGCATTATCTGTTCGTTTTATTTTTTTCAATTAGCCGGCTTTTTCAAAGCTGGATTTAGTTATACGTTGTTTAAAAAGCAGAATTTTTACATGCAATCAAAAAATAGTATTTGCTGTTGACTGAATCCATAGTACAACGTACTTTTCTAATTTTATTCTTAATATTGGAATTGAAAGTAAACTCTACTGTTTTATTCAAAGTTACTTTTCTAATTTTGAGACTAGTTCTTTTGCAAAAATCTCAAGTTTTTCAATATCTTCCTCTTCTGCGTTTAAATCGACTTTGACACTTTCTGCTCCTTTGATCGCACCGGTTTTTGCAAAAGCGGCATCGAAATCGTCAACGGATTTACAAAATTCATCGTAAAAAGTATCACCGGACCCACAAACACCATAGATTTTTTCAGATAGATTCAGTTCTTGTAATTCTTCGTATAAGTCGACGATTTCAGCTGGCAAATCGCCATCATCGTATGTATAAGTTGCGATGACGCAAATATCTGCCTCTTCAAATTCATTTGCATCTACTTGAGTGCATTCATTGATTTCAACGTCTATATCTAAATTTTCAAAAGCTTCTGCTACAATATCTGCAATTTCTTCCGTATTACCAGTCATACTTGCGTAAACGATTTTTGCTAAAGCCATGGGTTGTGCCTCCTACTAACTTAATAATTTTCTTTTAACAATTACAAATTATACCAAAACCTTTATTAAAAGAAAACAAGCTATGACTAAACATAAGATTCTGATTTGGCGAAATGTTTATCGCTATGGTAAAATAGAAGAGATTTGTAAAAAGGAGACGAGAACATGATTACATTAAAATCGGCACGAGAAATTGAAACAATGGCTGAATCTGGTGCATTGTTGGCGGATGTACATAAAAATCTGCGAGATTTTATTAAACCGGGAGTGACAAGTTGGGAAATTGAATTATTTGTACGCAACTATATTGAAAGTCACGGTGGAATTGCTGCACAAATCGGCTTTGAAGGATACAAATATGCAACTTGCATTAGCATTAATGATGAGATTTGTCATGGATTTCCGCGAAAAAAACCACTGGAAAATGGCGACTTAGTTAAAGTAGATATGTGCATTGACTTAAAAGGCGGCATTTCTGATTCCTGTTGGGCGTATGTCGCTGGAGAATCAACTCCTGAAATTGATCGCTTGATGGCAGTCACAAAAAAAGCATTGTATTTAGGGATCGAGCAAGCACAAGTCGGAAACCGTATTGGTGATATTGGCCATGCTATTCAAAGCTACGTTGAAGGAGAAAATTTAGCGGTTGTCCGAGATTTTATCGGACATGGAGTCGGTCCTACGATTCATGAAGAACCGGCAGTCCCTCATTATGGAGAAGCAGGGAAGGGTTTGCGTTTAAAAGAAGGAATGGTCATTACGATTGAGCCTATGGTTAATACTGGAACTTGGCAAATGAAAATGGATTCGAATGGTTGGACGGCTTACACTAGAGATGGGGGCTTATCTTGTCAATATGAACATACACTAGCCATTACCAAAAATGGACCAAGAATTTTAACTTCTCAAGGCGAAGAAGGAACCTATTAAGACATTGAATCGACAGGAAAAAATATAGGAGAATTTTATGAATTTGATGGGGAAAATAAAGCAAAATGAAAATTTGATGCGTTTTATTGGAACGACAAGAAAACGTATAAACGATTCAGAAATGAGTACAACTTCAGTAGTTGTGGCGTATTATTTGCTGTTGTCTTTATTTCCCTTAATTATTGCGCTGGGTAACATTTTGCCATTTCTTCGTATCAATCAAGAAACTGTATTGACTTACGTTCGTCAGATGATACCTGCGACCATTTATCAGTTTATTGGCCCTGCGATTAAAAATCTATTGACACAAAGTTCTGGTAGTTTGCTATCAGTGTCTGCTTTAGCAGCTTTGTGGTCTGCAAGTCAGAGTATCAATGCATTGCAAATTGCGATGAATAAAGCTTATGGGGTAAAGAATAGAAAAAATTTTTTTATTGCCCGCTTTTTTTCGTTTGTCGTGATTCTACTTTTTATAATTGCAATTAGTGGAGTAACAATTGTTTTAGGAGTAGGAGAGTTGATTTTAGAAGCCGTACAGCCAATCTTTGAATTTTCTGGACAAGTAATTGTTCAATTTCAAATGTTAAAATGGCCCATTACGTTAGTGCTTCTATTTATCATCATGCTTGTGATTTATCTGATCGTACCTAACGCTCAATTAAAATTAAAATCGGTGCTTCCGGGAACAATTTTTGCGACTGTAGGCTGGTTGCTGCTCTCTCAGGTATTTGGAATTTATGCAAAATATTTTGCTACAAGAGTCAGCGGCTATCAAATCATCGGCAGTTTTATTGTCTTAATGCTTTGGCTCAATTTTTCAGCAACCATTATTATTTTTGGTGGAATCATTAATGCCGTTGTGCAAGAATATTTAACAGGTAGGGAAATAAAAGAAAGGCGAGATCCTGCGAATAAATGGTTAATTTGCTTAAAAAATAAAATTTCTCATAAAAAAAAGCAGAAATAAGAGTTCTTGTTGTAAAATAAAATGAGTGTTTTATAATATTTTTAAACTCTTAGATTAAAAGTAGGTGCCAATATGCTTGTTTCATTTAGTATGGTTGTCAGATTTTTTTCAACGATATTATTATCTTTAGTATTAACCCCGATAGGCAAAATCATTTCTGTGCAGACTGGGATGGTGGATAAGCCAAATGAACGGCGCATCAATAAGATACCGATGCCTTCTGCTGGTGGATTGCCTATCTTTGTCTCATTTGTTGTCTCAACTTTACTGTTTTTTCAAGATATCATCCCTAAATTTTATATTTTGCCGATATTATTGGCGGCATCAGTGATTATTGTAACGGGAATATTGGACGATAAATTTGAGTTGACACCTAAACAAAAAACGATAGGAATCTTAATAGCTGCATTAGTTATTTATTTTATAGCAGATATTCATATTGATTCAGTAACGTTACCATTTTTTGGGCATATTGAATTAGGCTGGTTTAGTTTTCCTGTGACTATTTTTTGGATTTTTGGCATCACCAATGCTGTCAATTTAATTGATGGATTAGATGGATTAGCAACAGGAATTTCATTAATTGGTTTAATTACGATTGGTATCATTGGCTACTTTTTTTTACATGCTTCTACTGTTTACATACCGATCGTTATTTTCTGCTTAGTAGCAAGTATTATCGGCTTTTTTCCATATAATTTTTATCCTGCTAAAATTTATTTAGGAGACACTGGGGCTTTATTTTTAGGATTTATGATGGCTGTTCTTTCGCTGCAAGGGCTAAAAAACGTCACGTTTGTTTCTTCCATTTCTTTATTGATTGTGATGGGCGTACCAGTCTCTGATACTTTTTTTGCGATCATTCGTCGAAAAGCCAACCGTGTTTCTTTTTCTACGGCAGATAAAAAGCATTTGCATCATCGCTTACTGAGTTTAGGCTTTACACATAAAGGAGCCGTTTTAACAATTTACGCGATGGCATTGATGTTCTCTTTCACAGCAATGATTATGAATTATACTGGTTATATTGGTTCAATCGTTTTAATTATTTCTATGCTGTTTGCTGCGATTTTATTATTTGAATTGATCGGTTTAATCAATGAAAAACATCAGTACATCCTTAAAACTTTGCGATTTTTAGGAAATAAAGACTACCGAACACAAGTGATACAGAAATATAAGAAGAAATGGACTAGACATTCATGAAAAAAAAGCACGAACTGCCGATTTTAATTAGTATTGTGACGGCCAATAGTCAAAAAATTTTTCAAACGCTAGATACACTTATTGCCAGCATAAAAGATCAGCCGGCTATTGAAATTCTAATTTTCGATAATCATTCAACGATTAATTATCAAGAGCGGTTAAAAGCTTATCGAGTTTATTCTTTTATTAAAATTTATTTTAATCAGGAAAATAAAGGATTTGGTTATGGTCACAACTATAACTTATTAACAAGCAAATATCCATATGCCGTTATTTTCAATCCAGATGTTTTAGTGGATGAACAAACGATCGTGGAACTGGTTTATCTTTTAAAAAAACATCCGGAATGTGCAATGTTGGCACCTAAAATATTAAATGAAGATGGAACGGCGCAACATTTGATTCGCAAAAAATTAACTGTTTTCGATTACATTTTGCGTTTCATCCCTTTTCGTTGGGTTAAGCATTTATTTGCAAAACGTTTAGCAAAATTTGAGTGCCATGATTTGTCAAATACAACGAATAGTTATGTTCGGATGATTTCTGGCAGCTTTATGGTAGTGAATGTTAATAAATTTAAAAAAATCAATGGGTTTGATCTGCGCTATTTTATGTATTTTGAAGATAATGATCTTTGTTTAACTTTTGAAAAAGCGGGCGAGAAACTGCTTTATACGCCGTTATACTCGATTATTCATTTATATGGCAAAGGTGCTCATCGTAATTTTAGACTTTTTCGGATATTTTTGCAGTCCATGATAAAATTTTTCAACAAGTGGGGGTGGACTTTCTTTTGATAGCTCCGAAAATATTAGTAGTTGTTGTTTTATATCAACAACGGTTTAGTCAATCTCCTTCTTTTGACATTCTTGCTAAAGCAGTTTCTGAAGGAGTAATACAACTGGTGGTGTACGATAATAGTTTGATTTCACAAGAAGAGCCATTATTTATGGACGAGCATGTCAGTTATTATCATAATTCGGCGAATCCTGGTCTAGCTGTTGCATATAATTACGCACTGGCTTGTGCATTCCAGAGTATTCGCTATTTTGTTACGCTTGATCATGATAGTCAGTTAACAGCGACTTATTTTGATACAATTTTACGTCTAAAATGGTCGAAGGAGTTAGCGGCAGCAGTCCCTATGGTCTATGATCAAGAAAAACAAATTTCTCCTGTTTTTGCAGATCACTACATTAATCGTCAAGTTGAAATAATTAATCGTTCACAATTGTTTACAAATCGGTTGATGGCTATTAACTCGGGGGTCGTTTTTTCTGTAGATTTTTTAAAACAGCTTGGCGGATTTAATTTAGAATTTCCACTAGATTTTTTGGATCATTGGATTTTTTGGTCCATTTTTCAATGCAAAAAGGTGGTGTTTGTTTTATCAGAGCGCATAGAGCATGACCTTTCAGTTTTGGATTATAAGAAAATTTCAGTGGCAAGATATCGGTCAATTCTGCAAGCTGAAAATCACTTTTATCAAAAATACGATAAGCAATTGCTGCAAACGCATCGAAAACAATTGCTGCTTCGTACGATAAAACAATTTTTAACTGTTAAAAATCGGAAAATATGGCGTTTGACGTTGCGCTCATTTGTTGAAATGTAAAGGATGTGAATTTGTGCGATCAGTTTGTATGGCGACCTTTAACGGGGAAAGATATTTAAGTGAACAGTTAGATAGTATTTTAAATCAACTTTCAATGGATGACGAGTTAGTTATTTCAGATGATGGATCAAAAGATGGAACCCGTAAAATAATAAAAGAATATGCTCAACAAGATAACCGAATAAAATTAACTGAAGGACCAAGAAAAGGACTGATCGCAAATTTTAGCCATGCGATCAAACAATCAAGTGGTGACATTGTTTTTTTAGCAGACCAAGATGATATCTGGTTGCCCAATAAAGTCGCTAGGGTAACAACTTATTTTGAAGAAAACCCTAATCAATTAGTAGTAGTGAGTGATTTAGTCGTTGTAGATAGTCACCTCAATGAAATTCATCCTTCTTATTTTAAGTATCGCCGTTCTCGTGAAGGATGGTTAAATAACTTGATCCGAAGTCATTATATTGGGGCGGGGATGGCTTTTCGTTCTTCATTGAAGAAAACAATTATACCGATTCCTGACAAAGTACCAATGCACGATATGTGGATCGGCATGCTTGGAGGCAACCATGTAGGGTTTATTCGTGAACCATTAACACTTTATCGTCGGCATGAACTTAATGCAAGTGAAATTGACACACATTCTAATTTAAAACAAAAAATAAGTTGGCGAGTTCATCTCCTCAAAGCTCTTATTAAAAGAAAATGGGAAATTTTGGTAAAAGATAAATAATTAAATCATCAATAATTTCATGACAAATAATACGTTTGATGAGATAATAGCAAAGTAAAATTTGAAATATAAAAAAGGAGAACTTTTATTCATGAAAGGAATCATTCTTGCTGGAGGAAGCGGTACACGCTTGTATCCATTAACAAAGGCGACGTCAAAACAGTTGATGCCGATTTACGATAAACCAATGATCTATTATCCAATGTCTACATTGATGTTGGCTGGAATTAAAGAAATTTTGATTATTTCAACTCCTCAAGATACCCCCCGATTTAAAGAACTGTTTGGTAACGGAACGGAATTAGGATTACAAATTGACTATGCAGTGCAAGAAAGTCCAGATGGATTAGCACAGGCTTTTATTATTGGCGAAAAATTTATTGGAAGTGACAGCGTTTGTCTTGTATTAGGTGACAATATTTATTATGGCGGTGGCTTATCTAAAATGCTTCAACGAGCTGCTTCAAAAGAAAATGGAGCAACTGTTTTTGGTTATCATGTTAACGACCCAGAACGTTTTGGTGTAGTAGAATTTGATGATCGTATGCAAGCATTATCGATAGAAGAAAAACCAGCTCATCCTAAATCAAATTATGCTGTGACGGGTTTATATTTTTACGATAATGAGGTGATATCTATTGCAAAAAATATAAAGCCATCTGAACGAGGAGAATTAGAGATTACTGATGTAAACAAAGCTTATTTAGAAAAAGGTAAGCTTTCTGTGGAGTTAATGGGTAGAGGTTTTGCGTGGTTAGATACTGGTACACACGAATCTTTACTTGAAGCATCAACATTTATTGAAACGATTGAAAAACGACAAAATCTTAAAGTAGCGTGTTTAGAAGAAATTGCTTATCGAATGGGATATATTGATAAAGAAAAATTACTAACATTAGCTCAACCGTTGAAAAAAAATCAATACGGTCAATATCTTTTAAGATTGGCGGCTGAACAAGGGAGTCTTAAATCATGAAAGTAATCGACACAAAATTAACAGATGTTAAAATTATTGAAATGGATGTTTTCGGTGATCACCGCGGTTTTTTTACTGAGACGTATTCTAAAGAGAAATTTGCCGAACACGGATTAAACTTTGATTTTGTTCAAGATAATCATTCATTATCGGCAGAAGCTGGCGTGATTCGAGGGTTGCATTTTCAAAAAGGCGAAGCAGCACAAACCAAATTGATACGTGTGACTTCCGGTGTAGTACTAGATGTGATCGTTGATATTCGAAAAGGGAGTCCTACTTATGGAAAATGGGAAAGTTTTATTTTGTCTGAATCCAATCATCGTCAACTTTTGGTTCCTAGAGGTTACGCCCATGGGTTTGTCACGCTAACGTCAAATGTTAACTTCCTATATAAATGTGATAATTATTATAACGCACAAGCGGATGGAGGGATCGCATTTGATGATCCAGATTTGGCGATTGATTGGCCTATTGATCTTTCCCAAGCTATTCTTTCTGAAAAAGATCATAACCATCCAACTTTGAAAGAATTTGAAGTAGAAAATCCATTCATTTATGGTGAAATTTAATGTTTGATAAGGAGAAACATTGTATGAAAAATATCATTGTTACTGGTGGTGCCGGATTTATCGGCTCAAATTTTGTTCATTATATTGTGAATCATCATCCAGAGATTCATGTGACTGTTTTAGATAAATTAACATATGCTGGAAATAAAGAAAACTTAGCTGGATTGCCGAGTGATCGTGTGGAATTAGTTGTGGGTGATGTGGCGGATGCAGTGCTTGTTGATCGTTTAGTTAAGCAAGCGGACGCGGTTGTTCATTATGCGGCTGAATCTCATAATGATAATTCTTTGAAAGATCCTTTTCCATTTATTCAAACAAATATTATTGGAACATATACTTTGTTGGAAGCATGTCGCAAATACGACGTTCGCTATCATCATGTATCAACAGATGAAGTTTATGGTGATCTACCGCTGCGTGAAGATTTACCGGGACATGGTGAAGGCGAAGGAGAAAAATTTACAGCTGAAACACCGTATAACCCTTCTAGTCCTTATTCTTCAAGCAAAGCTGGATCAGACTTGCTTGTAAAAGCTTGGGTACGTTCATTTGGATTACGAGCAACAATCTCTAATTGTTCAAATAACTATGGTCCTTATCAACATATTGAAAAATTTATTCCGCGGCAAGTGACGAATATTTTAAGCGGCATACGACCAAAATTATATGGGGAAGGAAAGAATGTTCGCGACTGGATTCATACGAATGATCATTCTTCGGCTGTTTGGTTAATCTTAACTAAGGGAAGAATTGGCGAAACTTATTTGATTGGTGCAGATGGAGAAGAAGACAATAAAACAGTGATGGAGTTAATTTTAGAATTGATGGGACAACCAAAAGATGCTTATGATCATGTAAACGATCGGGCCGGTCATGATTTACGCTATGCGATTGACTCAACTAAATTGCGTCAAGAGCTTGGTT
The DNA here is from genome assembly GCF_001886195.1 of Enterococcus ratti. Lineage (GTDB taxonomy): Bacteria > Bacillota > Bacilli > Lactobacillales > Enterococcaceae > Enterococcus_B > Enterococcus_B ratti. Next base: position 11,658 of record NZ_JXLB01000020.1, on the reverse strand, counting down.
GGAAACCTAAATTTACTAATTTCCGAGATGGACTGGCTGATACAATCAAATGGTATGAAGAGCATCAAGAGTGGTGGAAAAAAGAAAAAGAAGCTGTAGAAGCAGCATATGCAAAAAACGGTCAATAATTATTAAAAGAGGATCTTTTTGTTTCGTTTGAAGGAAACACTCGATTCTTTCAAACAATTTGATCATATGTGAAAAGGCTTGTAGCAATAGGAAACAGACGATAAGCACGAGTTTTATTATTGATTAGTAAGCGTAAGGGATCTGCAACAAATGTTGCAGCCCCTTTTTTAAATCAATGACGAGGAGAGATTAGAATGTTTTTATTAACGGGAGGAAATGGGCAGCTTGGCACAGAGCTTCGACATCTATTGGATGAAAAAGGCATGCTTTACGTGTCAACAGATGCTGCCGAGTTAGATATTACTGATGCAGATAAAACGATGGAATATATTACGCAGTTAAAGCCAGACCTTATTTTTCACTGTGCAGCGTATACGGCTGTTGACAAAGCAGAAGAAGAAGCAAAAGAATTAGATGAAAAAATTAATGTAGATGGCACAAAAAACGTAGCTTTGGCAGCAAAAGCAGTTAATGCAAAATTAGTGTATGTTAGTACCGACTATGTATTTGATGGAAAAAGCAAAGAGAAGGAGTATCAAGAAGATGACCCCACTAATCCGCTAAATGAATATGGACGGACAAAATTATTGGGTGAACAACTCGTTCAAGAAATTTTAGAAGACTACTATATTGTTCGCACGTCGTGGGTGTTCGGTCTTTATGGTCATAATTTTGTCTTTACGATGCAGCGTTTAGCTCAAACTCATAAACGTTTAACTGTTGTCAATGATCAATTTGGACGTCCAACATGGACACGAACGCTTGCCGAATTTATCGTTTATATGATTGAAAATCATGCACCTTATGGCATTTATCAATTATCTAATGAAAATCATTGCTCATGGTATGAATTTGCAAAAGAAATTTTAAAAGATACAAAAGTGGAAGTCGTCCCAGTAACTTCTGAAGAATACCCTCAAAAAGCAGTTCGCCCGCAGTATTCTGTGATGAGCTTAAAAAAAGCAAAAGATTTAGGTTTTGTTGTTCCAACATGGCAAGAAGCATTAGAAAAAATGTTGACAGAAGCAAAACATTTAAAATAAGCCAACCAGTTTTTTCCTTAAATAAGAAAAGAATAAAAAATAAATAGGAGAATGGTATGGAAAAACAAACAAGACGTGCTCAGCGAACATCAACAAAAAATGCACATTCGAGTTTCTCTGTTCTTGATATTTTTTTAAAGCTTCGCTATCTCATTGGACTTTTAGTAGTCATAGTTATCGTCACATTTAATTTGAATGGTAGTTCTCTAGGTGTTTGGGATAAATATGTTTCACAACGAGAAGATGGTAAAAAAACTGACGTTATTTTCGGTCAAAGCAGAGAAGTTCGCTCAGATGAGTGGCTCGTGCAAACGCCATTTTACCTTTCGCAAGCTGAAAATGATTACCCTTTAGTAAATAAAGATTATTCTTTAAACGGTCAAAACATGATTATTGCTTATAACTCACCAGTCAAAGATATTACAGTGATCGGTAAACCATTTAATTGGGGATTCTTTTTCTTAGGAAGAGATCGTGGGCTTTCTTTTTATTGGGGAATGAAATTAGTCGTCATGGTTTTACTTGGGTTTGAATTATTGATGATTTTGACCAAAAGAAAAAAAGAATTATCGTTGATAGGGGCTTTTGGCTTGGCTTTTTCACCAGCAGTCCAATGGTGGTTTATGCAGCACGTGGGAGATTTGATTTTCTTTACACTCGGGTTGATGGTTGCTTTTTATCATTACTTTTATCAGCATGAGAAAAAAGGAATCCGAGCGATGATGATGTGCTTGATTGTCCTTTTTGGTTTAGGATTTATATTGGTTATTTATCCAGCTCATCAAGTCATGCTTGCTTATCTTCTTGTGTTTTATTTTGTTGGATTATTCATTTATTATGGCAAAAGAATTACTTGGGATCGAGTGGATGCCTATCTAATCCTCGGGGCAGTTTTGCTTATCGGTGGTGTTATGCTCCATTTTTGGCTAACTTCTAAAGATGCACTGCTAGCTTCTTTAAATACATTGTATCCGGGAAAGCGAGTGAGTACCGGTGGAAAATGGAAACTTGAAGAATTCTTTTATTTCTTGACAAATTGGAAAATTTCTTTTAAAGATATTAATTTTTCTAATAATTCGGAAGTTGCTTTATTCTATCATTTTTTTCCAACGGTCTTTTTAGCAAGTCCTTTCGTTTTATTTGGCAAAAAAAACAGTGAACAAAAGTTATTTGGTCGAATTTTAATGGTTTTTTGTTTGTTTTCGATTGTTTGGATTACCACGGGTTTGCCTGAATGGTTTGCTGAACTTACTTTATTGTCCTATGTTCCACCTTTTCGAGCCATACTAACTTTTAGTTTTGCAGCTTGTCTATTAACTATTTGGTTTATTTCCTATATTTGGCAAGAAGATGTGTTTCCAACATGGTATAAATTTGTATTGTTAGGTGCAAATGCGAGTCTTTATGCTTATGTGCTAATGACTTCAAAATTGACAAACTATTTTTCCGAATTGGAAATTTTGTTGATTGTACTAGCTGGAACAGTCATGCTGGCCTTTATTTTATTTCGACGTTGCCGCTTATTTTATTTTGCGTTTGCAACACTCATTGTAGTTTCAGGATGCTTTGTTAATCCAATTGTAGAAGGAACTGGTGCCATTTTTGAAAAAACGTTGGCAAAGGAAATTAAAAAGATCGATCAAAAAGATCCACAGCAAATTTGGTTAACAGAAGATGAAATTTACAATTTTACACCTACTTTAGGAGTAAGAGCTTTTAATGCTGTTCGTTTTTATCCAGATATGCCTGCATGGGAAAAAATTGATCCTAAGAAAAAATATGAAAAATATTACAATCGGTATGCGCATACAAGGGCGTTCATTGCGAAAGAGGAAACGTCATTTATATTAGATCGTTCAGATATGTTTTCAGTGACTCTTAATTTTAAAGATGCTAAAAAATTGGGCATTAAATATGTCGTAAGTAAACGTCCTTTGACAGATTATAATCAGTTGTATCAAGCGCAATTTTCTCAACTTTATGGTCCTGACAAAGATGGATATATGATTTTTGAAGTCTCTTACCCAGAAAATATGAATGAAATGAATTTGACAGCAGGTTGAACATATATTGAAGGTTAAAAGAGGGATTGAGCAAGTAAGGTCAGAGTGTAGAAAAGAATCTCATCTTATGGAAATTGCTCAATCACCTATTTTTGTAGCTCATATCCTCAAAAAAGTTTTCGACGCTGGCTGTATTAGTTGAAATCTCTATTTTAGCTTCAAAAAAATGTGATTATCATTAATTATTATTGATATAGCATTGATGTTTGTTTTTAAATAACAGTATAATAAGATGGAAGGGAGGTTGGAAATCATTCAAACGATTATTGAAAAGTTCATCAACAAAATGAGTGTAGGGCTACTTATACTTTTTCTTTCAGCCATTTTCTTTGTTTGGACTGCCGGACTCAGTGTGCCGCCAGCTAATTTCATTTATGAAAATACTGCGCAATTTGTGACTTTTGGGATTATTATTTTATTTGCTTTAAATGTTTCCAAAATAAGAGGTTCTGATTTTTTTTATCTTGCAGCTGCAATAATCAATTATATAGTGTTTGCGCATTTTAGAGAAGCTAGAGCTAGCTCGATTTATGTAGATTTGTTAATCCCCCTAATTATTGGGTTATGTTTAACGATCAAATGGATTCAGTTTGATAAAGTGGATCGAGTAGTTTTTATCTTTGTTTTTTATGTTTTTCTTGGTATCACGTTGTATCGGATTTTTACTGAAATAAATATACCAAAAGGAGAAAGCATTTGGTTTCCCAGTCAGAAAATTTCGGATATTTGGATCAATACAAATACAATCGGCAGCTCTTTGATGACGCTTGCTTTGTTGATTCGCGGATTTGCTAGTACTTTTGAACGCTGGTATGGTCATATACTTGGCGTGCCGGCCGTTATTGCTGCTACAGTGGGAATTTGGGTTTGTCAATCAAAAGGCGCTTTAGTAGCTATGCTTATTTTTGTGCTATTAGACAGTTTACCTAAACGTTTCTTTAAAGATATTCGTGCTCCTTTTTTTGCGTATCTGTTAGTAACCATTTTTGCGTTACCTATTTCTTACTTAGCTGCTCATTCAAAAAATCTCAATCTTTTTACTGGCCGAGAAGCAATCTGGTTAAAATTTTATGAAACTATTTCAAAAAAAAGTGAACAAGTTTGGCTTGGGATGAAACCTTTTATTTTTCATCGAGGAAATCAATCACTAGGAAATCACAATAGTTATAATGTATTTTTAAATCTTTACGGTCTGTTAGGAATTGTAATTGTTGTACTATTAGTGTTGCTTTATGTTGGAAAATTGACTTTAAAAGCAGAGGTATCAAATAGCCAAGTAACATTTCTTTGGGCATTTTTTGCTGTCATGATCCAATCTTTTATGGAAGAAACGCTTACATCTTTTCCATGGGTACCAATTGTTTATTTATTATTAGGTATGGCATCCCATCGGTATGATTTTTTTGATACTCCTATAAAAAAACAAGTAGGAGCAAATAAAAAAGCAGCAACTCCTCTTTCAAGGGTCGCTCGTCATTCTCATTGATAGGCAATGCTAAAAATAGAAGAGACAAGCAGAAGCGATCAACTCCGAGAAATAAGCCAAAGGAGTTGCTCGCTTCTGTNAAGTAAAAGTATTCTTTACTTCACGCTCGTTTACTATTTACTAAAGTATATATTGTTAAAGTAAGTATTTAAAATTCAAAGTGATATTGCACGCAATATCCGTACGTGAAAAGTGTGACTCCAAAAATAAATTATAAATAAAATTTTTTCATAGAGTTAGTTGTTTATTTAGAAACAAAACAAGTGTAGCATACTTATTTTTGTTGAAAAAGTTTTTTTAATGATGGAACAAATCTTTGCAAACGATATATTCTTAATCAAAATGAACGCTAATTCCATCTTTATCGGTGCAACCGATGCATCTGTTTATGTTTAATTGCTCATCATATCGCAAAAGCGCTTGTAAAAATACTTCAAATTGTCTGTCCATTTAACCACTCAATATGTTAAACACACACCATCGACTACAAATAAGCCAATTAAATGATTCATAATAGCACAAAAAATTGAACTTTCATCGGACTATCGCAAGTCTTTTATGAAAAAACAACTACTAATTCTGTAAGTGTCTCTTGCCATTGATTGGTTAATTCATCATTTTGGCTTTCTTGCTTTAGTAATTTCCTCTATTTATATTTTGAAATTCTCGACAAAAGAGATTATTTGATTAAGCACTAAACTAGCGAGTATTATTTCTTGCATTGCCCTCTTTTTTGGCTTCATTGCAATTAAATAAGTTCTTTTGTAAAATAAAGAGAATGAGATAAGAAGTTTTTTTCAGTTTCTCATAGGTATTTGAAATTAGATAAGTGAGACCATGAAAGGAATCACAACAAAAAGCAAAATAAAATTTATCAACTATTAAAAGAACAATGTGGTTACTTCCTTTTTTAGTTTTTGAAGTTGTCTTTTTTGTTTTTGCTTAATAGAAAATTAAGAAAATAAGAATATCACAGTCTGTTCGTAAAAATATGGTAAAATGTCACAGGACTGTAATTAACAGAATTTGCTTGGAGGAACATAAATGTTGAAAGATTTATTTTTATTTATAAAAGACATCTACCAGAACAGAAAGTTATTGCTTCAATTTTCAATCAATGATTTTAAATCTCGCTATGCGGGTTCTTTTTTAGGGATTTTATGGGCGTTTATCAATCCTGTATTTACTGTCTTGATTTACTGGCTCGTTTTTGGTTTTGGATTGAAGGCACCACTAACTGATGGGAAATATCCATTTATCGTTTACTTGATTACTGGGATGGTTCCGTGGTTCTTTTTTTCGGATGCTTTTACTTCTACGACACTCGTTTTTAGAGAATATACGTATTTAGTAAAAAAAGTTGTTTTTAATATACGTATTTTACCGACTACTAAAATTTTAGCGAATCTTTATACGCATATTTTCTTTATTTTAATTGGATTATTAGTAGCGGGAATTTATGGTATTTATCCTACTGTCATGACAGTACAACTTGTTTATTATTTGTTTTGTATGTGCGCTTTTTTAACTGGATTAACATGGTTAACGGCGTCTATTCAACCGTTTTTACCTGATTTGATGCAGTTGATTACAATCGTGTTGCAATTAATCATGTGGACATTGCCGATTCTTTGGAGTCCTGCCCAATTTAATTCAGTCATTGTCAATGTTCTTAAATTAAATCCACTGTATTATATTGTGCAAGGCTATCGTGAATCTTTTTTAAGTCAAACATGGTTTTGGGAACATAAAATGTATACATTGTATTTTTGGGTGATTACTTTGGTTATTTTTGTAATTGGTTCGGTTGTGTTTCGCAGATTGAAACCACACTTTTCAGATGTCTTGTAAGGAGTATAAATATGACAGAGTATGCGATTAAATTAAAAAATATTACAAAATCTTATAATATGTATGCAAAACCATCTGATCGTTTTCGTGAAGCACTAAATCCATTTAAAAAATCTTATCATGATGTGTTTTACGCGTTAAAAAATATTGATATTGAAATAAAAGAAGGGGAGATGATCGGTTTTGTTGGAGAAAATGGTTCTGGTAAATCCACAATGCTTAAGATCATCACGGGAGTATTAACTCCTACTTCAGGCACAATGGAAATTAAAGGAAAAATATCTGCATTATTAGAATTAGGTTCAGGATTTAATCCGGAGTATTCAGGATATGAAAACATTTATTTAAATGGGATGGTTTTAGGATTTTCACGTGAAGAAATTGATGGAATGGTAGATGACATTATTGAATTTGCGGATATCGGCGATCATGTTTATCAGCCAGTGAAGACATATTCTAGTGGGATGTTCGTTCGTTTAGCATTTGCTGTGGCCATTAATGTTAACCCTGATATCTTGATCGTTGATGAAGCCTTAGCTGTAGGTGATCTTGAGTTTCAATTGAAATGCATGGAAAAATTTACGGAAATAAAAAATTCCGGAAAAACCATTTTGTTTGTCTCTCATGACATTAGTTCAATTCGCCGCTTTTGTGATCGCACTTATTGGTTGAAAAACGGTGAAGTGGTAGAATACGGTGACACAATGGATGTTACTACAAACTACGAAAACTTTTTAAAGAAAAAATCAGTGAAAACAGTTGATCGTAATAAAAATCAAGTGGAACGTTTTGCTGCACCAGACATCGTAGATATTGTAAGTGCACAATTGTTAGATAAGAAAAAAAAGCCAATAGACGTACTTGAACAAGGAGAAACTCTATATGTCAAAGTGGCTTATGAAGTTAAAGATGATTCAATCAAAAATCCTGTGTTGGGAATTGCTTTACGCACCATTGACAATTTTTATGTCTGTGGTTTAAATACGTTGTTAGATGGTATCAGAATTCCTTGGAAAAAAGGTAAAAATACTTTTTATTTAGCGTATGAAAAACTTGGGCTTTTAGCAGGAGAGTATTATTTTGATGTAGCAATTTTTGAAGAAAATGCTACAGTACCTTTAGTTTATAAAACAAAATATATGAATTTATTTGTGAATGGCGCATATATCGGAGAAGGAATCGTGATCTTAGACCATAAATGGGAAGAAGGTAATTTAGCCGATGAAGTATAATTTTGAAATGGATTTAGATGAACAAAGTAGTGTAGGAAAAATTGCAGCTCAAATCAAACCGGGAAGTAACGTGTTAGAATTTGGTCCGGGCAATGGACGATTGACGAAGCATTTAATCGGAGCTAAAAATTGCCGAGTAAGTATTGTGGAACTAGATAAAGAATTATTTGATTTTGTCAGTGAGTTCTCACAAGATAGTTTTTATGGAGACATTGAAAGCTTTGAGTGGGCAAATTATTATGTAGGACAGACATTTGATTACATTCTTTTTGCTGACGTTTTAGAACACTTGGTTAATCCAGGAGAAACGTTAAAAAAAGTAAGAGAATTTTTAAATGAAGAAGGAGAAATTTTAATTACATTTCCCAATTTAGTGCATAATTCTGTAATGATCCATTTATTTAACAATGAACTCCCATGGGCTTCTTACGGTTTATTGGATGAAACACATAATTCTTTTTATACACACGAAGGATTTAAAAAAGTATTTGAAAAGGCGGGTTTGTTTATCAACAAGGAAGATTACCTTTACTTAGCTGTCGGAGATACTGAATTAAATTCAACTTATGAAGACCTTCCTGAAGCGGTTCGTTATGCATTTAAGATGCGTCCTTTTGGAGAAGTTTATCAATATTTCTTTTCTCTTAAAAAATATTCTGTGGCACATAGTAATGTAGCCCAACCGCAAAATTCTAATTACGTACGTATCGTAGAAATGGTTCAAAAAACAGATCATAACGAAACATCTCAAAAATTTCCTTTTAATAATTATACGGGTGAAAATCAAGTACTGACTTTTTCAATAGCTGATGATGTAAAATCGGTTACTTTTCGCTTTGAAAATCGGCCAAGTTTTATCGAATTTCGCGGAGAAGTGTTAGGAAATAAAATTGAGTTTATACAGTCTAATGCGGTTATCAAGACTTCAAATGACTGCTATTTATTTGATGGACAAGAACGTCCTCAATTTACTGTAAGGGAAGTGGCTGGCAAAGAGCTTACAATTGTCTGTCATTACCGTTTTATTGGTGAATTAACTGAAACAATGACTGAGTTATTAACAACGATTAAACCATTGGCTCATATACAGCAACAGCTTACTGCGACTATTGATATACTGAAAAAGGAAAACGAACAGCTGCGTAAAGATTATGGAAAAGTAACGCATGAATTGCAGACAACGACTACACGTTACCACGCATTGTTAACCGAAACGGAATTTACCATTAAACCAAAAAATCGTCGACTTCGTATAAAAGAAACAGCAAAAAAAATTCAAGCGAAGGCTATTTCTTTATGTATTGATAGTAAAACGTGGGATTCAGAAACAAAACTTTTACTGATCAAAGGATGGGGAATTTCTAATGCACAACGTCAACCACTCTCTTATAAGTTATCTGCAAACCAAGCATCGTTTTTTGATGTTTTGCAGTTTGAACGCCCCGAAGTAAATCAAGCAGAACAATTGCCAGCTGGTACAAAAGCTGGTTTTGAACTACACATACGATGTGAAGAAGAAAAAACTTTCTTAATTGAAGTAGTGGCAAAAAGTGGCGAATCTTGGTTTGTTGAGATGTAAGAATGAACTTATTTGATAAAGGAGAACGAAAAATAGTGCAAAAGAAAGAAATTGCCGTATTTATTGATCAAATTACTCGAGAAAGAGCGACTGGCGATTTACTAGTCGTTGGGTGGGCGATTGATGAAGTGACGAAGGAGCTTCCTGTCATCAGAGTTAAAAAAGAAAAGGTAACTGCTGAAGTCACAAATGTAGTCCGTCTTGACATTAATCATTTATATAATCTCGATGTGAAAGCAAAAAGTGGTTTCAATATTCGTTTATCTGGAAATTTGAGGGGAAAAGCCATTTTAGATTTTCGAACAAATGCCCATCAAAACGGTATTGCGATAAAATTAAATGGACGTTATCCGTATGATGACGGAGTGGAAACAACTTGGGAAAAGAAAAAAAAATTATTGAAAAAAGGAATTAATTATACGCGAACGCACGGTGTAAAAAAAGCAATTCGCCGATTCAAACTAGAAATGAAATCTGCAAATACTGATTATGAACAGTGGTTGAAACGACATGAAAAATTTGATTTTCAAAAGCAACGTCAAGAGTCAGTATCTTTTAATTATCGACCACTTATTTCAGTAATTATGCCGGTTTACAACGTCGAAATTAAATGGCTGGAAAAATGTATTGAATCTGTTTTAAATCAAACGTATGAAAAATGGGAATTATGCATCAGTGATGATGCTTCAACGGATCCTAAAATTAGAAAGTGTTTAGAAGCTTATCAAAAAAAAGATCAGCGAATCAAAGTTATTTTCAGAAAAGAAAATGGGCATATTAGCTTAGCCACAAATTCTGCGTTAGAAGTAGCCAAAGGTGAATTTATTGCTTTGTTAGATAACGATGATGAACTCCCACCTTATGCTTTGTTTGAAGTAGCTAAAGTATTGAATGAGCATCCGGAGCTAGATGTCATTTATAGCGATGAAGATAAAATTGATGCAAATGGTCATCGCTTTGATCCTCATTTTAAAGCAGACTGGTCGCCAGATACTTTGATGGGAAATAATTATATTTCTCATTTAGGTGTTTATCGAACAAGTTTGGTTAAAAAGTTAGGCGGTTTTCGAAAAGGATATGAAGGTTCACAAGATTATGATTTGATTTTACGTGTGACAGAGCAGATTCCAAAAGAACATATTTATCATATTGATAAAATCCTATACCATTGGCGTACGATCCCCGGGTCTACTGCAAGCAGCGGTGAAGCCAAGAATTATATTTATGATTCTGGAGTGAAGGCCTTAACGGATGCTTTAAAACGCAGAAACATTAAAGGAATGGTTCGTCCAGGTAGAATTTCGGGATTTTATGAAGTGAGTTACGAAGTTTTAAATGAAGAATTAGTCAGTATAATCATTCCTACAAAAAATGGGTATGATGATTTAAAATTATGTGTGGACTCAATTATAGAAAAAACCAACTATTCTAATTATGAAATTATTGTTGCAGATAACGGCAGTACGGATCCTAAAATGCAAGAGTTATTTGCTGAATATAAAAAGAAGTTAAAGGAAAGATTCTTTGTTGAGTTGATTGATATTCCTTTCAATTACTCTAGAATTAATAATTTAGCTGCAAAAAAAGCAAATGGTAAATATTTATTATTCTTAAATAATGATACTGAAGTCATTGAGCCAAATTGGATGACAAGAATGGTTTCTTACGCTCAATTTGATCGTATTGGCTGTGTAGGAGCAAAACTTTACTATCCAGATGATACGACACAACATGCTGGAGTGCTTGTTGGCATCGGTGGAGTGGCTGGACATGCCTTAAATAATTATGATCGGACACATTGCGGTTATTTTGGCCGTTTAGTGATTGATGTCAATTATTTAGCTGTAACAGCTGCTTGTATGATGGTTAAAACAGCCGATTTTCAAGCAGTAAACGGTTTTGATGAAACATTAGAAGTTGCGTTTAATGATGTCGACCTTTGTTTGAAAATTTATGAATTGGGTAGATTTAACGTGTATGCGCATCAAGTCGAACTTTATCATTTTGAGTCAAAATCTAGGGGATACGAAGATACACCTGAAAAGCAAAAACGTTTTGCCGGTGAAATTAAAAAAATGCAAGATAAATGGCCCAAATATATTGCTCATGATCCTTTTTACAATGATAATCTTACCAAGGAGGGAATTGGAGATTTTTCCCTAAGACCAGATTAGTAAAAAAAATTAGTGTGTTATCTATTCATTTATAGAAAAGATAAGCGTTGTAAGAAAATCCCAAGTATTTTTGTATTTCCATTACAAATTGTTTATTCGCT
>NZ_JXLB01000002.1 GCF_001886195.1 Enterococcus ratti | reverse complement strand
TAGGTCTAAAGACAATAATAAAAAAAGGGAAAACTTTTATACTGATTTCCCTTTTTCTCTTATATTTATTATTTATTCGAATTACTTGAGTTTAGCGCATTGTCGGAAAAAGTAAAACATCACGAATGGATTGTGCGTCAGTCAGCAACATCACTAAACGATCAATTCCAATACCTAGTCCTCCAGTTGGCGGCATGCCATATTCTAAAGCCTCCAAGAAATCTTCATCTACACCGTGTGCTTCATCATTTCCTAATTCACGTTCTTTTTCCTGTGCTTCAAAACGTTCTCTTTGGTCAATCGGATCATTTAACTCCGTAAAAGCATTCGCAAATTCTCTACCTACAATAAATAATTCGAATCGATCCGTAAAGCGTGGATCTTCTGGGTTCTTTTTCGCTAATGGAGATACTTCTACCGGATGTCCATAAACAAATGTCGGCTGTATTAAAGTTTCTTCTACAAACGTTTCAAAAAATTCATTAATGACATGACCCACGCCCATTGAGCCCGTCACTTCTACGTTATGTTCTTTAGCAATAGCTAAAGCTTCTTCTAGGGTCATTTCTTTCCAAAAGTCTATACCAGTTCGTTCTTTTATCGCATCTACCATGTGAATTCGTTTAAAGTCGGTTTCCAAATCAACTGGCTGTCCGTCATAGATGATTTTTCCTGTTTCAAGAACTTTTTGAGCTGCGTTACGAATAATTCCTTCTGTCAAGTTCATCACATCTTGAAAATCAGTGTAAGCTGTATAAGCTTCTAACATCGTGAATTCTGGATTATGGGTTGTATCAATTCCTTCGTTACGAAAAACACGACCAATTTCATATACTTTTTCCATTCCGCCAACAATTAGACGTTTTAAATGAAGTTCCAAAGCAATTCGTAAATATAAATCAATATCTAGCGCATTATGGTGTGTAATAAATGGACGAGCAGCAGCACCACCTGCTTCATTGTGTAACACAGGCGTTTCTACCTCAATGTAACCATTGCTGTCCAAATAGCGACGAATCTCACTAATAATTTGACTGCGTTTCATAAAACGATCAAAACTTTCACGATTACTGATTAAATCAAGATAGCGTTGACGATAACGCTGTTCAATATTTGTTAATCCATGATATTTATCCGGTAAAGGTCGTAACGCTTTGGATAAAATAGTGATTTCTGATGCTTTGATTGATACTTCTCCAGTATCAGTTTTCATAATTTCACCAGTCACACCAAAAAAATCACCCAAATCAGCATGTTTAAATACATCATAGGCTTCATCTCCTACTTGGTCTTTACGTACATAAATTTGGATTTGACCTTCACGATCTTGGAGATGAGCAAATCCAGCTTTTCCTTTTCCTCGGCGAGTAACCATACGACCTGCTACACTAGCTGTTAACCCCATCTCAGCTAATTCTTCCTTGGTTCTTTGATCAAAGAGTTCATGTAACTCTTTTGAATTATGCGTACGTTCAAATCGTTTACCAAAAGGATCGATCCCATTTTCTCTTAATTGTTCCATTTTTTGACGTCGAACAAGCATTTGATCGTTTAAATCTTCTACTTGATGTTGTTGTTCTTGTGTCACAAAATTTCCTCCATTCTCATGTTATTCTCTTTCCTATAATGCCAATGAAATACGAAAAAAGCAAGCCGAACTTAAAACTCGACTTGAAAATTCACAAAAAACTTAAAAATTTTCTTTACTAGTTCGATGCTATTTTTTCTGTTTTTTCTAAAAACTGTTCAAGCAATTCATGGATTTCTATTTGTTTTTCTGCTTGATTAATCGCAACTTTTACTTTTGCCGCACGAGAGATTCCTTTTAAGTAGTAAGAAGCGTGTGTCCGAAATTCGCGGCAAGCAATTTTTTCTCCTTTCAGATCAACTAAACGTTTTAAATGAAGTTTAGCTGTTTCAATTTTTTCTCTTGGTGTAGGTTCTGGAATCAATTCTCCTGTTTCAAGGTAATGCTGTGTGCGATGGATCATCCAAGGATTGCCTAAAGCCGCTCGCCCAATCATTACACCATCTGCTTGAACTTCTTCCAACATTCTTTTTGCATCTTCTGGCGTTTTTACGTCACCATTTCCCATAAAAGGGATTTTAAGCTGTCTTTTCACTTCTTTTAATATTTCCCAATTCGCTTGTCCTTCATACATTTGAATTCTAGTACGACCATGCATCGCAATTGCGCTGGCACCTGCTGCTTCAGCAGCTAAAGCATTTTGTACCGCAAACACATGATATTCATCCCAACCGATTCGCATTTTTACGGTTACGGGTATATCTACCGCCGAAGAAACGGCATGAATCATCTCATAAACTTTATCAGGATCTAACAGCCATTTTGCTCCCGCTTCTGCTTTAATGATTTTATTAACCGGACAGCCCATATTGATATCAATAATATCTGCGGCTGTATTTTCTTGAACAAATCGTGCCGCTTCAACCAAAGTATCTTTATTCCCACCAAAAATTTGTAAGCTCAAAGGATGTTCGGTTTCTTCAATATGCAACATTTCTAATGTTTTCTTATTTCTAAAGTGAATACCTTGATCACTAATCATCTCACAAACTACTAATCCTGCTCCAAATTCTTTGACAGTTACACGAAAAGCCGAATTAGTAATTCCTGCCATTGGGGCAACAACTATTCGATTAGGTATCTCAACATAGCCGATTTTCCATGTATGTTCCAATTAGTTTCCTCCTAATGTTGCTTTTTTCAACGTAATCAAGTCTTCTTCACTATATTCATATTTATTATTGCAAAACGAACATACAGCTTCTGCTCCATGGTCTTCCTCAATCATCGATTGGATTTCTTCTGCCCCTAATGCAACAATCGCCTCTCCAAATTTTTCTTTTGAACAATCACATTTGAACTGAACAGATATTTTCTCTAAAATATTCAAATCTTTTGTTCCTAACAGCCCTTTTAATATTTCTTCCGGTGTTAATCCTTCGTCTAATAATGTAGATACCCGTGGGGTAGTGTTTAATTGTTTTTCGATATTGTTTATTGTTTCTTCATCTGCTCCCGGCATAATTTGGATCATGAATCCACCTGCTGTTTTAATACGATCATCTGGATTGATCAGAACACTTAACCCAACGGCAGAAGGAATTTGTTCAGAAACAGCTAGATAATAAGTAAAATCTTCGGCAATTTCTCCGGAAACAATGGGTGTCTGTCCAGAAAATGGCTCTTTTAATCCTAAGTCTTTAGTCACGCTAAACATCCCTTGTGTTCCCACAACACCACGTACATCAATTTTCCCTGCTTCATTTAAAGAAAGACTCAAATGTGGATTTTGGATATATCCTTTAACCTCTCCTTTGGCGTTAGCATCTACAACAATTCCCTTTGCTGGACCGTTTCCTTGTATGCGAATCGTCAATTTATCTTCCCCTTTTAGAGTTGCACCTAATAAAAGTCCGCCTATTAATGTACGTCCTAACGCAGCAGATGATGTATGCCACGTATTATGTCTTTCTTGTGCTTGTGCAACAGTATCAGTCGCCTGAACTGCATATGCACGCACATAGCCATCATAGGCAAGAGCTTTAATTAAATAATCTTTCATTTATGTACCTCTTTTCCCATTTTTAAATTCATAGTGAATCATACTAGTTACCCAGATAATTTTCAACTTATGAAAGCTATCTTTGTATTTATTTGTTGTTTTCTAGGATTTTTCTCCAAAAAAGAGCTACGACCAAAGTCATAGCTCTTAGCTTATCGCTTATCTTCGTTACTCTTGTGAATCATCTGTTGAAGAAGTTAATCATGTTTTTCTTCATTTAATTCTTTTTTCTCATGTTCAAAATCTTTCTTTTCTTCTGCTTGTTTTTCAGCGTCTTTTTCTTCTAAAGCACGTTTTGCTTCTTCAAAAGTCTGTGCTTCTTTTTCACTTGGATAATTAGCAGAATCTGCGCCTTCTGGCATTACACCTTTTTCAAATAAAGATTTAATTGCTTTTGCATCCAATGTTTCAAATTCTAATAGTTTTTCAGCAATCAGTTCATGTTGCTCACGATGCGCTTCAATGATATCATGCGCTTTTTGATGAGCTTCCATCAAAATCCTGCGGACTTCTTGATCAATTTCAAAGGCTATTTGTTCAGAATAAGCTTTAGTTTGACCATAGTCACGCCCAACAAATACTTGATGATTTCCTTCATATTGAACAGGACCTAAACGATCACTCATCCCATATTCAGTTACCATACTTCTAGCTAACGCTGTTGCTTGTTCAAAATCATTAGAAGCCCCAGTAGATTGAACATTAAAGATAATTTCTTCTGCCGTACGCCCACCAAGCAATCCAACAATTTGTTCAAACATATCTTCTTTAGTCATTAAAAATTGATCTTCTTTTGGCAAAGCAATCATGTATCCGCCAGCACGTCCTCGCGGAATGATCGTTACCTTATGAACAACACGCGCACGGCTTAAAACTAAACCAACAATGGTATGTCCAGCTTCATGATAAGCCACCATTTCACGTTCTTTTTTACTGATCACACGGTCTTTCTTAGCTGGACCAGCAATCACACGATCTTCTGCCTCATCAATATCTGAAGCATCAATTTTCTTTTTATTACGACGAGCAGCCACTAAAGCTGCTTCATTCAAGACATTTTCTAAATCCGCACCAGCAAAACCGGGTGTTTGTTGTGCAACGACTTTCAAATCAACATCATCTGCCAACGGTTTGTTTTTAGCATGAACACGCAAAATTGCCTCACGTCCTTTTACATCTGGACGACCTACTAAAATTTGTCGGTCAAAACGTCCTGGGCGTAAAAGTGCTGGGTCTAATACATCAGAACGGTTGGTTGCAGCAATAACGATAACTCCTTCGTTTCCATCAAACCCGTCCATTTCAACCAGCAATTGATTCAATGTTTGCTCACGTTCATCGTGTCCGCCACCCATGCCAGCACCACGTTGACGACCTACAGCATCAATTTCATCAATAAAAATAATTGCTGGGGCATTTTTCTTTGCTGTTTCAAACAAGTCGCGTACACGGCTTGCTCCAACACCAACAAACATTTCCACAAAATCAGAACCTGAAATCGAGTAAAACGGTACGCCCGCTTCTCCCGCTACCGCTTTTGCAAGCAGTGTTTTCCCTGTTCCCGGAGGTCCTTCTAAAAGAACTCCCGCTGGAATGCGTGCCCCCAATTCAACAAAACGTCTTGGATCTCTTAAAAATTCAACTACTTCAACAAGTTCTTGTTTTTCTTCTTCGGCACCGGCTACGTCTGAAAACCGTACACGATTTGCTTTTTTATCTGCTTCCTTAGCTTTTGATTTTCCAAAGTTCATGACACGGCCGCCTCCGCCGCCTCCACCACCTTGTTGTCCCATCATCATGTAAAAGAAGAAAATGATAATGACAATTGGCAAGAAGCTTAGCAGTAAGGATATCCATACACCACTACTTGATTCTTCTTTGACTGTCGTAGCCACATTATGTTTTTTCGCCAAATCTGTTACTTGACTGAGCGTGGCATCATTTGGCAAAATAATGGTGGTAAAATGTGTCGTTTTTGCATTTGTTGAACCTAAGATAGAAAGCCCACCGCTATTTGCGACCGTTTGCTGTTCTTTATATTCTCCAGAGATTTTATATACACCATTTGCAGGTTGAACTTCAAACTCTTTAATCTTTCCTGCTTGCAATTGCTCTGTAAATTTTGTGTACTCGATATCTGACGATCGTTGGCCATTATTACCAAAAATAAAATATACGACCATTACCATCGCTAAGATTACGAGGACATAATACAAGGCATTTTTCATCACGCCATTGTTCTTTTTGTTCATGTTTGCCCTCCCTATGCGTTATTTTAATCTAACATTTTTTTTATCAATCCCGACCATTCTATTGTAACACAAATTACAGCAGATACAGCATTAATTTGATTGATAAACGCTTGGTTTTAATACACCAATATATGGTAAATTCCGATAAGCCTCGGCATAGTCTAGTCCATAACCAACTACAAATTCATTTGGCACGTTAAATCCAACATAATCTGCTTTAATATTTACGACTCTGCCTTCGGGTTTGTCAAGCAATGTGACAATTTTCACTGATTTTGCTTTGCGATATTTAAAAAGATCAACCAAATAAGCAAGTGTTCTCCCACTGTCAATAATATCTTCAACGATCAGTAAATCACGCCCTTCGACATTTGTATCTAAATCTTTGACAATTTTCACTTCTCCTGATGACACAGTTGCATTTCCGTAACTGGAAACATCCATAAAATCAATTTCTAAGTGCGCATCGATCGAACGTATGATGTCTGCCATAAAAGGAACAGCGCCTTTTAACACACCAACAACGAGCGGATTACTATCCTTATAAGTTTCTGTCAATTCTTTACCTAGTTCTTCACATCGAATTTTTATTTCTTGTTTTGTTATCAAAACTTTTTTAATATCCTTTGCTAACATCAGAGTCTCCTTCCAATTGCTTCTTTGCGATATTTATAAAGAAGTCTGTAGTGTATTTTATCAGTTTCTACACTAATACTCAAATGAGAATAAGTAAATGGAATTAAACTGTAAATAATTTTATTTTCATCTACAATAACCCAAGAACATTTTCTTTGTGAGTCAGATATTTTATTATCAATAAAGTACCGAGATACTTTCTTATTTAGTTTTTCATTTAATCGGATACGGTCTCCGGCTTGTCTCTTTCTTACGAATAATTCTTGTTGGGGGAATAACCAAAGATCGTGAGAAAATTCGAACCAATCATCTCGTTCTCTTTTTTCAATTTCTTCTGGTGTAAATAATCCTATCCATTCATTTTCATTTAAAATAATTTGCTGGTTTGGCTTTAATTGATAATATTCTTTTGTTTTTTTTATCTCTCGTCTTCTTTTGACGAGACAAACATCGTCATAGACGCGTTGCATCAACCAATCTTGACCAAGAGTAATCTGCCACTGACCTTTTGGTTCTTGCATTTGCTGTAAAATCAAAAGAATTTGCTGCTCTTTAATAGCTATTTGGGTTTTTGTAAACACATAGTCAAATAGCGCATACAAAAAATAATAACGCTCTTCTTGTGGCATTTTCTCTAATATCTTCCAAGAAAAGCAAAAAGTGTCCGTTTTTTTCTTAAGATTTTCTGTAAGAATTTTTTTCATATATTTTTTGATTAACTGATCCGCCCATTGAACTTGTTGAGAAAATTGCTGAAAGTGAACCATCGCTTGAGGATTCTCTTTCTTTAGTGTTGGGAGCACTAAATGTCGAAGCCGATTTCTTTGAACGTTCAGTTTTTGGTTCGTATAGTCTTCAAAATAAATCAAAGCTTGTTCTGAAGCATACTGATACAACTGTGCTTTACTGAATTTCAACAGCGGACGAACTAATTGGCCTGTTGAAAAAGGTTGCATTTCTTTTATTCCAGCATATGTACCCAACTGCCCTCCACGTAACAATTTCATTAAAATAGTTTCCATTTGATCATCCCCGTGATGGGCCGTCATCAAATAATCGTAGTTTCCCATTTTCATATGTTTGGCAAACATCTGATAACGAAATTTTCGTGCCGCCGTTTCTATTGCTTTTTTTGCCGGTTTTTCCCATATTTCTATCTGTAAAGAAAGTCTATGAAGTTGACAATATTCCTCCAAATAAGCCGATTCTTGAATTGATTCTTTCCTTAATTGATGATTGATGTGGATCACCGCTAAAAAAAAATGTTGCTTTTTTTGCGCTTTTCTTACCAAATCAAGAAGAACCATTGAATCCACCCCACCAGAAACGGCAAGCAATATTCTTGTATTCTTGCCTAAATAGCCCTTCTTTTCACCATTTGTGAAAAACTCTTGTTGAATTTTTACTGCTGATTGCTCTTTTCTTTTCATTTTCTCATTTCCTTTTCACTTCTCACGTTCATCAAAAAAGACTCATCAAAGATTGCCAAGAAAAAAAAGCGGACAAAAGTCTGCGACAATTGCCTGCTCTTAAGTTTTAAAACTAACTGCGGCGTCCACCACGTCCGCCTCGTTTACCTTCTGTATTACGCTTTAAGGAAGTCAATCGATCATCACTATCCTTTAAAAACGAACTCATTAATGAATCGAAGTCTTCTTTATGGTTATTAGAAGATTGACTGCGAGAAAAAGATTTTTTCTGTGTTGAACGTCCTCGAGTATCTCTTTGTTGGTATTTTTTTTGACGCTTGCTATCATCTAATTCTGTTACTTCTGCTGTTTTTTCTTGTGTTTGACGGATTGATAATCCAATTTTACCATCCTCGTTGACTGAAATAACTTTAACCGTTACTTCATCTCCGACACTTAAAACATCATGGATATCTTTGATATAACCATTTGATACTTCACTGATGTGAACTAGTCCGGTTTTCCCAGCTCCTAAATCAATAAATGCGCCAAAATTTGTAATTCCTGATACTTTTCCTTGCAGTTTTGCTCCTACCTCGATTGACATAAAAAAAATGTTCCTCCTAATTATTAACGTTATTAACCCTTTTTATCATACTGCTTATTTTGCAGTTGTTGAACTAGTTGCTTGGTTTGTCTCCTTTGTATTTGATTCCAATACTGGATAGATTTGTTCGCCTTCTTTTGAATAAAAGTATTTGCTTCTGGCAAGTTTAGTCACATAATCATCATCTTTCAATAATGAGACGTCTTCTTTAAGTTGAGCGACATCAACATTGACTTGATTCAATTCCGTGTTTGCTTCAACTTTCAATTCGTTTAATTGATTCATTCTTTGCATATCTCGAAAAATTTGGAAGCCTAAGATTGAGAAAATGACTAAAGCACCTATAAAAATAGCTGTCACTCTTCGTCTACGAAAAACTAATTGGCGTTGTTGCTGTTGAAATTCAACATACTTTTTCTTCGCATATTCTGTATCTAATGCAGCAATTTTATTGATTTTCTTTGTCATTTTTCTTCGCTCCAATCTTTTTGATTGTCGTTTCCATTATACCAATATCCTTGAGGCTTGTCTAATCTATTTTGTCAATGTTTTGCTTACGTGTTTCAGAAATAATTGCATACATTTTTGATGCATCTTCTTTTTTCGTTGACTCATGTAATTCATTTACTTTTACTTTCATTATTTTATTTCCAAACTGGATTTTTAATTGATCTCCTACTTTTACGTCAGTAGAAGATTTCGCTAATTTCCCGTTGATTTGAATTCTCCCTTTGTCTGCTACCTCTTTAGCTACTGAACGGCGCTTGATAATCCGAGAAATTTTAAGAAATTTATCTAATCGCATAGGTATTCCTCACTTTTTATTTATTATTTTTTTGCTCCATCGCAACATCTTTTTTCCAAACGGTAGCATTAACCATTCTCGAACGGTAAATAACTTTGTCCAAATAACGGCGCTAACAAAGACAATCCCTCCGATTCCTACCCCTACCAAACTTGCAAAAAATGCAGACGAACGATGTACAATCGGTCCAAAAAGAAAAGTTCGTGCACCGTAATAAAGCAGCAAAGATAAAACCATCCAAGCTAAACATTGGATTAATTTTTTCCCAAAACTACGTTCTTTCCAAAAATGGTTGATGTCGTTTGTTTCCGTATGAATAAGATACCATAGAATAACCGCCAAGCCTAGTAGCGTAGACAAACTAGCACCCACAGTGCCAAGATAACTGGTTAATAAAAGCGTTGCTAAAGCTTTCGCTAAAAGTCCCCAACCAGCGCCTTTTAAAGCTGGACGAAAAAGATTCTTACTTTGTGCAATGCTCTGATAAGACTGAATAACTGCTGTTAAAGCAATAGAAAAAACGAATAGTACCAAGGTAGTATTTCCTGCATAATCTTTGAAAAGTGTATAATTGATATACGGCAAAAGCATTGCTAAGCCTACCGAAGCAACTAATGCTAAAGCAGTCGTCAAGCGTAAATATATTTTTGCTGTCTGTAAAAATTGATTGGATACGGTATTTATCAAGTACCGAGTCAATGCCGGTAAAAAAGTAGCGCTTAATGCAGTCGCAATGACTAAGCCTAGCTGTACCAAAGGCTGGCCACGATCATAAATTCCTTTTGCAATCTTTGCATTTTGTTCAGATAGCCCATAAATTTGTAACGCATTTTTGACAAAAAATGAGTCGATCAACTGAAAGAAAATTAATAGTCCGCTATAAATTGACACTAAACCACCTTCAACAAGAAACCGGCGTAATAGTAATCTCTGTGGTCGTTTTAAAACAGAAAAATGCCGAAAACTTAAAGCACCTCCATGAATTTTTTGTTCGTAATGACTCAACACACCATATGCGCACAATCCACCAATAACCGCTCCGCTCATCGCTGCAGTACCAGTTTGATAAACCGTCCAGCCAAATAAACGAAAAGCAAAGGCACTAAAAACAATGATAGAAACCCGTACAAATTGTTCTACTACTTGTGAAACAGCTGTAGGTTCCATCAAGAATCTTCCTTGAAAATTTCCTCGATAAAATGTTAGTCCGGGTACAAGCAAGAAAGTAAATGAAACAATTTGTAGCAATGGTTTAAGCTGTTGATCTCCCATTACCAGTGCGATCCATCGACTAAATAAAAAAATGAACAGCCACAATAAGACTCCCATCCAAAAAACTAAGGGATAAAGATTTTGAAGCGCATCTTTTTGTTTATTCGGATCCTTCTTTTCAGCTACGTATTTTGAAATAAACTGTGGCAGGCCAGATAATGCTAAAGTCATTGCAATTCCATAAATTGGATACACTTGTTGATAAACATAAAAACCTTCATCACCAACTAGGTTTTGTAGAGGAATTCGATATAACGCACTTAGGATTTTTGCTACAAAAGAGGCAATTGTCAATATGAATGCCCCTTGCATCACTCGACGCATTTCTTTGTGATCCAAAGTAGTTGCTCCTTCCTAAGTTGTTAAGTATTTTTGTTCACGTAAAGCTTTAACAAATCGTTGAATTTCTTGCATCCAAACAGGTTCATCCATTTTTTGAGGAACGGTTAAACGAATGACCATTTTTTCTTTTTCCACGCCTAAACTAGCTTTTAATTTTGTAGCCGTCAACGCTTCAAATAATTGTTCAACAGTATAACGTTTTGTTCCTGCTTTGCTTAAAATAAAAACAATTGTTTGTTGCTGCTTGCGAATTATTTCAATTAATGAACGATCCCCATCCATTTTAATTTGTCCGATAGTCAAAAGATGCCCTACTTCTTCTGGATATTCCCCAAAGCGGTCTAAAAGATCGTCTTCTAATTCATCAAGCATTTCTTGTGAGTCAAGTTCTCTGATGCGTTTATAAATTTCAATTTTTTGTCTTTGATCAGAAACGTATTCTTCTGGTAAATAGGCATCGACGCCAAGATCAATTTCCACCGCTGTTTTTTCAACCTGTTTGTTTTTCCCTTGTTTACGTAAAACAGCGTCGCTTAACATTTGTGAATACATGTCAAAACCTACTGCGTCAATAAAACCATGTTGTTGGGCACCTAAAAGGTTTCCGGCGCCACGGATAGATAAATCACGCATAGCAATCTTAAAGCCAGAGCCTAACTCTGTAAAATCTTTGATCGCTTGAAGTCGCTTTTCACTTACTTCATTTAGAATCTTTTGCTGTTCATACATAAAATATGCATAAGCAATGCGATTACTTCTGCCAACACGCCCTCGTAATTGATAAAGAGTGGACAGCCCCATATAATCTGCATTTTCTACAAAAAGCGTATTCGCATTAGGAATATCGACGCCTGTTTCAATAATCGTCGTCGTCACCAATACGTCATATTGACCTTCAATAAAGTCGAATAATGTATTTTCTAATTGCGCTTCTGTCATTTGTCCATGCGCGTAGCCTATTCGTGCTTCTGGTACAAGTGCTTGGATTTCCTCTACTTTTTGCTCAATAGTTTCAACACGATTATAAAGATAAAATACTTGTCCTCCTCTTCCCATTTCTCGATGAATTGCTTCACGAATTGCTCCGGGATTTTTCTCCATTACATAAGTTTGAATAGGATATCGATTTGCTGGTGGTGTTTCAATAACAGAAAGGTCGCGCACTCCTAACATTGACATGTGAAGTGTTCGAGGAATTGGCGTAGCAGTCAAAGTTAACACATCTACTTGTGCCCGTAATTGTTTTAAACGTTCTTTATGTTTCACCCCGAAACGCTGCTCTTCATCAACAATCAATAAACCTAGATCGCTAAATTCAATGTCTTTTGAAAGAATTCGATGCGTCCCAACCACGATATCAACTTGTCCTGTACGGAGTTTTTCAATGGTTTCTTTTTGTTGTTTTTTCGTTCGAAAACGACTCAACAACCCCACATTTACCGGAAAACCTTCAAAACGTTCTAACATCGTTTCATAATGTTGTTGGGCAAGAATCGTTGTAGGAACTAAAAAGGCAACCTGTTTGCTCTCCTTCACAGCTTTGAATGCTGCTCGCAACGCCACTTCTGTTTTGCCATAGCCGACATCCCCCACAAGTAATCGATCCATTGGTTTTTCTTTTTCCATATCTCGTTTGATCTCTGCGGCACTTCTTAGCTGATCATCTGTTTCAGAATAGGGAAAAGCATTTTCAAATTCTTTTTGGTATCCATCATCCGGTCCAAAAGCATACCCTTTTTCTGATTCTCTTGCCGCATATAATTTGATCAAGTCATCTGCGATATCTTCAATTTTAGAGGAAACTTTCCGCTTTGTTTTTGTCCATTCACTGCTGCCTAATTTGTTGATGCGCGGCGCTTTTGATTCAGAAGCCACGTATTTTTGAATTAAATTCAATTGAGTAACAGGAATAAATAATTTATCATCATTTTGATATAGAATCGTCATATAGTCTTGATGAACGCCATCTACTTCTAATGTTTCCATGCCAACGTATTTTCCAATTCCATGATTGGCATGAACAACATAATCACCAGCTTTCAACTCATTATAACTTTTTAATCGTTCAGCATTTGTTACTGTTTTTCGACGGAATTGTTTCTTAGTCGTTTTCTGAAAAATTTCTTTTTCAGTAATTGCAACTATTTTTTCTTGAGGAAGCTCAAATCCATTTTGAAGTGCTCCTTCAACCAATTGCACTTGTCCTCTAATCAATTGTTTTTTTTCTGATTCTACTACTAATATATCTTCGTCACGAAGCATTTGTTCTGCTTTTCTAATTCGTTCTTTTGTAGGAACAAAAATCATTACGGTTTGTCCTTGTTTTCGCCAACGATCCATTTCTGTTTTCAACAACGGCATTTGCCCAAAAAATTGCTGCATCGTACGATATTGAAAATTATGAATCGCTTGAAACCGTAAGTTTCCCATACCTTTTTGGAAAAGAGCAAAAAAAGTAGTGATGAATTTTTCTTTTTGAATTAATTTATGCACATCACTGATAAATGTCTGTTCTGAGAAAATGCGTAGCTCACTGATTTTTTGTGTTTGCCACTCCGCCGCTTCTTTTTCTATCTCACGATTTGTTTCCATAATTCGCTGATAATCATCAACTACGAATAAACTATTTGTAGGAAAGTAATCGAGAATCGTTGTTTCTGCTTGATAAAGTATATCCGCATAAAATTTTGCATCACTCGTTGGATTTCCGGCTTGCCACTGAGAAATCAGTTGACCAAAATGATCTTGTAAAAATTGACGATCCGCTTCTTCAGAAATTGTCGCTAATTTCTTTTCTAATAAGTTTTCCAATTGTTCAATCCCATAAAGTAAATCTTTTTGTCCATAAACTTGTTCACTCGTAGGAACAATCGAAACTTTTTCTATCTTTTTAATTGAGCGTTGAGTAGCTACTTCAAAATAACGCATCGAATCAATTTCTATATCAAATAATTCCATTCGTATAGGATGCTCTAAATTGATTGGATAAATATCAACGATGCTTCCTCGAATACTATATTCACCAGATTTTGCCACCATTTCAACTCGTTCATATCCTAATAAAGCAAATAGCTGGGGGAGCTGTGCAACATCTATTTCATCTCCTATTCGCCACGTCAATTGTGATTGTTTCCATGCTTTAGGATTGGGTAAACGTTTATGCAAAGCGGCTACTGGCAACAAATAAATTCCTGGTTGTTTTTGTTGTAACGCGTTTAAAGTTGTCACACGTTCCCTTCTTGCTTCTGGCGAAGAAACAGCCATTTCCGCAGAAATTACCTCATCAACTGGAAAAGAATGGATATATTCTGAGGAAAGAACATGTTGCAAATCTTCTGCTAATTGATTGGCATAATATAAATTAGGCATCAATAAAATTAAATTCTTCTTTGTTTTTTTGAATGCTCTTGCAAAGAGAAGTGTTTTCGCTGAACCGGCTAATCCAGTAATCAGTTGCCTAGGCATTTTTTCTTCTAGATGATTGATCCATTCTTTCACTTGTGAATCTTTGCCAATTAGTTGAATGATATCCAACTTTTTCCCTCCTTCTTCTAATTAAATTTATTCATTGCCTCTATAAATGAATGACCTTCAAGTATAAAGTCTAAAGCATCCACAGAGTATTCTACACTGATTTCAATTAACGGCTGCACCTCTTTACTAAATGGGCTTAAAACATGTTGGACTACTGTTTGTTTGCCTTCCGGTCTACCAATTCCCACTTTTAAGCGATTAAACACATTTGTATTTAAGTGAGAAATAATACTTTTGATTCCATTGTGTCCACCAGCACTTCCTTTTTGACGTAAGCGAACTTTACCTATGGCAAGATCCAAATCATCATAAACTACAATTAATTCTTCTGGGTAAATACCAAAATAAGTCATTAATGGAACCACAGCACGTCCCGATTCATTCATAAAAGTTTGCGGCTTTACTAATAAAATTTTCTCTCCTTCGTAAAAAAACTCTGCAACTTCGGCTTCAAACGAGTTTTTTTTAAATACTACTTGATGTTTTTTTGCTATGTGATTAACGACCATAAAGCCGATATTGTGTTTTGTTGATGCGTATTTTGTTCCGGGGTTTCCAAGCCCTACAATCATTTTCATTATCCATTCCACCTAACTTAAGCAGCACAAAAGGCTGGAGCGCAATAAAGCAATCCAGTTTCTGATTCAATTTACTTTTTTATTTTCTAATATAGTATAACACATCTAGACATGTTTCAACTAGAAGAGCATTTATATTAAATGATAAACGAATGAAAATTATCTTCAAAATCTAATAAATTTATTTTATATAAAAATAGTGAAATAACGCACATGTAAGCTTTTACATATAATACACCTTTATTATCTGTTATATTTTATAGTCAAATAGCGTGACAGTAAGCTTGATAAATGTTAGCATAAACGTGGGAAAAAAACAAATTAATGGAAGGATTGGGTTTATAATGACTGCATCTGCAGAAAAAAAAGATCATCAAAAAGTAATTCTTGTTGGAGATGGCGCCGTAGGTTCTAGCTATGCGTTTGCTTTGGTCACTCAAAATATTGCTCAAGAAGTAGGTATCGTAGATATTAACACAGCAAAAACAGAAGGAGATGCGATTGATTTATCACACGCTTTGGCATTCACTTCACCTAAAAAAATCTATTCTGCGACTTATGCAGATGCCCACGATGCTGACTTAGTAGTTATTACTGCTGGTGCACCACAAAAACCAGGCGAAACACGTTTAGATTTAGTAAACAAAAATTTAAAAATTAATCGGGATGTTGTAACACAAATTGTTGAATCAGGCTTTAATGGAATCTTCTTAGTCGCTGCTAACCCCGTAGATATTTTAACTTATTCAACTTGGAAATTCTCGGGATTTCCTAAAGAACGAGTGATTGGTTCAGGAACTTCACTTGATTCCGCTCGTTTCCGTCAAGCACTTGCTGAATTAGTGAATGTGGACGCACGTAATGTTCATGCTTACATTTTAGGTGAACATGGTGATTCAGAGTTTCCTGTTTGGTCCCATGCAAATGTTGCTGGATTGCAAATTTATGAATGGGTTAAAAATAATCCAGATGTTGATGAAGAAGCAATGGTAAACTTGTTCTTCGGAGTGCGAGATGCTGCCTACACCATCATCGAAAAAAAAGGTGCTACTTTCTATGGTATCGCAGTAGCATTAGCACGTATTACTCGAGCAATTCTTGATGATGAAAACGCGGTTCTTCCATTATCCGTATTTATGAATGGTGAATATGAATTAAATGATATTTATATTGGTGCGCCTGCCGTCATTAACCGTCAAGGTATCCAAAAAGTAATTGAAATTCCTTTAAGTGACAGCGAACAAGATCGCATGACTGCTTCGGCTAAACAATTAAAAGAAATTTTAGATGAGGCTTTTGCTCAATTAGATGATGAATGACTAAAAAATGATTTAATAGGCGAAGATATGCCTTATCTTAAGAAAAACAAGCTGTCTGTTACAAGTGTACTTGTGATGGACGGCTTATTTTCACCATCATTCGTGTTAAGTGATATTTTAAAAATGACTTGCATAGAAAAACCGTCCGCTTAGGTTCTTTTATTTTTTATTAAAGGGACATTAATTTTTTTCTAAATCAATGGTTCTCTTCGTCTTTTTTCAAAAAATATGCTATGATTAGATCATTGTACTTACTATCATTAAATAAGGAGCTGTCCTAATGACAAGATCTTCTCATCGGAAAAAATCTAAATTGTTGCAAATTTGGTTACTATCTGTACTTGGTGTAATTCTCGTACTAATTACCTTTTACGTTTACCGTAGTACATATTATACCAAACATTTTCTACCTAATACTCAAATAAATTCTATTAATGTAAGCAATTTAACGCTTCAACAAGCGAATGATAAATTAAAAGATACTTATTCCAATCAAAAAATTTCTATTGAAGAAAATGGAAAAGTTTGGGAAGAAATAGCAAAGTCTGATTTAGGTTATAAAGAGGACTTTTCAACTGATTTGTTACATTTATTAAATAAACAAAATATTTGGGCGTGGGGAATGACTTACGTCTTTGCGGCTGAAAATAAAGAAATTGATCCGCAAGATACAACTCATCAAAAATTAGATTCTACAATTGAACGTTTTACGAATAAGTTAACGGAAACAAACAAAACTCGAACGCCAACACAAGATGCTACGATTGAAAAAAATGGTGAGTCCTTTAAAATCAAAGCTGAAGTCAAGGGAAACGTTATTGATGTTGAAACAGCAATTCAAGCATTGAAAAACAGCGTGAAAGATGGAAAAAATAAAATCGACTTAGCTACTTTTCAGTTAAAACCAAAAATCACCTCAACAGACAAAAATCTAAAAGAACAACTTCATGCGATGAATAGTATTGCTAAAGTCAAGGGTATTTATAACATTAATGGGAATACTTTCCAGATACCAGCTTCTGATGTCTCTAATTGGCTTACCTATGTTGATGGCAAAGTAGGAGTTGATACAACGCAAGTAAAACAATATGTAACAGCTTTGGGGGAAAAATATAACACAAGTACCAATGCTACAAAATTTAAAAGTACCAAACGTGGCGAAGTAACGGTTCCTGCCGGTACATTTAGTTGGACAATTAACACCGATGCTGAAACAAAAGCTTTAGAAAAAGCAATCTTATCAGGCAATGACTTTACTCGTTCACCACTTGTAGAAGGAGCTACAACCGCTGACCATCCTTTAATAGAAGATACGTATATTGAAGTAGATTTAAAAAATCAACACATGTGGTACTACAAGGATGGAAAAATTATTCTAGAAACAGATATTGTTTCCGGTAAACCGGCTAGTCCCACGCCAACTGGTGTTTTCTATATTTGGAATAAAGAAGAAAATGCTACTCTAAAAGGAACGAACGATGATGGAACGCCTTATGCAAGCCCTGTGAACTACTGGATGCCGGTTGATTGGACGGGAGTCGGTATCCATGATTCTGATTGGCAGCCTCAATACGGTGGCGATTTATGGAAAACTCGCGGCTCTCATGGATGCGTTAATACTCCACCAAACGTTATGAAAGAATTATTTGAAAAAGTTGAAAAAGGAACGCCGGTATTGATTTTTTAATAAATGTTTGACGTTGAAAAATAAAAACTAGTTTATTGTAAAAATTTGGAGTAAAATTTTACAATAAACTAGTTTCTTCATTTTATATTATTCAAATGAGGGGGAGAAGCAAATAATGGAAGAAACCGTTCAACAAAAAATATCTTACTATAATCACTTGCTTAATTTTAAAAATAAGCAAATAACAACTTTAGAAGAAAAAATTGCTTTGGATCAAACCATGCTGCAAGACAGTGATTTTAAACGACAGACAAAGATAAGAGCCAAAATCATTGGTAATCAACAGCAATGGCAAAATTTATTAAATGAAAAAACATTAATTATTTCAATTTTAGATAAGTTGGCCTCTATTCATTCTTTGTTGAACCATAAAAATAATTTTTGGTCTTACTTTTTTTCTTCATCTAAAGAGTTGCGTGTCCAGCAAAAGTTATTAAATACTTATGAAGAATCTCTTACCAAGTTGAATCAAGAATTACATAGCACAAATTCCCAACCTACAAAAGATCAGAGAAATTTTCAAGAAAAGATACAACAAATTCAAGTGATTAAGTCCAATCAGTCACCTATAAGAAATCAAAAAAGCAGACAGCTTCATTAGTTCAACTTACTTAGTATTTCTTTTTACTCTACTGAATTTCACACAATTAGATTAAAAAATAAGTAAGAATTGACAAAATTGGTTTGATAAGTTTTGTCAGTTCCTACTTATTTTTATGAAATTTGTTTTTCTATTCTTACTGTTACTTTAAAAAAAAGAAAACAAAAGAAACAAATCTTTATTCTACATATAAATAGATTATTTGCTAAACTTTTTTCCAATCAACCTAACAATTAGACATAAAATAATGGCAGTTAAAGCTCCTACTGAATCAAGCATGACATCTTGAAACAGCGGTGAACGATCTCCTGTCAACATTTGATGAAACTCATCTAACCCTGCATATCCTGTCGCCGAAAGCCAAGCTAAAATGCTTGTTAACCACCAGATTTTCATTTTAGGGTACACTCCAAAAAACAAACTACCGCCTAAAATAAAATAGGTACCAAAATGCGCACCTTTTCGCAGAAAAAACTCAATAAATTTACCATATCCTAAGTGATCAATACTAACAATACCGTCTCCGTAAGTAAAACGAATGTTGCTTAGTGCTTGATTAAATGGATGATTTGGAAACCACTCTTCAATTCTAGAGACTTGAGATTGCTGACCATACGTTTGTGATGAACTATAAAATAAGAAAACTACGACCAACAATGCAATAATTAAATAAAAATTACCATTCTTCATTTGTTTTTTTATTGAATTCATACGTCACCTCTATTATTTATAATAGCTCTTTTTTTAGGAAACAACAAACTTTTCCTAGAGACTTAAGTAAGAAAATAATGATATACTGATGATTGTACGATAAAATGAAAGGAGTTTTTTCATGACTTATTCGCTAAATTGGGATCTAGATTCAATTTTCTCAGGAGGGAGTTATTCACCTGCTTTAAAGAAGCGATTGAATCTGTTAGAAACACAAATTAATACGTACTACCATTCAGTTAGTCAGTGGGATCATTCAACAAGTACCGCCGTAGAACTTGCTTCTCTTATAAAGCTGCAAGAAACAGTTTCTGATGGTTTTTCACAATGTAATAGTTATATTACTGCTTTATTATCGGCAAATGTTAAAGATACTCAAGCAAAAGTTTTATCAGGAAATTTATACGCATATCTTCCTCGTTGGCAATCTGCCGACACTATTTTGTCAAAAAAATTAGCAGAAATATCTGTCAATAATTGGCAAGAATTACTTCAATCAACTGAACTTTCTTCAATTGCTTTTCGGTTGAATGAACTTAGAAGAAACGGCAGTCGACTGCTGTCGGAATCAGAAGAAAACATTATTCACACGCTTTCATTAGATGGGCTAAACGCTTGGAGCAATCATTATGATACGATTGTCGGAACAATCACGATTCCTTTAGAAGAAAATGGTCAGGTAAGTGATCTATCTGCTGGACAAGCTTTTAACAAAATGATGGGAGATTCTGATCCTTTAATACGTGAAAAATTGTTTATTGCTTGGGAAAAAGCTTGGCAAGAAAAAGCGCCTTTGCTAGCAGACACGTTAAATCACTTAGATGGCTTTCGTTTATCTACTTATAAGCTCCACGGACTGAACAATTATTTACAAGAACCATTAGAATATAATCGATTAAAAAAAGAAACACTTGACGTGATGTGGGCGACTATTCAAAAAAATAAGCAGCCTTTAGTAGATTATTTAACAAGAAAAGCCAATCTTTTTGGCAAAGAAAAAATGGCTTGGCAAGATCAGGATGCCCCGATCATTTTAGGAGATCTAAAAAATAAAACTTTTACCTTTGATGAAGCAGCTACTTTTATTATCGAAAACTTAAAAAAATTCAGTCCCAAAATGGCTACTTTTGCACAATCCGCCTTTGAAAAAAATTGGATCGAAGCAGAAGACCGCCCTGGAAAACGTCCCGGTGGTTACTGTACAGAACTTCCTGAAACCCAAGAATCAAGAATCTTTATGACCTATAGCAATTCAGTTAATGAAGTAGCTACTTTAGCACATGAATTAGGACATGCTTTTCATAGCAGTGTGATGTGGGATCTTCCGGCAATTAATCGTGATTACGCCATGAACGTGGCAGAAACGGCGAGCACGTTTGCAGAATTAATTGTCGCAGATGCTACTTTAAAAACAGCGAAGACAAAAGAAGAAAAAATTAATTTACTTGACACAAAACTTCAAAATGCTCTAGCAATGTTTATGAATATCCATTCTCGTTTTATATTTGAGAAACGTTTTTATTCTGCTCGTCAAGAAGGTCTCGTTTCACAAGAGAAAATCACTCAAATGATGATTGATGCTCAAAGAGAAGGCTATCACGATGCCTTAGCCACTTATCACCCTTACTTCTGGGCGGCAAAATTACATTTCTTTATTGATGACGTTCCTTTCTATAATTTTCCATATACTTTTGGCTATTTATTTAGTTTAGGTATCTATGCTTACGCAAACAAGCAAGGAACTAGTTTTGAACAAGAATACATTAATTTATTAAGAGATACTGCTTCTATGACTACAGAAGAGCTGGCACAAAAACATCTAGGCGTCGACTTAACAAAATCAGATTTTTGGCAAGTGGGTATTGATATGGTGTTAAAAGATATTCATGAATTCATGGAACTTTCCGAAGAATTTGTTTAATCATTCAGTAGTTAAAGAAAAAATAGCGAAAGACGATTTTTTTCCAACCGTTTATAATTGTATGTTGTAAAAAATTTGTGACAAAGATAATTTATTCGCCTGATTAAAAGAAAACAGTAGTGTTTCACATTTAAACTATATTAAATACACTGCCAAAAAACAGCTTCCAAAATATTTATTTTATTATAGAAATTAAAACGATAAATACGTTCTTTTTGTGACTAATGAAACAAAAAAAGAGTTAGATTATTCAATAACCTAACTCTTTTTATTATTACATGCTTACTGCAAAATCAGGTGCGAACCATTGAACTGAACCGACTTTAACACTTTCACCGGGTTGTGGTGCGTGAATGTATTGTCCACCACCTAATGAAATCGCTACGTGATAAGAACCACCAGGAGATCCCCAGAACAACAAGTCACCGGCTTTAGCTTGAGAAACTGAAATTCTTGTACCAGCAGATTCTTGAGGAACTGTCCAGCCACCAATATCGCGACCAGTTGCTTGTAAATAGACATAGCGCGTAAATCCAGAACAGTCAAAACCACTTGGATCTTTACCGCCCCAAACATAAGGAACTCCAATATATTTGTAAGCTTCTGCTACTATAGAAGAACCATTCACACTACCAGCAGGTTGTGACGGCGCTGGTGTTGGCACTACTGCATTATCTGAATTATTTGTGTTATTCGTATCATTCGAAGTACTTGAATCACCTGTAGGATTACTGCTGTCGCTACTACTATCTGATGTATTACCTGCATTATTTGAGCTGCTTGAATTGCTGCTACCGGAGTCAGTTGCAGGAGTTGAATCTGACGTAGAAGAATCAGAGATAGTTGATTCATCAGTAACTGAAGATTCAGAAGACGATGATCCAGTTGATGAATTTTCTGCCGTCGTTGAAGAATTAGCCGTACTTGATCCTTCTGTCGACGTTGTTGAAGACTCTGAAGCTGCCGACTCTTGACTTGAAGATTGCGCAACTGATGAATCTTCTGTTGTTGAAGCTTTTGTTTGCGCAGCAGCTTGTTCACGTGCTTCTTTTTCAGCTTTTTCTCGTGCCGCTTGTTGACGCGCTTGTTCTGCTAAGCGAGCTTGCTCACGAATGCGTGCTTGTTCTGCTTGTGCTTCGGCTTTCTTACGATTTAATTCAGCTTTCTTACCTTCTGCTGTTGCTTGTTCAGCTGCCAACGAAGTTTTTAAGACGTTTAAGTCAGCTTGTTTTGCTAATAAATCACCTTTTTGTGATTCTAAAACAGCTTGGTTTTTCGCAAGTTCTTTTTGTTTTGCTTCATTTTCATTTTTTTTCGCTTCTACTGCTTGTTTGTCTTCTTTTTGTTGTTGAACCAATTCTTGGTTTGCTTTGACGATTGAAGACATTGCTTGAATACGTCCAATAGCATCTGCGAAAGAATCTGCATTCAATACTGCATCAATATAATTGGAACTAGTATTTTTTACTTGCGTTTCGCGCGCTTGTTTTTGAATAGTTGCTTCACGTTTTTCAATACGCTCTTGTAAATCTGCAATTTCTTGTTTTAATTGAGCAGACTCTTTACGTAAAGTTGCTTGTTTTGCTAATAAATCCTGTGCTTGTGCATTAATAGTAGAAACTTGATCTTCTAATGCTTCGATTTGTGCTTGTGCACTTGATTGCTGATTTTGCAAATCCGCAATTTTTTTATCTTGCTGTTGTATCTGCGAATCAAAATCTTCTGCCGCGGCAGCGATCGGTGACCCTACGGCAGTTAAAGCGATTGAACTTAGCATTACCGCTGACAATAAACTCTTTTTCACTCTTCATTCCTCCGACTGGCTTAATTTAATAATATCTAAATATATTTAAGTCTTTCTTAATGATATAAAAATTGTACCATAGCAGTATGTCAACGATATAATAGTTATGTTACAAAAATATTTCAAAATAAAATCTTAAAATGACAAAATTGCAAGTTTCAACAATTATTCAAAAAAGAAAAATTCATTTCAGAAATATAAAAAAAGAAATTATTCGTCACTGAATAATTTCTTACATGGAAAAACGAAAATAGTAAAAATGATCATCGTTAATAATAATGTCGGCCCAAGATATCTTGTAATAAAGTAAGTATTATTTACAGAAACTAATTTAAAAATTAATTGTACACCTAACGTGAATAATTCATATCCCGTAACAAAAATGATCATGCTAAAGAATTCTGTAAATATATTGAAATGGATATAAGAACTCATTGAATACATAACAAACACCATAAAAGGCATCGCTACAGCATAAATTCCGATGACGCCTATATAATAGGCGTCAAAAATAATTCCTAAAACGAGCGTCGTAACCAGCAAATACCTTTTGGAAAATTTCAGACTTCCAAATAACAAAACTAATATCAGAAAATGAGCACTCGCCATGGATGTTCCTTTTGACCATTCCACAAACATTCTAGTCAAATGCCCATCAAGCAGCATCAACAAAAATAATAAGACTGGAAAATAGTATTTCATTGTTTCTTTTTTCAACATAAGCTAGTCCTCCACCAGACGTTGAACGATGGTTACTACTGGCAGATCATACATTTCGGCGTAAGGCTTAACATATACTTCTCGATCTAGTCCATAACTATCTGGTTTTGTTTTAATGACTGTTCCGATTGGTAAATCTGCTGGAGAGTTGCCGCCTAACCCAGAAGTTTGAACGACGTCTCCTTCTTTAATATTTGTATCACCCGTCAACTGTGTCACCACCAAAGCATGCAGTTTTTCATCATAATTTTTCAATAAACCAAATGCTTCTCCACTAGAAGAAGATATACGGACTGGGAAATGATTGGAACTTTCATTTGATGACGTTAATAATTCAATTTTAGAAGAAGCTGCATTGACTTCAACTACTCGACCAATCAGTCCTTTTTGTGCCATCACCGCCATGTTAACTTCAATACCCTCTCTTGTTCCCTTATCAACGATTAGCATATCTTGCCAAGTATCCGGTGAACGAGTAATCACGTTAGCTGTTACTTTTTTATAATTGCTTAATGTTTGATTTAAATTAAGTTCCTTTTTTAATGCTTCAATTTCTTTTTGGGAATTCTTATTTTTTAATGCTAATTCATTATAGCTGTCAATTTTCTCTTTTAATCGCTCATTTTCAGAGTAAGTAGAAAATAGATTATGAACAGAATCAACACTGTTTTCGACCCATCTTACTGGAGCAGAGATTATGCGATCAACAAATGAAACACTGTCATTAACGATGGACTGGAAGAAATTAGGTTTTCCTTCATTCGCTCGCTGAGCAGCGGTCACGCTTAATATTGTCACTACAACAATGACAATAACTAAGGTAATAATAATATTTTTATTAGGATTGAACTTCTTCACAAAGACACCTCGTAATTAATTAGACTCTTATGGTAAATTTTATCACTAATTGAGGCGAAACAAAAGGTATGACACTTCTCTTAAGCTTTTTTTTAGTAAATGAGCAATTACTTTTTTTCTCCCAACAGCTGCTTAAAAAATTGGCTTGTTCTAGACTTAATCTTTGCTTTGGATGACTGCGACCATGCCTGTTGAAAATGAGAAAGTAGCAGTAGCTGAAGTAAATTCATTGCTTGCATAAGATGTGGGTTTTAAAACATCTGTCATTTCCAGTTCATACTTGCTATTTTTAATGGACAATTCTGCTACTGGTGTTAAACAGCAATACGCCAAATAGTTCATCGAAGAAATTCGTGTGACTACATGTTTCCCAGGTAAATAATAAGTCACGTGATTTTGTCGATCCCACATAACTAAATTGGAGGCATATGGCTTAAACCGCGGTTCTAAAGGCAGCCAAAGATTTGCTAGAAGATGATCCAATCGACCACCGGTTGCTCCAATAATTGTTATTATAGCTTTAGGATAACACTCAAGGATTTTCTTTAGTCCTAATTGTGTGTCTGTGTCGTCTTTTTCTGCTGGAGCCTGTATAAAAGCAGCTGCTTTTTTCTTCACTGCTTTTTTTTCTTCAACAGTTAACGAATCAAAATCGCCAATTGCTAAATCTAATGGAAAACCCGCTTGAAGAAGATTCCATGATCCCCGATCAATTCCTACGTACCAATCGTAAGTTTTTTTAAGCTCTTTAGGCCAATCTTTTGGGGAACCTCCTGCTGCTAACAAGACTCTCATTTAGTTTAACGCCTCTTTTAATTTTTCAATCTGTTCTACAGGATTTTTTGAGTCATAAATGAAAGAACCGGCAACAAAAATATCCGCTCCTGCCTTTTGACAAATTTTAGCTGTTTCTGGAACGATTCCACCATCCACTTCAATCAGATAATGCCAATTATTTTTGGTGCGTAATTCTGTTAATTCTGCCATTTTCTCAACCATTTCTTCAATAAAGTTTTGTCCGCCAAAACCAGGATTGACTGTCATGACTAATACTTGATCTGTCATTGGCAAAACATGTTTAATCATTGATACAGGCGTCCCGGGATTAATTACTACGCCAACTTTTACGCCTAAGCCTTTTATCATTTGAAGTGCACGATGAATATGTGGTGTCGTTTCCACATGAACTGTAAGGATATCCGCTCCTGCTTTGGCAAACGCTGGGATATATTTTTCAGGATCAACAATCATCAAATGAACATCCAGCGGTAACTTCGTGATTGGTCGGAGAGCTTGTACAATATTAGGTCCAAACGTAATATTTGGGACAAACTGACCGTCCATGACGTCTACATGTATATAGTCGGCTCCGCCTTTTTCTACTAATTCAACCTCTTTTTGTAAATTAGCAAAATCTGCACTTAAGATTGATGGTGCTATTTTCATCAGTAATTCCCCCTATTTTCGTTTTCCTTCTTTTCTTGAATACATGGGTCTGCGATTGATAATTTCTTGCAAAAATTGTAGATAATTATCATAACGTGTTTGTGAAATCTTCCCCGACGCTACTTGACGTTTGACTTCACAATCGGGTTCTTTGACATGCATGCATTCTCTGAAACGACAGTGTTTAACTGCGTTGACAAACTCAGGAAACTGTTTAGGTAATTCTGCCGCTTCAATTGTTAAAAAATCAATGGAACTAAATCCAGGTGTATCTGCTACTAACCCATCATAAAGCGCAAGCAGTTCTACATGTCTTGTAGTATGCCTGCCTCGTCCTAATGAATCAGAAATTTCACCAGTTTCTAAATGTAATTCTGGAGAAATTTTATTTAATAGCGTCGATTTTCCAGCACCTGATTGTCCCATAAATACCGTCAATCGCTCTGGAAAATAACGAATCAACTCTGCTGTATCTTCTAAATGTTTGGGGATAATCACTGGATAACCAAGTTTTTCATAGATTCGTTTGATCTCGTTAATTTTTGAATCATTACACGCTAAATCTGTTTTAGTCAAAAAAATGATAGGATCAATAGATTTATGCTCTAGCATTACTAAAAAACGATCCAATAAATTGAAAGAAAAATTTGGTTCCACTAAGCTAGTAACGACTACGCCTAAATCAATATTTGCCACAGGCGGGCGTACGAGTTGATTTTTACGCGGCATTACTTCTAACAAATAACCATCTGTTTTATTTTCACTTTCAAACAATACTTGATCGCCGACTAAAGGAGTGATTTTTCGGTTACGAAAATTGCCTCGTCCTCTTGTTTGGTAAGTTTCACCGTCTGCGTATACATAATAAAACCCACTAATTGCTTTTCTAATTTGTCCTTTGATGTATGCCACCTCCGTTTTTCCTTATTTTACCACAGGAAGAAAAAAACATGTGGTGTTCTATACAAGAAACTTAGAAAATTTCATTAAAAAAGGACTGTGACATTCATTTGTCTCAGTCCTTAAATAAAATAAACAATAAACAAACGAGCTTTGAAAACGAAAGAATCAACGCCTTGAAGCAAACTTTAATGGTTTAAATATGAACAGTTGTTTTATATTCTTACTTATTCTTATAGTTACTCGCTGTTTTCACAACTTCTTTCTTTATCGGAACTATTTTTCAGTTGAGCTAGTAGAACTTTCTTCTTTTGATGAACTACTACTACCCGTACTATCTTTGCTACTACTTGATGTCTCCTTTTCTGAACTTGAAGACTCTTTTTCTGGTTCAGGTCCTTTTGAGTAGATGACATTGACGATGGTTCCCGGTGAAATGGATGCACCGACTCCTGGTATTGTTCGAATCACTTTATCTTTATCAACTGTTTCGGAATATTCATAAGACTCATGTCCGATATATTCCGCCCCAATGTCTGACAAATAACTTTGAGCATCACTTTTCGTATAACCTGAAATATCATTTAACGTTTTAACATTTGGACCTTGACTTACAACAAAACTGATATAGCTGGATTCAGTTAGTGGCTCGCCAGAATTAGGTAATTGGCTGATGATTGCACCTGCTGGAACCCTATCACTATAATCGTAAGTAGCACTGACGTTTTTATATCCATTTGAATTTAACATGCCACGAACGGTTTCATAATTTTGTCCAGTATAATCACTCATCGTCGGTTGAGCACCTTGACTTACAACAAATGAAATAGTATCCGTTGTTGGATCAACTCTTGTTCCTTCACCTTCAGATTGTGAGATAATCATGCCCTTTTCCACATCATTACTAAATGCTTCCTCTCTTTTGATACGGTCTGATGAAAAGCCCATTTTTTTCAATTGGTTGCTTACTTCGTCATAACTTCGCCCAATATAATCTTCTAATTTAATTTTCTTTTTACCGCTACTTACATAAAGTATCACTTTCCGTTTTTGCTTGACCGTTGTTCCTGCTGCTGGATCCGTTTTGACTACGCTACCTTCTTCGATTTTATCATCTGCAATTTTTTCCGTCTTCGCAGCTACTTCTAAATCGGCATTCGTCAATGTTTCTATTGCCGATGACTCAGATAACCCGGAAACATTTGGTACGACTACTTCGTCACGCCCACCAAAGACAAAAAACGCTACTGCTCCGATTCCTAGCAATGCTAAACTAACTAATAAAATGAGCCACCATTTTTTATGCTTTTGTATTTTTGGGTCAGGCAGCTTCTCTTCTTCTGCCGGTACAAGCTCTTCTTCTGATTTTTCTTGTGGTAAAGGCATCGTTTTGAAGGACTCTGGCATTGGTGTATCTTCTTCTATCGGTGAAAGGACTTTAGTTTCGTTATTCATTGCTTGCGGCTGCCATTTTGCTTCATTCACCCTAACCGGTGATAAAGCGGTAGCTAAGTCTTCAGACATTTCTTCTGCCGATTTGTAGCGATCCGAAGGTTCTTTTGCAGTGGCTTTTAGCACAATATTTTCTAAGGCTTGTGGCGTTGCCGGATCTAAATCTTTAATTGAAGGCAGTTCGTCTTGGAAATGTTTCAAGGCAATAGTAACTGCTGATTCTCCATCAAAAGGTACACTTCCTGTCAATATTTCATAAAGAATAATTCCTAACGCATAGATATCCGATTGTTTGGTTGCCATACTTCCTCTAGCTTGTTCAGGAGATAAATAATGAACCGAACCTAACATCGTATTGGTTTGCGTAATAGATGTTTCAGATAAAGCAATTGCTATGCCAAAATCAGTAATTTTGACCACACCTTCATTATCAATCAAAACATTTTGCGGTTTTAAATCACGATGAATGATTTGATGGCTATGAGCTAGAGAAATCGCCGATAAAATTTGTTGCATGATATTGACGGCTGTTTCGTAAGGAACGGGATAATGTGTTTGAATATATCTTTTTAAATCCATTCCTTTGACATATTCCATCACGAGATACTGCATATTGTCTTCTTCCCCTACATCATACACACTAACAATATTTGGGTGAACAAGCTCTGTTGCAGCTAATGCTTCTCGTTGAAAACGTCGGATAGCAGTTTGGTCATTTTGAAAATCAAACCGCAAGACTTTTATCGCAACATCACGATCTAAGATAAGATCATGCGCTAAAAATACGTTCGCCATGCCTCCACTGCCAATATTACCAGTAATTTGGTAACGACCATTCAATTTTTTCCCTGGCTCAATCATGATGCGTCCTCCTTATAGTCGATCAGAAGAACAGTAATATTATCTGCACCGCCTGCTTCATTTGCACGCTCAATTAGTTCCGTTACTTTATCTAACAAGTTTCCTTCTTGATTGATGATCGTTCTAATCGTTTCTTCAGATAACATATTAGTCAAACCGTCAGAACATAATAGTAAGCGATCTTTTAACTGCCAAAAATAAGTAGAGACATCAACTTCTACACTTCCCGGCATGCCTACTGAACGAGTTAAAATATTTTTTCGTGGATGATTTATGGCCATTTCTTCGCTAATCTCTCCGGACTTTACAAGTTCATTGACTAAAGAATGATCATCAGTTAATTGAATGATCTTATCTTCGCGAATAAGATAAGCACGGCTATCTCCTACGTGAGCAATAGTGAACTGCTCTTTTGATAATGCAGCTGCTACAATGGTTGTGCCCATGCCGTTATATTCAGGACGTTCTTGTCCACGCTGATAGATACGTGTATTTTCTTCTTGAATTGTTTGAATAAACCATTGTGCGACTTTTTCTTCATTACAAAGTTCCAAACTTTCCCAAGCAGCTCCTAAATTTGTAACAGCCATTTGACTAGCAACATCTCCTGCACGATGACCGCCCATTCCATCTGCTAATACCGCTAATTTGACCCCTGCTTGATTCGTAAAGACACTAGCATAATCTTGATTTGTATTACGTCGTTTTCCAACGTCTGATTGATATTCAATCTGCATTCTTTCACCTCATTACTTTTTACGCAAACAACAAATAAAAAAACCATCCGTGTAAAATTGATGCGGATATAAAGCCAGCATCTTATCTTCGATTGATGATTTGAGCACAGGTGCAGTCAAAACATCAATCCTTTCAAAATCAGGATGACGACTTAAAAAAGCTTCAACCACTTCTTGGTTTTCTTCTTTGAGAATCGTACACGTACTATAAGTCAATATTCCAGAAGTTTTTAATATAGCTGCACAGCTTTCTAAAATTTCTAATTGGATCGTTGGCAAGGCAGCTAAATCTTCGGTATTTTTTTTGTAACGGATATCAGGCTTCCTTCTAAGCAGCCCTATTCCTGAACAAGGTGCATCTACCAAGATGCGATCAAATAGTTCATCTGAAAATTGTTTTTTCACTTCTCGTGCATCTAATTTTTGTGCATAAACAGTAGAAAAAACACCTAAACGTTTGGCATTTTCCTCAATCAATTTTACTTTATGTTTATGAACATCTAATGCCACGACTTTTCCACCGCTTGCCGAATCTAAAAAAGTAGCAATATGTGTTGTTTTTCCTCCCGGAGCTGCGCAAGCGTCTAAAACATGATGTCCCGATTCAATTTGCATAGCTGGTGCTACGAGCATTGAACTTTCATCTTGGATGGTCATGATCCCATCACGAAATAAAGAACTTGAAGCTAAATGACCTTTTTCAGCAACTACTCCGTATGGGGTTAGTTTGCTTGCCTTGGCCGAAATTTCTTCTGCTTGTAGTGTTCTAATAGCACGCTCTCTTGAACATTTTCTGACATCTACGCGACCGCTCACTTGACTTGGTTGGTAAAGAGAAAGCCCTAGTTTTTCTGTTTCCTCATAACCAATTTGTTTAACCAAACGATTCGTTAACCAAACCGGCAAGCTAATTTTTACTGCTAAGCGTTCAATAGGATCATTAATTTGTTCGATAGCTGGTTTTCCTTGACGTTGATAGTTTCTTAAAACGCCGTTTACAAATTTTCCAGTGCCGGGATTCCCCTTAATTTTAGCAATTTCCACTGCTTCATTCAAGATGGCATGCGGTGGTACTTTATCCAAAAATTCTAATTGATACACCGAAAGATACAACAAAGTTTTAACCCAGTCGTCTACTTTTTTCGCTTTTGTAATTAGTGGTTTTATATAAAACTCAAGCAGCATTTGTCGACTAATCGTACCATAAACCAGTTCTGTAAATAAGCCGATATCTTTTTGATTCAAATTTCCTTGATTAATCATTTCATTTAATAATAAATTAGAGTATGCGCCTCCTTTATTCACACGTTCTAAAGTAATTAACGCCATGTAACGAACTGATTTTTTCATTTTCTGAGGGATCTTTGGCATTATTTCACCTGCTGTCCAATCATTAACTGCTGCCCGCTGCCATTTAAAAATTCACTTACCAATTGTTTACCCTTTCCTGCTGGTTGTAATTCTTTGATAGCTAACACGGTTTGATTTCCGCAGGCGATCCAAAGATTTTTTTTGTCTTTTTTGACAATGGTTCCTGGTTTAGCTGATGTCTTTTCATCTAATGCTTCCACAGCTAAGATCTTCCAGCGACTTTGTTCATATGTCGTAAACGCAATAGGCCAAGGACGCATGCCACGCACTTGATTGTCTATTTCTTCTGCTGTTTTATTCCAATCGATTGCTTCTTGTTCACGTGTAATATTTGGTGAAAAAGTAGCTTTTGATTCGTCTTGTGGATAAGGAGCAAGTTTTCCGTTCAATATGTCAGGCAACGTCCTTAATAACAGTTCTTTTCCTAAACTACTTAATTTTTCGAACATGCTGCCGACATCATCTTGTTTTGTAATCGGCAAGCTTTCTTGTGCATAAATACCACCAGCGTCCATTTTTTTGATCATCTCCATGATCGTCACGCCTGTTTCTTTTTCCCCATTAATAATTGAATAATGCACAGGAGCTCCTCCTCGATAATTTGGTAACAAAGAAGCATGAACATTAATCGCTCCGTGAAGGGGTGATTGTAATAATTTTTCTGGTAAAAATTGACCAAATGCTGCCGTAATAATGATGTCTGGTTGTAAAGCAATAATTTTTTTCATTTCTTCTGAACCGTCTATTTTTTCAGGTTGCAAAACCAATAATCCGTGTGCGATAGCTGCTTTTTTTACAGGCGAAGGAGTGATTACTTTTTTACGTCCAACGGGGCGATCGGGTTGTGTTACAACTGCCAAAACTTCATATCCTTCTTCCAATAGACCCTCAAGAATCGGCACTGAAAAAGCCGGTGTTCCCATAAATACTAACTTAGTCATCAAGATGTTCCTCCATATAATCTTCTAAACTAGCTTCTGGGATTTGCTCGATCATTTTTTCAATAAACAATACACCATCTAAATGATCAATTTCATGCTGAAATGCTCGAGCTAAATAGCCAAAAGCTGTCACTTCTATTTCCTCTCCTTCACGATCATAATAGCGAACGGTTACTTCATCAAAACGCTTGACTGTTCCATAAACATGAGGAATACTTAAGCACCCTTCTACATCAATACTCTCTCCTTTTGTATCAATAATTTCTGGATTAATTAAT
This sequence comes from Enterococcus ratti, assembly GCF_001886195.1. Lineage (GTDB taxonomy): Bacteria > Bacillota > Bacilli > Lactobacillales > Enterococcaceae > Enterococcus_B > Enterococcus_B ratti. The sequence goes on along the minus strand of NZ_JXLB01000002.1, from coordinate 139,662 downwards.
TCAAATTTTTCACCTTCATCTACTTCGACAACAGCAACTCGTTTATTTTTACCTACTTGCGGTGCTGCAATACCAATGCCATCATTGGCCACCATCGTCTCATATAAATTATCCAATAAGTCAATGGTTTCATCGGTAATTACATCAATAGGTTGCGAAAATCGTTTTAATTTATCATTAGGATGAATCAATATAGGGTAGCGCATGTCATTTCCTTTCTTAAATAAAGTGTAATGGTTCATTATCAATAGCAACAAATAGCCCTTGACGTTGATCTTTTTGACTTTGATCTAAAACATTTTTTAATAGTTTAGTTAAATGAGGTTCGTGTTTATATTTAATAATCAATTGATAATAATAACGATTCTTTACTCGATTCATTGGACTAGGTGTAGGACCTAGCATCAAACTTTGAGTTCCCATCGTATGCTTTAACTGATTAGCTATTTCATAAATTTTCTTTGCTGCCACTTGTTCGTCCTGATGGCTTGCAGTGATTTTTACAGTAAAATAATACGGCGGATAGCCGCTGCGTCGGCGAACTGACATTTCTTGTTGATAAAACCGTTCATAATTTTGTTCTTTTGCGAGCTCGATCGCATAGTGTTGAGGATTAAATGTTTGGATGAATACTTCCCCTGCTTTTTCTGCTCGACCTGCACGACCGGAAACTTGCGTAAGCAATTGAAACGTGCGTTCACTCGAACGAAAATCCGGAAGGTTAAGAGAAGTATCTGCATTAAGGACTCCTACCAACGTAACATCTGGAAAATCTAATCCTTTGGCAATCATTTGCGTTCCTAGTAAGATATCTGCATTTTTTTGCCCAAATTGTTGTAAAATACGCTCATGAGCGCCTTTCTTTCTCGTCGTGTCAACATCCATGCGTAAAATTCGCGCTTTTGGAAAGTGTGATTTTAATTCTTCTTCTACTTTTTGTGTGCCTGTCCCGTAGTAACGGATTTTATTGCTTCCACAATTTGAACAACGATAGGGAATCTCTTCTTCGTGACCGCAATAATGACAACGCATTGAATGTGTATCCATGTGCAAGGTCAAAGAAATATCACAATTTGGACAGGGCAAAACAAACCCGCAATCTCGACACATTACAAAGGAAGAATACCCTCGTCGATTAAGCAATAAGACTGTTTGCTCTTGTTTTTTTAAACGATCGTGTATTTTTTCTCGTAACTGCTTTGAGAAAGTAGAGGTGTTATGTTGCTGTAGTTCCTGACGCATGTCGATAATCTCAATCGCAGGAAGTTGAGCAGAAGCATTTGCCCGTTGATTCAGATGCAACAATTTGTATCTTCCTTTTTGCGCTCGTGCTCGTGATTCAAGCGATGGCGTAGCACTTCCTAATACGACAGGGCAGTGATGATAATTTCCTCGCCAAATGGCTAAATCTCTTGCATGATAACGCGGTGTTTCCTCTTGTTTATAACTTGATTCGTGTTCTTCATCAACGATAATTAAACCTATATTATCTAAAGGAGCAAAAATAGCTGAACGAGCACCAACTACGACTTGAGCCTCGTTTCTTTCAATTTTTCGCCACTCATCGTATTTTTCTCCTTGAGAAAGTCCACTATGCAAAACAGCCACGGCTTCTCCGAAACGACCTTTAAAACGTTCAACCATCTGTGGCGTTAAAGCAATTTCTGGAACTAGCATGATCGCCGTTTTATTTTGACTTAAAATTTCAGAAATTGCTTGAAGATAAACTTCTGTTTTTCCGCTTCCTGTAATTCCTTCTAATAAAAAAGTTTGACTTTTATTTTGTTGAACGGCTTCAATAATGCAATCCACTGCGTATTGCTGTTGTTCATTTAATTTAAACGCTTTTGTTTGTTCAAACGTCCGATTTTTGTAAGGATCACGGTAGCTTTCTATTTCTTCAAAAGATAACCAGCCTTTTTTTCTTCCTTGTTTCAAAGTAGCTGTACTAATTCCTTTTTCTTTATAATAAGCAACCGCCTCAGGCTTTTTTTGTTCCGATAAACAAAGAAGTAATTCCTTTTGCTTCTTCGCATTTTTTCTTAATTTCCCCCACTCTTCTTCAATTTGTACTTTATTCAGATTTGGGTGAATGAATCGCATCGTTTTAACTTTATTTTTCGTGCGTACTTCATAATGAATATCGACTAGTTTCTCCTGCCGCCAGCGGATCAGCTGGGATAAGATACCTTCTTTTTGTGCTTCTTTCCAAGAAATTTTTTTTCGTCCATTAAAAAGAGCTTTTATTTCTTTGGTATCAGATAATGGATAAATTCGTTTGTCATATGCCGCTTTCATCACACTTGGAAGCATCGTTTGCAAACAAGTGATCTTAAATGCATATGTAATTGTTTTCATGTAATCAGCCAAACACAGTAACTCCTGATTAACGACAGGTGCTAAGTCCAATAGTTGGATAATCGATTTTAATTCTTGTAAAGGAATGGTCTTTTTCTCTTGTAAATTGACGACAAACCCTTGAACATGCCGATTGCCATTTCCAAAAGGAACTTCTGCTCGCATCCCAATTTGTATGACTGTTTCCATTTCAGAAGGAACCAAATATGTGAAAGGTTGATCCGTTTGCATAGTCGGTACATCTACAATAATATCAGCAAGTACTGTCATGGTTTCCCTCCTCCTTTATTCATCCTAAATAAATAAATAAAATGGTCTTTGCTTATTTTACTAGAGATTTCTTCGTTTGTCCTATTTTCTGATAAATCCTAACAAAAAATTAACTGCGCATAAAAAAGCATCTGAAAATAATTTTTCAGTTGACCTCTAAAAAATGAATGGACAGAAAAAGAAGCCGAAATTTCACAAAAATTTGAGAATACAAATTTCGGAAATTCCGACCTATCTAATAAATCTATCGCACTATTGATTTTGTTCTTCACGAATTCGCAATTCTAATTCTTGTTGTTCGCGGTCTCTTTTGGCTTTACGCTCTTCATCTTCCATTCTTAAGCGTTCACGTTTTAATTCAGGATGTGGATCATTTACCACATTTCCAGCTTCAATTTCTTCTAACGCCTGTCCTACACTTTTTACTGATTCAAATGAATCCAACGTCGGTTGAGCTTTAGCATCTAACTCGTGTGCGCGTTTACTTGCCAAAATAACGAGAGAATATTTTGAATTTACTCGATCTAATAATGAGTCAATTGAAGGTTTTAACATCATGAGGTTACATCTCCTTTAACATTTTTATATATTTACCAATAACACGATCCACACGAAAGTGCTCGCTGGCAATAATGTTTTTAATTCGATTTACTGCTAGTGGCACTTCGTCATTTACTACGGCATAGTCGTAAAGAGCCATCATTTCAATTTCTTCTTTTGCAACTTTCATTCGTTCTTCGATCACCTCATCCGCATCTGTTCCGCGACCGATGATTCGCGATTTTAATTCCGCTAAATCAGGAGGCGTTAAGAAAATAAATACGCCGTCTGGTACCTTTTCTTTGACTTGCTGAGCGCCTTGAACTTCGATTTCTAAAAATACATCTTTTCCTTCATCTAATGTTTTATTGACATATGACAAAGGCGTCCCATAATAATTTCCTACATATTCTGCATATTCCAACATTTCTCCTGCTTCGATCATTGCTTCAAACTCTTCTTTACTTCTAAAGTAATAATCGACTCCTTCAACTTCTCCTTCACGCATTTTACGCGTAGTCATTGAAACTGAATATTGAAAATCATTATCTTCACTCTCAAAAATTGCTTTTCGTACCGTGCCTTTTCCTACACCGGATGGTCCAGACAACACGATTAATAATCCACGCTCTGACATGACGACGTCCTTTCAACTAGTCTTTTTATACTAATGTTTATTTTGCACTTTTTTTCGCTAACTTTCAAGGATATCTTTTAGTATAACAAAAAAAAGACTCTCTCGCTTGAGAATCTTTTTTTCATTCTGATTTACAGTATTTATTCAAAAAAATACTAAAAATAAGTTTATCCTGCTTTTTCATACATTTAGCAACATACTTTTTCTTAAAAATTCTAAAATCCCATATTTGATAAGGTATTTACGACACCCATGATTTCATCCTTTCTAGATAGTACTTTTTCAGTAGGATCTACTACTTCTTCCACATCAATTCTTACAATAAATTGTCGATTCATTGTAATATAAGTACCGTCATTTACTAAAATCTGTATTTCCGTATCTGTCAATTTTATACAAGCATCTTGCCACGCTTCAAATCCTTCTTTTTCAGACGGAATGTTTCTTTTAATCACTGTTTTCCCACTTAGTTCGTGAAACGTAACGTCATAATAGTTCATTATCTTTTCTCCTTACTATACTATTCAATATTTTGGATTTATTCACAAATTTTTTCTAAAATCGTTTTCGCTTAGATGACTTGCTTTTAGATCTCAATTACATTTGATTTAGAACTAATTGTATAATTATCGATTCATTTCTTGAATCAAAAAATCAAGTTCTCTTCCAATGGGCAGTTGTACTAGGATTAATTCATCAAGTTTTTAAATGTGAATCACTAAACGGTCGAATTCTTCGTGAATGTCTCCTTACTCTAATAATACAGCTAATTTTGTCAAAAGTCTTTATCGATCAACTGTTGCACTAAGAAAATCTTCTAATTTCTTTTGGTACTCTTATTCATACAGACCATCAAATTATTGTAAATCAGTTAACCCTTGCTTTAATTCATTATTATTTTTTCGGATAACAGCAGCTACCACTCTTCCTTCTTTTTGACGGCTGTTTTTTTTCTAGATGTGCAAGATTAACACAAACCTCTGCACGACCACGTTTTAAATATTGTTTGATTAACTGTCGAATCTCATTTTCAAGAAAATTCAAGCATCTGTATGTCTAGAAAACGCTGATTGGCACTTTTGATTTCAATTTCCAATTGATAGTCTTCTGTTACACGGGTGGCTTTGCTAAAATCGGTCATGCTTTTCTTCAACAGGGTCCTTTCTGTTACATATTTTCGATTGCTTTTTGTAACGCTTCAAACTCTTCGTTAGTTAAAGTTAACCCCTTACCCATTTTTTCGTGGTCAGGTGCCCAATCTCGAAGATCAAATTTAGGTGGTCGACCATTCCAACTAACTAAATTCAATTCCTTTTGCCACCCTTTATTGTTCTTTGATAAAACAGCAATTTCTTCTACAATTTCATATGAAAATTCTTGCGCCATAATTATTCCTCCTTCAAATAATATAAATATAAGTTTAATAACGTATCAAATGGCTGAGTTTAAAGCTTATATTGTAATTTATTTGTTTGATTAATGTGAATAGTTTTATGAAATTTTCTTGATATTTTCTTTGCTTTTTACGATACTTTTGAACATTCTGCTATTTTTTACTATTTAATTGCCCAATTCCTAATATTTCTTTTCTAGTCATACCAATCGTTTCTTTCTTACATATTTGTGCCATCATTTCATGTACTAATAAATTTTATTCGGTAAAACCAAGCTTTTTTTGCTAATAATTCCAGCATCGCCACCCCCCATGTTTCAATCACAACCCTGTCTTTATATATTACGCAAGTATCGCCAAAATTCCGGATCGTGTATAAAAATCAATTTTAAACCAAAGTCATTTATTAGATATTTTAAGAAATTATACCAACAGCTTGTCGCAGGCTTTGTAGAATGAAACGCTTCCTAAGGTCTTCTGATAGTGTTACTTCTGGAAGCTGCAACACTCAGTGAGTTGATAGTGCTTGCCACAAAAAGAGGCTTGGACCAAATTTTCTTGTACAACTAAAGCACCAATGGAGATACCAGTAATCACGTCAAAACAAATCTTTTTTTCTTTTAAAGCTTTCTAAACATCAATTTGATAAGCGCCATGTCCCCTTCCTCCTAATATTAAGTCAAAATAATACGTCAGTTTTTTTGCCAGATGAATTGATTTAGCGTATAACCATTACCATTATGAGACAAAATAGATTGCCATTGAGTAGCTAGCAACTGTTGAAATTGAAAGAGTAATAGAATTAAAAAATGCGCACACCATGCTAATTCCCTAAATATCAAAGAAGACTAATTCAAAATCTCGCCATCAATTAGCAGATTTTTTACGAGCAAGCGTTTCCTCTTATTGTTCGGCAACAAAATAAATCGTTCGTTTTTCTCCAATTACTTGCCACGCTTACTTTTTCTTCACTGACTACCAAAAAACTTCTCGATCTACTTGATGCATCGAATAAAAGGGCAAAAACTATTTTGAACGTGAAGTGCAACATAAAGCATATTTTTTCTGAGCCGTATATCTGTTGAATATGCATAGCCTTCTCCCTTTGTATTATAACAATCAATCATCTAAAAGTAACAGAAACAACATTTTTATTTAAAGTATACTATTTTTTTCTCTATGCCTAAAATGAATAAATGATTTCATGCAATCAACGTTATTAACGAAAACATTTATCTTGCACACAGACAATGAAAATTTACATGTTTTTCAGTGAAAACGTGATTTTGTAATGGAATTTTAAAATAAAAGAAACAAGCTTTTTTTTAATAAATGTTGTAAAATGAAAGGGAGAAAATGTAAGAGGGGGAACATGATGACTGAGTCAGTTTATGTACATATTGATAATACAAGTAATGCCGTTGTGACTAAAGGACTGACTATCAATGATTTTTCAAACAGCATCGTGCATTTTCCACAAAATTTATTGTTATTGGATCCTTCAGCAAATGTAGGCGAGTATGAATCGCACACAGGTTTAAAAGTCATTCGTGGAACAGAAAATATCCAGCAATTTTTTTCTTCTGCACGCAATAAAAATAATTTTGGTGATTTAAAATGGATTGATTTTAATAATTTAACAATGTTAAAAGAATTAACACCTTTGGAAATTTCAGAGCTGTTATATTTTGGACACATGAAAACCCACCTCCATTCGCCATTTTTTTATAAATTACAAAACAACTTTGTTTATTTTGATCTTAATGATCAACTTGAGCGTATTTATTATCGTTACTTAGACGAATTTTATCGTATTTTTGCCAATAAATTAAAAATTATCTTATCAAAAAAAATTAACGAGAAAAAAGCCTTTTTCAAACGGAGTACGCCTGTTGAAAAAATCAGTATTGAATTATTGAAAAATATGCGTAACTTGATGCAAGAAGGAATCATTTTTTCATTTGAACAAGGCGGCTTGATAGATGAAGATTACCATATTCCTATTTACGTCATTGAAGACTATATTTGGAAATTAAAGGGAACAAGGTATCGTGAAGAAGAAGCAATCGGCACATTAGTTTATCACTCAAACGATAAACATTGGGAACTGCTAGGCAAAGCAGCAGATCTCAATTATCATCCTTTAGGATAAAAACAAAAGAACAAAGGAAGCTAAAAATTTCCTTTTGTTCTTTTGCTTTTATTTCGTTCCTATAAATAACAATGGCATAGTTCGTTTTATACCAAGTAAAACCACTAAAGTAACCACTCCTGTAGCAAGCCCACTAGCGCCATTCATTACTAAAGAAAACAGCCACGGGTTCATCCCCCATAACGCATAACTTCCCCAAAAAGCAACACCCGCTACAAAATGCCAAAAATATCTTGCGCCAGCACCAACAAATGTTCCCAAAACAATGTTAATCGTTATCCCTTTCCTATTTTCATTCTTTATACTTTTTTGCAATCTGTTAGAAAATAGACCGGCAAACCCCGCAAATGTAAAAGCAATAGGATACTCAATTAACACTTGAACAACACTAAGATAATAAACTTGCCCTACAGGAAAATGTAAAATCCCCCAAATAAATCCTGAAAATATTCCAGCCTTCCAACCTCTTCTAAGAGCAAACAACGTTAGCGGAATCTGACCAAGAGAAATTTCAAAGCTGCTACCTATCTGAAGAGGAATGAGTGACAAAACCAATGATAACGCCGCCACAATTGTTCCTTCAACCCATACTTTATATTTCTTTGACATAAAAAACTTCCTCCTTTAATTTTAAAATCACAAAGGAGGAAGTAAATTTCACCATTTACCTCTACAATAGATGCTAACTAATTAGCAAAAATTAAACAACACAATTCCTACGCTCGCATAACCGATACAGGTACGAAGGGTTTAGAAAAAATTTCAATCTCAGCCTATTTGGCTCCCCTTTGTGATCATATTTATTTTTTATATTCTTATTTTTTTGTTTCAAATAATGGACTCACTGGTTTATTTTCATGGATTCGCTTGATCGCATCCCCCATCAAACCGCCAACACTCACTTCATCAATTTTTTCAATTTTTCGCTCGTCTGGAAGGTAGATAGAATCTGTCACTACCAAACGTTCAATTGCAGAATCTTCAATTCGCTGCAAAGCAGGACCGGATAATACTGGATGCGTACATGAAGCATAGACACTCACTGCTCCTTTTTCCTTCAAAGCATTTGCAGCTAAAGTAATCGTTCCCGCTGTATCAATCATATCATCAATTAAAACACATGTTTTGCCTTCTACTTGCCCGATAATATTCATGACTTCTGCTACATTAGCTTTTGGACGCCGCTTGTCAATAATTGCAATAGGTGCTTTTAAAAATTCAGCTAATTTACGCGCACGCGTCACCCCTCCATGATCAGGTGAAACAACGACCACATCATCTCCTTTAATTCCTTTTTCTAAGAAATAATTGGCGATTAGCGGTGCCCCCATCAAGTGATCAACAGGAATGTCAAAAAATCCTTGAATTTGGACCGCATGTAAATCAAGCGTCAACATTCTTGTTGCTCCTGCTTTTTGTATCATATTCGCCACTAGCTTTGCAGTAATTGGTTCTCTTGCACGTGCTTTTCGATCTTGACGTGCATAGCCATAGTAAGGCATAACCACATTGATTGTTTTTGCACTTGCGCGTTTTAAGGCATCAATCATGATTAACAATTCCATTAAATTATCATTCACAGGACTACTCGTTGACTGAATAACATACACATGTGAACCACGAATACTTTCTTCAATATTCACTTGGATTTCTCCATCACTAAATTGAGTAACTGATGACTTACCCAACTCGACACCGACAGATGCAGCAATTTTTTCTGCCAACGGACGATTGGAATTTAACGCAAAAATTTTTAATCTTGGGTCAAAGTAATGTTTTGACATGGGGACCTCCACTTTCTTTTTCACAACTCTAGAATTCTAACAATTAATACTAGTCATATTTTCTAAATAAATCAAGTTTTTTTACAAAACTCTTAGTTTAAATAAGGGAGTTTTTTAGCGTATTCTTCTTTGGTCACTTGTCTTGCACGGGCGATTGCCATAGCATACTCAGGAATATCTTCAGTGATCGTTGAACCAGCAGCAATAGACGTATTTTTAGCAATTTTCACTGGCGCAATGAGATTGGCATTTGATCCAATAAAACTATGATCCCCAACGGTCGTACGATGTTTGTTTTTCCCATCATAATTTACAAACACAACTCCGCAGCCTACATTAATTTCTTCTCCTAAAGAAGCATCACCCACATAAGTCAAATGTCCGACCTTTGTATTCTTACCGATATCAGCATTTTTCACTTCCACGAAATTCCCAACATGAACCCCTTCACCGATTTCAGCTTTCGGACGTAAATGTGCAAATGGTCCCACATCAGCATAGCTTTTTATATAACTGTTTTTTATGACAGAGTTTTCAATGACTACATGATCTTCAACCACACTATCAACAATGCGTGAATGAGCACCGATCACACAATCAGAACCAATCACTGTACTTCCTTGAAGCTGCACACCTGCTTCAATCACTGTATCAGAACCAATCATTACACCCTCATCAATATAAGTCGTCGCAGGATCAACGAAACTTACGCCATTAATCATATGTCTTTTATTGATGCGATGGCGCATCACCTCATTAGCTTTGGCTAATGCAATTCGGTCATTCACCCCCATTGATTCATCAAAATCTTCTGTTTGATAGGCCGCCACAGTGTTTCCTGTCTCTTTAAGAATTTCAATGATGTCCGTTAAGTAATATTCCCCCTGTGCGTTATCTGTTCCCACTTTTTCTAAAGCTTCAAAAAGTGCTTGATTATCAAAACAGTAAGTTCCCGTATTGATTTCTTGAACTAAAGCTTCTTCTGGTGTCGCATCTTTTTGCTCAACGATTTTTTCAACAATTCCGACATGATCGCGAATAATACGACCGTAACCAGTTGGGTCTTCAGCTTGCGCTGTTAAAATAGTTGCACTGGCATTCTTTCCTTGATGGTATTCAAAAAGATTATTTAATGTTTCAGTTGTTAGTAACGGTGTATCACCACTAATAACAAGAGTGGTTCCTTTTTTTTCTTTTAAAAAAGGAACAGCTTGCAAAACTGCATGACCAGTTCCTAATTGCTCTGCTTGTAAAGCATATTCACTACGGTCTCCTAACTGGGCTTTTACTTGTTCTGCACCATGTCCCACAATCGTAATAATCCGATCCGGTTTTGTCTCACTTACTCGATTGATAATATGTTCAACCATGGGTTTTCCTGAGACTTGGTGCAAAACTTTATATAGTTTTGACTTCATGCGAGTTCCTTTTCCCGCTGCTAAAATAATTGCATAACGTCCGTCCAACTGCGTCACTCCTAATTGTATTGTTGTGTTTAAGTTTAGCCCACTCTCCTTATTTTTTCAACCAAGTTAGCCATTTTTCAAACTAAACCATTTACTACTATGAGTATTTAAAAACGTTTATTAAATAGAAAAAAGGAAACAAGTAGACTGCTCTACCTCTTTCCTTTTTCGTCATTTATCTAGAAGTTCAAATTGTTACCTAATGATAACTTAACTAAAATAATTTCCCGGTACAACTGTAATATTTTTTGTCTTTGTATCAACATCTTTAACGTAAAGCAAGGAGGTATAATCATCAATTGCTCGACGACCATTAAATTTTGATTCAGCAAAAACAGTAATTCCCACAAGCTCTGATTCAAATTCTTCAATCATACTCTTCATTCCATTCACTGTGCCGCCACCCTTCATAAAATCATCAACGACTAAAACACGTGAACCACGTTTAAGACTTCTCTTGGATAACTCCATTTTTTCAATACGTTCAGATGAACCAGAAACGTAATTGACGCTAACCGTCGAACCTTCCGTAATTTTTGAATCACGCCGTACAATGACAAATGGTGCATTTAAGTAATAAGATACAGCTTGAGCAATAGGTACTCCCTTAGTCGCAACAGTCATAACTGCATCAATGTTTTCACCTAAATACTTAGAAGCAATGATTTTTCCAACTTGTCTTAACAACTCCGGTTCGCCTAATAAATCAGATAAATAAACGTATCCTCCAGGCAACAAACGATCTTGTTCCGATAATCGTTTAGCAAGTGACTCAATATATTTTTTTGCGTCTTCATATGAAATTTCCGGTATAAACAATACCCCTCCAGCAGCACCCGGTATTGTCTCTAATGTTCCGTAGCCTCTTTCTTTAAATGTTTTTTTGATAATTGCTAAATCTTCACTGATGGAAGACTTGGCAGATTTGTAACGCTCGGCAAAACTTGTTAGAGAAATTAATTCATGAGGGTGCTCTAATAAATACTGAGTCATATCAACAAGACGTTCACTGCGACGTACTTTCACATATTCCAGCTCCTTTTAAGAAATTATATCGTTTTACATTATATAAGTTTTTGTTTAAAAATTCGAGCATTTTATAAAAAAACAAGCAAATAGTTCGGTATCTATTTTAAAAAAATGACAATAGAAAATTTTTCGGCTCATTGTTTGTTTTTTTTATTCATTTATCTTTTTTTTCTTTTAAACGATACGACTATTTTCTTAATTAGATTAACCAAAAGAAACAAAGCGATAAAGACTAAAGTAATCGTTGCTCCTGGTGGGGTATCTACATAAAAAGAGCTTGTTAAACCTGATAGCATACCAACAAACCCCACAAAAATGCTAATAGCAATTACTGCATTAAAACTTTTACCTAAACGCATTCCAATAGCCGCAGGAAGAACCATAATTGCCGAGATTAGCAGTGCACCTGCAATTGGAATCATCACGGCAATTGCCACTCCAGTGATAACATTAAACAACATTGACATACGGTGTACTGGAAGACCATCTACATGAGCAGTATCTTCATCAAAAGTTAAAATGTACATTGGTCGCTTAAACAAAAAGAACAAAACTCCAATAACCACGAATAAAATCCCTAAAAAAATTACCTGATCCCAAGCAATCGTTACAATAGATCCAAAAAGATACGACTGAATGCTCGTAGCAGAATTTCCTCCACTCAAATTCATTAGCACTAAAGCGAGTGCAAGTCCTCCTGCCATTAAGATAGCAATGGAAATTTCTGAGTAAGAACGATAGATCGTACGTAAATATTCTAAAACCACAGCGGCCAACACAACAACAAGCATTGTAGTCATTGTCGGATTGATATTCAAAAAGAAACCTAAAGCCACTCCAGCTAGAGAAACATGTGAAAGGGTATCTGCCATCAAAGACTGTCTACGGATCACCAAAAATACACCTAACATGGGTGCAATTCCTGCAATAAAAACCGCAGCTAAAAAAGCCCTTCTCATGAATTCATATGAAAGCAGCGCCACGGCGAATCCTCCTTCCTCACCAAACGAATTTGTCGATCTACATATTGTTTGATATCTTCATGGTCATGGGTAATCATTAAAATGGCTTTTCCATGTTCATGAGCACTATGCCGAAGTAAACAATAAAATTCATTGCGAGATTCTTCATCCATTCCTGTTGTCGGCTCATCTAAGATAAATAAGTCAGGGTCTGTCGCAAAAATACGTGCTAGGCTAATCCGCTGTTTCTGTCCGCCAGATAATTCACCAATTCGTCGATGACGCATCTCCCACATTCCTACTGAGTCTAACGCACGCTTCACATGTTGGTGATCTTTTTCTGAAAGACGCCTAAACCAGCGACCTCTTGGGTAGCGACCCGAACGTACTAACTCTAAGACGGTACTAGGAAAACCTGCATTAAAAGAAGCAACTTGTTGTGGGATATAGCCAATACTCAGTTTTTGTCCTTCTTGATTTTTTTTCGCAATTTTTATGGTGCCTTTTAAAGGTTTTAACAATCCTAAAGAGGCTTTGATCAATGTAGATTTTGCTGCACCATTTTCTCCCGTTAGAATAACAAATTCTCCTGAATCTACGTGATAAGATACGTCTTCTAATACGGGTTCTTCGTCATAATAAAAAGTCAAATCAGATATTTCGATATATCGCACGCAACATACCTCCGTTTTTAATTAATACTTTCTTTCAGTTCATTCAAATTCTTTTCCATTACTGAAATATAATTTTCTCCAGCTTGAATTTGTTGATCGGACAAACTTTCTAATGGATTTAATACGGCTAACTTTACACCTGTTTCTTTAGATAACGTTTCAGCAACTTTAGAAGAAGCATTTTCTTCAAAATAGATTACTTTAATGTTATTTTTATTAATAAAATCTTTTAATTCTGCTAAACGGCTCGGCGTTGGTTCTTGTTCAGGTGAAATACCTGCAATTGCTTGTTGATTTAGATTATACTGATGAGCTAAGTAAGCAAACGCCGTATGCTGCGTAACAAATGTACGATTTTTGGCATTCTCTAGTTCATCTGTGTATTTTTGATTTAACCGTTCTAATTTTTTGATATATGCTTCTGCATTTTTATCAAAATTTTCTTTCTGATCTGGGTATTTTTCTCCAAGTCCTGCAGCAATTGTCTTGACTTCTTTGATCGCTAGAACCGGATCTAACCAAACATGCGGATCATATTCATGAGAATGTTCAGCCGACGATTTAGTATAACTATGGTTCTTTTCGTCTGATTCTAAACGCTTAATTCCTTTAGCCGCTTCAATCATCATTGTTTTCTTCGTATCAATCGAATCTTTGAGTGAATTTACGAAAAATTCCATATCCGGGCTGTTATAAACAAAAACATCAGCATCTGCAATTTCTGCTTGTTCTTTTGCACTTGGTTCAAAATCATGTGGTTCAACCCCAGCAGGTATTAATAACTTCACGCTACCTTCATTTCCTACCACCTCTTTGGTAAACTCATACATTGGATAAAAAGTAGCAACCACCTTTATTTCTTTTTTTGAAGTTTCCGGCGAAGTACTTCCACAAGCAGTAAATAGAAACATTCCCATAGTCAATACAACTCCAAAAAGATATTTCTTCATATTATTCTCCTTTCATTTAAATCGTAAAATTACGATTTATCAACGAACCTTAATGTATCAAAATAAAAAAAGTGCGTCAACAAAAACCCTTCAATTTCTGATTTACATAAATAAATCCGATATAAAACGAAAAACAACTGATGACTTATTCATATAACCCTTCTATTTTTCTAATTAAAATATACGAAGATTAAAGGGTCAATTCATTGACAGATGAATTGACCCTCTATTACTCGATAAAGTGTATAGTTGTATGTGAAAGAAAGACCATCCATGCTCTCTTGGACTTCGAGTCCCAAATAAAAAAGATCTCCTTCACTGTCATTTTAAAATCTGGTTAAGTATGTTGGGGCTTCGAGACCGTGTGTAGGAAGTTAGAAACAAAATGAAGCAGTGAAAAACCGTTCAACGCTTATTTTTAGGAGATGAAAACGATGTATGTACTTACTTTAGATGTCTCAATGAGAAAAAGTTAGTCCTCATTTATTATGAAAATACTTATCTTTTCGGACAAGAAATTCCTCATGATAAACCACATTTTAAGACGCTTCTACAAGAAATTTCTGTGCTTTCAGAAGTCACCATAAATTGTTTTTGAGACAACGAGTGTTTATTCAAATGTCATTGAAACTTTTTGTCAAAATAACCGTTTGTTTTATTATTTATTAAATCCTTTAGAAGCAAAAAACTGACGATTGACTTGCGTTCAGTAAAAAACGATCAACGCGATGCCCATCGTCTTGCCCAAATACACACTCAATTTTTACGGAAACAAAAACAACAGCCGTCAAAAATTTATGAAGAGATACGCGCCTTAGCGCGCTTTTATCAACAAATTGAAGTGACATCAAGCGCATGAGAATAAACCTTCATACGCTTTACAGCTAACTTTTTTAGAACTAGAAATACTTTTTACCAACCAATTATCAACACTTGCTTTAAATCTTGTCGAGCTGTTTCCTCATCCTGATTATTTAGAAGGCTTGAGTCAAGCAAGGTAAAGAATCTTTTGAAGGAAAACACCGATCAAAAAGCCTTATTTAAAGCAAAAAACTTACTTTCATTGACACAGAATTCGTATCTAGCAAAAACCAAACAAATTATTCCTGTTCAAAAAGTTGTGTATTATGCCCAACAATTGAAACAATTACTTACAACAAAAGAACAACTAGCCAAACAACAAAAAATTTGATTTATACAACGACAATCACCCAAAAAGTTAAAAAATACACGATACGATTTATTAATTTTCTTACCGTTGCTTACTACTTATACTTAGCTCAATGCACTTTTGACACCTTTTTTACAGCGTACGGACTAAATAAACTTCATCACAAAATCCTTTAAGTCCATTATAGACTCTTTGCGCTCTTGAATAATGTCGACACAAAGCAAATACTGTTGGTCCACTTCCACTCATCAAGGCAGCATCTGCACCATATTTTAACATACGATTTTTGATTTGATGAATAATTGGATGACGCTTTCCAGTCACATTTTCTAAGCTATTTCCCATCTTTTTGATCATTGTTTGGTAGTCTTTTCGTTGAACTGCTTCGACTAAACCATAAATGTTTTGATGGGTTATTTGTTTAACATCTATTTCTTGAAAGACAGTTCTGGTAGAAACACTCATTTTAGGCTTTACTAAGATTACCCAGCACTGAGGCATAGGGGAAAGAACCTGAACATTTTCTCCTTTGCCACTTACAAATGCTGTACTGCCATAAACACAATAGGGAACATCCGTGCCGACTTCTAATCCGATTTCTGCTAATTCGTTAAGAGAACATCCGAGATTCCACAATTGATTGAGCCCTCTTAATGCAGCTGCACAATCAGTACTTCCTCCACCAAGACCAGCTGCAACCGGAATATTTTTCTTAACAAAAATTTTGACACCTTTTTTGATTTGATACTTATTTTTTACCAGCGTTGCCGCTTGGAAAACGTTATTTCGTTGATCTACTGGTAAAAATGCCTTATTTGTCTCTACAATGATCCGATCTTCAGGTAATTCTTCAAAGAACAAATGATCTGCCAAATCAACACTTGACATTACCATTTCCAGTTCATGGTAACCATCAGGGCGCTTATACAATACATCCAGCCCCAAATTTATCTTAGCTGGTGCTTTTTCTATCAGTTCCATCCTCTCACCCATTCAAAAAGTCTAAGTCGAAAGTATTCTATCATAGGGGAAAATAAAAGTATAGCTTATACCTGTAATCTACCTATTTTTCGACTTTTTTCACGTTATCTATATTTTACATCTACTATTCATTTCTTATAAATTATAATTCAGTTAGTAATTTTTCTGTAAAATGAAGCTTTTCTTCTTTTCCTTTACCATTTAAGATAAACAATTGCAAAATGGCAAATGTAAAACTGCTTCCTTTCATATAAGCAAAGCATCCGCCTTCCCAACGAGC
Source organism: Enterococcus ratti (assembly GCF_001886195.1). GTDB lineage: Bacteria > Bacillota > Bacilli > Lactobacillales > Enterococcaceae > Enterococcus_B > Enterococcus_B ratti. The sequence continues at coordinate 123,015 of NZ_JXLB01000002.1, read as the reverse complement.
AACATAATGAAGCTTTTCTTCGTAGGTAGACTGAAAAGAATAAAAGAAGCTTCCATAATTATAAACAATATGCATTATTCGTCCTTGGAAAAAAGAAAAATTAGTTACCCCAACATTCACTAACGGAACTAAACTAAGATTGGCTTCAAGATAGCCTTTTTCTTGATAAACGACTAATAGATTTGCTAATAAATAATGGGAAAGCTCTTCAGGTTCATTTAGCAATATGCGTAATAAGTCATACTCTGCTTGTTGTTTTGACGTTGGTTTTCCTGTAATAAAACCTACAATTTTTTGTCCTTTTCGTACAATTCCTACGCCACTAGTAAATAAATAGGCTTCCTCAAAACGTCCAACTGAAAAATATTTTTCTCTGGCACCATGTAACCAATCATTTGAGATACTCCTTACAGCAGGTAATAATTCTTCAGGCAAACATTCATACCAAGTAAAATGATACCCTTCATTTGTTAAGCGCTGATATTCTAGTTTTTGATTAATTCAAGATATTTCTGATGTTGTTAAATCAACTACCCCAGCTTCATCTATTCGCTTTTTTCATAAATTCAACTGTTGCTTGGCGAATCAATGTCGGATGACCAATTGGATCCCCTAAAACAAAGCATTTATTTCCTTTAACTTGATAGCCAAAAACTACTTTATCCTCACCATTTTGTTGATAATAGTAGTACTTGTAGCCGGATAAGTAAAGATAATGACTAGTAGAGTTTCCATGACCACTTGCTAAACAATTGTTTTAATCTTTTTACTTATAAATTACTACCAAGCTCAAAAGGTGTCATAGCTAAATATTGATAAAGTGCAACTAACGCCAGTAAAGAAACTCCTAAACCCCAAACCTGAAAACCAAACTTCATCTGACGGAAATAAAATAAAGTGATTGGCAGTAAACTTGTTCGACCAAAAACTACCACTATGGTAACCAACAATAGCATACACGACAAATAAGAAGGTAAATAAGCTGGTATCAAAGAAAATGGCTCCCCATGAATAAACAAATTTTTTATGATAAAATTCTTTATGTGACAGCCATACAGCAAGTAAAATCAAGAAATAAACTAAAATTAATTGCCAAGACAGTGTTCGTGTGACAGTGTTAAAAATGCCAAAAGCTAATAAGACGACCGTTGGTGGAAATGCCTTTTTCACTTTCATTGACAACGCTCTTCCTAGACCCAGCAATAAAAAACCAATCAAGAAATTCAATGCCTGATCTAAAAAATTAAATGAAAATCTGAAAGAATTGACTAATTGCTGAAAGATTCGTGATAATAGAAAGTAAGACCAGCAAAATAAACAGCAGCGACTAGTGCAAAATGCGCAATTTTTTGAAAAAGCAGGCGAGAAATATTATCTAAAAAACGATTTACTTTTACTCCTGTATGCATCAAAAATAAACATAAATCTACTATAAATGAAACAATATAATAGAATAAACGATAATAAAGTAACCATACCACAGCAACATCTTGACGAACCGCTAACTGATCATTCCTAAAATCATCAATACGTCAAATGTTCCTGCCCCGCTAGGAATCATCGTCAACATCCCAATTAATGTGGCGATAATAAACATTGGGTAAATAGAAAGTAATGAAACATTTACTCACATGAAATATCCGATTGATAAAAAAGTAATTAGTGCGCCTGTCCATTGTCCTACAACAGAAGCTAGCAATAATCCCCATAATCCCTTAGGATAAAATTCCACGAATAATGTCTTTCTCTTTAAATAAGCAAAGAAAAAAAGAGCCGGTGCTAATAAACTACCGCCAAGCAGCCAGATCCAATATCTTCTAAAAATACTAGCTGGTTGTAAAAAATACATCTAAATGTCAAAAATGACCAAAAAGACAACCCAGTAAGCAAAAATAATGCTACTTTTGAAACGGTAGCAAGCACCATTTTCCGATTAGTCTTTTCCCCATAAAAATTTGCACGAAGGCTTGCACCAACAATTCCACCAAAGCCTGCTAAATTATTGATTGTATTCGTAACAAAAGCAAAGAAGAAAAATCTTGCCTCCTCATTTTAGGCTTTCCTTGTCTTTCTAAAACACGAATGGCTACCCAATCATATAGCAGCATCGGTAACATACCGATCAAGCCAACTAAAATCATTAAACTTATTGTCAAATAATTTTGTTATTGCATTGTTTGCCACACATCTTACCAACTCATTCCATGAGCAATGTGAATTACTTGATTCACAACAAAAACTAAAAAGAATCAACTTTAAAATCAAACTGTACGCCTTCACCCATTGAAGGAGCAATTGTCGTTTATTTTTCACTAGTTTCCTTTCCCTCCTTCATTTGTTATATAAAGCAATGTTAGCTTATTTATTCTATTTTTTCCACTGATGTACTAGTCACCTAGTCCTCTTATTCTTGCCCTTCATTAAAAAGAAAGTTATGCTAAAACAAAAGGAGAGGATAACATGAAAATCGGATTTATCGGAACAGGCAACATGGCACAAGCAATCATCAATGGACTAATTGAAAAAGAAACAGTTGCTAAAGAAAATATTTTCGTCTCAAGCGGTCATTATGAAAATGCTCGACATTTTGCAGAAAAAACAGGTGTCATTGCCTGTCAAAACAATCAAGAAGTAGCAAAAAAAGCAGAAATTATTTTGCTTGCCGTCAAACCAAAAATCATTGACCATGTCCTTCAAGAGTTAAAAAATTATAGTCATAAGCGACTTTTTATTTCAATTGCTTCAGGAAAATCTCTTAAAGATTTAGCGAAAGCTTTGAATAATCCAACGGCTAAAATTATTCGTGTGATGCCAAACGTAAACGTCAGTGTGGGCGCAGGAGTATCTGCCATTTGTAAAAGCCATGAAGTTACCTACAGTGAAATGAAACAAACCACTGAAATTTTTGAATCCATTGGTAGTGTGTACCCATTAGCAGAAAATAATTTCAGCACATTTATTGGTTTAGCCGGCAGTTCACCTGCATTTATCTATATGTTCATTGATGCAATGGGACGAGCTGGCGTATTCAACGGCTTACCTAAAAAACTAGCTACTGAGATTGCTGCTAAAGCAATTATAGGGTCTTGTCAAAAATTTCTTTCAAGTGATGAAAATCCTTGGGAATTAGTTGATCAAGTCTCTTCTCCGGGAGGCACAACTGTTGCTGGCGTTGTTGCTTTAGAAGAAGCTGGTTTTATTCCCGCCATCATCACAGGAATTAACGCAACCATAAAAAAAGATCAAGAAATGCTAGAAAAATAGCCCCTTAATAAAAATACCGACAGTGGTGTACCGCCCCCAAAAATTAAATTTTTGGAGAACGGTATTTTTTATAGCTAAATATACTTTTGAACGCAAATTAGGTTCATTCACGACTATTTAGATAACAATGATGGAAGCATCGCTTGTCTTAAGATATTCCATTAGGGAGGCTCACAAGTTAAATGTTGGAGCAATGTCTATCGCAAATTTAACGAGAAGATCCTATTACGAAAATGACTAAATCAAAAATATTCTGTTCGATTTAAGTCGGCTACAATAAGTTAATCAATGGCATTTTATGGAGAACATTGTAGCGTACTTTTTGCATACCATAAAAACAAAAAAGTGAGACAATCATCAGAAAAAATTGATGATTGTCTCACTTTTTTAATCACTTTATTCCTTTTATTTGGCATAATCTGTCGCACGTGTTTCACGAATAACAATTACTTTGATATGTCCCGGATAATCTAATTCTTCTTCAATCCGCTTTCTGATATCTCTTACTAAACGAACAGCCTCTAAATCAGAAATTTCTTCCGGTTTCACCATTACTCGAACTTCTCGTCCAGCTTGTACAGCGTAACTTGATTCTACACCAGTAAAGCTGTTGGAAATATTTTCTAAACTTCTTAAACGACGAATATAATTTTCTAATGACTCACTTCTAGCCCCTGGACGAGCAGCTGAGAGTGCATCGGCAGCCGCCACTAATACGGAGATGACCGAAGTAGCCTCAACGTCGCCATGATGTGAGGCGATCGCATTAATAACGACAGGATTTTCTTTATACTTTGTAGCCAACTCTGCTCCAATTTCAACGTGAGAACCTTCAATTTCATGATCTAACGCTTTTCCAATATCGTGAAGCAACCCAGCACGTTTAGCTAATTGAATATCTTCACCTAACTCCGCAGCCAGTATACCTGATAATTTCGCAACTTCTACTGAATGTTTTAAAACATTTTGACCGTAACTTGTTCTAAAATGAAGACGGCCCATTATTTTAATCAAGTCTGGATGAAGCGTGTGCGCACCAACTTCAAAGGCTGCCTCTTCCCCATATTCTCGTATTCGTTCATCCATTTCTTTACGTGATTTTTCGACCATCTCTTCGATACGTGCAGGATGAATACGTCCATCTTGAATCAATTTTTCTAAAGTCATCCGTGCAATTTCTCTGCGAATTGGATCAAATCCTGAAAGTACCACAGCTTCTGGTGTGTCGTCAATAATCAAATCAATGCCTGTCAACGTTTCCAATGTTCGAATGTTTCGTCCTTCACGCCCAATGATACGTCCTTTCATTTCATCATTTGGTAAAGTTACAACGGATACAGTTGTTTCAGATACTTGGTCCGCTGCACAGCGTTGAATTGCTAATGATAAAAGATTTTTTGCTTTACGATCTGCTTCTTCTTTTGCTCGTTGTTCCGACTCTTTTACCATCACCGTCAATTCATGATTCAATTCTTCTTCCGTTGACTTCATGATGACATCTTTTGCTTCTTCTTTTGACATTCCAGCAATTTTTTCTAATTCTTTTTGCTGCTCTTCAATCAACTTTTCAACGTCTTTTTCTCGCTCTTCAATCAATTGCTGTTTCGAACTAAGTACCTCTTCCTTACTTTCAAGTGAGCTCTCACGTTTTTCCAATGAGTCATCTTTACGATTCAATGTTTGTTCACGCTGAATCAATCGATTTTCTTGAGATTTTAATTCTAACTTACTTTCTCTCAGCTCACTTTCAACTTCAGATCGATATTTCTGATTTTCTTCCTTAGCTTCTAACAATGCTTCTTTTTTTAGAGTTTCTGCTTCTTTTTTTGCACGATTAATAATTTCAACTGCTGATGATTGTGCACCAGCTATTTCTTTTTCGTGACGTGACTTTGCAATCGTAAACCCTAAACCAAGACCGACAATTAAACCGATGATAGCGAGGAGAATGTTGACTACCATAAAAATCCACCTCCATACTATCTTTTTCATTTTTATCATCTACATAACTTTTATGATAAAGTACTCTAAAATCGTCAATATGCAATTATGCATAGATGTACAAAAACTTGCACATGTTTATTCTAATGTTTGTCCTCCACAGTGTCAACTTTAAATACATAAGAAACAGCTTACGTACTTTTTCATTTAACGGATGTTTTACGAATAAGAATAAGCTAAAATAGATTTAGAATAACGTTTATTATTTATAATTAATCAAAGGATAAACTTCTAAACACTATGGAATTATTTGACATGATCATACATATTTTACTCAAAAAAAGGATATGCTTTTCTTATTAGAAAAATCCCAACTTTTCTGAGCTGGAGAATTCTCTTTATAGATGTACAAAAATAAGCCGAATTTTTAAAAACTTCGGCTTATCACATTAAAAACATTTACATGAAGGAAGATTAAGTACACAAAACATAGTCTCATACAATAAACAGAATCAAAGTTTTTACTCTTTTAGCGGTAATTCTTCCTGCATTTCTTCTGAAGTTACTACTTCTTCACCAATTCCATAAGCAGCTCGAACGAGTGTAGAAATTTCTGCCATCATTTCTGGATGATTAGCCATATAAATTTTGGCATTCTCACGCCCTTGTCCGATACGTTCCTCTTTATAAGAGTACCAAGCACCACTTTTATCTACAATATCTTTTTCAACCGCCATATCAAGTAGTTCTCCTTCTTGAGAAATCCCTTGTCCATACATCACATCTACTTCTGCGATTTTGAAAGGTGGCGCCACTTTATTTTTGACCACTTTGATCTTTGTACGGTTACCAACAATGTCTGTTCCTTGTTTTAATTGTTCTGCTCGACGTACTTCTAAACGAATCGTAGCATAAAATTTCAATGCTCGACCACCCGGTGTAACTTCAGGATTTCCAAACATAACACCTACTTTTTCACGAATTTGATTGATGAAAATGGCAATTGTTTTCGTTTTATTAATCGAACCAGATAATTTACGCAACGCTTGTGACATCAAGCGTGCTTGTAACCCAACATGAGAATCGCCCATTTCACCATCAATCTCTGCGCGTGGAACTAAAGCTGCCACAGAATCAACAACAACAATATCTATTGCTCCACTTGATACTAAAGCATCAGCAATTTCTAACCCTTGTTCACCAGTGTCTGGTTGTGAAAGCAACAATTCGTCAATATTCACGCCCAATTTTTGTGCGTATTGTGGGTCTAAGGCATGCTCCGCATCAATAAAAGCTGCTGTCCCACCATTTTTTTGTACTTCAGCAATTGCATGTAAAGCAACGGTAGTTTTCCCGGAACTTTCAGGACCATAAACTTCAATAATTCGACCACGTGGATAACCACCAACTCCTAGCGCAACATCTAATGCAAGAGAACCACTTGGGATGGTAGAAACTTGTTGATCAATTTTTTCCCCTAATTTCATAATTGATCCTTTACCATAGTTCTTTTCAATTTTTTTCAACGCAGCATCTAAAGCTGCCTTACGATCATCTGCCAATACGATAATCCTCCTTATTTTCACAAATCAGTGCGATATTTCATTAATCTAATGATATCGTTTCTCTTGATAAAAATCAAGAGAAACCCGAACAAATATTCGCATTTATCTTTTTCTTAAAAGTTGCTTTCTAATAAGATCACATCCTTGCATGATGGCATGGTGACGTATAGCAAAACGTTCTCCCGTGAATTGATACTTTTGTGAAAAAATCTCACCATTTCTTGAAGCTATAGCAATCCAGACAGTTCCAGCAGGTTGATTTTCTAATGTTTCAGGACCAGCAACACCAGTAAACGCAATACCGTAATCTGTATCTGCAAGAATTCGTGAATGCACTGCCATTTGTTTAGCGCATTCTTTGCTAACTGTACCATGCTTTTTCAATAAGCCTCGATCAATATTTAAGAAATCTGCTTTTGTTTCCAAAGAATAGGTAATAAATCCTCCCGGAAAAACCATGGAAGCTCCCGGAATATCTCCTAAAGCTGCTTGAAAGGCACCAGCTGTCAAACTTTCAGCAGCAGTAATTGTCTTTTTCTTTTCTTTTAATAACTCTACAACAACTTTAACCAGTGAATTGTCCTCTCCATAACCATAAAAGTATTCTCCTACTTTAGCCAGAACTTTTTCTTCCAATGCCAGTAAAGCTTGATTTCCTGCATGTGCCTCTTTTGTTTTCACTGTTAAGCGTAAAGTAACTTCATTTGTTTTCGCATAAGGTGCAATCGTTGGATTAATTTGTGTTTCAATTAACTCTTTTAATTCGGTTACTAATTGTGATTCTCCTATACCATAAAAGCGCAAAACCTTTGAAATGATTTTTTCTTCCGAGGAAAATTTTTCTTTCAGCAATGGTCTTACTTGTTCAGTAAACATTGGTTGCAATTCATTTGGCGGTCCCGGCAATAAAAGATACGTATGATAATCCGTTTGATAAAAAGTGCCTAATGCCAACCCTGTACGATTAGGTAAAGCAATCCCTCCTTCTATTATTTGTGACTGTTGTAAATTGTTTTCTGTCATTTTTCGCTTTGTCGTTTCAAAAAATGCCAATAATTTCTTGTATCCTTCTGTATTTTGAATCAAGGCTTTTCTAAGATGTCTTGCTATCACTTCTTTGGTTAAATCATCTTTTGTCGGCCCTAGCCCTCCACATAAAATAATTAAATCACTTCTTGTTTCTGCTAATTGGATTGACTTTTGTAAACGAATTGGATTATCTCCTACTACAGTTTGATAATAAACATCAATACCAAGCCCTGCTAATTGTTCTGATAAAAAAGCCGCATTGGTATTAACAATTTGACCAAGTAAAAGTTCCGTTCCTACAGCTATAATTTCTGATTTCATGTTCTTCGCTTCCTTAATTGACTGTTTGATCCGTTGATAAAGATTTCTGATTTCACTTGAATTTGCACATTACCTACTCAATAGTATACGCTAATTACTAAAAGTTTCTTTTATCATTTACTCATCTTTTTTAGTAACGTAAAAAAGATAAAAGTTATGTTCTGTTTAACAACTTCCTGATGTTTTCATGATGACAACATTTTAAAGTAAGTGACTTTTTTACAGCGAAAACAAAAATCCTCAAAATATAAAAAATGATTTTGAGGATTTTTGTTTTCTGTTTTTTAGAATTAAATTACTTTTTTATACTCTACATTGAGCCTTTAAAAACACCACTATTTTTTACAAAGTAATCAACACCTGAATAAATCGTGAAGACTAGGCAAGTATATAACATTAGTTGAGCAACTGGGAGATTCAATAAATTAAAAGGAACATTATTAATAAATAATAAAATAATGGCAAGCATTTGTGTAACGGTTTTTACTTTTCCCGGCCAAGCAGCCGCCATTACTTCACCATGTTCTACTAATAATAATCGAAGTCCTGTGACAGCTAATTCTCGACAAACGATAATGGCCACAATCCATCCTTGCGCTTTTCCTTGTTCTACTAACATAATAAAAGCCGTCATGACTAACATTTTATCTGCTAAGGGATCCGCAAATTTCCCGAAATTTGTAACTAATCCTCTTGCTCGCGCAATTTTTCCATCTAACCAATCGGTGATACTTGCTAAAGCAAAAATAACTGCTCCTACTATTTGTGTAATAGCAAGTGTTGTTGTTCCTACCGTTAGCTGTCCCCAATCTAATGGTAGTCCAACGATTAAAATAAAAAGCGGAATCATACAAATCCTAAGAACCGTTAATTTATTTGGTAAGTTCACACTATCGACTCCTTTCTTCCTTATTCTACGTGAGTCTGCTTAAACTTTCCACCAATAATCATCGATTTTTTTCATAAGAGAGTGTATGAGAAAGTGATAAAAACAACGAGTAGTTCCCTTAAAAATAAGAAAAGACAAGTAAGTAAGACAGACTATCCCAAACACTTGTCTTAACACTTCATCTAAATTCCTTCGTCTGTTGAATAGATGCTCACTCTACATATCGTAAAGCCAACGTTACATTTTTAGGATTTTGATTATCCGCTCCTGAGTTAATAGGGATTTCTTCTCCATTGGCTTTAATAGTAGCATTACTTGCAGCACCTAGAGTAATTGTAGCATTTGTTGCAGTTTCCGGTAATTGTGCCTTTTGCGTTTCGTTTGCTGCTAGCGTTCCTTGATAAACATAAGTATTATTTACGGACACACCAATCCAAACACGATTTGTTGCAATAAATTCGAGCGTCAGTGGTTTTTTCGCATCTGTGATAGTAACTGCAATAGCACTACCTGTATCTTGGTCGGCTGTAATCACCATCTTTTTTTCTTTTGGAACTGACTCAGTTGTTGATGCTGTATTCTTTGAAAAAGACTCCTTTTGCTCTTTGGTTGAAGAGATTGTTTGCACCACAGAATTATCTACCGTAAGTGAGGTAGATGTAGCCCCAATAATAGGATCAGCTTGTCGGTCTTGCCATGTCATATAACCTACAACAATAATAATTGCTAAAGCTACTAATCCTAGCAAAATTACCGGAAGACTTGTCCAAAATTTACTTAGATTCGATTCTTCTTGATGCATAGCTTTTCTAGAACCACTCACAAATTCTGGCTCAGGACGTTGCACCACTTTTCCAGCTGATAATGTACTTTTACCATCAAATACATCAACTAAATGGTCGCCATCTTCACCTACGGCTTCGGCATACTGTCGAATAAATGCACGAACGTAGAATTTCCCAGGCAATTGATCATAATCATCATTGTCGATTGCTTCTAAATAACGTTTTTGAATTTTGGTAATCTGTTGTAATTCATCTAAAGATATTTTCTTATTTAAGCGAGCCTGCTTTAATGTTTCTCCGATGGTTTCAAAAGTCACTCATTCATCTTCTCCAGTCTGTTTATTTTAATCAGTATATTTTGCCACTGATTGGTCTCGTTTTTTTATTCAAAAGTAAAAATTAAAGAACCAATTTACACTTTCTAGCATTAACCTACTTAAGAATACCATAAATAAAGCACTTCTGGGGAAACATTCACCTAACTCTAAAACGAAATTTAAAAATTTTTTTCGTTTATTGTTAAAGCAATAACCCAATTATTCATCAATCTTGGACAGTTGGCTTCATATAAAATTCGCTCATTGCTCCTTTTTTAATAAAAGATTGCCCAGCATTTAACACATCACCGAATTGAATCGAATCGATTATGACCGGTAGATCAAACAAGGTCTGATTTCCAAACAAATTTTGTGTAAATTGATTTGCAATATATTCAATTGAATTCAACGATTGATAATACTTTCCTAGCATTTTTTTCTTTAATAATGTTAGATTTTCTTCAGTTAATCCTTCATCTTTTTCAAAATTAAGTAAGATATCTCTTGTTTTTTTTGCTGCTTTTTCTGGTTGCTCCGTGTCTCCGCTAAAATCAGCAAAATGAAACTCCCGATCCAAACTAAACTCAAAACCAAAACTATCATCAATTAATCCTTCGTTATACATTTTCAAATAATTTTGTGAGGTATTTCCTAATAAAAGTTGGAATAAAAGATTAATAGCTATTTTATACCGTAATAATTCAATTCCTGCTATTGGTAGAGTATCCAAACCCTTGATCCCAAGCACAAACTTGTTGCGTGTAATTGCTGAACTCAATATTTTCTTCTTAATGATGTCATCTGTATTTTTAGGAAAATAACGTTTAATTTTTTGAGTTGGCGGAAATTTTTTTGCTGATTGGTTGAGACGAATCAACGCCATCAGACTTTCCGGTTCTAGCTTTCCTACAACAAATAAAACCATGTTGCTTGGATGGTAAAAAGTATGATAACACGTATATAAATCTTTAGCAGTAATGGTTTCGATGCTTTCAACAGTTCCTGCAATATCAATGTGTAAAGGATGCTTAGGGTATAAGTTATTTAAAATTCCAAAAAACATCTGCCAATTCGGATCATCTTCATACATTTGAATTTCCTGTGCGATAATTCCTTTTTCTTTATTGACTGTTTCCTCTGTAAAATAAGGTGCTTGAACAAAATCCAATAAAGTAAGCAAATTTTTTTCTACTTGATCTGTTGTGGAAAACAGATAACTCGTTTTAGTAAAACTTGTATAAGCATTAGCTGAAGCTCCTTGTTGCCCAAACAATTGAAAAACATCGCCATCTTTTTTTTCAAATAATTTGTGTTCTAAGAAATGTGCAATACCATCAGGAACTTTTATCTTTTCATTTGTACCATACGGAACAAATTCGTTGTCAATTGAACCATAATTTGTACTAAATAACCCATAAGTTTTATGGTAATCATTTTTAGGTAATAAATAAACGGTCAATCCGTTTGGCAGTACTTCATGGTACAGTGTTTCATTAATTTGGGAATATTCTGTTTTAATCATTTACTGTTCCTCCATCTAAAAAGAATATCGCCTGCAACTTAATTTTTCGAGCTACTTGTTGGACCTCTTCAACCGTCACCTTGTCTATTCGCTTTAACCATTCCTCGTCTGTTAGTTTCGTAGTTGGCAACCAGCTATTTAAATATGCTGTCTCAATTGCTGCTTGAGGTGCATCTAACGATAATAAATACTGATTTCTTAACATAGCTTTTGTTTGTGCCAATTCAAGTTCTGTTACCTCACCGTTTTGTAAACTTTCTAATTGTTCATGAATTAAATGCAATACTTGATTGCGTTTTCTCCCGTCAATCCCCGTTTGTACGTTCAAAACTCCCCGAAAAGAATCCACACTACTAGAAGCATAATAGGCTAAACTTTCTTTTTCTCGAACATTCATAAATAGCTTAGAATGGGGAAATCCTCCGAATAAACCGTTGAAAACGATCAAAGGAAAACGTGCAGGCTGATCATAGTAAATGTTTGTCTGATAAGCTAGGTTTAATTTCGCTTGGGTAACGGATTCTTTTACTTCCCGTTCTTTGATAACATTTTCTTGCGGCTGTGTATAAAAAATTTCTGGGTGTAACATTTCTCTATCTGCAAATGGTAAATCACTCAAAGCCTTTTGAACTTCTTCAGAAGATACATCTCCAATTACAAAAATGTCTATCTGATCTTTTGACATCATTTGATTGTAATACATAGCTAATGCTTCTGCTGTAAGTACCTGCAGCTCCTCAATAGAGCCCACACTTGGGATTTTTTGGGCATCTGATCGTTCAAAATACAATTCCTGAAGAAAAAGAGAAGCCAAAGTTTGCTTATCCTCACTTAAGCTTTCTAAGTAAAGCTTCAAGTTATTTTTTTCTAAATCAAATGTCAATTGATCAAATTTTTTTTCTTTGATATTTGGGAAAAAAAGAATTTCTTTTAAAAACTCTACTGCTTGTTTTAAAAGGGTTACATCATTGACGTATTTGCCATTGACAAAATTGATCATCGTATTCAGCCAATGAAGATTGCCTTTTTTTCCTACCGAAACCCCAAAACTGGCCCCATAAAGGTCTGCTAATTTAGCACGTAGTTGCGTCTGGTCCGGATAATTTAGACTATTCGTTTCTAACAAACTACTTAATAGTGAGCGTTTCGTAATGACTTCCTTTTCTAAAAGCGTAGTAAAGCGAACATAAATACGAACCGTTTTGTATTGTTTGGTTTGCAAAACATGAAGGTTCACACCCTCTGCCAATTGATATGTCATAGTATATTCTCCTTTGTTAGCAGTTCGTTCTCCCATATAGCTTTTTTATCTTAAAGATTAAAAAATATGCGACGGCTATTTTTTACTGCTTTCATTCTCTCTTGCATTATCTAAGAGTCACTTTATAGTATAGCATAGAAGTAGTTAAACTAAAGACTCCTGCCGTAAATGCGTGTTGTTTTTATATTTTTTTATTCTTCGTTATACTAATGATAAAGAGAGGAGGAATAAAATGATTAAAGAATTTAAAGAGTTTATTATGCGTGGAGACGTGTTAGACTTAGCCGTTGGGGTCGTTATTGGTAGTGCTTTTACAAGTATTGTCAATCAAGTGGTTCAAGGACTGATTACACCTCTTGTTGGATGGGTTGTCGCAATGATTACTGGAACATCTGATTTAAAAGGCGCTCTTTCCATATTAGATTGGTCTCCTACAAAAGGAGTAACTTTTGCTTTTGGGGATGTGATTAGTGCCATTATTACATTTCTCATCACAGGATTTGTATTGTTTTTAGTTGTTAAAGCAGCAAATCACGCAAAAAAATTGCGCCCCACAAAAGAAGAAGAAACGCCTGCAACTCCAACTGCCGAAGATTATCTTAGCGATATTCGTGATCTTCTTGCACAACAAACAGCAGAAAAGAATGGCCGTCCAACAACACAAGTCACAGCCGATCCAACCAAAAAATAAAATAGGCCAATTTTGAAAAAAGAAGATAGGAATAAAAAAATAAGCCAACGAATCCGAAAATAGCTTTTTCTATTTTTCAGATTCTTCGGCTTGTTGTGTCTACGAGCGCCCATCTTTGGTCTGAGGACTGTGCATTTTTTGTTGTGATTTTATTTGTTGCTACTATTATTTATTCTATGACATGTTTAGAAAGATAACAATACAAGTAAGTAACATTTCAATGGTATTTTCTAACCGTCTTGTGTGATTTTTCAAAATAATACCCAAGCTAGGCTCTTTTCATATCAATATGAGGAATATCATCTTCTAAATAAACATCTGAAATCGCTTTAAAGCCAAATGACTCATAGAAAGATTGTAGATAAACTTGGGCACCAATGACAATAGGCATCTCAGGATAATTTCTTTCAATTGTTTCAATCGTACGTTGAACAATTATTCGTCCTAGCCCTTCTTTACGATGCTCTTTATTCACTAACACCCGACCAAAATGGATCGTACCTTCTTCTTTATAAATACGTGTGTAAGCAGTAATCTTCCCTTCTTCATCTTTAAAATAAGTATGCCAAGCTTGTGCGTCAATCTCATCCACTTCTTGATAGGGGCAATTTTGTTCTACTACAAAAACAGCAATGCGTTCTTTTACAATTTCATAAAAATTTTGAGTCGTTAAATCTGCAAATTTTTTTACATAGTGTTCCATTATGAAAATGCCTCCCATTTCTCTTTTTTATCAGCATAACGATTTTAATACAAAAAAGCAAACGAACCTTATAAAAAACTAGGCTCGCTTGCTTTTTAAACTGCTTCAGTTAAAAACTCAATCTCGACTGTTCGAGTAAGTACATCTGAATAGCTGTAAGATACTCGTTCAAAAGAATTTTCTTCAGGATCTAAATCAACAACGAACACTGAAGAATAGGTTTCCGTTAAAACGCCTCGGCGTTCCGTTTGACGCTTTCTTCCTGTTTGAGCAACCAACGTGATTTGGCTGCCGATACGACCTTCTAGACTTTTTTTGATTGTAGCTAAAGTTGTTGGCATACAATTCACCTCGTCTTTTAATATACCATACTTTTTTTAAATTTTCAAGTTTACCATATAAAAAAAATAAATGCAATAAAATACTTCAAAAAAATATTAATAATTTTATGAATTATTCCTCATGATAGTTTTTCAAGTGTTGCTTTATTTTATATTTTACACGGCTATAAGCACTTTTTACTTGTTTGATATCCATAGAAAGTTCCTCTGACATAATTGCAAAATCTGCCCCCTGCATGTAATAATAAAATATTTTTGTCTCCTTTTTTGAAAATTTTATTTCACAATCTTCTATAGCTTCGTTTAGTAATAAACGCTGCATTGCTAGTGGCTCTTGTGTAGTAATTTCTGCTAAAAAATCTGGACCTTCTGTTTCGATTTTCTGATCAATTGACAATTCATCTTTTTGGTCTCTTCGTTTCAAAGCATTTTGTTTTCTTAACAATGAATAAATTTGATTACTGATGATACTTTTATAATAACTCCCAAAACTGACACCTTTGTTATTTTCATAAGTTTTTAAAGCTTGATATAAAGCTATTCTTGCTTCTTGTTCCCAATCTTCATGAACATAGTTTCTTAAGTAATACATATTTTTTAAACGTAATAAAAGCGGAAAGTATTTTTGATACAGGGCAGCAAATGCTTCTTCATCACCGTCACGTGCGGCACGCAATAACTCCTCAGACATAAAATAATTCCTCCATAACTTTCGATTATGGAGGAATCTTACCATCAAACTGTTGGTTTACTAACCATATAACTAAGTTATCTATCTTTCCGCATTAAATCGTCTAATTTTTGAGACAATTTTTCTAATTGTTCTTTACTCCAAGGTGAATTACGACGAAAATTGATAAAACGCATATTTATATTATCTTGGGTTATATTCTTTTCAGTTTTTTGAATCGTTTTATATAATTCGTAAGCAGATGTTCGTAAAGCTCCCTGTGAAAAAATCATCCATTGCTCAGCCAAATCACTTGTCGCAACTGTCACTTGTGTCAAGCGATCATTCAACTGCCCAGCAATTCGTTCAATATAACTATCCGCTGTTTCATCTTCTTTAGTAAATACGATTTCTAATTGATATTTCTTATAATTTTGCTGTATTCCTGGAACCAATTGTGCATCAAATACCACAATCACTTCAATTCCTTCATATTTCGCATAATTTGACAATCGGTGCAATAATGTTTCTCTAGCGTCTGCGATTCTATCTTGTTTTTTTAGTAAAACAAGTTCTGGCCATGAACCGATCATATTATAACCATCAACAATTAGTAACTGTTTTTTCATTCTCTCATTCCCCCCATCGTTGAGAGAAAACCTGATACATCAAAATTCCTGCAGCAACACTGGCATTTAAACTTTGCACATGACCAATCATGGGGATCGTTAATAATTCATCCATTTCTTTTTTTAGCCCAGAACTCATTCCCCGTCCTTCATTACCAATAACTAAAGCAATTGATCCCTCGGCATTCCATTTTTGAAAATTTATTCCATTCATATCTGTTCCAAAGACCCAAAAACCCGCTTCTTTAAGTCGTTGAACCGCTTGAATAAGATTTGTCACTCGAGCAATAGGCAGGTGTTCAACTGCTCCGGTTGAAGTTTTTGTCACAATCGGTGTTATACCAACCGCTCGATGTTTAGGAATAATTACTCCGTCCACGCCACTTGCATCCGCCGTTCGAAGAATTGAACCAAAATTGTGAGGATCTTCAATACTATCTAAAATCACAAAAAAGGGTGCTGCTGTTTTTTCTTTAACTTGATGAAGAAGCTGCTCTAAAGATAAGTATTCATAAGGTGTAATCGCTAAAACGACTCCTTGATGCACTCCTTGATCGCTCAAAGCATCTAACTTTTGTTTCGGTACCCATTTGACTGGCACAGCGTGTCGTCTTGCAATGCTCTTTAATTCTTCTACTTTTTCACCATAGGCATTTTCTTGTAAGAACAACTTATTTCCTCTTCCTTGCTGCAAAGCTTCTACTGTTGTATGATACCCATAAATAAAATTATTTTCCGTTGACTCTTCTTTTGTTTTTAACATTTCATCAATCATCTGAAACTTGTTACGTTTTTTAGATAATGAAATATTCGATCGTTGTTTTAATTGCTTCGAACGTTTATACTCATTTTCTTCTCTTTTTTTTCTAATCATTTTTTTCACCTACTTTCTGGATACACCACTCAATTAGTTCTTCTAAGCGTTTCGTTTGTTTACTCAAATGCAAATAACCCATCAACGCTTCGAATCCTGTAGCTACTCGGTAAGTTGTAACATCCGCATTTTTAGCACTCGTGTGACTTTTAGCATTTCTTCCTCGACGATAAAAGGTTTCTTCTTCTTTCGTCATTAGATTTTCCGTAAGCATTTTTTGGACTAAATAGGCTTGTGCGTTAGCTGAAACATAATGTGTAGCTGCTCGATGAAGTTTATTGGGCTTTGTTTCACCTCGTTCAATCAAATAGTCTCGGATGTAAATTTCATAAATAGCATCTCCTACATAAGCCAATGCTAAACCATTTAACTGTGTGTAATCTTTCATAATTCTCTTCTCCAACGTGTTCCTTGCGGTGTATCGTCTAATAAGATTCCTTTTTCTTTTAATAACTCACGAATCTCATCACTGCGTATAAAGTTACGATTTTTCCTTGCTTGTGTTCGTTCCTCAATCAACTGCTCAATTTCTTCATCTAGTAATTCATCTGCTGTAAATAAAATACCAAAGATGGATAACCACTGGGTAAATAATGCCTCGCCTTTTACTAAAATCACTTTCGAGACTACATCATTTTCTAAATAAGTATTGAGCCATTTAGTCAGTTCATAAACAACTGTGATTCCATTTGCCGCATTAAAATCATCATCCATTTCTTTGATGAAGTGCTGTTGAATTTGTTCAAGCTCTGCTAAAAATTTTGAATCCGTACCTAAATTTTTTTCTGCTGATTCTAAACGGAATTTAAGATTTTCAAAAGTATTTCTCAATCGTTGTAAATTAATTGCTGCTTCTTTCAGTGTAGCTTCACTATAACGAATTGGTCGGCGATATTGCGTCGTCGCCATAAAGAAACGTAACACTTGCGGGTCCACTGTTTGAATCATTTCATGAACTGTAATAAAATTTCCAAGCGATTTACTCATCTTTTGATCTTCTTCTCCGATTGTTACATAGCCATTATGCATCCAATAATTTGCAAATTTTTTGCCCGTTTTTGCTTCGCTTTGTGCAATTTCATTTTCATGATGAGGAAATTCTAAATCTTGTCCTCCACCATGAATATCAATTGTCTCTCCTAAATGTTTAGTTGCCATTACGGAGCATTCAATATGCCATCCCGGACGACCTTTTCCCCAAGGAGAATTCCAAGCAATTTCACCTTCTTTTGCTTTTTTCCATAAAGCAAAATCAAGCGGATCTTCTTTTTGATTCTGTTCTTTTCCTGTACGCTGACTCGCCCCTGCTTCCAGTTCATCAATTGACTGATCACTTAATTGACCGTACGTTTTAAACTTTCGTGTTCGATAATAAACGTCACCATTTACTTCATACCCATAGCCTTTTTCTATAAGCGTTTGAATAAATGAAATAATATCAGTTATGTGATCCATCACACGAGGATGTACTGTCGCTGCTTCGACGTTTAACGCCTGCGTATCTTCTACAAAAGCCCGAATAAACCGATTAGCTATCTCCGGCGCTGTAACATTTAGCTCTTTTGCAGCTCGAATGATTTTATCATCAACATCAGTAAAATTAGAAATATATTTTACTTGGTACCCCCGATATTCAAAATAACGTCGAATCGTATCAAATGCAATCGTACTACGTGCGTTACCAATATGAATGTAGTTATAAACGGTTGGTCCGCAAACATACATCCCGACTTTTCCCTCTTTTATTGGAACAAATGGTTCTTTTTTTCTTGTTAGCGTGTTATAAATTTTTATCATTCTAATCCCCCCACTTTTTCGCCGTTAATACGCACCACTTTTGCAGGAATACCTACTGCCGTAGCATTATTTGGAATATCTTTTAAAACCACTGCCCCTGCACCGATTTTAGTGTTTTCACCAATGGTAACCGGTCCTAGTATTTGAGCATTTGCAGAAATTATCGCACCTTGTTTAACAGTCGGATGCCTTTTTCCTGTTTCCTTTCCTGTACCGCCCAAAGTCACTCCATGAAAAAGAACCACATTATCTGCCACTTCTGCTGTTTCACCAATGACAATCCCCATCCCATGATCAATAAACACTCCCTGTCCGATTTTTGCGCCCGGATGTATTTCTATTCCTGTTATAAATCGCCAAAACTGTGCATTAATTTTTGCTAGTAAATAAAATTTATGTTTGTATAAATGATGCGATGCTCGGTGCCAAAACAAAGCGTGAAATCCGGGATACGTCAGAATAATCTCTAAAGTCGAACGTACTGCCGGATCATTTTTTTTAGTTGCCTCTATGGCTCGGGTGACCCATCCCATCAACACCTCTCCTTTCTTTGCTTGATTTATCTTTTAAGCAAATAAGCGTCTTTAATAAGTTTCCTTATCAAAAGACGCTAGTTGGCGTGGTCCCACTTTTATTTATAATCAAACAGATTACCTCTAGCTGTAACGTACGCTTTTACGTCCTCAACTACCCGAAGAATAAGAAACAATGATTTACTTTATTCATCTTCGCTCGCCAAGACCACTCCCAGAGGCATTTCAGTAAACATTAATTAGCAGCTTTCACCATCCGCCACCTCTCTTGAAATCAATGATTACTTACTTCTTTCTGTTCATCGTGTTTGATTAATTACTTGATTTAAATGTGCCAATGATTTTTCACGACCGAGTAATTCAATTGTTTCGGGCAATTCCGGTCCGTGCATTTGTCCTGAAACAGCTACTCGAATCGGCATGAAAAGATTTTTCCCTTTGACACCTGTTTCTTTTTGGACCGCTTTAATCGCTGCTTTCACTGTTGAGGCTTCGATCACTTCCATCTGTTCTAATTTTTCTTTAAATGAATGTAAGACAATTGGAACCGTTTCGCCTGCAAGAACTTCTTTTGCCGCAGCATCCCATATTGGATGTTCATTGAAAAATAAAGAAGACAATTCAACAATTTCTGCCGCATAACTCATTTGCGGTTGATACAAACGAACAATTTTTTTCAACCATTCGACTGTTTTTTCATCTGGTTCTCCATTTACACGACCATCTGCAATTAAATAAGGTAAACACATCTCTGTTAGTTTATTCAAATCCATTTCTTTCATATAATGATTATTTACCCATTGTAATTTCTTTCCATCAAAAGCAGCAGGAGATTTGCTCAAACGATTGGGGTCAAACATTTTTATCAATTCTTCTTGACTAAAGATTTCATCTTCTCCAACAGGCGACCAACCTAACAATGCAATAAAATTGAACATTGCTTCAGATAAATACCCTAATTCACGATACTGTTCAATAAATTGAAGAATGGATTCATCACGTTTACTTAGTTTTTTACCCGTTTCCGTATTAATGATCAGAGTCATGTGACCAAATGTTGGTGGAGCCCAACCAAAAGCTTCATAAATCATCAATTGTTTTGGCGTGTTGGCAATATGATCATCACCACGTAAAACATGCGTAATTTTCATCAAATGATCATCAACTGCCACGGCAAAGTTATAAGTTGGCATCCCATCGCGTTTTTGAATCACAAAGTCACCACCAATGTTATCTGACTCAAAGGAAATGTCTCCTTTTACCATGTCTTTAAATACGTACTCTGTGTTACGTGGTACACGAAAACGAATCACTGGTTCCAATCTTTGCGCTTCTTTTTTAGCTTGCTCTTCTGGCGTAAGTTTCGCACAAGTTCCTGCATAATGAGGCATTTCTCCACGTGCACGTTGTTCTTCACGTGCTGTTTCTAATTCTTCTTCTGTACAATAACACTTGTATGCCCGATTGCTTGCTAATAGCTGATCAATTAAAGGCTGATAAATTTCTTTTCTTTCAGATTGACGGTAAGGTCCATATTTCCCAGGATTTTCAGGTGATTCATCCCAGTTCATTCCTAACCAAGCCAAATTTTCTAATTGACTTTTTTCTCCGTCTTTAATATTTCGTTTTTGGTCAGTATCCTCAATACGAATAATAAACTCTCCTTCATTGTGGCGAGCAAATAGATAATTGAATAATGCCGTTCGAGCATTTCCAATATGCAAGTGCCCTGTTGGACTTGGAGCATAGCGTACACGTACTTTCGTCATTTTCTTCCTCTTCTTTCAAACTAGACTTTAAGTATGGCATGAGTGACTGTAGTCATCAACAAACAAAACATTTCAACAATAATTATTTTGTTTCGCAGCGTCATACTTTTTCGGCTTTTTACAAAAAATTAAAACCACTCAGCACAAATTTTACCTTTAATAAGATAAATAGTAAAGCCAACTGGTTGAATTTTCTTACCAGTCGGCTGCTTTTATGGATTTATTTGGGCTTATTCGTCTTTTCTGCTTCTTTTTTATTATCAATTCCGCGCCCTGCATGTGCAGGTTTCGCAAAAATCATTCTGCCAGCTGCCGTTTGCAAAGCACTGGTTACTATGACTTTGATCTGTTCATTCATGTAATGCTGCCCATCTTCAACAACAACCATAGTCCCATCATCTAAATAAGCCACTCCTTGTTGGCGTTCTGTTCCTGCTTTTACTACCAATACCTCCATATTTTCCCCTGGAATAACGACAGGCTTCACCGCATTCGCTAAAGCATTGATGTTTAGCACGGGAACGTTTTGGAATTCCGATACTTTATTTAAATTGTAATCATTTGTCACAATTACACCATCTAGAAGTTTAGCTAATTTGATCAACTTACTATCTACTTCAGTAATGTCTTCAAAATCACCGTCATACATCTCCACAGATATTCTTTCTTCTTTTTGCAAAGCGTTCAAAATATCTAACCCGCGCCGTCCACGCACTCTTTTGAGACTATCTCCAGAATCTGCAATATATTGCAATTCATAAAGAACAAAATTAGGAATCATTAATGTTCCTTCTAAAAATCCAGTTTTTGTGATGTCATAGATGCGTCCATCAATGATCACGCTAGTATCTAAAATTTTGTATTTATGAAAATTCTCCCCTAATTTGCGATCAAGCAGTTGACCTTCTACTTGATTAGGTGTTTCTTGTTCGATTTTTTTATTTCTTGAACCAAAAATTTTTTTCCACTCATCAATTCGCGTCGTTCCCATTCTTAATCCTAAATAGCCTAAGATTATCATTAATAAAATCGGAAGAACACTATTCACAAAAGGTATTTTTAAGTTATATAGCGGCGTCGAAATAATCACACCTAAAGTTAGCCCAATGATACCGCCAATTGCACCAAACAATAAATAAGTTAAGCTAACTTCACTTAATTTTTCTTCAATTTGTCTAATGACAGCCGAAATATGTTTTGCCAATAGTAAAGACAATAGAAAGAAAATAAGAGCACCTAACAGGCTATTGGTAAATGTATTATTCAGCCATCCATTTGCTTGTTGATCAACTGCTTGCCAAGCGACGGGTAAAAAAGAAATACCTAAGCTTGCGCCGACAATAATCATCAACAAGGTGATGACACGTTTTTGCATATCCTTTCCTCCGTTTCCCTTTTCATTTTTTAACGAAAGACTTGCTTTAAAGTCTCTGCTAAAGTTGCTACACCCACTACATCAATTCCTTGAGGAAACTCCCATCCACCCAAATTATTTCTTGGCAGAAATACTTTTGTGAAACCAAGCTTTTGCGCTTCTTTCACACGCTGTTGAATATGACTGACCCGTCTGATTTCCCCAGTCAGTCCAATTTCACCAATAAAACATTCAGTCGGTTGTGTTCCTTTTTCTTTATAGCTTGAAGCAATACTAACCGCAACTGCTAAATCAATGGCTGGCTCATTTAATTTTACCCCACCGGCGGCTTTTAGGTAAGCATCTTGATTTTGTAATAACAAACCAGCTCGCTTTTCTAACACTGCCATGATTAACGATACACGATTAAAATCCAATCCTGTCGTCGTTCGCTTAGCATTTCCAAACATCGTTGGCGTAACCAGTGCTTGTATTTCCACTAAAATTGGACGAGTCCCTTCCATTGCGACAACAATAGCCGAACCAGTAGCTCCATCTAAACGCTCTTCTAAAAAAATCTGTGAAGGATTCGCTACTTCTTCTAAGCCATGCTCACGCATCTCAAAAATCCCAATTTCATTCGTCGAACCAAATCGATTCTTTACAGCTCTTAAAATCCGAAAACTATGATGTTGTTCTCCTTCAAAATACAAAACAGTATCTACCATATGTTCAAGCATTCGAGGACCAGCAATAGAACCTTCTTTCGTCACATGCCCCACAATAAAAATTGCGATCCCATTCGTTTTAGCGATCTTTAATAATTCAGCAGTCGTTTCTCTTACCTGACTGACACTACCTGCCACGCTCGTGATATCCGGCTGTGTCATCGTTTGAATCGAGTCAACAATAACATAATCTGGTGAAAGCTGTTCAACGGCTCGACTAATTTCATTCATATCTGTTTCAGCATATAAATAAAACTCCGTATGAACAGACCCTAGGCGTTCAGCACGTAATTTGATTTGTTCTGCACTCTCTTCTCCCGAAACGTATAATACTTTTCCACCAATTTCAGCTAACTGTTGGGATACTTGTAAAAGTAACGTTGATTTTCCAATCCCAGGATCTCCACCAATTAAAATCATGGATCCCGGAACGACTCCTCCACCCAGCACACGATTTAATTCCGCTAATTTTGTTTTCACTCGCGGTTCTTTTTTAGGAATAACCTCTGCGATTTTAGTTGGCTTTGTTCTTTCACCTGTTAAATTAGTTCTCATTCGCCGATCATTTGTATTTGGTTCGATTTCTTCTACCATCGTGTTCCATTTTTCACAATTGGGGCAACGACCTAAAAATTTAGGCGAAACATAGCCACAATTTTGGCAAACAAATTGGACTCTCGCTTTTTTTGCCATTGTCTCGCCTCCTTTAAATTACTATTTTCAAATTAAACATCATTTAAATGTTTATTCATTCGATGAACCAAAACCGCCTTTACGTTCATATGCCGTTTGATCTTGATCGGCTTTTAAAAACGGCAAAAAGATTCCTTGTCCGATTCTTTCCCCTTTTTTAATGTGTACGTCTTTGAAACCAATGTTCGTAAATTGAAACATAATATGTCCTTCATTGGCTTCATTGTCATAATAATCGCTATCAATTACACCAATTCCATTACTTAAAATTAAAAAACGTTTTAAAGGATTACTTGAGCGATTAGCCAGCTGCAAAAATTCATCTTTTCCCATATAGGCTTTAATCCCAGTTGGTACAAGAATCGGTTTTATTCTCTTTTCTTCAGTTAATATTTCTTCCTTTTTCAAAACTTCCATTACATTGGTCATTCCTTGCTTGAATCCAGCTTTCCAAATACTCGGAATAACCACATCTTCTGCTGCTTCAAAATCATATCCAGCTGCATGATGTGTAGCTCGCTTAGGTAAATTTATACTTTGCTGTGCGTATGTTGAAATTACTTCAAATCCTCTTTTTTTCACCAATTTTCCTCCCAAAATAAATTATATTTATTTTACCATATTCACGATAGCAAAAGACCGTCTTTAAAAATTCTTCATTAAATTATGTTATGATTGATGAAATAAAACCGTTCCATAAAAGATAAATTTTGTATATGACTTTATTAAATAAAACAAACAGCATAAAAAGAAATTAATTCGTATATTTATTAATTGAGGTGTCACATGCGAAAAGAAGTCAAAAAAGCCAACCGAATAATTATCAAAGTAGGAACTAGTACCTTAATTTCTCCAAATGGAAATATTAACCTAGCAGCAATTGACCAACTTGTCTTTGTTTTATCCAATCTTCGCAAACAAGGAAAAGAAGTCGTCTTTGTTTCATCCGGAGCTGTAGGGGTTGGCATGCATAAAACAAGCCGAACAAAGCGACCGACTACTATACCGGAACAACAAGCAATAGCTGCAATTGGACAAGCAGAATTAATGAACATCTATAGTCAACGTTTCAATAATTATCATCAACAGACTGCACAAATTCTTGTTACTCGGGATGTAATTGATTTTCCTCAAAGCCGAACAAATGTCATCAATACACTTGAACAACTATTAAGTATGGGAACTATCCCCATTGTCAATGAAAATGATACAGTGGCAATTGATGAACTTGACCATCTAACTAAATTTGGGGATAACGATCAATTATCTGCAATCGTTACTAATTTGATCGCCGCTGATCTATTAATTATTCTATCTGATGTTGATGGATTTTACTCTGCTAATCCTCTCATCCATCCAAAAGCGAAGATGTACCACACCATCACCGCTATTGATGAAAAATTAATGACGCAAGCCGGCGGTGCCGGCAGTATTTTTGGTACCGGAGGAATGTATAGTAAGCTGCAAGCAGCTTTGCCCATCTTTGAAGATCATCATATGATGATCTTAGCAAATGGAAAAAAGCCATCCGTTATTTTTGATATTTTAGAAGGAAAAGAAATTGGTACATTATTTAAATCTAATGATGAATAAGTTAAGAGAGAAATTAAAACCTTTTTAGGTAGTTAAATTACTAGAGAAAAAAGTTTTGGCACTTTCTATAAATTTATTGTACGCTAAAAAATCATTCACTAACGAAACAAATTCTGTAAGGAATGTATGGTTCATTAAATTTTACAATCAGAAAACATTTTAAATAAAACGATTATATAAATAGTCGTTTATAAAGAAGAACATTTATGACTGATTTAACCCAACTTGGAAAAAATGCCAAGCAAAGTACACATTCCCTTGCTTTAATGGATACAAATCAAAAAAATCAAGGAGCCATACTTGAAGCAAACCAAAAAGATTTAGAACAAGCGATTGAAAATAAAATGACTGAAACAATGCAAGATCGGTTACGTTTAACGCCAAAACGCATTCATGAAATGGCAGAAGAAATTAATAAAATTGCGCTACTAGAAGATCCGATTGGCAAAGTAGAACAGATGTGGAAAAATGCAGATGGTCTACTGATTGAAAAAAAACGTATCCCTCTTAGTGTAATTGGAGTGATCTATGAATCAAGACCTAACGTCACAACGGATACAGCTAGTTTGGCTTTTAAATCAGGAAACGAAATAATTTTACGAGGAGGAAAAGATGCATCCTTTTCTAATCAGTTTCTAGTAAAATTACTTCAGAAAACATTAGTAAATGCTGGATTATCTCCTTATGCCATTCAATTTGTTGACGATACTTCTACAAAACAGCTATAAAATTAATGAAATTAACAGAGTATTTAGATGTTTTGATTCCCCGTGGAGGAGTCAACTTAATCCGACAGGTAAAGGAACAAGCTACTGTTCCAGTAATTGAAACAGGAACTGGAAATAACCACATTTATATCGATAAAGATGCACAATTAACCATGGCTACGAACGTTGTCATAAATGCCAAAGCTTTACGTCCTTTTGTGTGCAATGCCGTTGAAACTTTGCTTATCCATTCAGAAATTGCTCCTTTCTTCTTACCAGCCATCGAAAAAGAACTAGTTGAACATGGAGTTGCTCTTCGTGCAGAAACGGGCGCGCAATGGAATATTTAGAAACTGCTGCACTAGTAGAAAAAGCAGACTGGGATACCGAGTATTTAGATTACATCCTAGCTATAAAAGTAGTTGATTCATTAGACGAAGCAATTACACATATCAATCAACACAATACGAAACATTCTGAAACTATCGTGACTGATAGCTATCAAGCAAGTCAACGATTTTTAAATGAAGTAGATGCTGCCGCTGTTGATGTAATGCCTCTACTCGCTTCACTGATAGCGCTGTTTTTGGCTTTGGCGCAGAAGTTGGGATTTCCACGCAAAAGTTACATGCTCGAGGCCCTATGGGTTTAAATGAATTGACCTCTATCAAGTATATTATTTATGGGGAGGGACAAACTCGTTAAAATGTTTCACACGAAACATTTTTATTCTTCACAATAAAATTTTTTATTAAAAGAATTTTTTGAGATTCTCCAATACAAACGATTACTAACAAAACAAGTCAAAAAAGATGAATTTTGCTTTTGAATTTATGAAGAATAGGAATTCTTTAAAACAAGTCAAAATTGACGAAAATTATTCGTCAATTTTGACTTGTTTTTTGAAAGTAAAAAATTTTAACTGCTTTATTAACCAGCTATTTAATAATTTCTTTAACCCTTCCTGCATCAGAAAGTTATGCAAAACTTCAATAAACAGGAGAAGAAGAAATGAACCAAATTATTTTAAACACTTTACTCCATAAAATTGCTTTAGTTAGAAAAAGAAAGACGACCAAGTAACGAAGGAATTATTCAAGAATTCTTATAACTAAATAAACTAATAAGCTTGTAGACTCTGTTCCCTATTAAATAACTAACGTATTATAAAAAAATACTGTCTTTCATTTGTTTTTCCGTTAAACTTAAGTATAAAATACTCTAAAGGAGGAAATAAATTGAAAGATTGGAAAAAATATTTTTTAGGAGATGCATTAGAGTTAGGGTATTCCTATTTTATAAACAAAAAGGTAGGTGAGATTAAATTTAAGAAAAAAAAAATAATTGCGACTATTTCTACTACTCAAGAAAAATATGAAGCAGTTATTGACGTGACTGAAAATTTGCTTTTTGGGGAAATGTTTTGTAATTGTCCATGTACCTCTAATACACAATGTCCACACTTAGCATCCGTTTTATTTGCATACAACAAACAATTGCAAAAGAAAAATATAAATAATATTACATATTTAATTTCCCATGCAGATGACTCACAAATTCGTCAATTTCTAAAAATAATTTTGAAGGAAAACAAGCAATTAGTAAAAAGATTTCAACGTTATGTTTCAAATGAAGCATCCAATCTAAGAAAAAATCATAGAACTGAACACAAAATAAGTGCTTCTTCATTAGTAAATAATGACCCCGAGTCCTTAGAATCAAAACCTACGAAAAAAAAGAGCCGTATATTGTCTGTCAAGCAAATGGATATCTTGAATTATTCAAAACAGCAAATTCAACAAGCTATCCAAGAAAATTGGGAATCTCCCGCTGTTAGACTGCAATATATTGATTATTTACTGCAAAACAAATTATATAAAGAAGCAGAAGAAGTATTAAAGGAAAGTATTGATTTAGATAGTTATTTGCCTCAACTAGTTTTGCAACATCGGTATTCCCTAAAGAATCTTTATCAAAAGTTAGGAAAAAAAGAAGCATATATTAATCAATTAACACAATTATTGATTGAGAATGAATCCGTAGATATGAATCTAATTCACCAATTGAAAAAAGCTTGTTCTTCCTCTGAATGGGAAAAAATAAGAAATTGTTTATTTAAAGAACTACGCAACCATTTAGATATTGGCTTATTCTATTCACAGGAAAAGCGTTATGATCTATTATTAGATCACGTTTTAGAAACACCCGGCCTTACAGAAGTTAATCGTTATTTCAATCTCTTAAAAAAGCAAGCACCAGAAGCGCTTTTACAAAAATATGAATATGAACTACGTAAAATGGCTCATACAACCACCACTCGTTTCCATTACCAGAAAATGGCATTACACATTGAAGAGATGGCTAAATTACCAAACAGCATGGTTTCAGTTCAGCTTTTAATTAAAGAAATAAAAAAGAAATATCCTAGAAAAAAAGCAATGATTCAAGAAATAAGTTTATTAGAAAAAAAAATATAATTCATCGTTTCCACAAATTGTAACAGTATCAAGCACAAGCAGCTTCAATAAATTTTTTGAAGCATCTCATATTTTGAAAAAACTGGTTTAATTCAAGGAACAGATACTCAAACATCGTTTGTCATGTCGTTTGAAAAGCATATTTTGGACCAAGCAGCAAGAAAAAACATCTCGAAACAGCTTCTCATGTTTGAGATGTTTTACTTACTGCAACCATAATGCGGACGCCTTTTATGAAGAGATTATGAAACACACAACTCAATCTAAAGCGCAAAAAAACATCTCGAAACGGTGTTTTAAAAAACTAACTTTAGATACATTTCTTTCAAGGAAATCGTTTAAAAAAGAAACGAATGATTCAAATGATTTCACTCATAGGAACTACAATTCTTTCTAAGCATCCATCGGTTAAACTATGAAAACAATTCCTCTCATTTGAACGATTTTCCCATATACATGTCTGATCTTCTATAAACAATTGGGTTTGTAAACTTCCTCCAAAAATAATCTGAGAGACATTTTCTTTTACTTCTTGAGTTAAGTCACCATAAGTATGTCCAATTTTCGTTAAAGAATCTATAAAAATTAGTTGTAAGTACTGACTACCTTCACTTAATAACTTTGTCACTTCCACCGGAATTAAAGCCATCTTTTCTACAAATTCAGCAGTTCCGTTAATGAGTACAATTTTTTTTATTTTTCCATTCATTAAGTTCTTCCAAAAACGATTAAATTCATCGTATTTTTCTAAGATTGCACGAGAATCAAAGTAAGCAGAAGCAGACTGTTTTTTTCCTTCAAGTGTTCCGGAAATATCTATCAAAATCAATTTGGCTTTTTTATCTATCATCTGTGTAAGTAACCAAGGAAAAGTTTTATAAAATTGCTTGTCGGAAGTAAAAAATAAACCAATACTTTTACTTTGAAAAAATCTGAAAGATTCTACCAAAGCGGAGCGCTGATTCAATCCTAAATACAAATGCTCTTCCTCTTTATTTTTAACAAACTGGTAAAATTTCTTCGAAGTTAGTCTATCTGGTACCATTGGAATTTTATTCGGACGTTTTCCTTTCCAGTTATGATTGATTTTCGCTGTTTCATCCTCTATGTTTTTTAATAGCTCAGAACCATTTCCTCCTTTTACAGGTAAGTAAAATTGAATCGTAGTCGGTCTCTCTAACATTACTTGTCCTCGTCCTTGAATTGCTTTTAATTCTATTTCTTTTCTTCCTCCTATTAACAGATTTCTTTCACTCTCGTCATTTAGAAACATGCACATCTTTGTTGGAATTTGGCTCATCATATTCATCCGAATGCTCCCTACTCTACTTGCAGACATGATCAGATATACTCCCAAGCTTGCACCATCTCTTAACAAACGCAACAATAGTTCATCGATAAACTCTTTACGTTTGTCCTCCATGTTAAGTCCATCATAACTATCTAATATGATAAAAATAACAGGCAACATAAAACGATTTCTTTCTTCATATTGTTTCACGTTACCTGCGTTACTTTCTTTAAATAATTGTTTTCTTTTCACTAAAATTTCTTCAATTTGAATAAGCATTTTTTGCAATTTTTCCTCTTCTTCTAATGAAACAATGTCCGCAACGTGAGGCAATTGCTTCAATGACAAAAGACCGTTATTCCCAAAATCAAGCAAATTAAATACTACTTGATTTGGCGTATTTTGTCTTGCAATATTTAAAACAATTGTTTGCAACACCGTTGTTTTTCCATATCCTTGACTAGCAAAAACAATAGTATGGCTATTTTTTTCTATCTCATGATAGAAAACACACTGGCGTTGTTGTTCTGGAATATCCAATAAACCAATCGGAACTTTTAAATTTTTTTGGTCTTTTCTTTCAACAAAAGGAGTAGTTAACCATTTGGGTAATTCTGATAACCAAGGTCTATTTGGCTTCATAAAAGAAGTAGTTTCAAAAGTTTTTTTTATCTTATTAACAACTGCCTCACGTTGTGTACATAGATGTTCAACTGTTTTTCTTTGTTCTTCTTTTGACTTATATAATAGCTCCCTCTGGCCTAATTCATTGATGATAAAAAGTTGTTCGTCAACCGTTTCAAATGATTTATTTGGCGTATACAAAACATCTGCATAACCACTTTGAAACTGTTCATAAGTATCACTTTCACCTACTTTCAAGTACCCTCTCCCCGGTCTAGTCACATAAGCTGCATCTGACGTTTTCAACAGTTCCTTTGAATCTTCTACACTTGCCATCTTTAAAGCAATTTTACTTTGACTATTAGCTTCTATCTGATCGTTGATTACCCCTGTAGGTTTTTGAGTCGCTAAAATCAAGTGAATACCTAATGAACGACCAATACGTGCCACTGAAGTCAACTCATCCAAAAATTCGGGAACATTTACCTTTAATTCTGCAAACTCATCTACCACTAAAAAAAGATGAGGTAACGGCTGTTGAGGGATTCTAGCTGTCCTTAGCTTCTTTTGTTTTTTATATAAGTTTATATAATCATTGATATTTTTCACATCATTTTCTGCAAATAGTTTTTGTCTCTTTGTTAACTCTGCTTTAATACTTGTTAATATTCGCGTTGAGCCTCCCCCATCTAAATTTGTAACCGCACCCATAAAATGAGGTAACTGCTCTAGCATATAGGCAATCCCTCCGCCTTTCCAATCAATAATCAGTATACCGACATCTTCTGGAGAAAAGTTAATAGCTAACCCAATCAAATAAGTCGTTAGAAATTCTGATTTTCCTGAACCTGTTGTACCACCCACTAGCGCATGCGGTCCATGTATCCGCTCATGAAGATCCCAATAAATCTTTGTTGTTTTTCCTCTCCAACCAATCAATGAACGAAGGGATTGATTAGGATTTGCATTAGACCACCGTTTAAAAATGTGCAGCTCATCAACACTTTGAACACCATATTGTTCTAACAAACTGATACTTTCCGGCAAGATATTCTTTACTACTTCTTCATGGATCAAATTTGCCAACCGTCTAATTGCTTGTTCAATCGAATTAACTGGTAAAAAATCAGGGACAAATTTTTGATTAACAAATTGATTATTCTGATTGATTAGTATAGCAGCTTCTTCATTGCAATATTCAATTAGAGTGGTTATAGTTTCAGGTAACTGAT
The DNA here is from genome assembly GCF_001886195.1 of Enterococcus ratti. Taxonomy (GTDB): domain Bacteria; phylum Bacillota; class Bacilli; order Lactobacillales; family Enterococcaceae; genus Enterococcus_B; species Enterococcus_B ratti. The sequence goes on along the minus strand of NZ_JXLB01000002.1, from coordinate 91,415 downwards.
TCACTATTTTTTCCCCCATATAACTATCACTCCATATTGACTCATATCTTCTGCTAAAAATTCATTTAATTCATGCCCCAAAAGCCACTTTTCTTCCAATATTGTCCATACATAATTTGGTTTAAAATCAATTCTTTTACCTTTAGCTTTACGTAGTTGCTGTTTTCTTTTAGTCAGAACTTTATAAAAAACATTTAGAACTACCACTTGACTTTTTTGGTTGTAAACGATCTCTCTTAGCTTAGCAGATTGACTGTTCATCATGTGATGTGGTAGCCAACGCCATTCCATCCATTTACTTTTGTATTCTTTTTCTTGAAGAAGAGTAATAAATTCAACTTCTCTATACGAATGCCAAATTGCTAATTGAAAAAGAATCGATTGTATCGCAATCCGCAATAAACGAGTTGTACCAGTAAGGCCTAATGTCTGTTCTTTTAAAGATAAAGCAATGGGAGCGTTCGTCAATTTTTCATAGGAACGAATGATCGTTATCTGATCTTCATTGAGCCAATCATCTGCTTTTTCAGTTGAGAAATCTATTTGAAAACTTATCGGGATTTCTCCGTTTCCTAATTGGATTGTTAAAAAATCTTTATCCTTCCTTCTGCGTTCGTAGATTCTTGAATGATATTTTTTTGCCATAAGTACTAGCTGATTCAACGAAGGATTCATGTATTTCAATGCTTCTTTTTGCTTTTGCTGCAACAAGTGTAATTCAGAAGTTTTTTGGATCATGTATTGTCGAATAATCTTTTTTTGTTCTTCACTTTTCCTTTTCTTTTCCTTTTTATTCCAGAAATAGCCCATTGAAGTTAAAGCGAAGGTTAACAAACTAGTTGCCCACATGCCTAATGAAATGGTAGCATTTCTAGCACCAAAGGAACCAAAAATACTGCTAAAAATAAATATTCCTAGCAACGGAGCAATCATTTTTGTAAACGTATGATTGTTCTCAATCACTTCAAGAAGAGGTCGTTGAATTTCAATTCGAGCTTTTGGTTCTTCTAAATAGATTCTTGGACTTCTTTTAAAAAGAGGAAAACCGTGAGGATATTCAGACAAGGGAGGCTCTTTCATAAGCAGCCAAGGATTTAACTGAATCTGTTTTCCCAATCCTATAATTTTTAACTGTTCTTCTCGCATTTCAATGATTTGCTGATCGACAACTACTTGGTCACCTGCTCGAAATGGAAAAATTCCTTTTCTTATTAATTGTTGATTATAGTAAACAGGGGCTTTACTAGGATAGATGCTTAGCTGATGCCCTTTTTCTCCTTGATAATTGATTGTTATTAGGGCATCTGTTTCAATAACGATAGCAGAATCTTTAGCAGACGAAATATAAATATCTTGCTTAGGTTGATTGACCATGACTGCTTGAAGTTCTTCATGTTTCAGTATAAGAAAGGAATTTTTATTTTCTGTTAGGAGATTCTCATAAAATGTCTGCGTGTCTTTCAAAGAAAAGTGTCTGCCGTTGAGTGTCACTTCTTTTTTATTTGAAGTAAGTGTCTGATGAATAAAGGTTTCACCGAAATAAAAAAGATCAAAAAGAATCCGCGTACAAGGTCTCGATGGATCAATCAAACGGGATGTAGAATTATTTTGTGTTGTTTTCAGATTTCTTCTCTCCCAATTTTTTTGTATAATGGTCAATTTTATCTGCATATTTTTTTATTAATTTCTGATTTTTTTTGTCACTTATTTTATTATTAGCTTTTAAAGTTACATATAATTTGGTGTATGTGTGTAAAATATATTGGTGATCTCCAAGTTTTTGAGCAATGTCTAGTGATTTTTTAAAGTTTTCTTTTCCAATGTATATCCAATAAAGCAAGAGGTTTTCACTTGGTTCTTGAGTAAGCTTTTTTAAGACCATTTTTTTTTGTGAAGCCGTCAAATTATCTAGTTGAATAGCACTAACAGCTGCTACATATTGAACATCATAAGAAAGATTTTCCGGTAAATCTTTTTCCAAAATTTCTAAAACGCTTGCATAATTACTCGCTATATATTGTGTTTTAGCCCTACTGATCCGCTCTTGTTGAGGAAAACGATGAAAGACATAGTTTTCCATCACTAAAGAAAGCCCCATAGTAAAAAGACTAAACAAGCATAGGGCCCATTTAATTAGCCAATAATTTCTCTTATTTACTAAGTGTAGTTTATGAGCGCGTATTTTTTTTTGCTTTGTAAGTTGTTTTCCTATAATTTGATAAATTTCTTCCACGCTTTTCGCACAATGAAGTAACTTAAAAAGTGTATCTTTTATTTTATCATTTGTTCCAGTCAAACTTTCAATATTTCTTTCAGGATAGATGATGGATAAAACTAATAAACGATATTGCTGCAAAAATCCTCTTTCATCTAATGTATAAGGAACAATTTCCTGAATAAACCCACGATGAGCAAAAACAACTTCTTCTCCGAAAAAAAATAGATTATCTAGATGAAGCCATGGTTGAATCGGGCTATTTATAAAATCGGTTAATCGATTGATTTTTTGCGCAATTTGCAGACGTTCAAAGAGATTCGTTTCTTTGATCATCTGTGAAAGTGATTCAATGTACTTATTTTTTTGATACTGAATGACTAATTTTTTTTCGGTTACAGAGGTAATTTGACCAGTCAATAAATTTCTTTTTGAAGCTAAGAAAAACTGATATTGTTCCAAATGCTCTAGCCGATATTGATTAACTTGTAGAGAAATTTCTACTAGTTCATCCGTTACCTTCATGTGTACTTTTTTGAACATACTTTCACCTTTTTCCTTTATCTGCATTTATCCTTGCTAAATGTGCATGACCTTATGAGCAGCTGATCTCCTTCACAAATTGGATAATCGGATAAAAGAAATTCTTCATTTAAGCGAATTGGTTTATTCAATACCACTAAATCATATTCTTCCGGTAATGCTACCTGCCTCAAACGAAGTGCTTCAATTAGTAACTTTTTTAATCGAATAATGGTTACTCGTGTAGGAATCTGTAAATCAATAAGCTGTTGATCAACTTGTAGGCTAATACCAATAGATGTTCCTCGATTCATTTTTTTCCTTTCATTATTAAATTGACACTTAGCAATTTTCTATCTTTTTACGTCTAATCTTATAAAAAATACCTAAAAACTCATCAGTAAGTAAAATTTTTCGGACTATCTTCTCAAATAGATGGCTCTACATAGGATATGAAATAACTTTCTCATCTTCTCTTTTTAGTTAAAGTCCAAAATTTCTAGCATCTTGACGATCACGTTCTGCCATTGTATCTGCATACTTATAGAGCTGTCCATTGATGCCTTCTAATAATTGCATCATTTGTTTTACATTTCCTTCTAATTGATTGTACTGCACAAGATAAGCATGAAAAGCTTGGCCTTTCCATGTTTGGGCAATTTGTTGGTTCATCAAATTCACTTTTTGAATCGCTTCTTGCATTTGAGCAGCTGCTTGTTGATAAACTTTGGCTTGTATTTTCAATTGTTCTGGTGTAACTGTAATTAATCCTGCCATTTTTTCGCCTCCTAAGTAATTTAACAATGACCCATCTTGCTGGTCTAAACTAACATACGTCAATTCCTCCAATGATTTTCAATTATTATGCAAACTGCTCCTTACGTTGCTTACACCCAATGCTCATACCAAAATATCATTCATCACCCTTTTATTAAAAAATAACTGCCCTATCAATAAAAATAGCTTTCAGTAAAATAAAAAACAAGGAGTTTTTCCATAATCGGTTTTATTTATTCCATAATATATCCTTTCTATTCCTTCAGATCACTTTAAATTAACATCTCTCTCTCCATCTTCAAACCTTCTCATTGTTTAAATACATAAAAAAAGCAATTGATCCGAAAATAAACTAGTTATTTTCAAATTAATTGCTTTTTAGCACAATCTTCTTTTATAAAAAATAAACCAATTATTGATAAAAAAACTTTAGATACGCTTTTGGAATGCATCTAAAAGGACTCTAACTTCTGCTGTTGATTTTGTATTCATTAATTGACTACGTAAATCATTGGCTCCGGGAAATCCCTTCACATAAACTTTAAAGAAACGATGAAGACCAGTCATTGAGCGAGGAACGTCTCTTGCATATCGGTCTTGTAAATCCAATTGCAGACGTAAAAGTCCAAGCAACTCTTCTGTTGAATGTTCTCTTGGCTTTTTTTCAAAAGCAAAGGGATTTTTAAAAATGCCGCGACCAATCATGATGCCATCAACTTTGTATTTTTCTGCTAATTTCAAACCAGTCTGACGATCAGGAATATCCCCATTTATTGTAAAAAGTGTTTGTGGTGCAATTTTATCTCTTAACGCCACAATTTGAGGAATTAGTTCCCAATGTGCCTCTACTTTGCTCATTTCTTTTCTCGTTCGTAAATGAACCGAAAGATTTACAATATCTTGACTTAGCAGATGACTCAACCAACCTTCTAATTCTTCTTTGTCCGAATAGCCAATCCTTGTTTTAACACTTACCGGCAATCCACCAGCTTTAGCGGCTTCAATCAGCTCAGCAGCAACTTCCGGTCGCAAAATCAAACCACTGCCCTTTCCACGCTCAGCCACATTAGGTACAGGACACCCCATATTCAAATCAATACCCTTAAATCCCATTTCAGCAAGTTCAATACTCATTCTTCTAAAAAATTCTGGTTTATCCCCCCAAATGTGAGCCACTATTGGCTGTTCATCTTCCGTAAATGTTAATCGTCCTCTGACACTTTCTTTTCCATTAGGATGACAAAAACTATCTGAGTTTGTAAATTCAGTGAAAAAAACATCCGGTCTTCCTGCTTCTTTCACAACATGTCGAAAAACAACATCAGTAACATCCTCCATCGGTGCCAATATAAAAAAAGGCTTCGGTAATTTTTTCCAAAAATTTTCTTTCACGTAAGCCCCTCCACTTCATTACAAATTTATCAATCCACTTATTTCTAAAAAGCATGGTTATTATACTAAGGATATTTAAAAGAAGTAAAACCAGCGCTGCCTTCCTTTACTCAAGTAATTTTTGATATGCAAAACGTTTGCGATCCACTTTATCGTCTACTTCAACAACTCCACACAATTTAAAACCACATTGTGTCAGGATTCGCTGCATTCCAATATTTTTTTTGTGCGTATCTGCTCTTATTTGTGCCATACCTAATACTTTTGTTTCCTTTTCTGCAAACTCCATCAATCGATAAGCCAATTTTTGTCCTTGAAAATTTCTTGAAAGAGCGATACGATGAATCGTCGTGTAGGGATCCGTCGCCTTTTCCCATCTACCTTCAAAAATTTCTTGATAATGTTTATCTGGTATTTGTTGCAAAGCAATCGTTCCAGCTACAATACCATCTAACAAAAAAACATAAGACCATGATCTTTCTATGTCTTGCTTAATTATTTCTTCATTGGGATACCCGTTTTGCCATTGAGGACTACCCATTGCAGCTAACAAATCTTTAGCATCATCCATAATTTTCATAACAGTCGAAGCATCTTCAAACGAGGTTTTGCGAAATACAAACGTCATTTCCAGCCACTCCTTTTGAGTTCTTATTCTAATACAAAAAACAAACAGCTTGCCATATCCTTTGTAAATTTACAGTATACATCTTAAAAAAACAACTGCATTTTATTTAAAAAGAATCATTTTTTAATTATCTTAATTCCTTAATAAAAATTTGAATCAAAAAAACAAATAGATAAGAAATCGTTACTATAACTTCTTATCTATTCTCTATTAAAAATTGGTCTTTATAATTTTCGTCATACAATTAAGATAATAAATATATTCAGTAGGCTTACAATAACCGCTAGCCAATCGCTTAATCACTTGATTAACAGAGAGCCTTTCATAAATTGTTTCAAGAAAATATTTATCAATTTACACTACACTAACTCCTTAACCCACGCCCCTTATTGATCAAATACCAACAAGCCGAATATAAAATGACAATAAACAAAACCAATATCATGATAGAAACGAAAATTGGCACATCTGTCGTTCCAAGAAAGCCATATCTAAATCCTGAGATCATATAGACAATTGGATTCACTTTTGAAACAGCTTGCCAAATAGGCGGTAACATTGAAATAGAGTAAAAAACTCCACCTAAATAAGTCAAAGGCTGCAAGACAAACGTTGGTACAATTGACACATCATCATAAGACTGAGCAAAAACACCATTAATCAAGCCCGCTAATGAAAACAAAACAGCCGTCATAAGTAAAGTAATGATAACGATCCCCCACGAAAACACATGCAGTGGAACAAAAAATAGGGAAATCATTGTTACTAAAGTGCCTACCAATACGCTTCGGCCAAGACCGCCAATTATAAATCCCCAAATAATCACGTGAGTGGGCACTGGGGCTACTAAAATTTCTTCAATATTTTTTTGAAACTTTTGTGAAAAAAAAGAAGAAGAGACATTCGCATAAGAACTAGTAATAGCAGACATCATGATCAACCCTGGAACGATAAACTCCATGTAAGAGAAGCCGCCCATTTCCCCGATACGTCCGCCAATCATTTTACCAAAGATAACAAAATAAAGTGACGTTGTAATAACCGGCGGAACAAGGGTCTGCACCCAAATACGTAAATAGCGATTCGTTTCTTTAATTGCTAAACTTTTTAAAGCCGTAAAATAAAGATTAAACATTTTTTTCCTCCATATGACCATTTTCTTCAGTGATTTTCAAGAATAATTCTTCTAAGCGATTTGATTTATTGCGCATCGAAAGTACTTTTATCCCTTGTTCACTCAATTGATCAAATATCCCATTTACTCCTTGATTACGCTCTACCTCAACTGCAAGCGTACGTTCATCCTCAAAAGAACTCTTGTATCCTTGTATAGTAGGAGGCTTATCGTAAGAAGCTAAATCAAAAATAAATGTTTCAAATTGCAACTTAGAAAGCAACGATTTCATGCTAGTGTTTTCAATCAATTCTCCCGATTGAATAATACCGATATTTCGGCAAAGCATTTCTGCTTCTTCTAAATAGTGAGTCGTCAAGATAACTGTTGTTCCTTTTTCATTTAATTCACGTAAAAATCCCCACATTTCCCGTCTTAATTCAATATCTACACCCGCTGTTGGTTCATCCAAAATCAACAATCGAGGCTCATGCATCAACGCTCTAGCAATCATTAAGCGGCGTTTCATTCCCCCTGAAAGCATACGAGCGCGCACATTGCGTTTTTCCCAAAGATTCGACTGTTTTAGATACTTCTCACTGCGTTTCAACGCTTCTTGACGAGAAACACCATAATAACCAGCTTGATTCACAACAATTTGCTGTACTGTTTCAAAAGGATTAAAATTGAATTCCTGCGGCACCAACCCAATCTGTTGTTTGACTCGAACCAATTCACCATCCAAGTCATATCCAAAAACGTTTACTTTTCCAGAAGTTTTATTAACAAGCGAAGTAATAATACCGATAGTTGTAGACTTTCCTGCACCATTTGGTCCCAGCAAAGCATAAAAATCCCTTTCTTCAACCGTCAAATTAATCCCTCGTAGAGCTTCAACTCCCGTTGCATATACTTTTTTTAAATCTTTTATTTCAAGAGCCTGTCTCATTTGTTTCACACTCTCCTTTTTCATCCGATTCTCCATTTTACCACAGAAATTCCCCAGTAAACGAAAAAATGACAGACAAAATAAAACAGAGTCCCATCCATAAGATTATTTCTAATTACAAAGAATGAATCCCTCATTCACCACAAAAAAATCAACAGGAAAATCAATTTTTATAACAACTATGGTCTGACTCTTTCTATAATCTTCTAATAAACATTCACTTTTTTATTTTTTCAATAGATAAATCACAAAACTTCCAAATTCATTTACTAAATAACTATTTTTTACTTGACGTGCTTCATCACAAACCGTCGTCTATTTATTAAAAAATGTATTTCTATGAACTTAAAACACACCATGAATTTTTTCGATAACATGCTTTCAAAATTGCTTTATCGATTTTCTCTACTTTCACTGAACTTTTTCGTACGATTTCATAACTCCGTTAGTTTATCTTCATCTACTTTGCTCATCTTATTCCATCTTCGTTTTTGCCATTTTTCTAATCGCGTTTGTAACTTTTGTCTTTCTTTGGTAATAATTTAGAAACAGCAACTTAACAAGAATTTTTTTCGTTTCTAAATTAGCCAAGTATTCTTTCACTACTTGTCATGTTTCGTTGATCCCACATTGATACATCTCCATATAATATTTATCAGCTGTTAAAGATAAATTAATTCGTTTCATTTCATCTTTTTCATCCTCAGTTAAGTTTAGATATTCAACTGCTTCAGCCACTTCTTCACGTGTATATGGAAGTTTTGGTTTAGCCCACAAAAAGCTAAGTGCAATCAACGAAGCAGCCACGCGTGGAGGGACAAAATTTCTGATAAGTTTAGCATGAAAATAGAACTCGTTCATTCTTTCTTCTTTTAATTTATTTACCTCTTCTTGTTCTTTTGTATCTTGTTCTCACACCTTCGTTTTCTCTCCTTAGCAATATTTAAAAAATTCTATTTATTAACAAGCTCATTTCAAAAAACTCTTTTTATAATTGATTCAATCTAGAAGTTAGTGTATGTAATGAACGGTCAATAACAAAATCAATTTTTACCGTTCCAATGGAAAGTTTTATCTATTATATTTAAAAGAAGAATAGCTCTGTTACCAGACATCATATTGTGCATTTTCTTTTCGCCAATGAACCTTTTCTAGAAAGGAACGTACTTCTAATCCCTTCCTTTCTTGTAATAACTGCAAGATGGTTCGATGTTCATCATTTGTTTTTTTTAAAATTTCTTCAATATTAGCATTTTCAATACGAGAATAGGCCTTACCGATAAAAATCTTCTTCTTATTTAATACCTCTTGTTTCATTGTTTCATTCTTACACAATTGCGTATATACACAATGAAACTGTTCTTGCAAATCATTGTATTTTGTATACACACCGTGTGCAATCGCAGCATCCATGCTATCAATTAAAAATCCCATAAAAGAAAACTCTTTATTTGTTAAATAAGGAAGAGCTTCTTCCGCAATTTTGCCATCCAATACGCCAATTAGCTCATAAACTTCTTCCACATCTCTTTTCGTATAGGTTTTTAATTTAAATCCCTTACGTGGTTCTCTTTCAATAATGTCATCCGCCGTTAATTGTAAAAGAGCCTCTCTAATAGGCGTGCGACTCAATCCAAGATGATCAACTAAATATTGTTCAGTTAATCGATCACTACGTTTTAAATTTCCAGTTGTTAATTGCTCAGAAATAAAATTATATACTTTCAATTTAGTATTCATTTGAATCCTCCTTAAAATAATTTTACTATATATGTACAAAAAAAGCATTGATTAATTAAATTGTATATTGTATACTTTGCTTATTAAAAAGAAAGGAATGATCAACTTGTTTAAAAATGTTATTGTTCGCGTACCATCAAAAAGTATTTCAGAAGGTTTAACTAGTACAAATGAAGGAAAACCGGTTTATGAAAAAGCCTTAGTTCAACATGAAAATTATGTAAGCGCTTTAACAAAATGTGGGGTTAACGTTACCATTTTAGAACCAAAAGATGAATTTCCTGATTCATGCTTTGTAGAAGACGTAGCATTATGTACAAGTAAGTGTGCGATTATCACTCGCCCCGGAGCACTAAGCCGTCGAAAAGAAGCAATCTTACCAGATATGCGGGAAGCCTTAGAATCTTTTTATGAAAATATTGAAGAAATCAAAGAGCCTGGGACAGTGGAAGCAGGAGATATCATGATGGTAGGAGATCATTTTTATATCGGTCTTTCTGCTAGAACAAATAAAGATGGTGCAAAACAAATGATTGCTCTATTGGAAAAATATGGGCTTTCAGGTCAAATGGTTGCAATGAAGGAAATGCTTCATTTAAAAACTGGGTTAGCTTATTTAGAAAACAATCATCTATTAGTAGCAGGAGAATTCAAGACTGCACTAGAATTTAAAAGCTTTAATAAAATTGAGATTGATTTAGATGAAGCTTATGGCGCAAATTGTATTTGGGTAAATGATCACGTGATTGTTCCTGCCGGCTATCCAAAAGTACAAGAAAAAATTGAAGCTTTAGGATACAAAGTTCTTGTAGTAGATACTTCTGAATATCGGAAAATCGACGGAGGATTAAGTTGCTTATCTTTAAGATTTTAAGTTGTTACATGTGCAAATAACTAAGAAGTTGGGAAAACGTCTATCTACTTTTTAAAAATAGCAAAGAAGAAAAACAGCTATCCTTTGATTTTACACTTGTATGATAATCGACATTCCAACTTCTTTAAAAGAAAGGAGAAACGATGACGCAAAAAGAAAATAAAATTGGGCTTTTTTCGTTAGTTGCGATTATCATCAGTGCAATTATCGGCGCTGGAATTTTCAATTTAATGAAAGAAATGGCAAACACCGCCTCCATTGGTGTAACAATTATTGGTTGGGTTATTGCTGGTATCGGAATGGGGTCCTTAGCATTTTGTATGGAAAACCTCAATAACAAAAAGCCGGAATTAAATTCTGGCATATTCAGTTACGCTCAAGATGGATTCGGTGATTATATCGGTTTTAACTCTGTTTGGGGTTATTGGGTGTCAGTGATTATCGGAAATGTGGCTTTCGGTACACTCCTCTTCAGTGCTTTAGGCTATTTCTTTCCTATTTTTGGAAATGGTCAAAACATCCCTTCTATTATTGGGGCTTCTATTGTATTGTGGGGAATACACTTTATGCTCAGTAGTGGATTAGATAAAGCAGCTCTTTTAAATACCTTAGTTATGATCGCTAAATTAATTCCAATTTTTGTTTTTGTTATTTGTATTATTATTTTTTTTAACAAGCAACTCTTTTTTCAAGATTTTTGGGGTGCACAGAACTTCGAAGGTAAAAACGAGGCATCTATTTTAGAACAACTAAAAGGAACAATGTTAGTTACTGTATGGGTATTCATCGGTATTGAAGGAGCGGTTGTTTTTTCTGAACGTGCTAAAAAAAGAAGTGATGTAGGGAAAGCCACACTCCTAGGATTCGTTGCAGTCACACTCATTTATGCTTTAATAACTGTTTTGTCCTATGGTATTTTAAGCCAAGAAAAATTGAAAGTCCTTCCCAATCCGGCAATGGCCTATGTATTGGAAACTGTTATTGGAAAAACTGGTGCCATCATCGTAAATTTAGGAGTAATTGTTGCAATCTTTGGTGCTTGGATTGCCAATACGCTTTTAGCAGAAGAAGTTGCTTTTCAGGCTGGAAAAAGTAACTTATTTCCAGCATTCTTTAAAAAAGAAAATAAAAATAACATGCCAATTCATGCCATCATCGTAACAAATTTAATTGTTCAATTCTTACTATTATCTTTTTTAGTAACCGATGAGGCATATTCCTTATTATCTAAATTATCTTCTGCTACTATTTTATTCCCCTACACCTGTGTAGCCATTTATCAACTAAAAATTTCATTTCTTCAAAAAGAAAAAAAGTTATCAAAAAATATCATTGTTGGTACATTAGCAACCATCTATATGGCTTGGCTTATTTATACGTCAGGAACACTGTATATCATTTTGACTATCCTCACTTTAGGTCCGGGTACTTTACTATTTATTTATGTAAAGAAAAAAGCAAGGCAACAGATGTTTACAAAATATGAATGGATAATTTTTATTTTTATCATTCTTCTATTCCTATATGGAGTCATACAACTGCCAACTATTCTATCAAATTTATAATAAGAAAGCATATAATTTAAATAAAATAACTCTGCTTTACTTGTGCGTTTATCTGTATTAGAGCGTGAAATAAAAGTATTCTTTACTTTTGTCTCACGCTCTTTTGCTCAAATGGCAATATCAATTAACATTTAAGAATTTGGAAGTTTTACAAGTTTTCTTAAAACCTAGTTAATAGATTTCAATTTCCCCAAATCTACACACTATTGAATGAATACCTTAAATAATTGATTTAACTATCGTTAGCTTTCACTGTATAGTGTAATTCTCTATTTTTAGACAACCAAATATAACGTGAATTTTTTAAATAAATATTTTAAGCCTTTTTCTTGCTAAAAGATTCTTTAAATTTTACCAATTACATTGTGCTAAAAGAAATAAAAACAATTAATTCGATAGCAAAGATTTAAAGCAAACATATCTAACCTCTAAATTTATAACTTTAATTAAAAATAGATAATTTTGTTTTCAATACTTTTTTATACGTTCTACTTACATAGGCAGTTTCACTACTATTTAAAAAACTAATTTTTCCTAGTTTATAACCCACCTCTTTTATTTTATCGACATTAACAATATCTGATGATGATGTTTTGATAAAATTCTCTGGTAGATGATTCAGTCTATAGTCGGTAAGTATTTCTTACTTTTACTACCAATCATCTTACCTCCATGGTCTGCTGTTTCAAAGATAAACTATCTACAGTACTGAAAGATTGTCATAAAACTGTTATTTTTCTAAATCAAACGTAGTGAAAATATGAAATTGATCATATAAAAAGCGATTGCCACATATAATAATTTCTTCATTCCATACATTCTATGATAACACGTAGTGACTGTACCTAAAAAAACAGTAAAACTGGATTTATTAAATTTAAAAAAATAAAAAACTGTATCCTTTACCACTAATGCTAACAATCTATTAAAAAAATATATCCTAAAAACAATAACTGTACTTCATCTAGAGCCTCCCTAGGTAAGCATTAATTCTCTTATTCATTATCTAGAATCCTTAACTGCTCAGATAGTTCATGTGCTTTTTCTTTTACTTCTTCATCATTAAAAGAAAATAATGTAGCATAAATATTAACATAATAATTATTAGGTGTAGTAACATGTAAAAATTTGAGAAATTTATCATTATCGCCTTTTAAATCTGTCCTGACAAATTTTTTTATTAACTGTCTAAAAGTTGCACTATTATTACTTTTAAAAAAATACCCTTCAAATTTTGCAAATATGCACTCTTACTTAATAAATTTCCGTTAATATATCTCTTGCCTCTTGGAAACAAGTCCACTTTCAACTCATAGCTTTTTTATCAGAACTTTCTTCAAACTGTGAAGAAATCGTTAAAATTATTGTGACTTTATGTTCAATAATATAATTCTCTAATACCAAATTTTTAGCTCTTGTTTCAAAATCTACATAAATATTTTTTATATTATTTGCACCTAAACAAATATCTATCAATCTTAAAACAATTGTTTTTCCAACATTATTATCTTTAGTGCTTTCATCTGCATCCACAATAAAATTCAATCCTTTAGTAAAAGGAATATTTCTAATCACTTTTTCTTTAGGCAAAGTCTCTTTAATAATTAATCACTCAATGTACATAATATAAAACTCTACCTTAATTTTCTTATTTTATCTATAAGAAACAAAAAATCTAAAGCTAAGCAATATTGAACGAAAGTTATATCTAACCTGTATTTAGAAAGTATTGCGTTATACAAGTCTTTAGGTAAATAAGCAGTTTTTTTGATTTACATACTGCTAAGATACAACCAGCAATATAGAATAAACTTTCTGTAGGATCGGAGTCTTTACTAATCAGCATAGAGATTTCCTCCTCAACAATTGTAAAATCGATGCCTTCTTTAACATATAATTGAACTGAATCCGATTGATATATTTCCAATATATCGAAAAATATCTCTACTCGCACTTCCTTTTCAAGTTTATTCGTTGTCAGTGTTCTCGATTCTAGGAACCAGTTCTAATAGTTGACACTTTGTGAATGCATAGAACATAACAAACTAAATAGCATCGTTTTTTTCTTCCTCATATAACTCATAACCACTACTAATCTCTGAAGTAACAACTAAACGAGTTAAAGTTTCAAAAACTAAATCCAAAACCTCATCTTTGTTTTCATACTTTACTTTTTCTCTTTGATATATAGTGCGTATGTTCCTCACAATTAAATCTCTTTTGGGGATCGTTTTTAAAGCTTTTTCGACTTTATCATAGGATAAATATTGGTCTTGAAAAATTGCTCTATAAATTTGAATTTCATTATATTCAATTTTTGCATTCCACTCACTGTTTCTCTCTATAAAATAGCTTTCGGTAACCTCGAACTCTATCTCTGATATAACTTTACATACCTCGTAAATCCCTCGTAAATCAAACTGATTGAAGCAATCGGTTTATCATCATTTAAATTAATAATCTGATAACTGGTTGTATTATTATTGCCATTATTTAAAACAGATTGATTAGACACACTATTACTTTGTTTTCTAGGCGGCTTATTCATCTTCCACAACCTCGTTCATTATACGAAGTTGTATTGCCGCTACCGTTATTTATTACTGATCAACTAGAAGCCTTGTTCTCCTTTAATGAGTCTCCAAAATTATTTCTTGTTGTTGGTTTAACTTTTATTCTAATGAGCTAATTTTATTAGCTGTTTCTTTTTTGAAAAAATGTATAATTATAAAATTTATGATTGCACATATTCCTGATAAAATTCCAACAATCAATCCTGCTTCTGCCATTTTAGTCCATCCTTTTTTTTCTATTATAATAATGAGAAAAGTGATTTTTTTGTCTGATTTACGCTTAAATGTGCGATGATTTATTCAGCTCCTTTTTTGTGGTTGTTATTTGGAGGTTAAATTTAGTCCATCACATATTAGGAACTATCAGACAGCCTATTATTCATAAAACCAAAGGCTTTTCAGGTGACTATGAATAGGCTGTTTTTTGTTTTAAATCAGTCCTCACCTATAATTTAGGGAAAATTCAAAATATTTGTTTATTCATTAACATAAGGAAACATAGTATAATATATCCCAAGGAGAATAGACAGAGGAGGATTATAGATGATACAAAAAATTACTATCGCTATTTGTGATGATGATCTCATTTTGGGAAATATAGTCAAAGAAAAGTGCCTAGAATTTTTTTGTGATAAGCAATGTTCCTGCGAAATTTCTCTTTTTGAAAATAGCGTAGAGCTACTATCAAAACAAGAAAAATACGACCTGTACTTTCTTGACGTGGAAATGCCTTTTATGTCAGGATTTCACGTGGCAGAAAGAATAAATAAACAGCAGAAAGGGACAACTCTTATCATTTTAACTAGCCATGATGAAATGATAAAACAAGGTTATAAAGTTAATGCTTTTAGATATTTAACTAAGCCTATAGAAGTTGAGGAGTTTTGCGAGGCTTTAACAAGCTTTCTTTCAAAGAGAAAAAAGAATCAACAGTTTCTGGTAGAAACAGGAAAACAATCATTTATAGTTAATGAAGAAGAAATTCTTTATGTTGAAGCATTAGGTGATAGTGTTTCTATTTTTCTTGGAAATCAGTCAATAATTATCCAAGAAACCTTAAAACAGTGGAATCAAAAATTAGATACTCACTCTTTTTTTCAAGTGAGCCGTTCACATATCGTTCATTTCAAGTTCGTGGAAGAAGTCGGTAAAACAAAGTTATTACTTAAAAATGGAAAACAGCTTCCAATTTCTCGGAGAAGGCGAGGAGAGCTCCAAGAGGCATATAATGATTTTATCTTCCAAACAGCAATTTTTTTTGGAGGAAAGTAGAATGGTTGAGTTTCTCAGTTTTTTCATTGATTTTTTTAAATTATATCTAGTTATCTTCTATTTTTTTGGATATGTTCCCAAAAAGAGTGTTCGTAAACCTGTATTATTTACTGGTCTAGTAATAGCATTACTAAGCCGTTTTGGCTATTATAATCTTTTACTTGGAAAATATAGTGATACACTAACGGCTATATTAATTATTCTCATTATCACATACGCATTAAGTAGTTTAAAGAAAGTGGGGATAACATTAGTTTTTGCTTTGGCGATGACTTTTATAGATACTATAATTGCTTTTATAGTGTATAGCATCTTTTTGAAAAAAAATATTCATCTCATCTTATTAAACAATTTAACCTCGGTAATTGTGAATTCCATAAGTTTAGTGATTTTACTTGGAATTTTCGGAATTAAAGAAAGAAAGTTTAATAAATTAACGAATTATCAATTTGATTTGTCTAAAACTGAGGTTGCAATTCTTCTAATGGGCATTACTGGTGGTACTTTTCTTCTAGCTCTATATGCAACAATTGATTTTGACGCAAATATTCATCTTGCTAAGAATTTCCTATTGACATCTGTGATTATTATATTCATTTTACTTTTAAATATCATTATTCTTTTTTACAAGGATAGAAAAAATAAAATGATTACTCAATTTGAGCAGAGATTAAACAGACAACAAAAACACTATAATCTGCAATTACTAGATAAGTACATGCAAAAAAGAAAATTCAATCATGACGTTCAGAATCATTTGCTATGTATTTCAGAATTGGTACGCAAAGAAAAATATGAGGAGTTGAAGGAATATGTAGCAGATATTAAAGCTGATTACAAAGAAACAAGACTGGCAATAAATACAAATAATTATCTTGTTGATGTTATTATAAATGATTTGATTTCAAATTATGAACAAGAAAAAATAGAAATAATTTGGAAAGGAAAGTTCCATGCTGATTTGAAAATGAAAGAGATAGACATATCTTCTTTATTCTCAAATTTATTAAGAAACGCTTTTGAAGCGACTGTACAAACAAAAGAAATAGAAAAATTCATTCAAATCAATATAAAGTACTCTGGTAGAAACATGGTTATTCAGATAATCAATCCCTTTCAAGAAAGTAACTTTCAAAATAAACAAATTGGTTTTACAACAACAAAATTAAATAAAGAAGAACATGGCTTTGGAAATTCTATTATCCAAAGCATAGTAAAAAAGTATAATGGGAAGATAAAATATCATGTAGCTGACAATATTTTTATGATAGAAATCCTATTTTCAAACCTTTTTAATTAGAAAATTTACATAAAACATAACCATTCACCAGCAAACATAACCACTCACCAAAAGCTATTTTTATGATACAATCCCTATGCTATAAATAAGGCATAGAGATTGTATCTTTTTTATTCGATCAAGGAGAAAAAAAATGAAGTTTATAGATTTCTATTGGAATTGGGGATAGTTTTTATAAAACTTCCTTTGTCTGAATAAAATGAAAGGTACGGTGGTGCTCGTGGAGTGTATTTATTAGAGTTACATAGAAAAAAGAATTTTGTTGAGTTTCGTGTGGAAATGAAGGAGGGAAATGAAAGTGAAAGTAATAAAAAATTTCAAAATACAAATAACTACAGGTTTGATTGCTTTATTGACTCTTGTGTCTTTTATGCCGAGTGGTGTAGGAGTTGCTCAAGCTTCAATGTATGATTTCCCACTTGAAAAAAAGACCGCTCAAACTGTAGATACTTACTTAGAGCAAAATCCAATAAGTGTTCCTAGAATGAATGATGAAGATGCAAATGCTATTGCAAAGAACATGATAAGCTTTGCTGAGAACTCAGTAGGAGTTAGCTCCACCGAAAAATCAGTCATTACCAACAAATTTATTGAAAGTATGAATAGTGAATTTTCTCTTCACGTATCTACTAATTTATTAAATTTCGATAAAGCAACTGTTCTTCAAGTATCTGGAGAAACTGGAGGAGAAGATTATTATACTATCACTGTTCCAGTAACTGATGACAAATACAATTTCTTTAGTAGTGTAACAGCCATTTATGACATGAATCAAAAGTTAAAGGGTTATCAAGAAACTCTTGTCTTTGAATCTGCTTCAAAAACATTTGAGGTCAAATCATATGCAAATGGTAGCTTGATGAATCATGAAATTTTAGATGAAGCATTTGTTTCAAACGAAGATTTACAACAGCAACTTCAAAATGTACAAAATGAGATGAAGAACTTGCCCCAAGCAAGAAGCTTAGCTGAAAAAGCTGCTTGTCTTGTAAGTGTATTAGGGATTAGTCGTACTATTGCTAACATTATTGTTCCAGTTTGTGCAGGCGCATGTCTTGCATTTCCAGTAATTTGTGCTGCATGTATTACTGGATTTGTAGCATTAGGTGGTTCAGCAATCGCTGGCGTGATTGGTTGCTTTAAATTATAAGAATAAGAAAAGAGAGTATAAACTGAAAAGGAAGGAACCGTGACAATAAAATGACAAAGAAAAAGAAAAGAACAAGAATTTTAGTAGTTGGAATTTTTATCGCTATATTTGGTTCCTTCCTTGCATTTAAAATATTATCTCCCAGTGAGCCTCTAGTAGTTATTGGAAATACACAAATGGAAACGATTTTAAGTTCTAAAGAAGAAAAGAAAGTCTTTGTTTATATTGGACGTCCAACTTGCCCTGAATGTCAAAAATTTGAACCTATCCTGAAAGAGACATTGAAGGGTGAATATAAAACGATTTATTATTACAACACAGATGTGGCAAGAAAGGATAATGAGGAGTCTCTTGAGTCTCTTGCTTTTGAATTGGGAGTAAAGGTTGTTCCAACTATGATTAAGATTTCTAACGGAAAAGTTGTTTCTAAACTAGAAGGTATTAAGAACCAAAAGGCAATACTAGAGTTTCTCAACTGAGTGAGTAGTTAAGAAGTTGTTGGAGCTTATGAAAAAAACTAATTTTTCAAGTAGGGAAGAGTTATTGATTGCTTTGATGAAGATTACTGTTGTTACTAATATACTTGGAAATATTTTCCAATCTTTAAGAGAAGGACATAGCTTTTTGGTAGTAAATATACTTTTTGCAACTTGCTTACTATACGTCATCAGATTACCTAGAAAAAAAAGTAAAGAGGAAAAAATATTTATCATTGTTAGCTTTGGTCTTTCAATATATGCAAGTTATTTAATAATCATTTCGATTTTTCAACATATAATATAGAACGCAAAGGAGCTGTAAAGAATTGGCTCTTCAACATTTAGTGTTGACAGAGAAAGATATAACGGACATTTAGCAAAAACCAGTTAAGCATAATACTTAACTGGTTTTTGCTTTACTTGTAAGATCAAGCCTTGAATGAGGTAAATTCTTTCTCGAAAGTTGTGAAAGTTTCGATAGCTGTAGACTACTCGTTTTATCACTTTTATCTTATTGTTTGTTCCTTCTATTGCACCATTACTTCCGTATGACAAAAAATCGACTACCATTTGTATATGTTTTGGCATTTGTACTATTCTAAGGAACTCATTCAACAAGTGTTAACTTTGATGAAGCAAGAATATGGAGTGCGAGACTATACATTACTTTCTTTGATTTATCAATTAGGGGCAGCCAAAGGAGAAATTTATCCCTTGGTCTGGTCTGATGTTGATTTTAAAAACAAGACGATTTCCCTCATGCACAAATTGGTGAAAAATAAAGCTACCGGAAAATACGAACGTGTAAAAGGTATGAAAAACTCCTATCGCTTTCGAACGATTCCAGTAGCGGATTCCATCATTGACCTATTGACAAAATAGAAAAAGATACAATTTAGCGAACTACAACAAGCCAATATTTTCCCAACCGATGACCAATTTATCTTCACCTATACGACTCAAAAGGGCGAACTGAATCAACTTTTGCATCCAGACTATCTTAACAATAAACTTGATGCCCTTTCAAAGAAATTTAGCCTTCCAAAAAAACACCCCATGGCTTGCGACACACCTTTGTCAGTGACCTTTTAAACAATGGTGTGGATGATTTAATTGTAAAATCTCTAGTCGGTCATGCAGAAACTTCTGAAATTACGCAAAATGTTTACGGGCACGTAAATCCAAAAGTTCAAAAAGAAACCGTCAAGCACTTGGATGATTATCGGCAAAAAACTAGTAAACAGTCGTAACCAAGCTCGTAACCAAAATAAAAAAAGCACCTTCCAAATGAATGGAAAGTGCTTGAAATCGTTGGTATAACAACGATTAACGTTTTGAGAATTGTGATGCTTTACGAGCTTTCTTAAGTCCTGGTTCTGTGACAAAGATTTTGAAATAGTTGGAGAATCCTTTAACAACAATAGGTTGAGCAACTTTTCAACAGGTACGATTTTAATGAATTTCAGCACATTTTAAGACCATCGTACCTAAAGACGTATCCAAAAAATATGCGTGAATCAGAATAAGACTACTTCAATAACCATTCCTCCTCCATAAAATTTAAATTCACTTTCTAATACCTAACATGCTATACTCATTTTGGCAACTTGCCCCCAAAGGGGGTGTGCTTCATTGGAAAAAATAGTATCGTTGGTCATTGCACCTATTTTTGTAGGTATCGTTATCAAACTTTTTTCTCACTGGTTAGATGAGAAAGACAATGACTAAAAGCAAGTTGCTTCTAGCCCACTCATTCGTAGTCGCAACGAATGAAAAAAAAACCACTCTATTCGCCGTAGAGTGGTTTTTGTGCTTCCTTGATAAAAATAGTATCGCTTCGCATAAATATCATATCAAAAATAATGTAAAAAATCAAATTGTCTATACTAAAGGATTCAGTATCTAATAAGTAGCAATCTGAACATTAAAAAGGTGGAAGATAACTTCGCTGGCACTCATCTTTACGTTTTTTCAATTCATATTCGTTGGAAGAAAAATACTACAAAAAAATTAAAAAGTACCTTTTGTCGTACCTAAAAACACAAAAAAAGACACTCTCCAAAACTTGGAAAGTACCAGAAAAGTCTGGATCAAGGTAACTGCGTCAGCATTGCTTCGTCCAGTACAATTCTCATAACTCGTGAACTCGAACGATAATCGCAATTAACGTTTTGAGAATTGTGATGCTTTACGAGCTTTCTTAAGTCCTGGTTCGATTGCTCAGTTTTTGAATAAGCTTCAAAATCCTTTAGTAGCAGTAAGTACAGCGTGATTCATATTTCAAAGTTTTAGTGGATTTCAATAGATTTGAAATCATTGGTATCAATTTTTCAAACAAAAAATATGCGAGCCGAAGAGGATACTACTTTGACAAGAACTAGTTAAACATGAACTATTTAAATAGATCGGAATTCATTTTTATTTATATTTGAATCGAGTAACACTTGCATTTCAACATAGTTATCTATCATTTTCTGAGATTCCTGCCACAATTTATTTGTATTACTATTAGTCAACTGACTTAATTTTTCCAGTACATTTTCATCTGGAATAGGAACCCTAATATTTGCAAGATCTTCAGGATATACTCTAGCTCTAGAACTAGATGACCCCACTCCCAACCTGACAATCTGACGCTTAACAATATCACTTCGCAATATAGGAACTAATGCGGAAGAGTAATTTTCCCTAATATACCCATTGTCTTTAATTAAAGACAGTAAATATATTTCGTTTGATGTAACTGCTTCATATTCATCACTTATAGGTGGGGCTAATGTTATTCTGTTTTTTCTTGGATTAATTCTTGCAAATAAAATATCTGACGCTTTAAAAGATACTAAAGTAGAACTAGTTATATTTTCACCTTTCAATAAACGAATATTGGTGATCGCGCCAGTTGATGAACTTATATCAGGTATTTCTAAATAATAATATGTTTTTGAATCTTCGATTCTAATTTTAGGTTGTTCAATAATAACTATATCTGAGAGTTTGACGGCATTACGAATTTCAGAAGAATCTATGATATTCAACAGATGAGAAGCTCCCAATCTTTTAATATCTATATCTTCTGTCTTTATCCATCCATATTCTCCTCCGTTTGTTGTCTCACGAACTTCCTCAAATATTTCGTCATAATCTTTTATAAATTCATGTAAGTCATTTTTTTCAATTTTTTTGTATAATTTTTTTCCTGACTCAAAGCCTACTTCCTTAGCAACACCTAAAAAAGCATGAGTAGGAGGTATATAATTATTTTCTTTTGATTTCTTTCGTACACCTAAAATACAGGTTTTGGATACTGAACCTCCCATAGGAATAAACGCGCCTTCTGGAAGAGAGATACAACATAAAAGGTCTGCTTTCTCCATTAACCAATTTCTAAAATATTGATATGAATTATTGTTTAACAAACCTTCTGGTAAAACAATATACAAGTCTCCTCCAGGTTTTAAAACATCTAATGATTTTTCAACGAAAAGGATATCTAACTCTTCCTTTTGCTTCCCTAGCCCCATTTCATAATTAGACAATGTTTCTGGAAATTCATACTTTATTGTAAAAGGCGGATTGGTCAATACTAAATCAAAAAAGTCATTCTTAAGGTTCGGAGATATCAATGTATCTCCTTGGTAAATATTGTTCCATCCATCTCCATGCATAATTAAGTTAATTTTTGCTAAAACTTGTAAATCTTTATCTGCCTCGTGCCCCCAGATATGCTTATCTACCAAATTTGAAAATTTCTTTTTTCTCTCAACTTCTGACTCTTTAGCATTAATTATTTTTTGATTTACGTAATTAAACGCTTGTATTAAAAAACCGCCTGATCCACAAGCTGGATCTAAAAAAACATCATCAAATTGAGGATCTGCAAGTTCTACAATAAAATCAACAATTTCTCTCGGAGTAAAGTATTGATCAAAATCTCCTCTAAGTGTTCCTTTTAGAAAAATTTCGTAGACAGCTCCTTTTATATCTTCTCCAGTACCTAAAAATGAAAACGGAGCCAAATCGTTGACTACTCTGATCAAAGCTTCTTCATCTGTAATAAGGAAATTACCTTCTCCTTCTGGATATATGTTAGGATACTTTTCTTTTGCTTCATTAAATAACCGTACAAATGCTTCATTTATAGAAATCCCATTAGCTTTGGAAAATTTTTCGAGATACTCCTTTGAAAATCGATTTTGACCTTCTTCTAAAGTAACTCTTCTCTCTTCATTCATCTTTACTAAAATAATTTTCGTTATTTCCTTAAACGACTGATCGCTTCTTATCAAAGCTTTCTTTTCTATAACATTTTTTGAATTATTAATAATTCTGTATAGCTCTTTAGGCTCTAAAAGGGTCAAAAGCACACTTTTTATTTCTTGCAATTGAATTTCTGAGTAAATTTTCTTTTTTGAATTATTTACTTTTTTCATTAATTGAGCTTTGCTTGGAATATCGTCGATCTGTTCACCTGTGAAGGTATTTGTTGTTATCGTATCAGTACCATTTGTAATAGTGCTCATCAATGCTGGTGGTGTATTTATCAACTTGGCATAACTTGAAGCTTGAAGCAAATCTTTCTGTAAAATTCCATGAGAAGGTTTTTTCACATCAATGATTAGTTCTACCACGCCATTCAGCTCAATTTCAATATCAGAATATACTATAGTTTTTTTTGAGCCAATAACAACCTCCATCGGATTCTCAAATCTCATTTCTTCTTCATGATATCCAAGTTGTTTCAAATAAGGAATAATAACTTTAACTTTCAAATCTTCTTCTGAATAAATTTTACTGTTAAAATTAGGAATATTTTTTTTATAAATTCTCTTAAGCTCACGTTTATATCTCCTTTAAAGCAACATTGTTTTCAATATAAAAATAATATGCGTTATCTTTTTTTGTCACTTTCTATATTTTCTAAAGCATACTCACAAGCTTGAATAACAAAACTTGAAAATGTTGTATCATTCTCTGTAATAACTTCTTCAATCTTTTCTATAAGTGGCACAGGAAACCTAATTGTCTTATTTTCGGTTTCTTTTCGGTTAGGTTTAATTTTGAAACTACTCAATTAGCATTACCTCCTTATCTAACTAATTGTAATTCATTTTGCACCCAAAAAATGCATTGCGAATTGCAATACATTCCATTTTTTTACAGTCACTTGCTAATAACTCCATAATTGACAATGAAAAAAGACGCTTCACAAACTAAGCTGCGAAACGTCTTGATTGTTGATATAAAGCGAATATTAACGCTTAGAGAACTGTGAAGCTTTACGAGCTTTCTTAAGACCTGGTTGGCAATGCTTGGGTTTTAATATAATTAAAAATCCAGTAGTAGCAAGGATTTATATAAAATATTTAGACTGTTTATTTCACTATAATTTATTAAATTTTAACCACTCGTAACTAAAAATCGTAATCAAATTAAAATAACTTGCACGTCAGAAAACATGAAATTACCAATTATTCATTTAATATTTTGTAAATGTTATCTACCTCTGTACGAGCGTCTTCGTTGTATACTCCATTACAACCAAACTCCGAATCTTTTGAAGATAATAAAGCAACATAATTATCACTATAGACATCTCTTTCTATGTAGTAGTTCTCTTTTTGATATATTCCAAGTAACCCTCTCTTGAATCTACCAAAAGCAACGAAGTATACTTTTTCTGCACCAGCCTTCATTAATAGGTTTCTAACAGCTTCAAACGAACTACCATTTGTCAAATAATCATCTAAAATACAAACAGTCTTACCCTCTAATTTTCCTTTATAAACAGGATTCAACTTAATAGAATCTAAATGTTTCTTTGCTCCTATTTCTAGTCTCCTGCCATGCTCTGTAGTACGGCTTTTCTCAACGGCTGTGTGACGGGTTAAAAGAGGATTTTTATTTTTTACATTAGTAAGATATCTACATCTCTCCTTGATTTCTAACATGTCTTCATTTAAAGCTAAACCTGATGAAGGCATTATTCCCCAAATTGATATTTGCCTTAACTCATCACTTTTCATGATTCCTGATATCAAATGAAAAAATAGAGCTTCAAAATAAGTACGGTCACCACTCTTTAATAAATTTCTGAATCTATTAATCATTACAGATTCATTTTCCTGAGCATCTTTATTATTAGCTGCTGTTAAAGCGTAGACTGTAGATTTATCGTCCAAATCTAACTCGTAATACCAACTATTTTGATTTTCAATAATTTTTAACATTTTTATTAAAGTACTCGGTGTATCTAAACTAAATCCATATTTCTTTGCTTTTTCTTCCTGTATATAGCTCCATGATGGATTAATAAGTAATAATTTATTATTAGCTGCTAAGTATAAATCTGTATCACTACTCCCAACTATAATTGTAGTTTTCAATAATTTAGTTTTTTGTGGATTACTTAATATCTCTCGAATTTTTTTTCTACTATAAAAATTTTTTTCCAATCCTGTAGCTTCCTTCAGCCTATGAGAATATTCTTGTGCTTTACCAATGTTATGTGTGGTAAAAAGAAAATCATACCCTCTTTCTTTACAGACTTTAAGCAACTCAACAACTCCATCATATAAATCTCCATGTTCATCAAAAATTGTACCTCTAGGAAAAATCAAATGTACCTTTAACAATCCCGTTCACCCCTTTTCAAATTTAGCGATATAATTCCGTTATATATCATTCCACCATTTGAAGATAAAATTTTCTGAATACCAGAGGATTTATTATCAAAACAATAAATTTGCTTTTTCTGTTTCCAAGCAAATCTAGCAGTATGCATAGTACCACTTTTTTCAGTACACTCAGATACAATAAGCCATCTACTTAGCCCTGATATTAACCTATTTCTGTTTATATAATTAGTAGGTTTATATTTTTCGTTAGAGTAATACTCTGATACTATCACTCCATTATTTAATAATATTCTTTTTGCTTCTTCACTATGTTTCTTAGGTTGGACATCAAAAATAGAAGAAGGTAGCACAGCAATAGTTTGCCCACCTAAATTCGTGGTCACTTCATGAACTATAATGTCTGTTCCAAAGGCCAACCCACTAACGGTAATAAAGCCATTCTTTACTAACTCATAAGTATATTTCTTTAAATCATTACTAGTTTTCTCTGTTATTTTCCTACTTCCAACAATAGAAATGAGTTTTTGACTATTCAAAATTTTATAATCACCTTTTACAAATATTATAAATGGTGGATTTTGTATTCTTTTTAAACCAATTGGGTATTGTTCCTCATAATAAATCCAGTATGTAATACCATACCGTTTAAATTCTTCCAAACAATTTATACCGCTCTTTTTTGCTTTGCGAATAATTTCACTCGAAGATAATAAATTTATATCGTCATCATTGAATAGATTGAATCTCATTTGAAAGTCTAAATAATCACCATCCAATAGTAATAAAACTTCCTCATCAGTAAAATATTTGAAAATTTGACTTAATGCAAAGTTAGATAGACCTATATGATACAAAAGAAAAATTAAGTCTTTTTTCATAGTTAATAAACCTCACTTTAATTAATAGTATACTCAAATAATTTCATTCTATCCATAAAAAATAAATTGCTTTTAATTACACACATCAATATTATAAATCATATAAGAAAAGTCATAAAATTATAGCTAGTATCTCACCTTTTTCTATAAAATT
The DNA here is from genome assembly GCF_001886195.1 of Enterococcus ratti. GTDB lineage: Bacteria > Bacillota > Bacilli > Lactobacillales > Enterococcaceae > Enterococcus_B > Enterococcus_B ratti. The sequence goes on along the minus strand of NZ_JXLB01000002.1, from coordinate 65,198 downwards.
ATGACTCATACTCTCAACATATTTCTATTCAATTATTTTTAATCAATCTAATTATCTTCGATATATCCTCAATATCCAAAGCATCCGCAATCCGTTCAATATGCTCCAAATAAATTCTCTTTCTTTTACCGTTCGCAAGATTACTTAAATTGGAAGGTTCTATTCCTGATAAGCGAGCAAGTTCTCTTAAAGACATATTTCTTTCTGCTAATAATTCGTTGATTAATAGTTCAACTTTTACACCGTCATTATTCATCTAAATTCTCCTATCCAATAAAATGTGTTGTCTATATAAACATGGTATAGTAAAATATCTCTATGGTGTTGTTTATATAGACATGGATTTATAAAATGAATTAGGAGGACTAACAAATGTCAAAACTAGAGAAGGATAGCTTAACGGTAAACAAACAGCCAATTAAGAAAATCAGTCATCAAGATATCTACACTTTATATGATTTACTTGAACAATTAGCTTCTTGGGATGAACCATTAAGTTTACTAGAGAACTATTTTAACGAAACCCACCGTCCACTAAATAAACAGAAAATTATAAAGCAGTATTATTCTTATTCAAAAGTATTTAAGGCTTTCCATTCCGACTTTCAAATCCTGGCAAAGAAAATGGAAATACAACTTATTGAACTGAGACAAAAGGAAAAACTGCTAACTTAATTTCCATTGACTGTTTTGCTAGTTCCCATAGAACACAATATTAAAAAAAGTCAACAGCCAATACTTTTCCCTAGTATTGACCGTTGACTTCTCTTGTTGAGCTATTCCATTAGTAAGTTTGTTTTTTTATTTCTCAAACCAATCATACATTTCATCATCACTTTTTTCTGCATATAATTTTATTAACGCAGGTCTCATCGCTTGAAATATCTCAATCAATTCTTCTCCACCAAAAAATGAAGAGAAGTGTTTCTCTGTTAACATTAGCGATAAATCAGAAATCATATATTCTGTCTCTCTATTGTCATTCAGTATATTAATTAATTTTCCGATTAGATAATAATCATTAAACGTAATTGGCTCTTCTTTTTTTATGTCTTGAATATACTTCTTTGCCATCTCTTCAATTTTATCTCTATCACCATATTCAATCTCTAACGAGATATTATTATAGCCTTTAATATCTGCTGAAATGTAGGTAGCCCATTCTTCTTTTTCTTTTACACTTAACGATAGTGCTTGTTTTGAATTTTCTATCTGATTTCTTACAACTTCGGTAATATACTGGTTTAGAAGATTATTTCGTATCTCAGTAAAGCAATCGTCTATAAATTCCTCTTTTGGATAACCTACCTCATTTTCCCATCCACTATTTTTATATTCACCAGTTAAAAATATTTTTTTGATTTGTTCAACTACTTCTGGATGACTTTCAAGTACTTTAGCATATCCTCTCAATAAAAGATACTCCTTAATATAATCTTCCATTGCACCAAAATAGAACCAAGCTACTGGCTTTTCACTAAATTTTGCTATTTTTTCAGCTACTTCTACAGGCAAAAGTGTATATCCTTGCACATATGAACTAATTGTCGGTTTTTTCAAACCTAATCGATTTCCAAATTCTGTAAAAGACAGCCCTAATTCTTCTTTTAATCCTTTAAGGCGACTCCCTATTTTTTCTTTATCTGGTTTTAACAATCCAAACATGTTCAAAGCCTCCCATACTTTCTTAAATCCAGTATACCACATCCGTATATCCATTCGTATATATTCCAAGAGTTTAAAATTGACAACGTATATAAAATCGTATATTCTATTGGTATAGAGGCGTCCTATATTTTTTTAAAACATTCGTATACAAATTCGTATATCGATAATCCACTCGAAAGAAGGAATGCAATGTGCCAGTAAAAATTAGTGATTTAGTGTTACCTCAGAACAAATTAGAAAAAGAATATCAAGTTGTTCAAGTGACAAAATGGCAAAAGGAAGGAGACGTTCTAGGATGGACTTATGAATGTGTTTTACCTAAACTACGTTTTGAAAAAGTCAGTGTAAAAGTGGAAAGTGAGTTTCCTGTTATTTCCAAAGAAGAACTGGAAGCACAAGGGATGGCACTTATCTCATTCGAAGATTTGATTATTTCTGCTTGGGGTCGTGCTAATGGTCAATTTGTTAGTTACGGACTCTCCGCTACTGCAAAATCTGCCAAACTCATGACTCAAAAATAATGGAAGAGCATTATTTTACAGCCCATGAAGTCGTTCAACAAGTTCATGGGCTCCACTCTCTATCTACGTTAAACAAGTGGGCAAATTTCATTCAAAAAGAATGTGAGTATCCTTTTCAATACGAGTACATTCCCTTTATCAGTCATGGACGAAAAGGACAAACAAAACATCATCGGAAAACAAGAGTATTTTCTACAGAAGAAATTCAAAAACTTCAAGAAGTCGCTCATTTAATTCCGAAAATCGGACGTGATAAAGCTTTAAGACAATTATTTGATGTTCACGAGACAGTTGATTTGATGAAACATCATGAACTCATTGACTTTATTACAGAGATTTTCAATGAAAAATTGAGAGAAAGAGATAAGATTATTCATGCGCTAGTCAGACAGTATCATGACCTAGACAAACAAATCCTTGATTTATCTCACAAAGTAACACGGATAGAGAAAATTTCTGTACCTGATTCTGACAATATTTCCAGCGGGTGGTTTCGACGGAAGCGGTAGGGCAAGCAAGCCCAACACCGCTGTCCGCTCGAAAACAACCACACGATGGATGTGTTGTCTGGAAGAAAGGCAAAGCCTTTCTTCCCCTTTACTTGTTCTATAGGACAACATCTGGCGAAAATAAAAGCACAAAACCTTGTGCATCATTCACCACTCAATTTCTACTTTTAGGAGTGATAAACACTGTATACGTGTTACAATCAAAAAATCATTGAAACTCCTACGTATATAGAAATTTGGGAATATGAGCAACCAATTTATTCAAAACGATCAAAAACAGAAGAAGCGAAAAAGAAAAAACTTGAATGGCTAGAAGATAAAACAATCCGAAAAAAATTTGATGAACTATCTGCACAAGGACAATATGACAGTTTAAAGAGAAAACAAAAACATTATAAAACGAAACGATTTGATATTGCACGATTAATTGACACAAACTTTGACAAACAAACGAAATTTCTAACATTAACCTTTAAAGAAAACATAGAAGATATTGAGTATACAAATAGTGAGTTCAAAAAATTTATTAAACGACTAAATTATCAATTATATAAAACAAAAAAAGCTCACATTCGCTATTTAGCTACGTGGGAAAAGCAAAAGCGTGGAGCTATCCATTATCACATTATTCTCTTTCACTTCCCTTACGTTCCACATAAACAGCTTTTAAGCACATGGGGACATGGTGCAGTTAGAATAAATAAAATTGATGTGGATAGTATCGAGAATCGAGGAAGATATATCAGTAAATATTTTGATAAAGAGTTGGAGCTAAAGGAACACAAAAAGAAAGCTTTCTTCAAATCTCAAAATTTGCGTCTTCCTAAAGAAATAAAGAAACAAACAGATAAACCCTATAATGTTTCGAATCAAAAAGTATTAGTAACGAAAGAATACACAAAAAGGGCCCCATTCTTTTTTAGAGAATGGAACTTATACGAAGTAACGGAACCAATCCTTATGTTTGAAGAAAGCAAAGTTCGTTACACAAAAATCAAAAAAACTGGAGGAGATAGTCATGAATGAACTCACTATTCTATTATCCGAACAACAACAGCTACATTTACAACAAACCATTCATCAATTATTAACAACCGAAGTTAACCAATTTAGAACAGAATTTGCTTTAAATAAACGTTATATCAAAAAGAAACAACTCTGTCACTATCTCAATTTATCCAACAACACCTTAGATAAATTGATTGCAGAAGGTTTACCCAAAATCAATATTCAAGGCGTTGTTCTATATGACAAAATGGAAGTTGACTGCTGGTTAAAAAAGTTTAGTCAGTCAGCTTGAAGCATGTTACACTCACTTTATAGCGGTCTTACATTCTGACGTGCAAGAAGGAAAGTAGGAAAAACTATGGCAATTAAAAAAATGAATAATGGAAAATATAAAGTAAATGTCTACATGGGTGCTGGTTTCTCTCGATTTGTTGCCTATGCCGATTCAAAAGAAGAAGCTATGATTCTTGAACAAGAAGCGAAACTCCAAAGACTAAAAGGAGAATTCAAGAAAAAGAAAGGCGATTACACCTTTAAGGAAGTTTATGAAATGTGGTGGAAAAAGAAGTATATTATTACTAAACACCATGAACAAAGTACATTAGATCGAACGAAAAGTGTTTTTCGTCTTCACATTCTCCCTTATTTAGGAGATAAAAAAATTAAGCATGTTTCATTCGATGTACTAGAAAATCTTCAAATTTTATGGGCTTTCGGTAACGAAGAAAAGAAGATTAAGCCCTATGCAAATTTCAAGGTTTGCGTTTCTTATACTAAGCAAGTAATGAAATATGCATTACTGAAAGGCTATATAGCAGCCAACCCTTATGAGTTATTAGAAATGCCGGTAAACGAAACTTTGAAGCGGAAAAAAGAAGCCCAGCGCCAACAAAAATATTATTCGGTTGAAACAATTCAACAATCACTGGAACTAATGAAAAAAGAACATGGATTTCAAAATTACGTTCTACTAACCTTGACTTACTACTTAGGAGCCACAAAAGGGGAGATTTACCCGCTTGTATGGGCGGACATTGACTTTAAAGGAAAGATCATTTCTATGTCTCACAAGTTAGTAAAGAACCCAGAAACAAAGAATTATGAACGAATCAGAGGAATGAAAAATGGCTACCGTTTTCGTGATGTACCAATAAGCGATACTATTATAGCATTGCTAACTGAATGGAAAGAGAAACAAGCAATAGAGCTAAAACAAATAGGAATCAAACAGACTTCTCAACAATTTTTATTTACCTATATGACACAAAAAGGAGAAGTCAATCAACCCTTGCATCCCGATTGGCTGAATAATAAATTAAATCAGTTAGAGAAGAAATATGGACTTCCCCATATCATCCCTCATGGTTTAAGACACACCTTTGTTTCAGATTTACTCAATCAAGGAATAGACGGTTTAATTATTAAATCTCTTGTTGGTCATGCAGAAACTTCTAATATGATTCGAGACGTTTACGGACACACAAATGAACAAACAAAAATTGACACAATTAAACGTTTGGAAGAATATAGACAAGCTAATCAAGGGTAATTAGTTACGAAGTACAAAAAAGTCGTAACCAAACTCGTAACCAAATCAAAAAAAGACACTTTCCAAAAAATGGAAAGTGTCTTGAAATCCTTGATATAACAAAGATTAACGTTTTGAGAACTGTGAAGCTTTACGAGCTTTCTTAAGACCTGGTTTTTTACGTTCAACCATACGTGCGTCACGAGTAAGTAAGCCAGCACGTTTAAGAGCTAAACGGAAATCCTTATACATCAACGTTTACAATGGTTTTTATCACCATTTATTCCCCTTTAGAATACAGTCTTAAATTCTTCGATTTACCTCAAATTTTCAAAATCCAGACCCAAAAATAAAATGGCTTTTAGCCACATTTATCAAGGGATTAGATAACATTTCTAAAATAAAATAGACCCAATTTATTAGAATATGGAAAGTTTTTACACTATACCTAGTAGAAATAGAAAATAGTCAGTAGTTATATGTTTATTAAATAAATTTCCGCTTTTCCTTAGGGATTAAATCTATAAATAAAACTGCTGAAGGATAATGCTTTTGCATAAATTCTACCGCACCTAACTCATGTGAATCTTCAGAAGCATACAATTCGTCCTTTAATTGCCCCATATCTACTACAATACTTCCACTTAGAAAATTAACTGCATCCGAAAACTCTCTATCCATATGGAAAGTATCGTAAAAATCGGCAAGCTGTTTACAAGTAACTACTCCATCTGTGATAAAGTTTAGTGTTGATTTGTTGATGTTCATTTGTTTCTCTCTTTTTTTGTAATTATTATTCATACACTTTTTTCTCACATCTTAAAAATTCTACAATAACTATACTTTTTTCATTCTATGTGTTGTTATGCTGAAAAATCGAAATACCAAATGTATAAATTAATGAAAATAGATTAATTTCAAGAAAAGTAAGGAAGATTCGTTCGAATCTTCCTTACTTCATCAAATAGATTAACTCCCTATACCACCTATAATTAACACAGTATTCTATATATTATCAATAAAATCTTTTATTCCCTGAACTTTAAATTTTTCTAAGATTTTAACATACTCATTAATGTAATCTCTGGCTATTTCTCCTTTAGTCATAGGAACATGTATTATAGTATTTAAAAATATCTTATCAAAATCTCTAACTAACGACCCTTTATAGTATGTTTTATTTTGATTAAATAAGCTAATAAAATATAAACCAATATTTCTTTCAAAATTTTCAAATTTTGGCACTATTGACTTAGTAAATTGTCCTGTATAATAATCTTTTTCTAAGTAGAAAAATTCCATAGCCATTAACCCTACAGCAATAGTATTACCCATAATTTTATGTTCTTCATCTACATAATCAGAATAATCAGAGATTCCATTGTTATTTATGGTTCTAGTAAAATATGGATATTGTCCGTATGGATTAATAATCAACTCATTCTTATTCAAACTAGGATTATTTCTTACATTAAAGAACTCTGATATTTTACTCTCTTTCCAAACAACTTGATATTTTTCCTCTAAAGCTTGCAATTTATACACTATATCTGATGTTAAAGTATTATTCTCAGCCACTAATTTCCTTCTAATTTCCCAAGAAATATAATCAAATACTGACTTCTGTATATCATCAATATTTTCTACTAATTCTTTTTTTACATGTTGACCAAAATTCCAATCTGACCCAATCTTTTCGTCATCTAAAGAAATAGTATCAACAACCACTTCTTCATCTTTTAATAATACTTTCTTATTTATTCCATATTTTACAATATTAACTACTTCTTCATATCTTTCTATGGCATTATCAACATTTTTAAGATTTGAACTAGCTTTCGCTTTACGCCTATTTTTCCTTTTATATCCATCATTAGTGAAGTCTATGAATGTAACTTGAGAATCCTTTTCGTGCCTCTCCCCTACTCTAAATACATAAATACAAGTAGGAACATTAGACTTTCCTATAAATATATCTGGAGGCATTTTTATACTTGCAAGTAAAGTATTGTTTTTCAAAATGTTTTTATTATAATCAACAGCTTTTCCACTTCCAGCAGAATCTTGAATAATAACACAAGCATAACCTTTAGTCATCATGCTCAATGCTTTTTCAACAAAATTCATTCCATTACCACTTTCAGAATATGGAGGGTTTAAGAGAAACGCATCTGCAGGAAAATCTCTGTTATTCTCAGGAACTCCATATTCATATTGTCCAGTAAATTCCGTTAAACTATTCTTTTGTATTATATTACTAGACCCATCCCCCATTAAAATCATATTTAAGACTGCTAAAATATATATCTCTGGTAATATCTCAATTCCCAAAATCTGTCTGTCACGTATATTTTCTATTTTAATTGATAATTCCTCAGGACTATTAATAGTATTTTTAGCATCTTCAATCATTAAATTCATCGCTGCTACTAATAATCCACCAGAACCAGTAGCAAAATCCCAAACATAAGAATTCTTATTAACTCTTGCTAATTTTGCCATTAAATTTGCTACATATCGAGGCGTCAATACTACATCATTTTGGTCATCTCCTGCAAAGTTTAACCATCTAAACATCACATTAAATAGTTTTCCTGTAAAATCTGTATCTACACCAACCTTATAAAACATTCCTAAGGTATCGACTACTTCAGAAAAAATATCTTTAATCAATGACTCTCCATTAATTGGAGCAGAGTAGGACTCATCATTTAATGTAATAGACAAACTATTAATAATTTGATGTTGTTTTTTTACAGGTAGTCCTTTATGCATTAAAAAAGATTTTATCTTTCTTAACACGATTTCTCCATCTGTTTCTCCTAATTCTGTAGAACTTTTTAAATCTTCTGGTTCAAGTGGTGTTACCTTATGAGGAACACCTAAATTAGCCATTATGCTAGAGGCAACTAAATGAATTCTACTTAAAGCACTAATATTTTTAGTTTGATTATATAATTTTTCATTTATTCTAGTAAGTGCATCCTCTATACTATCTTCCCTCTTTTGATGTATTATAGAAAGTTCTTCACTAGATAATGATAATTGCTCGATTTTCCCAATAAATCCATCAAAATTTTCTTTTTTTAGGAAAGATAAATCAGTAAAATCTCCTACTCTTTGACCAATACCATAGTTTTTTTTAGAAACAAAATATACACCAATTTGTAATTGAAGTTTTTGATAATCATCAATATAGCCTGTTATTCCTATTGCAATTACATCTGTATAACTAGAGTATTGAAGAATCGCATTTGCATAATGAACTGCTCCATTTACAGCAAATCTAGCTATATTTTGATAATTAGGCAATCCATTATCTTTACCACTAGTTTTTATATTTGCTATATGTCCATCTTTATCTAATTTTACAAGAGCATCTTTAGTCCCCTTATATTCAATCACAATAGGATAATAATCTAATTTAGAGTCTTGTAATAATAGCTTTACGTCAGGATAGTTCCCACCCAATCCACCTAATTTAGACGGCGATTTTAACAAAGCTTTATCAATTTCAGGATTTACACTACTATTTTGAAGATAATACTTTAATCCATAACTTTTTAACCAACTATTTACTAAATCTTCTACATCTCTTTCTACACTTTTATTCGTTGCCATTAATAATCCTCCACAATTTGTTATAAGCTTATATATTCAATACTTAACTTCATATTTTAAAATAGAATAGAACTATATATAATTAATTCTACTGAAATTTTCTCCCCATCATTATCTCATCAATTATTTTAGTTGTCTACTTACTCTGTTATTCATATTAATTCCCGAAGCATGAAACGATTACAATTGACATCCATAGGTAGTTCAAGACTCCTACAATTTAAAATGCTAATCTCAGAAGTCCTTATGGGCGAAAAGAATCAGTTCCATGCTCCTTAAAATTCATTCTAAGCGTTTTTAAAATTTTATGTATAATTTATCGAAAATCATTTTTAAAGCTCTTAAAAATGAAAACAGTCCATTTAAATTGCGTATCACGTTATTTAAACGTTTTATTATCTAATATAGAGTAAAACATGTTATCAATGTCCTATTGTTTGTGTGAAGATGATTCTAAAAAATAAAAAAACAAATAATCACCACTTTGTTATATTTTAAAATTCTAGGCAGCAAATTTTAGCTATTTGACTAAACCTAGGCAGTGCTATTAAGCAAGCAAGCCTTTGACTTGCTACTACCTAAAAACAAGAGAAGAAAACATCCTCTTTTTAAATTTCAATATTCCTATTATAAGTAAGCAAAGCGAAGCTTTGCTAATACTCAATCAGTATGTATGATTATAAACCTACATATTATGCACCATCAAAATTGAATTGGAACTTTCGTAGAGAAAACCCAGTTTTTCTGGTAAAACTTGTTAGGTTTTATAATCATACAACAAATAAGAATATATAAATAATAGTTATTTATTGTATGATTATAAAAGTTATGATTTACCCCTAGTTTTATTGAAGAAATCGAATGAAAGTTACAATTCAATAAAACTATGGTATAACTTATACAATCTCTTCAATAATACTAATTTTTCACGTATATAATACTTCTACTCTTAATTTCATTAGATATTTTATAACTATCTCTAATACTGTTGGTTACTCTGATAAGCTCTAAATCATAGTCTTTACAGATATTGGCACGACATTGTTTTACCAGATATTCAGCATCTTTCTTTGTTTTTTTCTTTAATAGATATTTATAAACATAAAAAATTATATCTCTTTCAGCCACATAGTTCTGTGTTTCTATTTTTCTTAAAATGAATTTAGCTATTTTCAACTCATTTTCCTTTTTTGATTCAGATAATAAATTTTCATCTACTTTAATTTTCTTAGATACTACAGTTGTTTCTCTTTGCTTAAATACATTACTAGCAATATCCTTTCCCAAAATTCTAGCAATTCCTTCGAAATTCAAAGCATTCAACGTATAGTTATTATCATACAATTCTTTAGATATAGTCTCCGATTTTTCCATGTCAGCATTTTTAAACTCTATAAAATTTGTATGATGGTATTTATTGCTTATTATTTTTTCATAAGAATTTTCCGTGTATTTTTCAAATAATTCAGCAGGTATTTGTGATTCTTCTAGCTTTTCAATATTTTCTGTAATCGCCAATTTGTTAATTACTTTATGAATTCTAGTGTGGTCGTATTTTGTACCTAAAACAATATTTATTTCTTTTGCAATATTTTCACTTGTTAGGCATAGTAAGTGTCGAACTTCTCCTGTTTTAAAATCTTCATACATATACTCTGAAAGCATATCCAATAACGCAATTGAAATACGTAAGTCACTTCCTAGAAATTTAGTAAATTTGGGATATTCAGTGGCTAATTTTTCACCCTTCAATACTTTTCTAAAGAATTGAATTTTATCAATTTGTTCTGCTGATTCAGAAGTTCTATCCAAACTACTTCCAGTTAAATATAATAATAAATCGATGGATTTGCAATGGGCTTCATACCCAGTTAGATTTAACAGTTTAGCAACCACTCGTAAAATATCTAAATTGGCAAAAGAATCCTTATTAAATCTATGATAAATTTGTGTGCCATCTTCCCATCGAATCACGCTCGCACTTGGATTTTCATCTTTTTCTAAAATATCATGAAACGGTTCTGATTTAGGTAGTTCTAAAAACTCTCTCATATCAATTGTTTGCCTTAGTATCACTCGTGCATTTGTGTAAGAAGGATATATTTTAGAAATTTCTGAATCGAATTTATCTAGGATAATCGCTCTTGCCTCATCAATTGATTCTTGCGTATTTTCTTTAATTAGTTGCCAAACCAGCTTTCTATCTTGAATTTCATATTGTTCGTTATAAATTTCTGATTTTACTATTTTGTTTGACTGTTTTTTCATTGGCACAATATCGCTTGTAAATTCTTTAACATTCAAAAGATTGGAAAAATGAACTTCTTCATATCCTCGATTACTTCCAAAAAATAAACGGTTAGGATTGGAACATTTTCTATCAGCAGATGGGAATAAACGAAATAATTTAGTATAGATATTCCCAATCAGTAAATAATCTTTTACTGATTCATTCAACACAAAAACGACTCTAAATTTATCAACTATTGCTTCTTTATCAGAGAAGGTTCGATACATGAAACAAGCATTTTGTTTAATAAAGTCATGATTTCTTACATAGTCATAAGTTGTTACTCCATATTCTTTTATATCTACTTTAGAATTATCAAAATCAAGCATAATCAGTTGTTGCTGTTTAAAATTAATCGAATGTATGCGTTCAGAAAACTCTTCTGTTTCAAAATATGTTGCTAGCATACTTGTTTTTCCTTTAACAGCAATACTTTCAGCAAATTCCTGAACTTCTTCTTTCTTTATTTTTTTATATAAAGTATTTTGAATCAATCTGATTTCATTAAGATTAGGTTTACTCCTTCTTTGAATATCTTCCATACACAACTCAATTTTCATTCTTATAACTCCTCCTCAAATAATTTTCCATATTTAAATTCCAATAACTCCTCTAATAAACTTAATTTTTCTTTACTTATCGTTCGTTTTCCTTTTCTGAAGTTATGTAAATTTTGATAATGAATCCCCACAGCTTTAGCTATAATCGTCATCTTCACTCCATAATATCCTTCTAAAGTATCTAATCGTCTTTTTACTTTTTCTTGTCTTACAATCGTTTCCTCTGTCAATTTATTATTTATCATATTGATTATCTCCTTATATAATTATTAGTTATCTAATCACAGCTGGACCTTACCATCATTTAAAACGAAAGTAAAGAAAATCTATCATTTATTTTTAGACAAAAAATCCCTTCTTTTACCTACTAACTTTAGAAAGAACCAAACTAATTAAAAACATTGATTTATCAACGTTTTATTTACTTCTTCTCGTTTCTACATACAAAAAAACACTTCAAATTGAACATGAAGTGGATAATTCCCCATAAAAATTTTTTCACGTTCATTCTAAGGTGTTTTTTCAAAAATCACTCTTTAAAAGCTTGATATAACAACAATCTATTGATTTTGTCAACAATATAAAAACCCCTATAAAATCAAGGTTTTAAAGGGGTCATTTTTTAAGTGGTTTTTGACAATAATTTTGAGATAAATTTTTTTCAAAAAAAGAGACATGATTTTACTCATATCTCTTTTAATAATTCTTTTTCTTTTGTTATCACATGTTTATCCCAAAGACAAGCTACTAATTCTTCACTGAATAATACTCTCTCTTGTTCTTCAATAGATAAATTGATAAATTCCTTATACAAAGCAGTAGCTACTCCATTGATTACTACTTTAGGAATAGTTACATTCGCTTGAACAAATGCTTTCTTCACTTTATTTTGAACATATTTCTTTTGGGCTAATTGATTAGTATTCATCTATTCCCCTTACATGAAAAAGTAATTAAACATTGCTATAGTGAAGAAATATTGTTCAAATTTATCTAAAGCTCCATCAAACACTTGCTTGTATAAATAAATAGTTTCATTATTATCCGTTAGCGAGACATATACGTTATCTAAATGAGAAGTCTTTTTCCAATTAATACTCACTTGATTGTTCAAAACCGCAAGCGATGGAGCTTCTTCATTTTCTAAACTACTTAACATTTTACTTATATCTCTTGTATCTGTCGCCTGTTTCGCATGTATTGGTTTTACTGCCAGTAGTGCTTTTTCTACACGATTTTCTTCTGTTACCAAGTCTTTCACAGTGTGCAAGCTTATCATTATTTCATCAGATTTTTTAGTCACCAAATAATAGTTTGTTTCACCAGAACCTTGATTTAAAAGCATAGCCACAAATTTATCATATTTACTACTGTCTATTTGTAAATTTGAACCAATTTCGGTTGGCTCTACAACTTCGGCTTTAGAGTTACCTATATAAAAGAATGGATTTGAAGCACTAGGATTGCCGTTATAAAATAAGGTACCTACATTTAATCCATCCATTTCAAATGCTTCATAAATATCTTTTTGATTTACAACAATATTCGTATTAAACCTATCATCTTCAGTTTTTATTTTATCTTCTAAAGATACTTGAAAAGTGCTTTCATCGTTTTTCAACTGTTTAAATTCATCTATTACACTTACTTCTTCAATTTTTTCGGTTGAATTTGTAGCTGTATTGCTATCAGAACTGCTTTCATCTTGACCAGTTTCTTCTTTAATTGTCGAAGAACTGCTACTAATTGCTTTTACTTTCACTGGTTCTTTTACTTGTGAATATAAATAAGCTCCTGTTACACCACTTATTATCATAATGCTTACTAAAGCTACGCCCATCTTTAGCCAATTTTTCATTTTATTCACTACCTATCTTATTATTTACTTGCCTTTACTCCGATGAATAAAGCTATTGCGACAAAAATAAATAGAAACATTGGATGGCTCATCAAAAAATTGAAACCTAGAACTAAAATTCCAATAATAATACCAAATCCAATCAACCAACTGATACATCCTCCCAGACACCCTCCTTCATCTTTATCAGGAACCTCTATCATTTCTTGAAAAATCCTTCCGCCTTTAAGTGCCATATTTTCAATCCTTTCTAACTCTTTAATAAAGTAAAAATCCAAGGTTTTTGCCACGACAAAAAAAGACCAATATATCAACCTTTAAAACATTGATATACTTGTCTTTTTCTGTTAGTTATTTTTTTAATAAAATATCGGTAAAAAACCTTGGTTTTGTACCGATTAATTGCCCTGTTATACTACTAAATTTTATCGTTTGTCCATTAAAATAGCAAGTACTATTTTCTTGACAAACCTTCACTTTTAGCTAAATTATAGACCGTTTTCACACTAACACCACATTTTTCAGCAATTTCATTTAGTGACAATTCTTTATTCTGATATAACTTTAAAACTTTCTTTTTCGTGTTATTTTTTACTTTAGGTCTCCCAAGTTTCTTGTTTGAATTCGCTAAGGCTTCTTTTGTTCGGATACTGATATTTTCTGCTTCAAATTCTGCAATAGCCGCTAAAACGGTAAAAAATAGTCTTCCGGTCGCTGTTTTCGTGTCTACACTCTCTTGAATGCTTTTCAGATGAATACCTTTTGCATTTAATTCTGACATTAGATTCACTAATTGCTTGCTTGACCTGCTTAATCTAGCTAAATTGTAAACAAGTAAAGTATCCCCTGTCTCTAAATTTTCTAACGCTTTTTCAAACTCTATTCGCTTTTCTTTCCTACCACTAATTTTTTCAGAATAAATAATATCTGGTTTATACCGCTCTAACGCCTTTTTCTGGACTTCTAATCCTAAATCTTGTGAACTAGTGCTTGTTCTGATATATCCAATGACTTTATTTGTCATCCTGCAAAACCTCCCTTCTTTCTTTATTTTAATTGTTTATTTTCCACACAAAAATACCCTAGTATCACATAAAAAATGGATACTAGAGCAAATTAGGGATTTTCTATCATATAGAGGGAATACAATTATCCAATATTGTATCTATTTATATGACAATGGTGTATTTCATCAAGGTATACATTTATTATTGCATCAAAAATAACAAATGTCCAGCAAATCAATCCTCCTTTACTTTTCTATTATTTCCCTTTAAATACTTTATTATTCTAACCAAAATGCTTTGTTACAGAAATTATCCAGTTCTATAAAATTGATTTATCATAAGTACTTGCTATAATTTATACTACAATAAAATAACAAAAAGGAGGTCATTTTTTATGACAAATGGAACAAGTCAAGGACTATTTATAGTTGTTGCAATAATTATATTTGGTATTTTTATAGCTATTAGTTATTTATTATTTAGAAATACTTTAAAACCTAGCTTATCGACAATATATTGTGATTCTTTTGAACAAATAGATGAGAACACCAATCTATTAGACACTAATAATAGTAAATGTATGAGAAAATTTAACAATTCTTTTGAAGTTAAAGGTTATTTTAATATTTGGTTTAAAGGAGCGAATTGGGGACCTATCATTTGGACACCAGATAATACAGAAATAAGAACAATTAAACTAAGTCAAGCATCAAATGGAATACCTACAATAGAGAATGGATATGTTCTTGTTGATAGTATTTCCGACATTAATGTTGCTGTAAAACAAGATGCTATTGATAAAGGATTTGGAACAAACAAGACACGTGAAGCATATATAAGTATTAACGGAGAAAAAGAAATATACTTAGGTAAAGCGAATTATTCAAATGTAAGCTGGGGAACAAATAAAGGATTAAAACTAAAAATCGGTGAAGTAAATACAATTAAGATGAAATACATCAATGTTCATGGTGGAAAAACAGTATATACTTTACAGGTAATAATACTCAATTAATACTTGATTTCTCTCTAATAATTTTATTAGAGAGTTTTTTGTCAACAATTTTAAAGACATGATTCAAATTTCCATCATCTATTTTAAGATGATATAATGAAGGGGTGAAGTAGGGTTAGGATACATATGAATTTGGGATGCTCTTGTGGGATACTTTTAGGAATTGAACACTCTTTTTTATTAAATTACCACCCCTTCATAAACCCTACATCTATAAAAATTATAGGCTACATAATCCCTTCACAAACCCTACATAAAGCATTTTTTAATAAAAGCAGATGAGAACTTTTTGAGAACTTTCATGAGAACTTTTATAAAACTACAGGAAATTTGACAGGATTTTGAAAAAATTGAATGGAAACCTCCGTGAATTTTTTCTAACTGGCTGCTCCTTACAATTATCCTAATTTTCTACTAACTTACAATCAGCAAATTGAATGGATAGTTTTAAGGGATAGTTTAGAGAGTGAACAATTAAGTTTACTAAATATAATATATTATCAATTATACAAAATTACTATTGGAGGGAGTGAACATGACAACACAATTTGTAAACAAACGAGCAATTGACACAGAAGAATTATTTCAGATAATAAATAACTCAGATGGCATCTATGAATCCACCCTACTAAAGATTCTTCAGTGCAATCGAATCAGTTTAGAAAGTCGGTTAAAAACACTTGAAAAAAATAAAATGATTACGAAACAAAAATTGGGAAAATATTTCTTTTATACGAACCATTTTGATTCTAAGAATTTAAGCCTATTAGATAGACAAACTAATGTTGTTCAAAAACTTGTAGCTTATAGTATTTTTACAGAAAATATTCATATTATAACGAATTGTGACCATCAAAAAGAATTGTATTTATCTTGTTATTCTTCAGGTAAAGATACTTTTCAAACTAATGAACATCTAAAACTACAAGCGAATAAATTAGTGAATCAATTACCACAACAATCTGAAGAATATAATTTTTTTGTCGAATGTATCAAAAATGTATTAACTAAATTTCCTATTCGAGTTTCATGTCTTCGTAATAAATTAGATATAAACTATCACACACATTCATTAGATATGATTGATATTTTAGTTGTTCCTAACATTGAATATTTACCACTAATTGAGCTAAAATTAGATAGTTTTTCATATAGAAATTCGGAAAAGAATAGTCAGTATATACGTGACGATATACTGATTTATGTTGAAAACCTAGGTAAACTTATTTTCTATGAAATGGAGCAAAACAGACAATATGGTGTTCATGTGATTTCTTCTCTAATGGATTTCTATTATTATGTCGCTAAATTTTCTAAGTCAAAGACTTCACTATACTTTACTTCAAATAAACAAGAATTTAATTATGCACATAGGCTCTATACTAGAAGTCAACAAAATAAAGAAAAGTTTAATACAGTTCAGCTAAAAAAGAGCAAACAAAAAGCACAATCTTGACTGACTGTGCTTTTATATTATTTTAAGAATTTCTCCTGTTATTATTTTGTAATAATTGTCGTTCTATTTCTAAAACATCAGGAAAAATTAAACGTATACCTCTTCTATGTAGAGCTAAAACTCTTCTTGCTTTAGTTAATAATTCTCTCTCCAGTACGCCATCTATTCGGACAGCAACATTTGCACGACTATCTAAGTATTCATTTTTTATATAATTTCTTGATGCAGGACACATATTTTGAATTAAAAATGCTTTTTCATGACCTAATACATTCCCGAATACTATTGTGTCACATCGATTAAACTTATTTATCTTACTTTGATATATTGCTCTAAATTTTGAAACTTGAGAAGAAAATGGTATTAACCAATATAAGCTAGTATTCCTATCTTGAAATGCATAAAAACAAGGTCTATCGTGAAATACACCATTAATTCTTTCTCTGTTTTTCATTAAATATTGGTCTGGAAAATCTATAAAATACTGGTCTTTTAAGTAATAAAAATGCCCTACATTCATTCTTTTCCTCCTACAAAAAAACTCTATTCAAAAGAATAGAGTAAAAAAATCATTTGAACTCGACCTTTTATTAGTCGTATATCGAGGAACGACAAATATTTGAACTCGACCTTTTATTAGTCGTATATCGAGGAACGACAAATATTTGAAAAGATAAACTTCTTATCTTCACTTATATGTTATCATATATAATTTTCTATTACAAGTGATTCGATAAAAAAATTGTTGATAAAATCCACTGTTGGCTAACTTAGATATTCAACCTAATGGATTAAACTTATCTAAACTTGCTCGAATTTCTTCCTCTTCTAGCCCAATATACCGAATCGTGATTGCTTGACTAGAATGATTCAAAATCTTCATTAATGTGGGAATATCCTTGAATTGGCGATAGTATTTATAACCAAACGTCTTCCGCATCGTGTGTGTGCCAATATAATCTAATTCAAGGGTGTCTGCGACTCTTTGCAAGACTTTATAGTATTGATGGGTTCCTAACGGTTTAGAATGGTCAGAAGGTCTATAAAATAACCAATTAGATTGTCCATCATGATAAGAATTTAAATAATCAATTATTAAACTAGTCAAATTGGATAGATTTAATTCTCTTTGTTTATTTGTCTTTTTCTCGACAATGACTGTAGTAGTCTTATTTTGAACATCAGAAACTTTCAAATTTAAAATATCAGAAATTCGTAAGCCAGTGAAAATACCTATGGTAAATATCAAATGGTCTCTTTTCCCATGTTTTCCTTTTTTCAATTCCGTTAAAAAATCTACCATCACTTGTTTATCTTTTATAGGTTTTACATTAATAATATTTCGTGTCATTTTGCCTCCTCCTATGCTGTTTTAAAGGGATACTTTTACATTGAATAATAATTAAAGTATCCTTATCATCTTTGTGGTCTGTTTCGATGTTGATTTATCAGCATCGACAAAGGATACTAATTACAAAAGTATCCATCACATGGACCTTTATAGCATCATAAATAACGGAGAGCAAATTTGTAGAACATCCTAGATATCCTTCCTGAAGCGAGGTATAATCGCTGCACACTTCTGAAGAATTGGAGCGATTATATTGGCTAGAGTAGACAAATATATCAAGAAAAATGGAGAAACTGCTTATAAATTCAGAATATTCCTTGGTTTAGATTATAATGGAAAACAAAAGTATATTAAAAAGTCTGGATTTTCAACAAAAAAACAAGCACTTGAAAAATTAGCTGAAATAGAAGGGAAAATTGAAACTGAACAAAAATATATTCAATTATCATTTCAAGATATGTATAAAGAATGGTTGATTACCTATAAAGATTCTGTCAGATTGGTTACATACAACAGAACAATTGATTTGTTTAGATTAAAAATATTACCTGTTTTTGGTAAAAAATATGTTGATGAGATAACTACAGAATTCTGTCAGCAAATACTAAATAAGTGGGCGAAGGAATATCATAAATATAAAGCTTTAAAGGGTTACACCCAACAAATTCTTGATTTAGCAATAAAAAAAGATTTAATTCAAAAAAATCCTATGCGATTATGCACAATGCCAAAGATAAATAAATCTCGAATGAATATTGCTAATACTGTCGAATTAACAAGTAGTAATATCGAAAATTACTATGACAAGAATGAATTGAATAATTTTTTAGATGTACTGGAGCAGAACTATGATTATATGTGGTTTACAGCTTTTCGATTATTGGCTTTTACGGGAATGAGGAAAGGCGAACTGATGGCTTTAAGATGGTCTGATATACGAGCTGACAGTATTATCGTAAATAAATCAATGACGATGATTAAACGCATTGCTTACGTATCAGACACTAAAAATGAACAAAGCAATAGAGTAATTAGCATCGACCCTACGACTTCTAATATTTTAATGACTTGGAAAGAAAAACAACAGGCACGCTATATTAATGTTAGGGACAATCATTTAGTATTTACAAGAGACATTCCATTAAAACACGAAAAAGACCAACCATTCGACCCTGACTATTTGAATCGTTGTATGAAAACTGTTGTTAAAGAAAATAAAGAAATAAGAGAAATTACAATTCATGGGTTTCGGCATACTCATTGTTCATTGTTATTCGAGGCAGGAGCAACATTGAAAGAAGTCCAAGACCGTCTAGGTCATGCTAATAGTGATATAACTTTGAAGATTTATACTCACGTCACAACTGAGGCTAAAAGAGAAACAGCAAATAAACTTGCTTTATATTTAGATAGCTAAGAAGCTAGTTCATACGAATTAGCTTCTTTTTTAGTTCAACAAAAATAAATTTTCTATTCACCTATTAAAGGCTTTCCATACATATTAAACAAACGTAAGACACATAAAACACAATGTTTTACGTCCCAAAATCAAAATCCATTATTGTATAACAAATTTATTGCAGTCACATTACCTAACACTGCTAAAAACATAGTAAACATTAGAATTAAATAAAATTTAAAAATAACAGATTTTTCCAAGTCTCGAAAACATTTTATATAGAAAAGGGTCTGTAAAATAGACCCAATTTTCAAGGAATTTAGCTAAAAAAAGACACCATCCAAACGGATGATGCCTTGAAATCCTTGATATAATAAGGATTAACGTTTTGAAAATTGACTTGCTTTTCTTGCCTTTTTTAACCCTGGTTTTTTACGTTCGACCATACGTGCGTCACGTGTAAGCAAGCCAGCACGTTTAAGAGCCAAACGGAAATCAGGATCAACTTCTAGCAATGCACGAGCAATCCCATGACGGATAGCTCCTGATTGTCCAGCATAACCTCCACCTTTTACGTTAACAAATACATCATAAGCGCCTTTTGTTTCAGTAACAGCAAAAGGTTGATTAATTACTTCACGCAAGTCAGCATGCGGAATATATTCTTCAACATCTTTTTTGTTTACAGTAATTTTACCAGTTCCTGGTACCAAACGTACACGAGCAACTGCATTTTTACGACGGCCTGTGCCGATATATTGAACTTGTGCCAATGAAATTCCCTCCTATTAGATTAAGTTTGTAATGTCTAAAACTTCTGGTTGTTGTGCTGCATGTGGATGCTCTGCGCCAGCATATACATTCAATTTTGTAAATTGTTTGCGACCTAAAGTATTTTTAGGAAGCATTCCTTTTACAGAAGTTTCGATCAAACGACGAGAATTTTTAGCACGCAATTCGCCAGCAGTAATTGATTTCAATCCACCTGGGTAGTTGCTATGACGGTAATAAATTTTATCAGTCGCTTTTTTACCTGTTAATTTCACTTTGTCTGCATTGATGACGATGACAAAATCGCCAGTGTCCAAATGAGGGGTGAAAGTTGGTTTATTTTTACCACGTAGTACAGATGCAACAACTGTTGAAAGACGTCCTAATGGAACATCAGTTGCGTCTACTACATACCATTTACGTTCTACTTCGCCTGGTTTGGCCATATATGTTGTACGCACGTTAGTTTCCTCCAATTTAAGTTCTGATGTTTGACATACACTTTGAGTTTCCGGGGCTCTTCGTGGGGCAAACAATACCATTTAACATATTACCTTCTAATCCCCTTAATGTCAACGTTTTTTCTTACTAATAAAAAACTTCTCTTTATTAAAACCGTGTTTGCCTGTTACTTTTTTCAACTATACCTATGACCAGCTAAAAATAATTTATTTTAATATTAGAGTAAATCTAAGAAAAAACAAATAAAAACTGCGAGGAAAATTATTCTCGCAGTTTTTCTACTATGCTATATTTAATATAATAATCACGTTTTTAAGCTTTACGCATCAATTTCCGGTGCTTTACCTAAATGGGCTTGAATCATCCAAATTCGTTTTTCAGTAGCAGTTTTAAATGCAATAAAGATATCTTGCGTGGAATCATCGCCTTCTTCACCAGATACTTCAATTCCTTTTTGATAAAGATCAGCTAAATAACGGTAGCCTTTGACAAGAATTTCCAAACGTTCGGGAATATTACGATCCCATCGCCCCACTTCATCAGAAATTTTCGTGTTGTCTGCAAATTCACGTAATGTTGAGTATGGAGACCCATCTAAAGTAATTAAACGTTCAGAAATTTCATCTAATTGTTCATTTAAATCTTCCATGAATTCATCCATCATTGGATGTAGCGTCAAAAAACCCGGTCCTCGCATGTACCAATGTGTTTGATGCACAACAGCAGACATTTGGCTCAAATCTGCTACTAATTGATTAAGTATTTCTTTTGTTTGTGTAAATTTCATTTTCTTTTCTCCTCCTATATCTCTCTTTTTATAATTTAAAGCATAGTAGACTTTTCGTCAAAAGTACAATGAAACCGATTAATTGAGAATGATTTTCATTATAAATTTTTTGTAACAGAAATTTCTTTTTAAAATAAACTCAGTCCTTTTCTTTATCGACCTTTAACATTTCACATAACTGAGCAAGTGGCTGATAGGCATTAACTAACTGTTTTTGCATCTTAACAAAAACCGGATAAATTTTTTGATAACTTTCTTGCATGTTTTGTTGAACTAATACTTGTGATTTCAACTGAATTTTCCCAGTTGATTCGCTTAATTCGGTGATTTTTCCGATCCCTTGCCATCCTAAAAAAACAGCTCCTAAAGCAGATGATTCTGAAACGGTTGGAAAAATAAGTGGACAACCAAGAACATTAGCCATCAACTGGTGAAAGATAACCGATTATGAAAATCCGCCAGTAGTTCTAATTTCAACTACCTGTCCCTGTTTACAAACGCCAGTCAAGATTCTTTTAAGATTGAAACAAATGCCTTCTAAAACCGCCCGCATCATTTCTTTTTCTGTATGATCCCTTCTTAAACCTAAAAACTACTAAAAGCTTCAGGTTCCCACAAAGGAGCATATTCTCCTAACAAATAAGAACAAAAAAGTAAACCATTCGCACCCAAAGGTACAAAAGAAATTTCTGAAAAAAATGTAGTATAAGCATCTTCTCTTGTATTGATTGTTTCTTGTACAACTTCTTTCATCAATGTTTGATTTGCCCAAGCCAAAATTCCTGCTACATTACTTGTCGCACCGCCAATTACCCAATGTGTTCGGTCGAGCACGTAACAAATGGTCTCCATTTGAGAATGCAGCGGTGGTTTATTACTAACAAATCTTAATGCCCCGCTCGTTCCTACAGTTAAAGAAGCAACATTTTCTCCAAACGTACCTAACCCCAAATTAGACAAAAGTCCATCGGTACCTCCCAACATAAATGGTATATCATTTTAAAACCCTAATCTTTCTCTTCTTTCTTGATTCAATCAATTTATCTTAGTTGTTGGAGGAAATAACTGTGGCAACTGATTTTTATTGATAGATAAGTACTTTAGTACATTTTCAGTCCAGTTAAATTGATGGATATCAAAATAGCCTGTACCTGAAGACGCAATGTAATCGCAAATGAGTTGTTGAAATAAGCAATAAAAGATATACTCTTTAATACCAATATAATATGCTGCTTTTTTCGTTAATTCTGGTTGAGTTTCTTTTAACCACTTTATTTTAACAAGCAGTGACATAGGAGGAAGCAGTGTACCAGTTTGTCGATACAATTGTTTTCCCAAATCGCTACATTTCACTTCCTTGCTTGATCTTTTGCACGATTATCTGTCCATGTCATCATACGAGTTAAAGGCTTTTTATTTTCATCTAATAAAATCAAACTATGCATCACCGTAGAAAAAGAAATTACTTCAATAGTTGTATCCACAGCTAATTGCTTCCCTACTTTTTGAATCACCGTACATCCCCCATGAAAAATTAATTCTTGATCTTATTCAGCCATTTCTCGTGTTTCTTGAATCATAGGATTAAAAAAGTAGGAGGAAGCGATTACTTCGGTTTGATCATTAAATGCTACCGCCTTGATTTGTGTAGTTCCAACATCGACTCCGATTGAGATATTCATTTTGTCACCTCTAAAAAATACATAAATATTTTATTTCTGACGTATCTTTCTTTAAAAGGAGGATACGACTATGTTTTTGCTTCTTTATTTTATCATTGGATGTTGTGTCAGTTCATTCTTATGTTTAATTGCACAACGACTTCCCCAAGGACACTCTATTATTTATCCACGATCACATTGTGTCAACTGTGGTCATCCCTTATCTTGGAAAGAAATAATTCCACTTCTTTCTATTTGCCTCCAACGCTTTCGTTGCCGGCACTGCCGTTGCAAAATTTCACCCATATACTTCATAGCCGAATTAATCGGTGGTAGTTTATGCATTTGGCTTTTTTCCTTTTCTGTCAACACGAACAGCATATTAATTTTTTGGTTTCTTTCTGCCTTTTTACTTTCACTAATGGATTGTTTTTACCTAGTAATCGAGGCAAGAACGCTGTATTTTTCATGGATCATTTTATGGATAGTTTGGATTATAAATGGAGAATTTCAATTGTTATGTTTTTTCAGTCTTTTATTAATTAGTTTCCCTTTGATACGTTATGCTTCCCACTTTTTAGGATTAGGAGATATTTTATTACTTTTAAGTTGGAGTGGCGGTTTAACACTGGAGCGTTTTATCCAATTATTATTTATTTCCAGTCTCCTAGGCTTACTATTCTCTCTTTTTTCTACCATTCATAACAAAAAAGAAACAAAACTGCCTTTCGTTCCTTTTTTAAGTACTGCTTTACTCTTACTACATTTGCCTTAAAAAATTATCCCTTCTAATTCGTCTTTCTTCTGATAGATACTAAAGGCGCATACGAACGAATACTGCCTGATAAAACGCTGCTTCACTTTTCAAACCAGTGCTTACGTAAAAAATTTCCACGACCGGAGCCTTCTCGATACAAATTATAATGTAATTTATTTTTCTTGTAATAGTCTTGATGGTAGTCTTCAGCAGGATAAAATTCACTTTTTGGTTCAACTTTAGTTACAATCGGTCGATCAAATCGACCGCTTTCTTGAAGTCGTTTTTTTGATTTTTCAGCAACCCCACGCTCTTCTTCATTACTATAGTAAATGACCGGACGATAAGAATCTCCACGATCAGCAAATTGCCCAAACGCATCAGTAGGATCAGTTTGTTGCCAGTAGATCTCAACTAGCCGGTCGTAAGAAATGACAGAAGGATCATATTCAATTTCAACTGCTTCTGTATGACCAGTCGTACCAGTCGTCACTTGTTCATAAGTGGGATTAGGCATATGTCCGCCTGTGTAACCGGATGTCACCGCAATAATTCCGTGCTGTGTCTCAAACGGTTTAACCATACACCAAAAACAACCACCTGCAAATACTGCTTTTTTTGTCATATAATTTCCTCCTCGTAAACGATTATTCATCTAATAACTTTCATTCAACTATTTATAAATTGTAAAATTTATTGCATGACACATTCTTTGCAGAATTGATTTTTTATTACGTGATTCTTCCTACTATACGCCTTAAAAAAATCTATTATCCCTATTACATTTCTCACTATTCATTACTTCGATAACAAACTCAACTTTCAAATAACAATTGAAGAAAGCTGCCAGCTCTTTGATCTCCGTATTCTATTAACTAAAGTGTCACTTCCAAAGGAACCCTAAAATATCAATTCAATCCAAAAAGAGTTCTCCTTCCATGAAATTATTGATCCGAATCAGCGTCCACACCAAAAATTAAAAATTTGCTTTCTAACAAATGAGGATTCATTGACTATTTACCTGAAGTTTCTGTCTCTAATGATATTAAAGAAGCTATATTCGCATGAGAAAGCACTCTGATAGTTAATGGGTACTTAATTGGTTAAACTTCTTTTCATCATACCTTGATTTACAAAAGGAAGATAATATTTTGCTTAATGAAACAGCCTTTTTTTGCATGTCCCATTTAAACCCAATTAACATAGTTAAATTTTCACTAATTTTATACCCAAATTTCTTAGGACATAGGCAAAAATTTCTCTTCCTGCTAATCTTTTTATAAAGTTTGCTCTTTTTTATTCCCTTGTGGATAACTTTAATTTCTGCTTTCGTTAATTTTTTCCACAAAAAAGAAAAAATTAGTTTTCTTTTTTCCCCTGTGGATAATTAATATACGGTATTATCCTTGATAGGTATTTTTTACTAATTCTTTTACATAGAGGAAAGACAATCATGCCAAAAAAAGATTCATCTCTATAAAAACTTATTCAAAGTATTTCAACCAATAAAGGCGCCAATTTTATTAATACACACTGTACACTTTCTGAAAAACTTGATTCAACTTCTATTATGTACAAATTATTAAAAGAAAATTTAAACCAGAATCAATACAATAAAGATAAAAGTCGCTTTCTCAGCCGCTAATAAAACCTTTTGGCAAAAAAGAAATCTTACGTTTTAAAAAATAAAAAGATGTTTACGAAACAGTACGTTCAATGCTTGTGGTTCTGAATAAATTTTATTTAAAAAAATTACTTCTCATCACTGTGATACAGCATATAAAAAAGTACATATTTGTTTCTATACTTTTTACTTTTTTCATGAAACACTCCATTTTATTTTGAATGAGACCATTGTTATATAGTCATTTTTGTTAAAAAAAACAGAGCCGAGATTCTTTCTCAGCCCTGTTTTTTTAACATTTTCAAATTCTATCTAGTTTTGTTCATTCATTGCGTCTTCTGCTGCCATCTGTGCTTCAATGTCAGAAATACTATAAACATTTTCACTTGCAACACCTACTTCTTTTGGTTCCATGTTACGGTAACGCGCCATACCAGTACCAGCCGGAATGATTTTACCAATGATAACATTTTCTTTCAAACCAAGAAGGGGATCTTTCTTCCCACGTATCGCAGCATCCGTCAAGACGCGTGTTGTTTCTTGGAAAGAAGCAGCAGATAAGAAACTATTTGTTTCTAACGATGCTTTTGTAATACCTAGTAGGACGGGACGAGAAGTTGCAGGAACTCCGCCAGATACCAACGTATTGTAATTTTGGTCTTTAAAGTCTGCAATATCCATTAATGTACCCGGCAAAATATCTGTATCCCCCGGATCCATTACACGAACCTTACGCAACATTTGGCGAACCATTACTTCGATATGCTTATCACCAATTTCTACCCCTTGCATACGGTAAACACGTTGGACTTCACGTAGCAAGTAATTTTCAACAGATAACACATCACGAACTTGTAATAATTGTTTTGGATCAATTGAACCTTCCGTTAACGGTGCACCACGATGGATCATGTCCCCTTCAGCTACTTTCATACGTGCCGTATAAGGAACAGTATACGTACGTGTATCAGTCTTCCCTTTGATTGTTACTTCTTTCGTACGTGTAGCCGCATCTTCTGAAATATCAATGACATCACCTGTTACTTCTGTAATTACAGCTTGACCTTTTGGATTACGAGCTTCAAATATTTCTTGAACACGAGGAAGACCTTGCGTGATGTCATCTCCAGCAACTCCACCCGTATGGAAAGTACGCATAGTTAATTGAGTCCCCGGTTCACCGATGGATTGTGCAGCAATTGTACCAACCGCTTCTCCCACTTCCACGTCAGAACCTGTAGCCAAGTTACGACCATAACAATGCTTGCAGACCCCATGCTTTGTATTACATGTAAAGACTGAACGAATCGTCACAGTTTCAACACCGGCATCAACAATTTGTTTTGCTACATCTTCTGAAATTAATTGATTTCCAGCAATAATCAGTTCATTTGTTTCAGGATGACGTACTTCTTTACGAGTATAACGACCAATCAAGCGATCTTCTAATGATTCAATAATTTCATTTCCTTCACGAATAGCTTGAATTTCAAGTCCTCGATCCGTTCCACAATCTTCTTCACGGATAATGACATCTTGAGCCACGTCAACTAAGCGACGAGTAAGATATCCTGAATCGGCTGTCTTCAAGGCTGTATCTGTCATTCCTTTACGTGCCCCGTGAGTAGAAATAAACATTTCTAATACAGAAAGTCCTTCACGGAAGTTTGAGATGATTGGCAACTCCATAATTCGACCATTCGGAGCAGCCATCAACCCACGCATACCAGCAAGCTGCGTAAAATTGGAAATATTCCCACGCGCCCCTGAATCAGACATCATGAAGATTGGATTTTTCGCTTCTAAGCCTTCCATCAATTTTTGTTGGATGCTATCTTTTGCGGCATTCCAAACAGCAATGACGCGTTCATAACGTTCATCATCTGTAATCAACCCTCGACGGAATTGCTTGGTAATTGTTTCAACTTGTTTATGGGCATTCTCAATAATTCCTTGTTTTTCGTTCAACACACTAATATCAGCAATCCCCACCGTAATACCCGCATGTGTCGAATGTTTATATCCCAAATCTTTCATACGGTCAAGCATCTTAGAAGTTTCCGTTACTTTGAAACGTTTAAAAACTTCCGCAATGATATTTCCTAAATTTTTCTTCTTAAATGGTAAAACTAGTTCTTGTTCTTTAATGTACGCAGGAATATCCGTTCCAGCTTCAACAAAATATTTATCCGGCGTTTGTACAGTCAAATTGAAATCAGTTGGTTCATTCAAGTAAGGAAATTCTGGTGGCATAATTTCATTAAAAATAATCTTACCAACTGTTGTAATCATGATCCGTTCTTTTTGCCATGGTGTGAAAGGTTTTTCACCCAATGAATTAGGATTTACTCCAATACGTGAATGCAAATGAACGTAGCCATTGCGCCATGCAATTACTGCTTCATTTTGATCACAAAAGACCATTCCTTCGCCTTCACGCCCTTCTTCCTCCATTGTCAAGTAATAGTTCCCTAAAACCATATCTTGAGAAGGAGTTACAACTGGCTTACCATCTTTTGGATTTAAGATATTTTGAGCAGCGAGCATTAACATGCGTGCTTCTGCTTGGGCTTCTTCATTTAATGGAACATGAACAGCCATTTGGTCACCGTCAAAGTCGGCATTGTAAGCTTCACATACAAGAGGATGCAAACGAATCGCACGTCCTTGAACTAAAACCGGTTCAAACGCTTGAATTCCAAGTCTGTGGAGTGTAGGTGCTCGATTAAGTAAAACTGGATGTTCTTTAATTACTTCTTCCAATACATCCCAAACTTCATCTTCTTGCCGTTCAATTTTCCGTTTAGCATTTTTGATATTTGAAGCAAGTTCACGTTGAACAAGTTCTCGCATAACAAATGGCTTGAACAATTCAATCGCCATTTCCTTTGGCAAACCACATTGATACATTTTTAAAAATGGACCAACAACGATAACCGAACGACCAGAATAGTCGACACGTTTCCCAAGCAAGTTTTGACGAAAACGTCCTTGTTTTCCTTTCAACATGTGAGAAAGAGATTTTAATGGACGATTCCCTGGCCCAGTCACTGGGCGTCCACGACGACCATTATCAATCAACGCATCTACCGCTTCTTGCAGCATGCGTTTTTCATTTTGAACAATAATTCCCGGAGCATTCAAATCTAACAAGCGTTTCAAACGATTGTTACGATTAATTACTCGACGATAAAGATCGTTCAAGTCACTTGTTGCAAAGCGACCACCTTCTAATTGAACCATTGGACGTAAATCAGGCGGGATAACCGGAATAACATCCATAACCATCCAACTTGGTGCATTTCCTGAAGAACGGAAAGCTTCTAAAATATCCAAACGTCGGATGGCACGTGTCCGTTTTTGCCCCTGTGCAGATTTCAATTCTTCTTTTAATTCAGCAGCTTCTGCATCCAAATCGACACTTTCAAGCAGTTGTTTGATGGCCTCAGCACCCATTGCTGCTTGAAACTCTTGGCCGTATTGTTCACGTTTTTCACGATATTCACGTTCTGTCAACAATTGTTTTTTCTCTAAGTTGGTATTTCCTGGTTCAATCACAACATAAGAAGCAAAATAAATGATTTCTTCTAAAGCACGTGGACTCATATCTAAAACAAGTCCCATACGAGAAGGAATCCCTTTAAAGTACCAGATATGTGAAACAGGTGCAGCTAATTCGATATGCCCCATTCGTTCACGACGAACTTTTGAGCGTGTCACTTCAACACCGCATCGATCACAAACAATTCCTTTATAACGGATACGTTTGTATTTTCCGCAGGCACATTCCCAGTCTTTCGTAGGACCAAAAATTCGCTCACAGAACAACCCTTCGCGTTCAGGTTTTAAGGTACGATAGTTAATCGTCTCAGGTTTTTTTACTTCACCATAAGACCAGCTTCTGATTTTTTCGGGAGAAGCCAAACCTATTTGCATACTTTCGAATTTATTTACATCGATCAAAAGGGGTTCCCTCCATTTCATTTAATGGCAAAACCGTAAGACGGCTGATCATCGACCGTCTTACAGCTTGTAGACCGGATTAGTCTAATTTATCTTCTGCGGTTTCAAAGTTTTGGATGACATCTTGGCTTTCATCTTCTACTTGTTCGGCAGCTTTCTTTTCTAATTCTTTGACAGTTTGCTGTTCTGCAAATTTTGTCAAAGCATCTACGGTGATTAAATCATCATCTTCATCATCCATGTCACGTAATTCGATTTCAGAATCTTTAATATCCAACACACGCATATCCAATCCCAGAGATTGTAACTCTTTTACTAATACTCGGAATGATTCTGGTACGCCCGGTTTTGGAATTGGCTCTCCTTTAACGATCGCTTCGTATGTTTTCACACGACCGACTACATCATCTGATTTGTACGTCAAAATTTCTTGTAAAGTATAAGCTGCACCATAAGCTTCCAACGCCCAAACTTCCATTTCCCCGAAACGTTGTCCACCAAATTGTGCTTTTCCCCCCAATGGTTGTTGTGTAACCAATGAGTAAGGACCAATTGAACGTGCATGTAATTTATCATCAACCATGTGAGCAAGCTTAATCATGTACATCACACCAACAGACACTCGACCATCAAATGGTTCTCCTGTACGACCATCATAAAGGATCGTTTTTGCATCGCTAGCCATGCCGGCTTCACGAACCGTTTCCCATACGTCCTCATCACTGGCTCCGTCAAATACTGGTGTTGCAACATGAATTCCTAACTGACGAGCAGCCATCCCTAAGTGCAATTCCAATACTTGTCCAATATTCATACGAGATGGTACCCCTAAAGGATTCAACATGATATCAATCGGTGTTCCATCTGGTAAAAACGGCATATCTTCTTCCGGCATGATACGGGATACAACCCCTTTATTTCCATGACGACCGGCCATTTTATCTCCTTCATGGATTTTACGTTTTTGCACAATATAAACACGCACTAACATATTCACACCCGGTGATAATTCGTCACCGGCTTCACGAGTAAAGATTTTCACATCGTGAACGATTCCACCGCCACCATGTGGTACACGTAAAGACGTATCACGAACTTCACGAGCTTTTTCACCAAAAATTGCATGCAGTAAACGTTCTTCTGCAGATAATTCAGTTACTCCTTTTGGCGTCACTTTACCAACAAGCAAGTCTCCATCTTGGACTTCTGCACCAATACGGATGATTCCCATCTCATCTAAATCTTTTAAAGCATCTTCTCCAACGTTAGGAATCTCACGAGTGATTTCTTCTGGTCCTAATTTTGTATCACGAGCTTCTGATTCATATTCTTCAATGTGAATGGAAGTATACACATCATCTTTTACTAGACGACGACTCATGATAATCGCATCTTCATAGTTGTATCCTTCCCAAGTCATGAAACCAACTAAAACATTTTGTCCCAGTGCCATTTCTCCTTGTTCCATTGAAGGCCCGTCTGCTAAAGTATCCCCTTTTTCAACTTTTTCACCTAAATGAACAATTGGACGTTGGTTGTAACTGGTTCCTGAGTTGGAACGACGGAATTTAGTAACCGCATATTTATCTAATGCACCATTGTCACGACGAACACGAATTTCAGATGCATCCACATATTCCACCACACCATCGTGTTTACACAACAAAGCGGCTCCCGAATCATGCGCAGATTTGTATTCCATACCCGTACCAACCCATGGTGCTTGTGGATTAATTAAAGGAACTGCTTGCCGCTGCATGTTTGCTCCCATCAAAGCACGGTTGGAGTCATCATTTTCTAAGAAAGGAATACATGCTGTCGCCACCGCCACCACTTGTTTAGGAGAAACGTCCATGTAATCAACTTTATCAATAGAAACTTCCAAATTTTCACTTTGCGCACGCGCCATTACAACATCTTGAGCAAACGTACCGTCTTCGTTCAATGGGCTATTTGCTTGGGCAACGATATAATGATCTTCAATATCAGCAGTTAAATAATCAATATGATCTGTAACACGACCCGTTTCACGATCGACACGACGATAAGGTGTTTCAATAAACCCAAATTTATTTACTTTTGCGTAACTAGACAAACTATTAATCAACCCGATATTCGGACCTTCTGGCGTTTCAATCGGACACATGCGACCGTAGTGAGAATAGTGAACGTCACGAACTTCATATCCCGCACGATCGCGTGTTAATCCACCTGGACCTAAAGCTGAAAGGCGACGCTTATGTGTCAATTCACCTAACGGATTCGTTTGATCCATAAACTGTGACAATTGAGAAGAACCAAAAAACTCTTTGATACTTGCAACAACTGGACGGATATTAATCAATTGCTGAGGTGTCAATGTTTCTGTATCTTGAATAGACATTCTTTCACGTACCACACGTTCCATACGAGCCAGTCCAATTCGGAACTGGTTTTGCAACAATTCACCAACCGAACGAATACGACGATTACCTAAATGGTCGATGTCATCAACATTACCGATTCCTTCCATCAAGTTTAAGAAATAGCTCATAGAAGCAATGATATCTGCTGGACGAATTGTTTTCACCGCAGCTTCTGGATAACCATTACCGATCACATTGATCTCACGTTCTGGATCTTTTGGTGAGAAAACTTTAATTACTTGGACAGTCATAGGGTCGGTCACAACACCATCTTCTGACGGATAAAAAGTAACAGAATTCAAGCCAGTTTCAAGGAAAGGGGCTAATGTTTCCATCACTTGATGCGTTAACACCGTTCCTTTTTCAACGATAATCTCACCCGTTTCTGGATCCACCAACGTTTCAGCTAAAGTTAAATTCAATAGACGTGTTTTCAAGTCCAGTTTTTTATTTACTTTGTAACGACCAACATTTGCTAAGTCATAACGTTTTGGATCAAAGAAACGAGCATTTAATAAGTTACGTGAACTATCTGCCGTTTTAGGTTCACCCGGACGTAAACGTTCGTAAACATCTTTTAACCCTTCTTCTGTTCTTGAATCACTTGCATTTTTGTGTAAATCTTTTTCAACCGTGTTACGCAATATCTCGCTATCGCCAAAAATTTCAAAGATGGTATCATCCGAACCAAATCCTAACGCACGAACCAAAACAGTCAATGGAATCTTACGTGTACGGTCAATCCGTACATATGAAATATCCTTTGCATCAGTTTCCATTTCTAACCATGCGCCTCGGTTAGGAATGACCGTTGAACCAAATCCTTCCTTCCCATTTTTATCTACTTTTCCGTGAAAGTAGACACCCGGTGAACGAACCAGCTGAGAAACGATTACTCGTTCTGCTCCATTAATAATAAACGTTCCTTGTTCAGTCATTAATGGAAAATCACCAAAGAAAACTTCCTGCGCTTTGATTTCACCCGTTTCTCGGTTCGTTAAACGTAGCGTAACATGTAACGGCGCAGAGTAATTTGCATCATGTGCGCGTGCTTCTGCTACCGTATATTTTGGCTCTTTCAATTCATAATCCACAAATTCTAAAGATAAATTGCCATTAAAGTCTTCAATTGGCAAAATGTCTTCAAACATTTCTCTTAGTCCTTCATCCAAGAACCATTGGTAAGAGTCTGTTTGAATTTCGATCAAATTTGGTAATTCCAACACTTCACTGATTCGTGCGTAACTTCTACGTTCGCGATGTTTTCCGTATTTTACTACGTGTCCAGCCAAGCTCTTCACCCCTCTAAAATGTCATTCAAAAAGACTACCCGATCAATTGTTACAATAATATTAAAAATATTATAATTAGATAACAATAGACATTTTTTGCGGCTTTTAGGCAAAAAAAAACCAAAAATAGAGCATGTTCCTAAAACCACTTCTTCCCGCGCTTCTATTTTTGTTTCCTTATATTAAAGCCGAAACGGACAATATTTCGTTTCTGCCTTTATTTCATCAGATAGTTTTTGCAACTTTATATGCTACACGCTTTTTCTATAAAAGTCAATATCTTCTAGTCTTTCTCATTGTTTTTCTTAAATTTTTTTTACTATTTATCTGTATCAATTTAAATTTTACGTCTTTTTTGAATTTTCTGAATTTTATTCTTGCATTTTATTCATTTTTCCGCTAAAATTATAAGAAATTATTACTTGTGGGGGAATGTTTTATGCGAATAAAAAAAAATCGGCTTATACCAACACAATTGAATAACTTTTACTTTAGCTACTTTAGATAGGTTTGTATTCATAATTATGGATGCAAACATCAAACCAAATTGTTTGTATCTATGATGGCTAAAGAACTTTGTATTATACAAAAGCCACGTAGACATTACGCTAAGTGGCTAAACGAAAAAGTACAAAGGAATCAATTTTTCTTACCTTTTCTTTCGATGATTAATCCATTTAGACGTTTTGTCTAAATGGATTTTTTGTTTTCAAACATGAAGGAGGAAAAGAAAATGAAAAAACAATTATTAATGGGATTAGGAACACTATGTTTATGCGCACTAGGAGGATGCAGCTCTACCAGTCACTCTTCAAAAAAACCTGATACGATGAAAACCATTGGTGTGTTACAACTTGTTCAACACCAATCATTAGATGCAACGTATAAAGGATTTAAAGAAGGCTTAGCAGAAAAAGGTTATAAAGAAGGCGCGAACCTGACAATCGATTATCAAAATGCTCAAAACAATCAAGACAACCTTAAAAGCATGAGTGAAAAACTCGTAAAAGAGGAGCCTGATCTGCTATTAGGCATTGCAACTCCCGCTGCACAATCTCTTTTAAATGAAACAACCACTATCCCTATTACTGTAACGGCAGTGACCGATTTAGAAAAAGCTCATTTAGTATCTTCTAATGAAAAACCAAATGGTAATGTCACTGGTACAACCGATATGGTTCCTATAAAAAAACAAACTGATTTATTGTTACGTATCGTTCCTAATGCAAAAACGATCGGAATCATGTACAACACAGGAGAAGCAAACTCTAAAATTCAAGGGGAGTTAGCAGAAAAAGCATTCAAAAAAGCAGGAGTAAAAGTCAAAGTATTAACTGCTAATTCAACAAACGATGTCCAGCAAGTCACCAAAAGTTTAGCTAAAGATGTTGAGGGTATCTATATTCCTACGGATAACACGTTTTCCAGTGCCGCAAGTGTAATTGGTGAAGTAGCCAAAGAAACCAAGACTCCGATCGTTGCTGGTTCAATTGATCAAGTTAAAGAAGGCGGTCTAGCGACAATTGGGATTGATTATGAACAATTAGGAAAACAAACAGGAAAAATGGCGGCCAAAATTTTGGATGGAAAAAAACCAAGTGAACTTTCGATAGAAACTGCTGAGAATCTCTCACTGTATGTAAACAAAGAGATGGCCAAAGCATTAGGAATTGATCCAACAACGATCAATGAAGCTAAATAATTTTACAGGAGGACGATTATGACAAATCTTATCA
This sequence comes from Enterococcus ratti, assembly GCF_001886195.1. Taxonomy (GTDB): domain Bacteria; phylum Bacillota; class Bacilli; order Lactobacillales; family Enterococcaceae; genus Enterococcus_B; species Enterococcus_B ratti. The sequence continues at coordinate 29,949 of NZ_JXLB01000002.1, read as the reverse complement.
GTATTTTTTTATCTTCTGCATCACAAGGTATACTATGGGCGTTGCTTGCAATTGGAGTCTTTCTCACTTTTCGTATCTTAGATATCGCTGATTTAACAGCCGAAGGTAGTTTTCCTTTAGGAGCTGGAATTGCTGCAATGAGTATCACCAAAGGGTTCCATCCATTCGTTGCCTGTTTTTTAGGTTTTTTAGGCGGCACTATAGCTGGACTTGTTTCAGGACTTCTTCATACCAAACTTAAGATTCCTGCACTTTTAGCGGGGATTATTACTATGACTGGTCTCTACTCTGTTACTTCTCGCATTATGGGGGCACCTAACATCTCTTTATTAGGACAAAATACTGTCTTCCTTTGGCTGCAAAGCACTGGTCTTTCCAAAGAAAATGCTGTTTTGATCATTGGCTTGATAGTCGCTTTACTTGTTGTTACTTTGCTTGTTTTATTTTTACGTACTGAAGTAGGACTTGCCCTTCGTGCTACGGGTGACAATTTAGCAATGAGTGAAGCAAATGGTATTTATACAGATACAATGAAAATAATTGGTTATATGATTTCAAGTGGTTGTATTGCATTATCCGGCTCTTTGTTAGCGCAAAATAATGGATTTGCAGATTTGAATTCGGGAATAGGTACAATTGTTATTGGTTTAGCTTCAATTATTATTGCTGAAGTTTTATTCAAAAATCTACCGTTATTTTTACGTTTGCTGACAATTATTTTAGGGGCTATCATCTATCGCTTTATTTTAGCTTTAGTTTTTGAATTAAATGTACAGCCAAGTGATTCAAAATTCGCTTCTGCACTTGTTTTAGTTCTTTGCCTATCTTTCCCCTCCATTCAACAAAAATTAAAAAGACCAACACGTAAAAAATTGAAAGGAGATGCCTAAAAATGCAGGAAGTATTAACAATTGAAAATCTTCATCATACTTTTGAAAAAGGAACCATCAATGAAAACCACGTTTTAAAAGGAATCAATTTATCGTTGAAATCAGGAGATTTTCTCACAATTATTGGCGGAAACGGAGCCGGTAAATCCACTCTGCTAAACAGCATTGCTGGTTCATTTCCTATTGATCAAGGACGGATATTATTAAACGGGAAAGACTTAACAAAAAAATCCGTTGTTTCCCGCTCTAAAGACATTAGTCGCGTCTTCCAAGACCCTAAATTAGGAACTGCTGTTCTTTTGACTGTGGAAGAAAATTTAGCTTTAGCAATGAAGCGTGGAAAAAAGCGTGGCTTTTTTCGTGGCGTCAAATTGCAAGACCGCCTCTTTTTTAAAGAACAGCTTGCACGTTTAAATCTTGGATTAGAAAATCGTTTAACTACTGAAATTGGCTTACTTTCAGGGGGACAACGTCAAGCAATCACTTTATTAATGGCTACACTACAAAGACCTGAATTGATTTTATTAGATGAACACACTGCAGCACTTGATCCGACTACTTCAAAAATAGTAATGGCATTAACTGAAAAATTGATCTATGAACAACAATTAACGGCCTTCATGGTTACACACAATATGGAAGATGCTATCCATTATGGTAATCGATTGATTATGCTCCATCATGGAAAGGTTGTAGTAGATATCAAACAAAAAGAAAAACAGCAACTAAATATTACTCATTTATTAGCACTATTCAAACAAAATAGTGGAACTGTTTTAAAAGACGATCAAGTGTTATTAAGTTAAAAGAAAAAAAATTATCTTATCCAATAAGTTTTTCGCTTCTTCTATTTCAAAAGACAATGATTGTTAGGCTTCTTATTAAGTAACTTTTATACAAATAATAAAAAGCTGTCAATGGATGATACGAAAACAATTATTCCAAAATAAATTCCTTTATTTTCTGAAAACATTACCTTTCTCTTTGGAAATAGATCTTCATCTAAAAAATATTTTTTGATGTGCCAAAACAACTAGAACTACGTAGTCTTTTTTAACACAAAAAGTGATCATTTTTTTTCTTCTTTCTTATTGATACAATATTAATGAAAGGAGTTGCAAGAAGTGACAACAAAAGATAAAGTACTTCAACTATTGAAAGAGACACCACATTTTCTTTCAGGAGAAAAAATGGCACAGCAGTTACAAGTTTCTCGTACAAGTATTTGGAAAGCAATTAAAGAATTAGAAAAAATGGGGTATCAATTTATCCATCAAGCTAAGGGATATCGCTATCTCCCCTCTGACATATTAGATGCACAAGAAATTTATCAAACTTTACTGCCTTTTGAACCAAATTTAAACGTTTTTGTAGTGGAACATTCAGAATCTACAATGAAAGATGCAAGACTTGCAGCAACTAAAGCAAACGGACCAGCTCTTTTTGTCGCAAATATGCAGGAACAAGCGCATGGACGATTTGGACGACCTTTTTTTGCAGCACCCGGTCAAGGAATCTATATGAGTTTATTAATTCATCCTAACCAACGATTTGATGAACTACCGCAATACACAATCATTGCTGCCAGTGCTTGCGTAAAAGCAATTTGGGAATTAACTGGCAAAGATACTATGATCAAATGGGTGAATGACATTTATTTAAACGGAAAAAAAATCAGTGGAATCTTATCTGAAGCAATTAGCAATATGGAAACTGGTGAAATCAGTTCTATTATTATCGGTATAGGGTTGAATTTTTCAATCCCTCAAGAGAATTTTCCTGAAGGAATTCAACACATAGCTTCTTCTCTTTTCTTAGATGGACAAAAAACAATTACTCGAAACCAGTTAATTGGTCAGATTTGGAAAAATTTCTATCTTTTTCTTTTAGACACAACCAACGACTATCTTACCCTTTATCGAAAAAAGTCCTTTGTTCTAGGAAAAAAAGTTAGTTTTAACCAAAAAGGGCAACAATATACAGGAATTGCCGAAAAAATTGGCAATTATGGAGAATTAATTGTTCAAATCGGCAATCAATCAGTTACCCTTTCTTCAGGTGAGATTAGTTTAACTTCAATTGAAGCATAAAAAGAGCGTGAAGTAAAAGTATTCTTTACTTCACGCTCTAAAAACAGATAAACGGCTGGAACAGAAGCAACTCTTTCGGAATTAATCACTTCTGTGCCCCAACCTTTTTTTCATCAATGGTGGTTCCTTTTATTTATTCTCATAGAATAACTGATAATCTCTTTATTTTGCCAGTTGTAAAAAACAAATTCTTCTATGTGCAATTGTTGCTCGTAACAAAATGCTACACAACTTTTTCTTAACTCTCTATGTGCTTTTTATACAACTGCAATTTCTATAACCTAATGTATAAAACAGTTCAATTAAAATTTTCAACTAAATTTATCTTTTAATTAAAGTTCTTATTATCAAATTCTTCAACGCTTACTTTTGCTTCACTACTCATTCGCTTCTCTTTAAAAAAATTATGCTCAATTAAATTGATTTCCCCTGAATCCTTTTAATTAAACTATTTGTTTTTTTACTCACATACAACAACACTTTTGTTTTCTTTTTCTCCCTCCTTTATCTTTCTGATTTTATCTTACCTTATTTCATTGCCCAATCATCATTTTGTGCGGTATTGCAACATTTTTTATTCGATCTTTATGTAAATAAAAACAACGTATTTTTTTTATAAACAAACTTTATTCTGAGGTCTATAGAACTTAAGTTGATTTGATGAATGATATTCAACATCTAATTTAAATTTCTTCACACCTAAACATCGAATCAAAAATTTGTCTGCTGTCGTCAATGACTTTTGACATTCTTTTTCAACATCTTCGAAAGAAAATTGACTTTTTTTACTAATTATACGTGTTATAATTTTGTTAACATCTACTCTAGTTAGATCAGTTGCTAATTGTTTTTTCAAACAAATACTTCCTTTCTATTTGTATTTCTTTTACCAAAGAATATAACACAATTTTATCTAGCATTAGAAACTATAATTTTTAAAATACGGAAAGAATGTTTCAAAAGATAGTTGTCTAAGCATTGATTCTAATAAAATTTATTTAAAAATAACATAAATCTTTTATTACGTGAATTACACTTCATTATTAAAAAAAAACAATTATCCATCTAGTAAACTGCTTTTTTATGTTTTGTGATTCGCTATTCTTTCCCTAAAAACAAAGAAGTAGCACTTAAACATCGTCTTCTTTTTTATCGTTCGTAGATTCTATAAAAGCAATAGATAAGCTAGTTCAAAAAAGCCGAAATGGCTGTTCTCGTTAATTGTAGGTGACAATTTTTTTAAAGAAGCTTTCTCCTATTATTTGCTAGAACAAATGCTTGCCAGAACCTTACTTATAAAATAGCAACCTTTACTATTAACATACTTATTGCCTAAAATTTCTTCCCAACTATTTTTCCAAAAATAAAAAAGAAGCCGAAAAACTAAGATTCAGCTTCTTTCTTATTCTTAAACTCTGAAAATGATACTTCTTTAGTAAATTCTTAAGAGACAATACTTCCAAATCCTGTACACATTCTTTCACTTATTTAATCTTCTCTATTTAAAATCAAAGTAGTTAAAGATAAAAGAGTCTGTCGCGTATCAAAAGGCGTATCCGGTAATTTATGAATTTCTTTTAATGCTTTTTTCGTATAATCTTCAGCTAATTTTTTCGCTTTTTCTACCCCTTTTGTTTTTCTCACAATTCGACGTACTGCTTGTGCTTCATCATTCGTCAATTCCAATCTTTTGTCTAAGTAAGCAATCAACTCTGCTTTTTTATCCGTTTGTAACGCATAAATTAATGGCAAAGAATAAACCCCTTGACGCATATCTTCTAATACCGGTTTACCAATGTCTTCAGTTTTTTTTGTATAATCTAAAACATCATCAACAATCTGAAAAGCCATTCCAATTGACAAACCAATTAATCCAGCCTTTCGAGCAAAGCGTTCACTCATCCCACTTTCGTAAGCACCTACTGAACAACTTAACTGAAAGAGTTCTGCTGTCTTTCCAGAAATATTTTCTAAATATTCTGCTACTGACAAATGATAATTGTAACGATCATCCATTTGGCCAAGTTCACCATCTAATATTTTTTCCATACTACGTGAATTTTCCTGTAAGCTTTTTAGCGAAGAAGTATAATCTGAAAGTAATTTGAAGCAACAAACAAATAAATAATCGCCTGCATAAACCGCCACTGTGTTCCCAAATCGGCCACGCAAATTAAGTTGCCCACGACGGATATCTGCTTCATCTACAATGTCATCATGAATCAAAGTTGCCGTGTGGAGCATTTCGATTGAAGCAGCCAATGCAATCGCTTTTTCTCGATCTTGTTCTGAACCGAATTGAGAAAAAAGTAGTTGATAAGCAGGTCTTAACAATTTGCCTCCAGCATGGATCGTTTCTTTAATTGCTTGTTCAACCGGTTTATTTTTTAAACGGATCACTTCTTCCATCTTCTGCAAGGTTTCATTTAATTCATCTTTCAAAGTTGGATAGTCGCTCCACATTGGATGTAGCTTCATAAAAAAAACTCCTTGTATAACAATTATTTTTTCAAAAAAAACGGTTGCCATTTCACTTTTTGCTCTTTCTCATATACTCTTTGAAATTTTTGTAACGTTCGAACATGTTGCAACAAGTAATTCGCTGCAATTCCGATTGCAAGACCAGACAAAATACCTAGAAAAGACAAAACTGGTAAATATAACATGACTGCCCATGATTGTGCAATGAAGGAAGCTGTGAGCAACTGTCCCACATTATGCATAAAACCACCTGTTGCGCTAATTCCAATGATGCTTACCCTTTTTGGCCCTAGCTGTTTCACCAGAAGCATTCCCATATAGCTTAATAAAGCACCACTCATACTATATAGGAAAGTAGAAATTGTACCACCCAATAAAGTAGTCAAAAACAAGCGTAACCATAATAATAAGAAACTATCTCGTTTTTTCATCGTAAAAATCGCAACGATCGTAATTAAATTAGCTAACCCTAACTTGGCTCCGGGAGCAAAAGAAAAAGGATAAGGAATCATATTTTCAATTAAACCGATGATGACCCCTTGTGCAACTAACAAAGAAAGATAAATCATCTTTTGTAATTTTGTCATGGCGTGAATAGCCTAATAAATCAGACTGTCTTCGTCACTCCCATCTATTGATCGAATCTCGATCACTAATTTATGCGGCAAGCACACGATTGTTTCACCATTTTTAAAAGCCCAGCTGCGTCTCACACAAATTTGATCGCCGCAGTCTGCTTCTTTTATACGAATTTTATCACCATCAATTTCAATCAAATTATAATCACCGTGTATATCTTTGTAGGTATACGTATACCTTTTATTTCCACTTGTTAACGGAAATACCTTGATTTGAGTACCATCTACACGTAATACTGCTTCTTTTTTAGTCGCAGCATTTTCTTGTTGATAGCTAAATACAAGGATGGGCAAAAAAGAAAGAGCAATCAAAAGAACGAGGATGAAAATATCCCAAGGTTTAAATAAACTTTTTTTAATAAATTCTTTCATTTTCCATGCGCCTCCTTCTCTTGCTGAACTGTTCTCCAATTTTAGCACGAAACAAGAAGAGGTGACAAAAATGTTACGCTTAACTCTAAGCAACTCCTCTTTACGCTCAATATTTCATCTTTCAAAGCAATAAGCCGGAATATCTGAAAATTAATACACCAACTTTCAGGATATTCCAGCTTATTTCCAAGAGAGTAACTTTTAAAACTCTGTTTAACTAGATGTGTGACTAAGCCGTTTTACTCTGAAATTTAAGAAAACGGCAGAAAAAGATACAGACTTTAACTTACTCTTACTCTCGAAGAGCTGGTCTCATCGTTTGTGCAAATCCAGTCTTAACATCAAACAATGCTTCAACCCTTCAAACAATCATTATTCTTAATTTATTCAACACCAAGTCGATTATTTTGATCCATATCGTGCTTTAGGTCTTCCATACCACCAATTTCCTACTGTTCTTTGCAACCATGGAATCATCCAACGATCAAGGCCAATCGACCGCCCAGAGCCATTTCCTGTCTTATTCCCTTTCCAATCAAAAAAGATCAAATCTCCAGGTTGAGGTAGATATTCTTTGTCAGGCTCTTTGAATTTATTGTTTTCTTTAAACCATTTCATCATTTGAAAAGGACTAGCAGTCTTAGGGACTCTTCCTTCATCAATATAGCCAACTTGATCAGCCACCCATGAAACAAAAAGTGCCGACCATTCTACTCGCTTATCAAAGCCGCCCCATTGCCAGTACTTATCACCATTTGTTGTACCAATCTCTTTTTTAGCAATTTCAAGCATTTCCCCAACACCTTGTGAAAGATTATAAGAAATCAATTTTGCATAAAACATGTTTCCAAAAACATATCGCCAAGTATAACCTAAATTCAAAGACACTGTACTGTTGTACGGCACAGATTTCCCATCACTTCGTTCTTTCGCATAGAGTATACTATTGTCCAGTGAATATTTTCCGTTTAAACGAATTAAATCCTCTAGATATTCATCCCCATAGTTGTAAGCTTGTGCAGCTGCTAAATCCCCTAATTGATGCTGTTGTGCTTTTTTCAATAATTCAGCAAAATATTTTACACCTAATTCAATGGATTCATTCACGTCAACCGATCTTGTTAAACCTTTTGCTTTAACAATCCCCATAATATCTGATGACATCTTTTCATCACCACCTGATTCTACCCAGATGATCGAAAGCAGCGCATTAACATAAAGCTCAATATTATTTTTCTTCGCTTCTTTTGTTACTTTTTCACGCCACTTAGTCACTTTTTCTGGCGGATTGATTAACGACCCTCGCAACTGACTCAGGTCATTATAACCTAAGTTAGGACGATTAGCATAAGACAAATGGTCTATAAAAATCGTAGGAACGATTTCCGGATCAGCATAGATAAATATTCGTTGTTCTTTCATCGATATCATTAAATTCCCATCAAAGCTATCGCTAGTATAACCAATCAAATCGCCTTCTTTCAGTTTTGTTCCACTACGAACAACTGGCGTAACATTAATATAGTTAACATAATAAGAACCCATATCTGTTTTGATCCCTTTAGCATTCTTTATTTTTCCATCCCTATCACGTGGCTCGTAGGAAAGATTAATACCTTTAACTGTTTCAGATGTGGTCGCATAAACTGGACTTCCCGGCTCCGCCTTTAACATAATCGACATATTCCTGTTCTCATCATCTCTTCCACGATAACCATAATTTTCAATAACAGATGAATAAGCAGTCTTTCCTAGAGGATTATCCATAAAAATCTTAGACTCGAAACGATCCACCTCTAAGATAGGATAAAATTTATCTTTTTCATCTTCCGCAAATGCCGGAATCGTCCCAATTAATTGTGAACCGGAATAAATATTGACTTGTGGATCTAAATCCAACATTTCTCCAAGTGACCGGATATCAACCTTCAAAGTTGCAACATCATCACTTAATACAGCCTTATATGTAAAAGTCATATCGTGCATCGCATGAATTTCATTCTTCACCGTATAAATTTTAACTGGTTCATCGTTCATAGGATGGGGGGTATCTTTAAATTCAACATGCAGTCCTGCTGCAGAAGGTACTGATCCTGTACTTTTCTTTAAACGATCATAATAGGTAGGAAGGACACTCTTATTTATATCGTAATCTTCATATTTAGCATTTAAATAATACACATAATTATCACTATTTGAAGAAAAAGAAAATTTTTCAGGATCCGCCTCAACCCCATTAACTTCAAAATAAACTTTTTTGTATTTATCGTCTTCTACTAACTGTTTGTAGCGATTATAGACTTCTTTATTTTTATAAGCATCCAACCAAGTAACATAATCATACGCTTCTGTGATTGCCATATCCTCTGTCTTTATCGTAAATAGCGCAATAATAAAAGCCCAAATAGCTAAAATTACAGCAATAATCGCAATCACTACAGCCAAAACAGCAATCACGATAATCAGCGTTGAAAGAAAAGGAACTAAAAGAATTATCGACAATAAAAACCCAATAATGTTCAATTCACCATTCGCATCTCGACCGAATTTATCAATTAACATTTCTTTAAACTTATGTTTTGGAGAAATATTATTCTTTATATTTTTACCTATTTTATCTTTTAAATTTTTTTTCTTGAATGTTGTCTTTTTCCCGTTTTTTCTCTTAATTTTTTTGGGGACATTTTTATTTTTCGTTTGTGTTTTTTCTAAAATCTTAGCATTGCTTTTTTGTGTTTTTGTCTCTTGTTTTTTATACTCATACTTCGCTGCTTGGTTTTTTTTATTGTTTTTTATAGTAGAAATACGTGCATTTTTTTGTTTTTTTAATAAAATTTGTTTTCTGCGGTCTTGTTTTTGGCGAATTTTTTGAACATTCGTTTTTTTCGTTTCTGACTTTTTTTGCCGCTCATTATTTGGCTGTTTTCGCTTAGAACTGCTTTTTATTAGCTGCTCTTGCTGATTTACTCTTTTTTCTTTGTTTTGCTTGTTTCTTGAAAGACGCCGAAACCTTCTCTGACTTGCTTTTTGTTCATTAACAGGCTGATGATCATTAGCAGCTTTTCCTTTAAGAATAACCTTTTTTCGCTGCTGTTTCGCTTTAATTGCCCGTTTAAAACGCATTTTTTAAGACCGTGCTAGCGTATTTTTTTCTCTTTTAATTGTAATTTTTCTTTTGAACTTTTCACTTTTTGTGCTGACGACCTTCACTTTTTGAGAAGCTTTCCTTTCTTGACTCTTTGAAAGGACGTTTGCTACTTTTTCAGACGCCGTCACAACATTACTACCTTGTATTTTACTATTCTTTTCTTGCTCTTGATCATTCAAATCAGACATTGCGACGCATCCTTTCTGATTGCATTTTCGTGCTAATCTTCCCCAGGTTTTGTCGACATCATCTTATATAACTTCGTATCTTTTGGAAAATGATCATAAAAAGGCAAGGTAGTATCGCCAAATACCATTAATCCGTAACCTTCTGGAGAATTAACAACGAATTTTTCCTGTTCTTCTGAAATATCAAATAAACGGACTAATTGGGAGCGGTCAGATTTTGCTTGATTGAGCATCATGACAAAATCACTATTTGAAAGCATTCGACGTGCTAAATCAGACAACAACAACGTTTCAACGTTCTGCGTAATCCCTGTAGGAATTGCTCCCCATTTTCTGGCACGGCTCCATAATTCAAAGAAATAATTTTCTGAATATTCATTGGTAAATAGCAATTGCATTTCATCAATATACAGCCACGTTCGTACGCCTCTTTCCCTATTAGTCGTAATTCGATTCCAAACTTGGTCCAAAACAATTAACATCCCCATTGTTTTAAGCTGTTTTCCTAAATCTTTGATGTCATAGATAACTAAACGTTTAGTAATATCAACGTTTGTCTCAGAAGAGAAAACAGATAAACTTCCTTCAATATAGATTTCTAAATCCATTACTAATTGTTTTGCTTCTTCTTCTTCTTGTTCTTTTAAAATTTGATAAAAGTCTACAAAAGTCGGCATCTTGTTTCCTACAGTTTCGTAAGTTCTACGACAAACGCGATCAATTAAAGTTTTCTGAGTCGAACTTAAGCCTAATGCCCCTCCAATAATCAAATCAAATAATGAAATCAAAAATTCAGATTTCAATACAACTGGATCAGTATCATCCCCATAGTTTTCATTGATATCCATTGGATTAATGGTCGTGGAGGAATCACTTGAAATTCTAATAATCTCTCCGTTAAAGTTTTTGCCAATGACTGAATATTCACGTTCTGGGTCAATGATTATCACTTCATCTTCTGCATCACGCAACAAAACATTTACAATTTCTCGTTTAACCGAAAAACTTTTCCCTGAACCAGGAGTCCCCAATACAAAGCCATTGGGTGCTTTTAACAGTTTTCGATCTAAAGATAAAATATTTTTTGAAATAGCATTTACGCCATAATATTTTCCATTTTCTTGGATCAAATCTGATATGGTAAAAGGGATGAAAATAGCTGTACTTGCCGTTGATAAGGTGCGGTCAAGAGGTAAGGTATTTATTCCTAAAGGCAAAGTGACATTTAGTCCTTCTTCTTGCATAAATTCTAACTCAATAATTTTAAAGCCAAATTGACGTCCAATCGAAGAAATTTCCCCTTGTACTTCTGCCAATTTTTCAACTGTTTCCGCATGAAAGTAAATACTTCCTGTCATAGAAAAAAGTTTTTGACCTTTATTTTGTAAATCGTCAACTAATTCCTTTGCTTCTGTCAAGGAATAAGTTAAATCATACGAAAGCATCTCAAAATCATAGCCATTTTGTAAAGCTTTCTTTTGTTCATCTACTTTTTGTTGTTCCATAAAAGCTAGTTTTGTTTTTACTAAATCAAAAGCCTCATCCTGATCAAGCGGCTTCATATGTAAGGTAACTACCACTTCTCTAGGAATTTCTAATAATTCATAGAGAAAAGTATCAGACAGCTCAGCTGGATATTCTTGCAAGTAAACCGTTTTGGCATAATGATCATCCATTTTTAAATAATTCTTGTTTTGTTTCAATTCAATCACATCAGGTAAAATATCTTCTAATTCTGGTTCTACCTTCTCAGATTTTGTCAATAAAATCTCTGAAAGAATCGACAGCATTTCTTTTTTCTCAATCCGCCTTGCTTGACTACCCAATCGACTCGCAAACATAGTAAAGCGATCAATTACCATTTCTAATTCTTTTTTCGCAAATTCTACTGTTTGATGTTGTTGAACAAATGTAAATAAAATTGTCTTTTTATAACCATTTTTTTCTTCGTCTAATTTTCTTGAGATGACATCGTTCATTTCAGCCCGATAATAATCTAAAAAGTCATTTTTTTCCTGATAATAAAGAACGGCTTGTAAGTCTGATAGCGGTCGCTTCTTTTTAAAAACTGTCAATTGCAACTGCGTTCTACTACTCAATGAATTAAGAAAATCACAATACTGAGAAAAAATCTCAATTTGATGATCTTCTGAAGATAACTGATAATTAATATCATTTAATTCAATCGTCACTGAATAAGTAGTATCGTCAATTTGACAAATTCCATCGGAAAAAATCGTTTTAAAAGAAAACGTATCTCTTAAAAAATCCACATCTTGTGGATTTTTTTTCTGTCTTCGTTGTTTCTTATTAACTTTTGGCTCTTCATTCTTTATTTTTTTTGCTGCTTTAAATTTCATCATATCTCTTGTCCGCCTAAATCTGTACTTTCATTTTCTGTTTTTGACACTTCATTCATTTTTTGTTTCTTTTTTCTAGTTCCGGTAGAAAGATGATATTTAAAAAATTGTTTAATATAAACCTCAAATGTTAATCCATTACGCTTAAACCAACCAAAAGATACAATAGGTATAGACACAAGAATCATCAGCCAACTAGTAATTTCCATTGGTATTTTCAACCACGCAATAAAAACAAGTGCTATAGCGATATTCACGCCTCCTGCAATGCACAAACAAAACAATTGTTTTAAGTTCATACCAGCAATAACTTTTTCTTTATATTCTTTGATATCCTTCGGTACTTTAACTTCTATTGCCATAACTCCTCCTTAATTCATTATGCAGATAATAATGTCTTTGCCCATCCTTTCGTTTTGTTGATAGAAAGCAGTAAAGCAATCATATAAACAGTTAATCCTAAAATAATTCCCCACATATTTGAACCTAAATCTTCCATAATTTTCATAAATAATATTGGGTAAATAATTAAAACAAGTGCTATAAAAGTAGCCTGCAAGCCTGTGGCGGCAAAATTTTTAAAAAAGCTCTTCGTCATAGTTGAAAACTCTTGACTTGGTAAAGCCCCCATCGGAATTGGGGCCATTGCACAAAAAATATAGAGTTCTAAAAAACGTAGATAGATCGTCACTTGTATCAACACTCGGACAACTAAAGCAACTAAGAATAAAACACATACAACCAATAAAACAGTCATTTGTTGCCAAAATTCTAAATCACCCACCGCTTGACTAATACGTTCTGTTACATCTTTTACCTTACTTTCACTTCCTAGTTGCAGTACTTTAGAAGCCAAATTAGAACTAATAACAATGATCCCATCCAGTAACATTTGAATCTTTAAAATAACTATGTAACAAATTGCAAATTTAATAAATGATTTAATAATCATCTCAAATCCCAACATGGGAGCGCCTCCCGCTCCCTCTACTTTCAATGAAATTTTTTGAAATTCCAAAAGAATAAAAATAGCTAAAATAGATAAAGCAAGAGGACTTACTACTAAATTTTGCAATTTCATCACTAATTCATACGCATCATACATGTATGTATTTAAGTTCTGTCCTAGGGTACCTTGTAAATCTTCTCCATTCAAATAAACCAAAATTTGCCTGAAGATGTACATAATTGCTCCATGCATAAATTAAACGCCCACTTTCAACATTATTTCAAAAGCGAGGAAAAATCAAATTGTGTGCCAAACCACCCCGCAGCTACTAAAATTAATCCGCCACCTACAATTTGCCAAATACCTTGTTGTAATTGCGGACCATTTTTATCTTTTAAAGCCCCAGCCAAAATAACTGTTCCCCAAATAAGCCACAGACCTCCTCCTACTAAAGTAAAGTTTGAAACCAATTCAAATACCTTTTCTAATAAATTTGCATCTGTCATTATTTATTTCTCCTTTTTTGAGTGATTAATTATTTCTGTTGCTACTTATTAGTATATGGGATTTTCTTAAGTGTATCTTATCAGTTATTTCTAACTTTAGAAATTTTAGAAATAAGCTGCTGAAAAAAGATTATCTAGCTTGATAAAGTTAGGTTTCAATTAGCTCTAAAGAGAAACATCCTTTATGAACACTTCAGGCTATTCATAAGACAATTACTCATATTTGTTATTCTTTTTAGTAATTCTAAAAAAAAATTCTTTTAGACACACCTACGATTGTCTAAAAGAATTTTTTCAAAGAAGGATTTAAGCGGATAAATTACGTTGATACATATATTCCTCCGTCACATCCCCTAGTTTTTTATAATTTTTATGTTTAACAATATCATACTTTTCAGATAAAAAAGGATTCACACCGCGAATTTTTAAAATACATTGTTGGCCTTTTAAGCTAGCCACTTCATCAGGATCCATTAAATTACGCCCCAATTTTTGAAAGCTTTCATTAAAGGATCCATTTGCACCTTTAGTCACACTAATATTTCTTTGCTCAATCGTTTCTTTTCCTAAAAGCTTGGAGATATATTCATGAGTACTTTGCTCCATCCCACCTAAATACAAGAAAACGTCACTCGTACCAATGATTGTTTCCCAAGTATCTTTATACAAAGTTTTCAACTGACTGATATTTTGTAAAATAACATTTGTTGAAATCTCTCTACTTCGAATAACTGAGATTACTTTTTCAAAATCAGGAATTTGTCCAATATTTGCAAATTCATCAAGAATACAACGTACATGACAAGGCAATCGCCCTTTATACACATTATCAGCTTTGTAAACAAGCATATCAAAGAGCTGTTGATACATCATACTAGCTAAAAAGTTAAAACTGGTATCTGTATCTGGCAACAAGATATACAAAATTGTCTTTTCATCACCAACTGTATCTAACTCCAGTGTATCTTTTGATACTAAATCTTTGATGCTTGGAATATCAAACGGAGACAACCTTACACCTAAACTAACTAAGATACTCTTTGTCGTTTTGTCTCCTGATAATTTAAAAATTTTATATTGAGCAACAGCAAAATTCGTTGGATCTTTTTCTTCTAATTCATTAAATAAAACATCTAATGGACTAACAAAGCCGGGCACATCTTCTTCGATATCCGCTAAACGAACTAATTCAATCACATTTCCTAACGTTCGATCTTCTTCAACGACTTCTTGAATCAAATAACTAAAAATAGCCATCAACAGTGCAGTTTCTGCTTTCTCCCAGAAATCATCGCCGCCTTTTTTATTCGGATTGGAAGTATTTTTAATTAAGTTATTAACAATTTTTAAAATATCATCTTCTGTTTTTATATAATTAAATGGATTGTAGTGGTGAGTATCTCGTCGATTAATTAAATCAAACACTTTAATTTTATACCCAGCTTCTTCAAACATTTTTCCTGTTTCCATCAGTAATAATCCTTTCGAATCACTGACAACATAGGAAGAATGCATTTGCATTAAATTAGGCTTTACGTAAAAACGTGTCTTACCACTCCCCGCTCCTCCAACAACTACAACATTTTTATTTCGGTTAAAATTATCTTTTCCAGTGATCTTCATTCTTCCCGATAAAGATAAACTTTCCGTTTTTGTTAATAAAATATTAAAATCTTTTTTCTTATCCAAAAAAGGTTTAATATCATGATATTTCCCCCACTTAGCACTTCCATATTCCTCGCCTGGTCGAATTTTCTTTTCACTGAATGTTCTATACAACACAAACAAACCATACAAGAGTACGAGAATGCCTCCCACCAGCAATGGCTTCATTTCAAAAGAAAATTGAAAGGAAAAATTAGAAATTTCATCTACTGTTTGCAAGAAACTTGAAGCTATTTTTTCTAAAAACGACACACCCTCATATTGGGGAGATAAAAATAAAAAAACTGTACGATTACCAATATAAAGTAATGAACTAACCACAATAACATGGAGAGCCCACAGTGCGTATTGAGATTTTTTCAAATTGTGAATCACCCTTTCTTTTAATTAAATTTTTCATTCTTTGTTATAGGCTAACTTCAACCTTCGCTTTTTCTTTGTTTTCTTTATGTTTTTTATTCATTTTTACCTGTTCATTCAACTGTTCAGAACGATTCGCTTTGATCGATTCTCTTGATTGCGTGGAAGCAAAATGAACCAATTTTTTTAATGGCTGTGGTGCCTGTTCATTTGGTTGACGATCTGAAGTATTTTTGATCATGGTATTTTCGTTAACCATTGGTGAAGGCAATTCCGCGACTTTAGACTCATGTTTAACATTTTCTTTGATATTTTCTTTTTTAACTAACTGCTCTTTACCTTTTACAGGTTCTTGTATTTTTACTTGCTCTTGATTTTTTGCTTGTTCTAGCACATCAAGTTTGGCAATCGAAGATACCTGTTCTTTAAATTTATCATCTAATGAGTAGTGTTGACTTTTTTCTTTATCTTGAGTAAATCTTTCCATCACTACCTGATCACGATTTCTATTTTCTCTAGCAGCAAGTTTATTTTGAATGGGTTTTAAAAGTAGTTTATCTGTTAATAAAACAGCACTACAAGTAATAAATGCACTGGCAGCAGCTAAACGCCCCTAACACTGTACCAGCAAAAGCGGGGAATGCAGCAGCTAAAAAGCCCCCACCAGCCAATGTCAAAGCAAGCGTCATCGCAACCATTAACGCTAAAGACGCTTTATTTCTCCATACACGTTTACCAGCACTTTTCATAAAATCAACAGAAGTATTTTTTGCTCGCGTAGCAAGTGGCAATTTCTCACCAGTACGATGGTTAAGACCTTTTGCCCGCATTGCTTTTTGCTCAGGTGTCAGTTTCTCACCATTACCAATACGAAGAACTTGTTTTGATTTTTTAACAAGCGGATTATTTGTTTTTCCTTTGACCTTCTGTTGCGTCTGTTTCACTTTTTGTCCAATAGATTTTACTGGCGCTAAACCTTTATCTACCTTTTCCATGGCAGCCGGGAACTTCTTTCTCGCCCCTCTAGAGAATCTTTCAGCTACTCTCGGTGCTACTTTTGGTATAGCAGAAAAGAGTTTTTGACCAACATAACTACCAACAAGTAACGCTTGCACAGAACTTATTACCTGAGCACCTTTTTCTGCAAAAGAGATTTCTGGCATTACACTTGACACATAGCCAGGAATAGCATTGATAAAAAATAATGGAACCGTCCATAAAGCTTGTCTCCCTAAAAAAGCATAAAACGAAGGACGAGAAAAAATATGATACCATTTATTTTTAAGATCTTTATAATTGATATCTTTCAATTCACTTACTTTTCCTTCAATCTCAGCTGTCTGCCGTTCGAGGTTGTCTCCTTCTTTAATTATTTCATGTTTATCTTTTGGTTTCGTTTTTTCTACATACTCTGCTAATTTTCCCTTATCTTGAAGTATTGCTTTTGTCTCAGCCAATAACTGCGTATTTTCAGCTAATTCTTTTTTTATTTCAGCCAGTCGACCTTTTTTTTCATTTTTCTTCATTGTTGGATCAAGTAAAAAATTACGAAGCGGTCCTACCTTTAATAATTCTGTCTGAATTCGAACACGCTGTTCTAACAAGGCTACTTTAGCTTCTAAATTATGTTTACTTAACTCTTCCCATGATTTTGCTTTTTTAGAAGAAATCGACTCATCTAAAGTTTCAACAGACATTCCTTTTACTTCTTTTTGAGGCATGCCATTGTTTTCTTTTCCTATTCCATCCAGTCCGTCACTTTGCACAAATGACGCGGCAGATTCTTTGTGAATGCTTTGTGTTTGAATCGGACTTTTAAATTCCAGATTTTCTTCTCTTAATTTAAATTGTGGAACCAAACGAGCTCTAGGAATTTTAAAGCTCGTTCGTAAATCATCACCTGATTGATCAAACAGCTTATTTTTTCCATTTTCCGCTACCACAGGTTCTTGTGAATTAGATTTTGAAATAGGGTTATCCATCAGAGGTATCTCTTTATTTACTTTTTCACTTACTACTTTTTCTTCTTGAATTTTCATTTTGTCTACTGAACCAATTACTGGTTCATTCGTTTTTTTATCTACTGCGCCAATTGCTGATTCATTCGTTTTTTTGTCTATTGCCTCAATTAATTTTTCGTTGGACTCCAGTTCTTCTTGAATCTTTAATTTGTCTGATACAACAGCCATATATTTCTTGAACTTTGTTGCTTTATCATCCGTTTCATTTATCTTATAACCGGATAAAGATTCTGTCCGTTTAACTAACTGTTCATCCGCAGCATGAACTCTTCTGATGGTAACTTGTTCGTTTATTGCATTTATCTCTTCAGGTGACAAAAATTTTTGATTGATATTTTCTATTTTTTCTATCTTCTCTAACTCTTTTTCTAGTACTTTATGCTTTTTTAAGTGAGTCAGTTGTTGTTTTAATTTGTTGGCTTCTTCATTTAATTTTTTATTTTTTTCTTTTACTCCACCCATTTGTCGTTTAAACTCTACTCGTGTTATACCAGCAAGATAATTAATCACTCCATTTTCTCTTGAACCAATTGCCTTTTCTTCAGGAAATGCTATTATTTCTGCTCGCTGTGCTTCAAATGACGCAATAGTTGCTTGTTTTTTTGGGGCTATCTCCTTCAAAGCTTTTTCTGCTTCTTCAGAAGAAATAGGATTTTTAGGATCTATTTGTCTGATTTTTATCCTCAGTTCTTCACGTTCAATCTCCAATAGAGCATTTTGAAAACCTAGCTCTAACCCTTTAAGTCTCGAATTCTTGTGTTCGTTAAAAGCTTCTATAACAGCAGCAGGTTCAGCTTTTGCCTGATCATATTCACTTTCAACCACACTATATACTTCTTTTCTGTTCTTTTCAGGCAAATTTCGCGCAATGACTTCGATATATTCATTATCTAACGACGAACGATTAACAAAATTAGTTTGTGTAGTCTCTCCTGTACTTCCACCATTTCTTGGCATAATTATCCCCTCTTTAATTAAAATCTGGAACAACTTAGAACTTCTTCCTACCTTATACACTCATTCTAGATAATTCCATTGGTTTGATACTCTTTAGTTGTTCTGCATTTTTAGACAGGCTTGTTTGCCGCGCCTTGCTTACTTGCTGTTCAAATGATCGATCATTTGAACGATCATCTGCTATCGATGATCGATCACAAAAATATGCAGTCTCATTGCGAGTATCTACCTTCTCAGTACATTTATTATAAATCCATTTTCCTGCACGAAAAGGCGTAGCAATAAGAAACCAGGCTGCTTTAAACAGAAATTTAAGTCCCTTCCCTAATAAACATAACGTATAACAATCTTCAGCTGACATTATCAATTCCTCCTTATTAACTATTTTTTATTTTAATCATACCCGACGTCATTCTTAAATTAACGCCTATTTTTTCAAAATTATTAAAAATGTGGAAACCGTAAGTGAAAAGATTTAGGAAGAATACAAACACGCTTCAAACTTCGACCAGAAAATCGGAGTAGGCACTTTAGAAATTTTTAAAACATCAGAAGTAATACGCTCAAAATTTAAAGAAACATCTGTTAAAATCAAATCGTATTGATTCACTAATCGATAATCAATGGCAAAAACATCTTTTTCGTAGATATCAATATTTTTAAAAAAAGGATATTTGTTTAAGATGATATTTTTGTACAATAAAGAAACGCCCATTTCTTGTGAACTTAGCACTAAAATAGATTTTTCTTTAACTTTTGGCTCAATCATGCGAAGTAGTTGACTAGAAGAAATCAGTAATTCCAATAATAAATCTTTATGTAATAGTTCACTTTTCTCAATAAAATTAAGTTCCGAGACCTTCAAAGCATGATGATAGGCTTGCCAAACATTCGGATTACTTTGCATCATCTTTTTATAAAAAATATCCGCATAACTAACTTTAAAAATCATTAATTCTTTATAAAAATTGATATATTCAAAAAAATAGTCAACTGTTCTTTTACTAATAGTCATATCAATATTTAACAAATAATAAAAATGTGTAAGAAATTTTTCTATCTTTGCCGGTATTAATTCATAACTATCCTCACCTTCAGCAAATAACAAGCCGAAATAAGAACTCAAAATATTCGCTACGTTATTTTTATTTACATGAAACTTGTATTTTTGATTCATCAACGTGGTAAAAACAGTATCATCTTGAATCACTGATAAAATAGTGTTGACTACAGTTTCCTTATTTATTAATTCAACTTCAGGTACAAAATGATTATTTCCTATACGAATAATAGAGATAAAAATGTAATACACTGAATAAATAATCTTAGGAGTACTCGCTGTTTTATTATGTGTTTTCAGGCACCTACGCAGCAATTGATAAATGGTATCAAAATAAGCAAAACCTTTTACTTGATACATTTCTTTAAACATACTAGCAAACAATCGCCTAATCTCAGTTTCATTTCCCACGATCATCAATCTTGTTTGTAAATCAATCTGAATATCTATGTTCTTATTAAAAAAATATGTATTGATTTTTGTTACGATCCTGCGAATACTTGTTTTACTTAAAAACAACGAATTAGATATCTCAGTCAACGTAGGTTCTGAGATAATGATGTATTTTAATATTTTGACATTAATAGAATTATTAAGGAGTTTTATAAAAATATCATCTAAATTTATATTTTTAGGCATAGATAATATGACTTCTTTGTAGTGGTTAATACCGATGTGAACTGGAAAACAAGAATCGTTAAAATGCTCAATATCCGCAACAAGTGTCTTATCGGTAATATTTAGTTTTTTTGCTAGTTCATTAACATTGGAGGATTCTGTATTTAATAAATAAAGCAAAGTAAATTGTCTTTCTAATTGCTTTTCAAGTAACCCCATTATTAATTATCCCCTTTCTTTAAATACGTAAGTGTATCGTACAGTCAATTCTTTTATTTCTCCGTATCTTTTTTTCTGTTATAGTAAAATAAAGTTCTAAATAACTTTTTATCTTATGATATAATTTTGTTTTTATAAAAAATAATCTAGCATCTTGTTAAAATAACAAATATAAATAACGAAAATTATATTTGTTTATGAAAAAATATTTATATAAAAACAATAAAAAACAATTATATCTAAAAAAAATATGATAAAATAATATGTATAACATCATAGAAAGGTGGGAAGAGGAGATTTCTAAGAATTTGAAATCCTAAAAAAACAATGAAAGAACTTAATATACTTGAAAAAACTTCTGAGCGACAGGTAAGGCTAGCATTACTTTTAGGGATGAAACCTATGAATTGTGATTCCTTAGCAAAACAATTAGATATAACAAAAAAAACACTATTAAGTGACATTGTATTTTTTAATCATACATATTCACCTGCAACCATTAAAATCGACCAATATCAAATTACAACATTAGAACTGCCAAATGATATAAATCTAGAAGATTTGATTAAACAAATCTTGAATCATTCAACAAATGTTCAAATCTTAAAAATGATTTTTACAGAAGAACCGATTCTATCAAAAATTGCTGAAAAACTATATTTAAGTGAAACAAGTATTCGGCGTATCGTTTTAAAAATCAATGAATATTTCTCCCAAAAAAAATGGCCCTTATCTATAAAAATTGCTTCTCGATTAAAAATTGTGGGCGACGAGAGTTTTATTCGTCACTTTTTTTGTAGTATGTTTCGTGAAATATATAATCCACAACAATTACCACATTTTGATTATATTGTTGATTTATTGCAACGTTATCATAAAAAAAATCAGACATTTGCCTCCATAAATACATATAAGCTAATTTTAAATAGTTATTACTTTTACACTTCTGTTATTCGAATTGGACAAGCTCATTTGATTGATTCTTCTCCCATTGAAGAAACAAATAGTGAATTGATCTTTTTTGACTTATTAAAAAAAAGTACTGTTCTTTGTTCCATTATTGAAAAAAAATATAATTTTAGTATTACAAAAACAAATATTCATAATCTATTAAATTCATGTACCTATTTATATTTTTTTGATTCGCCAAATCACAAATTAAAAGAATTATTGAAACTACATGAACTTGTACGTAACTTCTACGCTTACATGGATATTGATATTTCTCTTTCTCCTGAAGACCTTCAACGGCTAAATGATTTTGTTCATTTTAACAAACGATTGCAATCATTTAAAACTACATATATGGGTATTTTATCTGAAACTTTAATTAAAGAATCTCCCCAACTACTTACAGCTTATGAAAAATCAATTGAGCAAGCAGATTTAACTATAATCAAAAAAAATCCATTGTTGTATGAAGAATTATTTTTAGAATTAATTACCTTATCATCAAAACTATTAACTACTCTTTTTCCATACAAAAAACATTTATCTATTTTGATTATTTCTTATCAGGAAGAACGTATTTTAACCTTTTATAAACAACTATTATTAAAAAAAATGCCTGCTTTACATAAGATTGACGTATATCAAGAAAATATCTTTTCAGTAGATTATAATCAAATCAATCGATATGATTTGATTTTAACCGATATTGAACTAAACAAAACAAAAACGAAAACAAAAATGATAAAGATATCTAAAATACCTACTTCTTCTTTTTGGAATAATTTGAAAGAAACTATCTATACATAAAAGAATGAAAATCGCTTCTTTCTATAAAAAACTCAATTTACCGAATAAAAAAGAGTCGCTCTAAAATTATACCGCCCTCCAAAATTAGATTTTTTAGTCTAACTTTGGAAGACGCTGCAAAATCGAGCGACTCCTTTTTTATCGCATTGTCACAAATTCTTCTGCTGCTGTTGGATGAATAGCAACCGTCTGATCAAAGTCTGCTTTTGTCGCTCCCATCTTGATCGCAACAGCAAATCCTTGCAACATTTCATCTACTCCCACACCAATCGCATGTAAGCCAATAATTTTTTCCTCTTCACCAACACAAATCAATTTCATTTCACATTTTTGACGGAAATCATTCAAAGCAAAATACATGGGTGTAAAACGAGAACGATAAACCTTGACTTGTTCACTGCCATAAACTTTTAATGCTTCTTCTTCCGTCATCCCAATCGTTGCAATCGGTGGATGCGTGAAAACAACAGTAGGTACGAAATGATAATCTAAATAAGAATTCTCTTTCTGATTGAATAAACGTTCAGATAAGCGTCTACCTGCTGCAATCGCTACTGGAGTCAAATCAATTTTACCAATTACATCTCCCACAGCAAAAATATGAGAATCTGTTGTATTTTGGTATTTATCGACTTTGATAAAGCCTTTTTCATCCAATTGCACTTGGGTATTTTCTAACCCTAATTTTTCAGTATTTGGTATCCGTCCACCAGCAAATAAAACACACTCGCTAGACAGTCGTTTACCATTTTCAAAAACGACCGTGTATTCTTTTTCATTCTTGATAATTTCTTTTGCTGTAAATTGTGCATATGTTTTAATTCCTGCTTCTTGGTACATTTCAATCAAATTATCAGACAGCATTTTATCAAAGGCACGTAAAGGTCGTTCTTTTCGATAAGCCCACATTACTTCACTACCTAATCCATGAAACACGCCAGATAACTCTGCTGCAATATAACCCGCTCCTAAAACAATGGCACTTGCTGGTAATTTCTTAAGCGCAAAAAAACCATTCGAATCTATGGCATATTCGCCGCCAGGAATAGTCATTTTGCTAGGCCTACCACCAACAGCAATTAAAATTTTTGTCGCACTATAAGTTTCACCATTTACCTCAACTGTTTGGCTATCAATAAATTTTGCATAACCTTTAATAACATCCACATGATTATTTTCTAGCCCTTGTTGATAAGCTTCGTGTAAAAATTCAATATATTTTTCTCGCTTTTCAACCAATTTTTTGAAATTGACTTTTTCCAGTTTTGTTTGAATCCCATAACTTGAAGCATCACGCTCAATTGCTTCTAACATAGTACTTGCTTGCCACATTACTTTTTTCGGTACACAACCGACATTGACACACGTACCGCCAAGCTCACTTCTTTCAATCAACAAGACCTTAGCACCATACATTCCAGCTCGATTGGCTGAAGCAATTCCTCCAGAACCACCGCCTATAACTATATAATCATAAATTTTCATGTGCTACCTCCCAATTTAAAAAGAGCATTTAGCTGTTTCTCCTTTTACTGAAAATCAGTCTTTTAAGAAATAGTAGAGCAATTTATTTCACTATTTCTTTTTATCTTTACAAAAAATAAGTTTAACATGTTTAAATAAAAACAATTGCTTTCATGCTTAAGCTTTTCTTCTCAAAAAGTGAGCTTACTTTTTCTTGCGAATCATGTCTCCCGGTTTTACTGGCTGCACTACCGGCATAGTCAAAATCATCATTGGATTTGGTGCTCGATCAATTACCTCGTCTTCCTCATTATACATCACATCAACTGTTTGATTAAAATGAGTAAAGCCAGGACCATAAAATTCAACTTCATCACCTAAAGAAAATAAATTACGTTGGCGAATCGTTGCCATCTTCGTTTCTTCATTATAAGACAGCACTTCCCCAACAAACTTATAAACTGGTATTTTACGGCGTTCACCAAATAATTGTTCATTTTCACTCGGCGTGTTGTAATAAAATCCTGTGGCAAGTTCTCTTTGCGCAACCTTCCACAATTCATCAATCCACTCCTGCTTGCATGTATAATTTTCGGGATCTTCCATGTAGCTATCCACCGCAGCTTTATAAACATTAGAGACAGTAGACACATAGTGAATCGACTTCATTCTTCCTTCAATCTTAAAACTGTCTACTCCGTTTTCAATTAATTCTGGAATATGTTCAATCATTGACATGTCAACTGCACTCATTGAAAATTCTTCTTCAATCTCTCCATTATCTGTCAAACGATTTCTTTCTTGACCAAAAGGCATATCAAATAAACTATATTTCCAACGACAAGATTGTGAACAGCCGCCACGATTAGCATCTCGCATGGACATGTGATTAGATAATGTGCAACGCCCAGAATAGGAAATACACATTGCTCCATGAATAAAAGCTTCAATTTCAATGTCCGTATTTTTTCGAATTTCCGCTACTTCTTCCATTGAAACTTCGCGTGCCAACACCACGCGTTCTAGCCCTTCTTCTTTCCAAAATTCAAGCGTTTCAACGTTCGTTGCAGAAGCCTGCGTAGATAAATGGATTGGCAATCCCGGCGCTTGTGCAGCACAAATTTCAATTAGCGCTGGGTCTGAAACAATAACCGCTGAAATCCCTACATCGCGTAATCGTCTGAAAAATTCACCTGCGCCTTCTTCATTTCCTTCATGCGTCACCATATTAGCAGCTACATAAACTTTGGCATTATATCGCTTAGCAAAAGCAACACCTTCAGCCATTTCTTCATAAGTAAAATTACCCGCACGACTTCTTAAACCATAAGCATTTCCACCAATATAAACTGCATCTGCCCCGTAATGAATAGCTGTTTTTAGTTTTTCAAGGGTTCCTGCCGGAGCTAAAATTTCCGGGCGTTTTAAGTTACGATTTTTTGTCATTTTTCTTTCCCCATTCTCCTTACTTAATGGCTTCAGGATCCATATAGAAGAAGCCAGTATCTAACTCTCGATTTTTTGGATGTAATTCACTAATTTTCTTGCAAAGAATTTGTGCATATTCTTCGTTCCAACTACCTGTTAAAATATGATTTTTTGCTTTAACAAATTCTTTTGTAATATAGACAAAATTTTCTCCAGGAGTAAACAAGCCATCTAATTTCCACGTACAAAAATGATGTTGATATAACAAGCCTAGCTCTTTTGAGAGATTAATATCATTGCTTGCAAAAATATGCGTACCATGGCTATCTTCATAAATAGAATAATGTGTATCTTCTTTTTTAGGTTCTGAAATAAACAAGCCTCTGTCACGATCTGTTCGTCCTTCCTGCTTTGTAAAATTATAATAATTTTGAAGCAATGGTCGTTTCGATTGATGAATACAAGTGGCACCATATACAAGAACCTCTACAGGAATCTGTAGCTTTTCCTCCATCGCTTTCATCTCTTCAAAAGGAACTTCTCTAGCCAACACAGCACTATCAGCACCTTTTTTTGCCCAAAAATTAATCTGCCGTGCACTAGTAACCAAAGTTTCTGCATCAAAAACATAAGGAAGACGCCATTTGGGATGTTTTTTCATTATATAGATAATACCCGTATCTCCAACCGTGATCTTATCCGCTTTGATTTCTTTAAGAAATTGGAGATATTCCGAAACTTTTTTCATTTTTTCTGGATGAATAATACCATTCATCGCAATATTTACTTTCTTACCATAAGCATGCGCCAATTCTACTAATCGGCGTTGTTCATTTCTAGTAAATGAAGCAGGCAATCGCAAACCGAATAATTCTTCACCAAAATATAACGTGTCTGTTCCCGCTTCAAGTAATGCTTTAGCTTGTTCAAAAGATTCTACCGTAGTTATGATTTCGATCATCATTTCCTCCTCCTACAACTCCATAATAGTAGCATAGCTTAAAAATGTTGCCAATACTTCTTCCAGTTGTTAATTGTTGAAATTTTTTCACAACAAATAATTTTAACAAAAACAAAAAAGTGAGCGAGTTTCTTCTGAAGTATTCCCTAAAAAATTAGATAAAACCTCTAATTTTTAGGGAACACTTCATTCCACAACCTTCAGAATTGATTCTTTCAGCTATGTTCATCAAAACTCTCTCACTTATTTTTCATTTACCAGTTGCGACTTTATCTTCTTAGGTAAACGCACATTCAAAGTAATTTTCCCTTTCGAAGCTCCAATTGTCACTTGATCACCTAACTGAATTTCTCCTTCTAGCAATGCTTCACTTAAGCGATCTTCGATTTCTTTTTGTAAAGTTCTTCGAATAGGGCGTGCACCGTATTCAGGATCAAAACCCGCTTTACCAATTACATCCACCGCAGCCGATGTAATTTTTACTTGAATATCTTGTTCTTTTAATCGTTTCACAATCGCCCGGCTCATAATTTGAACAATAGAATGAATCTCATCCTTGCTCAATGAGTGGAAGACAACTGTTTCATCAATTCGATTTAAAAATTCAGGACGGAAAGTTTTTTTCAATTCTTCTAAAATACGTTTTTGCATGGCTTTATGATCTTTTGTAATATCTTGAACATTAAATCCAACATTTTTTTCTTCTCTTATTTGGGTAGCACCAATGTTTGAAGTCATAATCATAATTGTATTTCGAAAATCGACTTTTCGACCTTTAGAATCTGTCAAATGACCATCATCTAACACTTGCAACAACAAATTAAATACATCTGGATGCGCTTTTTCCACTTCATCTAATAAGATAACAGAATAAGGTTTTTGACGAATCTTTTCCGTCAACTGTCCCCCTTCCTCATAGCCCACATAACCCGGAGGAGAACCAATCAAACGACTGGTACTATATTTTTCCATAAACTCAGACATATCAACACGAATCAAGGAATCTTCCTCACCAAACATAACTTCAGATAAAGCTTTTGCAAGTTCTGTTTTTCCGACTCCCGTAGGACCTAAAAACATAAAAGAACCAATTGGACGATCTGGATCTTTTAATCCACTACGTGCCCGACGAATCGCTCGAGACACAGCTTTTACAGCTTCATCTTGTCCAACAACCCGTTCATGCAACAAGGCTTCCAGTTCTAATAAACGTTGACTTTCTTTTTTCTCTAATTGTTGTAACGGTACACCCGTCCATTCAGAAACTACAACTGCTACATCTTCTTCTGTAACACGATCAGCGTAACCCTTCACATGTTTTTCTTCTATCATCAAGAGTTTCACTAACTTTTGGTGCAACTCTTTTTCTTGTCTTCTTAATTGAGCCGCAATTTCAAAATTTTGCGTTTGAATCGCTGTTTCTTTTTCATTTATTAACTGCTCAATTTTTACTTTTACCATTGCAGATTCAGATGGATCATCTGTTTGATCTAAACGCACCTTAGCGGCGGACTCATCAATCAAATCAATGGCTTTATCAGGTAATTGTCGAGCAGTAATATAACGTACAGAAAGATTTACAGCAGCACGCAATGCTTCATCAGTAATTTCCACACCATGGTGTTCTTCATATCGTGAACGAAGACCACGTAAAATTTCCTCCGCTTCTTCTGGAGTAGGTTCGTCCACTTGAATACGAGCAAAACGCCGTTCAAGGGCTGAATCCTTTTCAATATATTTTTGGTATTCGTCTAATGTAGTTGCACCAATTGTTTGTAATTCACCACGCGCTAAAGCAGGTTTTAAAATATTCGACGCATCAATTGCTCCTTCTGCTCCTCCTGCACCAATCAGAGTGTGTAATTCATCAATAAACAAGATGACTTGCCCATCATTATATATTTCATCAATGATTTTTTTCATACGATCTTCGAACTCACCACGATATTTTGTCCCCGCTACTAATGAACCCATATCCAGCATCATCAACCGTTTTTCTTTCATTTCTTCAGGTACTTCTCCCAAAACAATCTTTTGAGCCAAACCTTCAGCAATGGCTGTCTTACCCACTCCCGGTTCACCAACTAAAACAGGATTATTTTTTGTTCGACGGCTAAGAATTTGAATTAAACGTTTCACTTCTCTAGAACGCCCCACTACTGGGTCTAATTTTCCTTCTTTAGCTAACTTAGTCAAATCCCTTGCTAAGGAATCCAGAGTAGGGGTCCCTTTGACTAATTGTCTTTTTTTTTGGGAAGTTCTACGTCTAGGACCATTATTCCGACTATCGCTTTTTAATCCCATTTTTTGCTTTAACGATTGACGAAGTTTCGTAAGGCTAACTCCTAAATTGATCATTATACGAGTAGCCATAATACTTTCATCTTTTAGCAGACTCAACAAAATATGTTCAGTTCCAACTTTTTGCCCGCTCATTTTTCTTACTTCACTATTGGCCAATGCAAAAATTTGCTTCATACGTGGAGAATAGGGAAGAAATGCTCCTTTAGGATAAGAAGCCATCGTTCCATAGTTAATTAGATGTTCAATTTCTTCATAAATATCCGTTTCATTTAATCCAGCTTCACGCAATACTTTCCCAGCAATGCTATTAGGTTCAATGACTAGTGCCAGCAAGATATGTTCTGAATTAACAGATTGATGTTTAAATTTTTTTGCTTCATCTTGTGCAATTTCTAATACTAATTGTGCTTTTTGTGTAAAGAGTTCTTCCATTTATATTCACTTCCCATCTTCATAGCTTAATCGTTCTAGAAATGCTCGGAGTATCCGAGCACGAACACAATCTTCGAATCCATTCACGTTAAGTGTTGTTTTAGCAATTGCACTTAACATTAAATTACCTTCTTTTTTAGTAATTATTTGATCTTCATATAATTTTTGGATGATGGCAAACGCATTTTTTTCACTAATTGTTTCATCAAATAATTGGTTAACCTGCTCCAGCATATGCCTCTTATCAGAAATTCTTACTTTGGCAATACGTATATAGCCACCGCCACCACGTTTACTTTCTACTAAATAACCACGTTGAATGGTAAAGCGTGTATTAATCACATAATTAATTTGAGAAGGAACGCAATTAAAGAGGTCTGCCATTTCAATCCTTCGAATCTCAATCATTTCATTATTTTCTAAAATATTTTTTATATAAGATTCAATTAAATCCGAGGTATTTTGATGTGCCATCTTACTCATTCCTTTGACTAATATTGACCTTAATTATAACTAATTTAATTTCAGAAAGAAAGAAGAAAGACTTTCCTCTTTTAAAACATTAGAAATCATTTAAAAATATAAAAAAATACGGAATACACGATTCCGTATNACCTACGACCGGACGGTTATGAGCCGTCTGCTCTAACCAACTGAGCTAAAGGTCCAGGCTCTTAAAAATCGCGGCGAAGGGGATCGAACCCCCGACCTCCCGGGTATGAACCGGACGCTCTAGCCAGCTGAGCTACACCGCGAAAAATATTCATTATTTAAATGAAATGGAGCCTAGCGGGATCGAACCGCTGACCTCCTGCGTGCAAAGCAGGCGCTCTCCCAGCTGAGCTAAGGCCCCTAATTAAGCTATTAACTATCGGGAAGACAGGATTCGAACCTGCGACCCCTTGGTCCCAAACCAAGTGCTCTACCAAGCTGAGCTACTTCCCGCTAACATAACGCGCCCAAGAGGAGTCGAACCCCTAACCTTTTGATCCGTAGTCAAACACTCTATCCAGTTGAGCTATGGGCGCATATTCAATTCACTTAGATTATAAAATATAATCTTAAAAAAAGCAATAAAAA
>NZ_JXLB01000019.1 GCF_001886195.1 Enterococcus ratti | reverse complement strand
AAAGCTTTATGACACTTTGTAACAAAACTATGTTTTTTGTAATAAAAGGAGTAATACATGTAATTGTAAAAGTTTTCTTTGTTGATATATCTATTAAAAGTATCAGAAAATAAGGCAGTGAAAGTTATTAAGAAAAGTTTAACTTAGTTTTTCGTATTAAAAAGAAAAACAAATGGAAAATGGCAAATAAAAGTGAGATTAGTTAAAATAAGAAACAGCTTCTTAAAAATAAGGCGAGATTTACAAAAAATTGACAAACAATTTTTGTAAATCTCGCCTTATTCGTAGCAATAAACATTCCTGTTTAAGCTGCTTTTCAAAGCAAAATTATTTCTTTTATATTTACTCTTTTTTAAAGAGATTATCGTTCTACTCTATTTGTAATTAACGGAAAGAATTTTAAGCAATAAATAGCACAAATTCCTACAATAATATAAATGGCTTTTGCTAGAATAGTTGTAGAACCGCCCGCGATAGCTGCTACTAAATCATATTCAAATAACCCAACCAACAACCAATTTAATCCGCCGACAATTAATAATGCTAATGCAATAGTATCTAAAGTTTTCATTGTTATTTCTCCTCACTTTCTTTAATATATTCTAATTATAAACTAATTTTTTTATTCATGCTAAAATACTGCTTAGTCCTTAATAAATTAGGATTTTCATGATTGATAATAAGAATTTTTAATAGAATGTGTGAATAGTAATTTAAATTTATTAAATCATTAAATTGATTTTTAATCATATATTCAAAATAGTCGGAAGAATGGATGGAAAAAAATTTCTCATTGTTAAGAGAAGAAACTAAAAATGACTTTGTCATAAAGAAAAGAACAATTCGTAAAAAGGAATATCTTTGAACTTATAGGAACATAATTTCCCCTTTTTACACGGAGATTTGCAAAAAATGGCAGGAATGCCAATGAAAATGAAATTGAATGAAAAAAAAGCCCATGCGCACATACTACTTCACTGGCTATAAAATATGCAGACGGGTAGCATTTGAAATTCCACAACGATAAAAATAGCTCCTTGCTATGGTGTGAGGCAGTACATATTCTTTATTCTACTAGAAGGAACAAGCGTACAAGACATATAAATATTGAATGTCAAAAAAGAAGCAATTAACGAAACCTTGATAATTGACTCTAGTTTTATTAGTAAACTAATCATTCTTTGAATAGAACCGAGCCAATTATGTAGTCTTCAAAATTATCGAGAAAAACAAGTTTATAAAAAAAAATAAACTGAAAGATAGAGTAGGTATTTTTGATACACATTACAAGTACAATTTTTTCATCTTCGTAATTGCAACTTTTTAATTTTAAATTAGTTAAACAGTATAGACTATTTCTACAAACTAAGTATACTAATGGCTCGAACAATCGTAAAATACTTAAAAGAATTAGCGAAATTAATTAATTATTTTTTTGTTTCGCTGCAAATCAATTTGATTCCTATAATTTTTCGCACTTCTTTATTAAGATAAAATATTTTTTTGGCTTTATCGAAAAAATAATTCTATCAGCTATAAATGTAAGTATATAGTATTTTTTAAAGGGAGGGGATTTAACATGGGAAAAGCAAAGAAATATACGCTACAAGAATTGAAAGATAAAGAGCTTTATGCATTAAGAATTTATAAAAAAGAAACTTGGAATATCCATTTTGCTTGGACAGTAATTGATGGCGATATTGAACCAAGATCAGAGTACCTAAAAAGTCTTATTAAGCGAAAAGATGAGCATATAAAAATACGTGAAGAATACTCGCAAAAAGCGCAAAAAATACGTGAAAAAATAAATACTATGGAACAACGAAGCCCTAATCGGTAAAGTTTGGGAACAAGTTAGAGCAGACGACTCACAACCGTCTGCTCGTAGGATAAAATCCTACAAGGTACATTCATCATTTTTAATGGACACCATTTATATCAGTCAATTTACAAATAAACGTTTATTCTTCAGCCGTCTTCGGGCGGTTTTTTTATATTAAACATAATTAAATCAAATAGAAAATGATAGTCTTATAAATTATAATAATGTCATGCTATATGATATACCCATTTGCATTATATTTTGTAAAGCATGTAACACAAAGCGGTTATCAAGGTAATTTATACGATCAATCTCATCAAATTTCCTAGATTTTACCTTAACTTTTAATCTATAGGGTTGCTCGAAAAGATAGCTTTTGTAGTATAATTTAGCTATTTTCAAATGACTATCTTTTATATTGGTTGAATGTTGGAAATAAACTAGTTAATACAGAATTAAATAAATTAGTTATTTGATGAAAACGTTGATTTACAAAATCTATGAAAGTGTGAAGATGATAAAATGAATATGATTTATAAGAAGCAATTAAAACAATTTTTGAAAAGAACGTTTAAGTTAGAAAATTGTTTCACTTTAAAAATTCTTACGTTCAAAAAAGATCGCTATTTACTTATCAGCTACGATCAAGAACGGTACATTATCGTTGAAGATGGATTTGAAAGGAGACAGTACCAATGTAACTCTTCAGATGAAGCGATGAAAAAAGTGATGAAAAGAGGAGATATTGAATTTAAACATAGTTATAGACTTTATACGAAATTAAAAAAAGAATAAAGTCTATAATAGATTTAGAAGCAACTGTCAAAATAATAAGTAGAAATATTTAGATGCTTTAATTGCATAAACAAAATAGAAGAGATTAATTTCAATATCATGTAAAGCCGAAATTTTAAAATAGTTCTTATTAGAATAATGAAGATTAGCTAATAAGCTGGTTTCAATTGCTAAGAAGACTATTTCAGTATTCCGTATTTTATATAAAGCTTTGACAAATTTTTCGGATGGATTATAGTTAAAACAAATCAAAATCCATCTAGTTCAATTATCACGTTATTCACCTTAATAAGAGCATACAGACACATAACAGGTCTGCATATGAGTGGCGAAGCTAAGTAATCATTGATGATAAAGTTATAGTAATAGAAACAATTATGTTAAAAAATTTTAGAAAATAAAAAAATTCGCAAAGCTAACTAGCCTCACGAGTAGAGATGCAGATGATGGGACTCGAACCCACACGAGCTAACGCCCACATGACCCTCAATCATGCTTGTCTGCCAATTCCAACACATCTGCCTGATAAAAAATTACAGCCCTATTAACTCAAACAGCATGTCTGCCGTTTCATCATGTCTGCGTTTTAATAACAAGTTAATGATAGCGAGTATTTACATAGATGTCAAGATGAAAAAAAGAGGTGAGAAATCACTCAGCGAGTTTTTATTAGGAAAGAATATTTTAAAAATGCCGATGGCTCTATCTTTTGAATCGTTGTACGAATGGTGCAAAAATATGTGGAAAACTGATAGAAATGAGGACGTTGTTTTTATGAAACAATGAGAAGTACAAATGAACCAAATTCATTGGCATACCTAGCAAAAAAATTAAAATCGTGCTATTTAAAAATGGTGGTAAAATTTGTATAGATAGAGTATGATATTGAAATAAATAAGTAAAAATGAAAAAAGTAAGAAGCTTTTGAAATGAGGGATTGGATAGCATGGTAAAAGAATATGAAAAATCCAATAAACTAGAAGGTGTAAGTTATGATGTGCGTGGTCCTGTTTTAGAAGAAGCTGAACGTATGCAAGAAGATGGGATTAGCATATTAAAATTAAATACTGGAAATCCAGCTCCCTTTGGATTTGAAGCGCCTAATGAAGTCATACGCGACTTAATTATGAATGCTCGTGATTCAGAAGGATATTCTGATTCTAAAGGTATTTTTTCAGCACGCAAAGCGATTGAACAATATTGTCAGATTAAAAAGATTCCCAATGTAACGATCAATGACATTTATACTGGAAACGGTGTAAGTGAACTGATTACGATGTGTATGCAAGGTTTACTTGATAACGGAGACGAAGTTTTAGTACCAATGCCTGATTATCCTTTATGGAGCGCTTCAGTCTCGCTAGCCGGAGGAAGACCTATCCATTACATTTGCGACGAACAAGCACAGTGGTATCCAGATATTGAAGATATTAAGTCTAAAGTGACTAGTCGGACAAAAGCGATTGTGATTATTAATCCAAATAATCCTACAGGTGCTTTGTACCCAAAAGAAATTTTAGAAGAGATTGTAGAAGTAGCTCGTCAAAATCAATTGATTATTTATTCTGATGAAATTTATGATCGTTTGGTGATGGATGGGCTAGAGCATTTATCTATTGCAACTCTTGCCCCTGATTTGTTGGTGGTAACGTTAAATGGTTTATCTAAGTCGCATCGTGTTGCCGGATTTCGTGTAGGGTGGATGGTATTAAGCGGGGATAAATCACATGCTAAAGGCTACATTGAAGGATTAAATATGCTTTCTTCCATGCGTCTTTGTTCAAATGTTTTATCTCAGCAAATCATTCAAACCGCATTAGGTGGCTATCAGAGTGTAGACGAACTCCTTTTACCCGGGGGACGTATTTATGAACAACGAGAATTCATTTATCATGCAATTAATGATATTCCTGGGCTTTCAGCAGTAAAACCTAAAGCAGCATTTTATATCTTCCCTAAGATTGATACAAAACGCTTTAATATTTTAAATGATGAAAAATTTGTCTTAGATTTTCTTCATGAGCATCATATTTTGTTGGTTCATGGCGGTGGGTTTAATTGGCCGCAACCTGACCATTTTAGAATTGTCTACTTGCCGAAAATGGAAGATTTAAAAACGACTGCTGCTAAGATGCGCGAATTTTTATCTACTTATCGACAAGTATAGGATATTAGTTTTACTTAAAAAGGGCCAAACATGTTAATGAGTTTAGGCTCTTTTTTCTATGAAGCGCTTTTTGGAATAATCTTAAGTAAGAGGATAAAACAAAGAAAAGTTCAATAGGACTTTTCTTGATGTTTCTTTCCTTGTAAAGTAAAATACTAGTATAATGCGAATACGCATATTTTGAAGGAGGATGCTTATGGAAACGTTGGTCGCTTCCTTTGGTACAATCATAAAAGAAATTCGAAAAGAACAAAAAATGACACA
Organism: Enterococcus ratti; assembly: GCF_001886195.1. Classification (GTDB taxonomy): domain Bacteria; phylum Bacillota; class Bacilli; order Lactobacillales; family Enterococcaceae; genus Enterococcus_B; species Enterococcus_B ratti. The sequence goes on along the minus strand of NZ_JXLB01000019.1, from coordinate 33,644 downwards.
AAAAATGCTTTCGCAAGATATTTGTTCACAGAGTGTTTTAAGCAGAATTGAAAATAATGAGGAATTACCAAATGTTGTCGTAATGGCGCAAATTTGCCAACGTTTAGGCGTGACGATTGACCATGTCCTGCATTTATCACACGGGAAAATACGGGCCGTATTAAAATATTTTGAATTAACTGATCTTTTCTTTCAACAGCGCGATTATCGAAAGCTTGAACAAACGTTGAAATCACCAGAGCTTGTGGAGAATCTGTATGAAGCTGCAGATTTTCAAAAATATTATTACTATTTAGGAGTATGTGAGTTTACCTTGCGAAAAAATATTACACAAGCGCTTAGTTATTTGAAAGAGGCACTCTCTTACTCTACATTGAAAGACCGAATGCAAGCTGCTGATATTGAGATCCAGCTTATTAGCTGTATTGGTAAAATCTATGGAGTAGCTGGTAAAACAGCTGAAGCTAGATATTATTTAAGTCGAAGTGTGCAATTGTTTCAAGAGACGATTCAAGATAGAACAAAAAGCGAGTTCACACAGATTTTTTATAATTATGGTTGCTTTTTGTTGCATCAAGGTGAAATCGATCTTTCTTTAGAACAAGTAAATCAAGGGATACGTTGGGCACAAGAAAAAAATAGTTATTATTACTTGAACGATTTATTTATTTTAAAAAGTTTGATTTATAAGAAGAAAAACAAAATCAAAAAAGCGTTGTTTTATGAAGAGCTAGCGCAATCTGTTAGAAAAATTTCGAAAAGTTTATGAATGGTGTAGACCATTCTTGACTTATCTTTCATTTGAGAGTACCTTAAGGATAGAAAATCTAAAGGAGAGAAAAGAATGAGAATTTTTATTTATGCAGACAAATTTTTTATGTCATCCGGCGTTAAAAATGCAGGTTATCTTGAAATTACTGATGGTTTATTTGGCGAATATAGTCAAAATATGCCAGAAGGAGAAATTGAGATCATTGATCACGGCGGGAAATGGGTTGCACCCGGTTTAGTTGATACGCATATTCATGGTTATATGAACCATGATGTGATGGATAATGATGCACAAGGGATAAAAGCTATGTCTGAAGGATTGCTTTCTTGTGGTGTCACTTCATTTTTACCGACTACTTTAACAGCAAGCAAGGAACGCTTAAAAGCGGTTGCTGAAACAATTGGAAAAATGTATCAAGAAGTTTCTGGCGCAAAAATTAAAGGCCTCTATTTTGAAGGACCTTTTTTTACAGAAGAACATAAAGGGGCGCAAAACCCAAGCTACTTTAGCGATCCTGATTTAGAAACGTTCCACGAATGGCAGGAAGCTTCTGGTGGTTTGATCAAAAAAATTGCCTTGGCACCGGAGCGTCGTGGGGTGGAAGAATTTGTAGAACGAGTGACAGATGAAGGGGTGGTCGTTTCATTAGGTCACAGTAATGCAACGATTGCTGAAGCACAAAGAGCAGTGGAAGCAGGTGCAAGTGTGTTCGTTCATGCCTACAATGGTATGCGTGGTTTGAATCACCGAGAACCTGGTATGGTAGGTGCATTGTTAACGTTGGAACATGTTTTTTCAGAATTGATTTGTGATGGACATCATGTACATCCTAATGCTGCTCAAGTTCTAATGGAAAAAGTTGGCCATGATCATGTAGCATTAATTACGGATTGCATGATGGCAGGAGGTATGCCGGATGGAAACTATAATTTAGGAGAATTCCCAGTTGTAGTGAAAGAAGGAACGGCACGATTAGAGTCTGGTAATTTAGCAGGAAGTATTTTGAAATTAAAAGAAGCAATCAAAAATGTGGTAGATTGGGGTCTAGCTACTCCTGAACAAGCAGTGATGATGGGAAGCTTGATACCTGCTATTAGTTGTAAAATTGATGATACGTGTGGGAAGATCGCAAAAGGGCGAGAAGCTGATTTTATCCTATTAAATCCTGACATGACTTTAGAAGCTACTTATCTAGACGGTGTAGAACGTTACCATGCCTAAGTACAGAATGAATGACTAAAAGAGCAGAGAGTAAAAAGATCAAGAATATGTGTGACTTGAAGGATGTGGTCTTTAAAAGTGAGTTGCAGTTGATAAAAATTACTTGTCAAATTTTTGTAAATTGTGTCTCAGTTTTCAAAGAAATTACTTATTTTTCTTTTTAAAAGGAAAAATAAGTTTATGGTTGTTATAGCTTTTTTGATTTTTGACTAAATGAGGTTTCTAGGAGTAATTCGTTTTTACAAAAATTATAAACTTGTCAAAAAAAAACAGACGATGTGCTAGTCGCAGTTTGTCTGTTTTTTTATATACTCTGTCTATGAGTGTATTATTTTTTGTTTGCTTTGCTATTTCCACCTACAGGAGCGAGTTTTTTTGTAAATAGACTAAGATTTTGTGAGTCAGTAACGAAAGAATCATGTTGACGGGTTGTACTAGTAGTATACACGACTAGTTACGCTGTTAGTATATACTTCCTTATTTTGAAGGAGTGTACGAATGGTGGAATGAAAAAGATGCGTTTTGATTGAAGAAGTATAAACTTAAGCTCATACTCATACTAGCTATTGGGTTCAATAATACATAGGGTGAGTAATTCTTTTTTATTACTAGTTTTTGATTAATAGATTTTTAGGTTTATAGTTGAAAGGCGTCCTTCGCTAGCTGAGTTTCTTCATTTTAAGGGATGGATGATTCATCTTTTTGTTGGCTTTGAATTTTTATTTGCGCTTCAACTGCTGCTAAGTTTTTTCTGAGAAGGGCTTCTTTTTTTTGTAATTCTGCGAGATCTTCTGCTAATTCTTCTTTTTCCTCTAGTTTAGGAGGGCGTAAAAAACAATTGATTCCAATGGCGATAAATGTTCCGATAAAAGTGTCTAAGACTCTTTGTATAGCATAGAAGGAAGTTTCGTCTTGAGGAATACTTAATGCAATTAATAGTAAGGTGGAAATTGCCGAAATGATACCAGAATTATTATTGATTCCGTCAGAAATGACGATCACGACGACGACTAGGGTAGGAAGTAAAAATAATTCTACCCAAAAACCATAATGTAGCACGCTTTTTACCAAAAAATAAAAGATGCCAAGGCAACCGCCGATTGTGTTACCGACAATTCGAGAACGCCCGAAAGAAAGGGTAGTTGTTAAATCTTGTCGCAAAGAAAATACGGCTGATAGAGCAGCAATCATGGGTAGGCCACGATTAGCGACGTGAAAAAATAAAATACATAAAAAAACTGCTAAAGCGCTTTTTATTGTTCGCATGCCTAAACGAAAACGGCCAAACTTCATAGAATTCTCTCCTTCTAGTTCTTTTTACTAGCATATCGGATGAACAACGAGATTGCTAGTTTTTTATTAAAAATTTTAGTATAATTCTAAAAATGGAAAAGAATTTACTGGAACAAAAACCAGCTCATAGTACCTAACTCAATGAGATATAAATAACAGCTAAATAAAACGGAATGGTTGATTAATTGAGTAATTTAAATATATAAGGAGTACTTTATGCGTATTGGAATGAGAACCATAAAAACGGTAGTTAGTGGGATGTTATCTATGATAGTAGCACAAATGTTTTCCCTCTTATTTTGGCCTTCTGCCGGTATTATCGCTTTGCTGAGTGTAGGGAATACAAAGCGTTCTACGTTAAGAACGGGTATTTCTAGGTTTGTTGCATTTGTTTTAGCAACGGTTCTTGCTTTGATTAGTTTTTTTATTTTAGGTTATACTATTCTTGGTTTTTCGCTATTTTTATTATTGTTTATACCTTTTACTGTTTTTTTTAAGTTGACTGATGGTATTGTGATAAATTCGGTATTAGTTACGCATTATTTAAGCGAAAGAAATATGTGTGGCGCGTTGATTGGTAATGAAGCAAGTTTAATGGCAATTGGTGTTTTCTTTGCACTTGTGGCTAATAGTTATATGCCGGATATTAAAAAACGTCTTCGAAAGAATCAACAAATGATTGAAGTACAATTTCGTGTAATCTTAAAAAATATGGCCGACTTTCTTCTTTCTGGAAGAAAGGAAAATCTTTCATTTCTTTGCGAAGAACTTTTGGATTTTGTAAGAGATAGTCAATTAGATGCCCAAAATTATCAAGAAAATTATTGGATAAAGCAAACGCAGTATTATGAAACCTATTTTTTGATGAGACGCACGCAAGTCAATGTTCTTAAAGATATGCAGGTAAACCTTGAGCGCATCCATGATCCAGTTTCTTATAACAAACATATTTATGGGCTGCTAATTTACACAGCTGAAACTTTTTCGGAAAAAAATGATGGGAAGGAATTGCTTAAACGAATTGAAGAAGTCTATGAACTTTATCGAAAAATGCCTTTGCCTAACGATCGTTTAGAATTTGAAGATCGAGCAGAGTTGTTTCAGTTTTTGCAATCATTTAAAAGTTTTATCGAAATTAAAGCAGAATTTTCGCAACAAGTGGGGGAGGGATTGACTTAGCTTAGTCAATCCCTCTCTTGCAGTGCCTGAGAAAAGCACTATTGTATTATTAAATTTAGTATCTTAGCTTTTTTCAAACAAAATTTATAAAAGTGAAGACGCCTGCCAGCATTTTTGCATGTTATCCATGATTTCAATGACATCTTTTGTTAAAAATAACGAACGATTTGGGCATTCGCCTTTAATCATTTTTACCATATTTTCAACTTCATAATTCATTGCTTGCGTAGTACTGCCGCTTTTGATCCATTCTCTTGTCCCATCATTAAAGAAAATTTCCGCACGATCGGCACGTGGATAATCCGTGATAGTTAGATAACCATTTTCAAAGGCTACAATTCCTACTTTAGGCATTTTTGCTTGAAAAGTTAGGCTGACAACGGCTAGCTCGTTTTCTTTATTTCTTAAAAGAGTAACAGATTGCTCATCAACACCGGTTTCAAAAGGAACCATGCTTGAGGCAATCACTTTAGGTTGAGAACTTAAAAAGAAGCGGGCAAATGATATTGCATAAGTACCAATATCCAATAAAGCCCCGCCAGCTAATTCAGGGTTGAAAAAGCGATTGGTTGGATCGGGTTCTTTATAGCTGCCAAAAGGTGCTTGGATCATTTTTAGTGCTCCTAATTTGTTGGTGTCTATCAAAGAACGTAGCTGTTGATAAAGAGGCATATTAAAAATAGTCATTGCTTCGGCCAGCACTAAGTTTTTTTCTTGTGCCAACTTCATTGCTTTTGCTAATTCATCTTTATTCATCGTGATGGCTTTTTCGCATAAAACGTGTTTATTGGCGTTTAATGCTTGAAGGATGTGCTGGATATGCTGGCGATTAGGAACGGCAATATAGATAATGTCAATTTTCTCATCGTTTAGCATCTCTTGATAATTGCCGTAGGCTTTAGGAATTTGATAGATTTCAGCAAATTGTCTGGCTTTTTCCATTGTTCTAGAAGCAACTGCCGTAAGTTCACTTGTTTCTTGCTTAAAATTTTCGGCAAATTCATGAGCAACCGTTCCTAAACCGATTATTCCCCAATGATACTTTTTCATACTTCAAAACTCCTTCTCGTGTTATATTTAATATAGTATCTTAAATAAGAAAAATAGTGCTTGTTCTTAGTATTATACCAAATAAACACTTGATTTTTCTGATAAAGTGCTTTAATAAGAAAAAGTAAAGAGGTAGTGATTTTTTAAGAAAACTTAAGTAAAATGATAAAAGGAGGAGATTTTTTATGCATCAAGTGTACGTAGATTTGATTCTTAATGTGGTGCTTGAACAGTATGCAACAGAAAAAAATTTCTTAGAGGACTATTTATTAATTAGTGAAGATCAATGGCAAAGATGGAAAAAAGGAGAAAAAAGCCTTCCGTCTGAAGCGATGCAAAAAATCAAAAATTTGTTTACAGATTATGAATGGATGCTTACTCAAAAAATTTTACGACAAACCATCATTTTTCCAGAAAAAAGAACAATTGCTGTGGCAGAGTATAAACAAATCAAAACGCGAATTGCGCAAAAATGGTTAGCTGGTGGATTGGCAAAAGTTGAACTGATTCCTTTGAAAAATAACCCATATCTTAGCGGTTTTCTTGATTTAAAAGTAAGTATTCATTACGATGAATGGGGGTATGATGACATCTTAAATTTTCGTCTGCCAGCGGATATACAAAAACAAATCGAAGGGGAAAAAGTCGAACTGTTAGATTGGGTAAACGAAAATCTTGAAGAAACCTATGTTCAGGAAAAAACTAAGTATAACAGAGAATGAAAGGATTTTTTAATTGAATAAAATTTTAGGATTTGGAGCAGTCATCATCATGATTGTGGCGATGGTCTACGTTGTGGTGAGTGAACAGCCTGAAACATCTGAAATCCAAGTAGAAAATCAAGTCACGAAAAAAAATACAACGTCTAAAAGTTCAGCTGCAATTGAAAAGAAAATTTCTTCAAAAAAAAATAGCGCGCCTTTGCCAAAAGTTCAGCCGACTGACTGGTCGCTCATTCTTGTAGGACCTGAGCATCCGCTCGAACATGAAATTAATGAATCTGCTCAGTTGGTTTCCCTACCAAATGGTTATTTGATTGATAAGAGAGTACAATCAGATTACAAAGATTTTGCTACAGCGGCTGAAAAGGCTGGCTTTCCGTTAGTGATGGTTTCCGCTTATCGTTCGGTTTCCTCCCAACAGGAAGTTTTTGCTCAAAATGTTCAAGAAGTGATGAGCACTCAACAAGTTTCAAAAGAGCAAGCGACTGCGATTACCAAGCAAACGATCACAATACCGGGTTATAGCGAACACCATACAGGCTTAGCGGTGGATGTAGTGGATGAAGCATGGTACAATAATTATCCTTCACAGCTTTTGGATGCAAGTTACGGGGAGCAGCCGGGTGCAAAATGGCTTGCTGAAAATGCCCCTAAGTATGGTTTTATTATTCGTTATCCAAAAAATCGACAAGATATTACAAAAATTACTTACGAACCTTGGCATTTACGTTATGTGGGAAAAGAAAGTGCAGCTTATATTATGAAACAAGGAATTACGCTGGAAGAATACCTTGATCGATTAAAAAAGAAGCAGGAGTAGTGAATGGCTAAAAAAAAATGGAAAAAAAAACGTCATAAAGTACGCTTTATCGCTGTAGTTTTAGGCGGGATATTAATAATGACAGCTTTTACTCTTTCTTTAAAAGGATTATCCACCCCTCTTGTTGACCAAAAGCAAAAGAATGAAGTACAATTACATCAACAATTTATTGACCGTCTTGTTCCCCACGCTAAAGAATTACAAACAGGTTACGGTGTTTTGCCAAGTATTATTTTAGGTCAGGCAATTCTTGAATCAAACTGGGGAGAAAGTACATTAGCCAGTCAATACAATAATCTATTTGGGATAAAAGCATATGGGAATCAAAAAAAAGTGAAATTAGAGACAAAAGAATTTGTGAATGAAAAATGGATCACCATACAAGGAGATTTTCGTGTATATGATTCATGGGAGCAGTCAATGGATGCTCATACGCAGCTTTTTGTAAATGGTGTTGATTGGAATCCAGCTTTATATGAAAAAGTTATTACAGCAACCAATTACCGTGAAGCTGCACAAGCACTGCAAGATGCTGGCTATGCGACTGACCCTTCTTATGCGCAAAAGATTATTCAAATCATTGAAACGTACCATTTAGATCAATATGATCATTAGTTATGGAAAAAAGGAGTGGGAGTATGGCAGAGCAATTTATTCCGGAGATTATGACAGAGTTGCGTCAAGATATTGTCAAAGTTCCTGAAGTCATCATGAAAGCAAGCGGAATCAAAATTTTTGGAAAATTAATCCGATCAATCATTTTCACTACGGATATTGCAATTGTTCGCAACACAAACGCTAATGCAGTAATTGCTGTATATCCATTTACGCCGCATCCTGCCATTACAAAAAGTATTATTGAAGCTGCTGATATTCCAGTTTTTTCTGGGGTGGGTGGTGGATTAACGCAAGGAACTCGTTGCTCTTATATGAGTTTATTTGCTGAAGCACAAGGATCACTAGGGGTAGTTTTAAATGGTCCTACGCCTCTTAAAACTGTTCAAGAAGTCTGTCGAGCAGTTGATATTCCAGTCATTAGTACGGTGACTTCTAAATACACAGAAATTGATGAAAAGCTTGCCGCAGGTATTTCCATTGTCAATATTAGTGCAGGAAAAGAAACCACAGAAACGGTGAAGTTTTTCCGAGAAAATTATCCCACATTACCGATTATTGCTACTGGCGGTCCAACACAATCAAGTATTTTGGAAACTATTCAAGCAGGAGCAAATGCCATTACTTATACACCACCTAGTAATGGTGAATTATTCAGTCGGAAAATGGAAAAATATCGTCAAGTTGAAAAACAACAGGAATAGCTCTTCTTTACAAAGAAAGACAAAAACAAAAGAGAGAAAATCTTTTTCTGAACGTTGATTTTCTTTTAAAAAACTTTTTGATAAAAGAACTATCGAACAAATTGATGGAATAAATTAAAAATATTAGATTTTAGAAAAAAAGGTTGGAACTTAGTTGTCAGTTTCAGAAACAAATGTTAGACTATTTTCAATATTTGAAACAATAAGGATTCAAATACTGAACAACTATTTTCAACAGAATAAATTTTTCCCTTTTTAAAATAAATATCAGTTGTTATTTTTATCGATCTGAAAAAGCAACATAAAAAAAAGTGTCTTTTTGTAATCGTGAGAAATTCTAGCTGTTATAACTTCTACTTATATATCGTCATAATAAGGTTGACAGTTTCTAGCCAGTACCGTAAACACTGGACTATAAGTAAAAAGTGTTTAACACCCTTTTTACTTATAGTTGTGGTAAAAGGGTGTTTTTTGAGCTAGTTTGTTTTAAAAGAAACAAGTTGTTCAGCAATAAGTGAAAAGGAGCAAATAAAGTGAAAGAATTAGTGGAACGTATTCAAAAAGATGGTCGCGTGTTAGGTGAAGGTGTTTTAAAAGTTGACAGCTTTGTGACACACCAAGTAGATCCTGTATTAATGGAAAAAATGGGTCAATGTTTCGCAGAAGTATTCAAAGACCAAGGAATTACAAAAGTCGTTACCATTGAAGCTTCTGGGATTGCTCCAGCTTTATTTGCTGCGAAAGAACTAAGCGTGCCAATGATCTTTGCCAGAAAAGCAAAAAGTTTAACAATGAATGAAGAATTATTAACTGCCTCTGTTTATTCATTTACCAAACAAGTAACAAGTACGATATCTATTTCTCGAAAATTTTTATCAGCAAAAGACAAAGTATTAATTATTGATGATTTCTTGGCCAATGGACAAGCAGCTAAAGGGTTGATTGAACTATGCCGCCAAGCCGGTGCAAAAGTAGAAGGCATTGGAATTGTCATTGAAAAATCATTTCAAGATGGTCGTCAGTTATTAGAAGAAATGGGTTTACAAGTTGTCTCATTAGCACGGATTGCTTCATTGGCTAATGGACAAGTAGAATTTTTTGAGGAGGATGCGTAGTTGTGGAAAGAAAAACGCAAAGTGGAAAAGCGGCCATATTAGGGCTTCAGCATTTATTAGCGATGTATGCTGGAGCAGTAGCCGTTCCTTTATTGATCGGAACAGGATTAGGGTTTAATCAAGAACAAATGACTTATCTTATTTCGATTGATATTTTTATGTGCGGATTAGCAACGTTTTTACAATTAATAGTCAATCGTTTTTTTGGAATCGGCTTACCCGTAGTATTAGGCTGTGCCATTCAAGCCGTTGCTCCTTTGATTTTGATCGGTAGCAATGAAGGAGTAGGCGCCATTTACGGCTCAGTGATGGCTTCAGGACTTTTTGTTGTCCTAGTTTCAGGTTTTTTCTCAAAAATCAAGCGATTGTTTCCACCTATTGTTACTGGAACAGTGATTACGGTAATTGGTTTGACTTTGATTCCTGTTGCAATTGAAAAGATGGGCGGTGGGAATGCCTCGGCAGCTAACTTTGGCGATAAGACGAGTTTATTATTAGCTTTTGTAACCATTGCCTTAATTGTTAGCGTACAAATGTTTGTAAAAGGTTTTATTCGTTCCATTGCCGTACTAATCGGATTAGTAGGAGGAAGTATTTTGGCCGCTGTTATGGGGAGGATTGATTTAAGTACGATCGGACAAGCGCCTTTCTTTCATGTACCGCAGCCTTTTTATTTTGGAAAACCGACATTTGATATTTGGTCCATCTTATTAATGATCATTATTTCTATTGTAAGCATGGTGGAATCAACAGGTGTGTATTTTGCTTTGGGAGATATTACTGGTAAAAAAGTCGGCGAAGAAGAATTGAAAAAAGGATACCGTGCCGAAGGATTAGCGGTAATTTTAGGAGGAATTTTCAATACGTTTCCGTATACTGGTTTTTCCCAAAATGTTGGTTTGGTTCAGCTTTCAGGAATTAAAACAAGAAAACCAATTTATTTTTCAGCTGCTTTTTTAATTATTCTAGGTTTATTCCCTAAAGTTGGTGCATTAGCGCAAATCATTCCAGAACCTGTGTTAGGCGGCGGGATGTTAATCATGTTTGGCATGGTGGCCGTTCAAGGGATTCGTATGTTGATGGACGTTGATTTTACAAATGATAAAAATCTTTTGATTACAGCTGTATCAATTGGATTTGGCTTAGGCTTTAATATTGTACCGACTTTGTTTAATCAGTTGCCTCAAACAGTTCAGATGTTTACTGGAAACGGAATTGTCATGAGTAGTGTAACTGCTATTATTTTGAATCTTGTTTTTAATGGATTAAAAAAAGATGAAGAGATCATCAAAGCAGCGTTAATAAAAGAATGATAAAAATAGGAGAAACAGATTCATATCTGCTCTCCTATTTTTTATCATAAATAAGCGAACATTAATTTATAAAAAACTATTAATATTCGAAATTTCTTTGACATCAAAAAAACGGATTGCTAAAATATGAATGTAAAAAAGAAGAGAGGAGAACAATAATGTCAAAGGTTTCTGTGATTATGGGGAGTACATCTGATTGGGAAACAATGAAGAATACATGTGAAATATTAGAAGAGTTCGCTGTTCCTTATGAAAAGAGAGTTATTTCAGCTCACCGAACGCCTGATTTAATGTTTCAGTATGCAAAAAGTGCACGAGAAAAAGGAATAAAAGTGATTGTTGCAGGAGCAGGAGGAGCGGCGCATTTGCCGGGGATGGTTGCTTCACAGACGACGTTACCGGTAATCGGTGTACCCGTTCAAACACGAACATTAAACGGGTTAGATTCGTTGCTTTCAATTGTTCAAATGCCAGGCGGGGTGCCAGTAGCGACAACTGCGATCGGAAAAGCTGGAGCAATAAATGCTGGACTACTTGCGGTGGAGATGCTTTCCATGTATGATTTGAAGTTGGAAGCTAAACTAGCAAGAAGACGTGCGAAGTTAGCAGAAACTGTGATAGAAAGTAGTGATCAACTTGGTTAAACCTTTGTTACCGGGATCAACGATCGGAATTGTGGGTGGCGGACAATTGGGACAGATGATGGCAATCAGTGCAAAAGAAATGGGCTTTAAAGTAGGAGTTCTTGATCCTACAGTAAACTGTCCAGCTGCGCAAGTAGCCGATTGGTTCATTCAAGGGACGTATGATGATACCTTTGCTTTGGAAGAGCTGGCCAGACGCACGGATGTCATCACTTACGAATTTGAAAATGTTAGTGTGGAAGCATTAAATGCTATTTTACCCATGTCTTTTATTCCTCAAGGAACTGATTTACTGGCAATTACACAGGATCGTCTTTTAGAGAAGTCTTTTTTAGAAACGAATAATATTGTGATTGCTCCTTATGCAACCATCGTTAGTCCTACTGACATTCAAGATGCTATTGATGGGATTGGTTATCCTTGTGTATTAAAAACGACGCGAGGAGGATATGATGGAAAGGGACAATATGTATTGAAAAGTCGAGCAGACCTTGCGCCTGCAATGGACTTATTAAGAGAAGGTACTTGTGTATTGGAAGCATGGATTCCTTTTGAAAAAGAAATCTCTATCCTTGTGGCTGGAAATGGACAAGGAGATTATAGTACGTTTCCTGTTGTAGAAAATATCCATCGCAACAATATTTTACATGAAACGATTGCGCCTGCTTCGATTGCATCAGAGGTTACAGAAGAAGCAGAACGAATTGCACGCGTAATAGCTAAAGGGATGAATTTATCCGGCGTTTTATGTGTTGAAATGTTTTTGACAAAAGCTGGTGGCTTATATGTCAATGAATTAGCACCACGTCCTCATAATTCTGGTCATTATTCCATTGAGGCTTGTACGATGAGTCAATTTGATGCACATATTCGTGGAATATGTGGCTGGCCGTTAAGTAAAAAAGTGCGGTTATTAAGTAACGCGGTGATGGTTAATGTACTAGGCGAACAGCTTTTAGAAAGTTATCATTTAATTGATAAAAAAACAGAGTGGCAGTTTCATTTTTATGGGAAAACTCAAGCAAAAAAAGGGCGAAAAATGGGACATATTACCATTGTAACTGAAAATGTCCAGCAAGCTTTAGAGGAAATAAAGAAAACCAATATTTGGGATTAAAGGAGAGCAGTTGATGTTAAAACGGTATACACGACCTGAAATGGGTGAAATCTGGACAGAACAAAATAAGTATCAAGCTTGGTTAGAAGTGGAAATTTTGGCAGATGAAGCTTGGGCCGAATTAGGAGAGATTCCAAAAGAAGAAGTAAAAAAAATTCGTGAAAATGCGTCTTTTGATATTGAGCGAATTTTAGAAATTGAAAAATCAACGCGGCATGATGTGGTGGCATTTACTCGTGCCGTATCTGAAACATTAGGAGAAGAGCGTAAATGGGTTCATTATGGCTTAACAAGTACTGATGTGGTAGATACAGCTTACGGCTATTTAATTAAACAAGCAAACGATATTTTACGAGAAGATTTGAAACGTTTTACGGAAATTATTGGTGACAAGGCAAAAGAGCATAAATATACGGTTATGATGGGCAGAACGCATGGTGTACATGCTGAGCCGACTACTTTTGGCTTGAAATTAGCGACTTGGTACTCAGAAATGAAACGTAACCTTAAACGTTTTGAACATGCAGCAAAGGGAGTAGAAGCAGGGAAAATTTCTGGAGCAGTTGGAACATTTGCAAATATTCCACCATTTGTTGAAGAATATGTTTGTACAAAGCTAGGAATTCGCCCACAAGAAATTTCAACGCAAGTATTGCCGCGTGATTTGCATGCGGAGTATTTTGCGACGATGGCGTTAATTGCGACGAGTATCGAACGATTTGCAACAGAAATTCGCAGTTTACAAAAATCAGAAACTCGAGAAGTAGAAGAATTCTTTGCAAAGGGTCAAAAAGGATCTTCTGCCATGCCGCATAAGAGAAATCCAATTGGTTCAGAGAATATGGCCGGTCTTGCTCGTGTGATAAGAGGGCACATGATTACTGCTTATGAAAATGTTTCGTTGTGGCATGAAAGAGATATCTCTCATTCATCTGCTGAGCGGATTATTTTACCTGATACGACTATCCTTTTAGATTACATGTTGAACCGCTTTGGAAATATTGTAAAAGATTTGACGGTGTTTCCTGAGAATATGAAACGAAATATGGAAGCTACATTTGGTTTGATTTACAGTCAGCGTGTAATGCTTAAATTGATTGATAAAGGAATGACAAGAGAAGAAGCTTATGATCTTGTTCAACCAAAAACTGCTTACGCATGGGATCATCAAGTAGCATTTAGGCCTTTACTTGAAAAGGATCTAGCGATCACTTCCGTATTGTCAAAGGAAGAGATCGACGACGCCTTTGATTATCACCACCATTTAAAAAACGTTGATGCTATTTTTGAGCGTGTCGGACTCTTTGAATCAGTAGATTAACTTAATAATAGTGAAAAAAAGACAACCAACAGATTTTTTCTGATGATTGTCTTTTTTTTATTTAAGGGTTCACAAAAAAACTACAGATTTGATATGATTAAATTATAAAGGATGTTCTATTCATTTTGCTGTCATTGGAGAATATCCTTTGTTTCAAACACGTCAAATAAAAAAATACGGAAAGAAGGTTTTTAATGATTCAACAAACTATTTACTTAATCGACAGTAACTTGTTCCATAGACGTATTATTAGGGAAATTTGTTTAGCTAGTTTAAAAAAACTAGCAGTACAGGTACAAGTTAAAGAGATAACTAATTTACATTATTTTCATCGAATCGGTATTTCTGATGGAGATATTTTTATTATAGATATTGAATTAAATGATAAATATAATGGTATAGAAGTGAGTGAAACGATACGAAAAATAAATAAAAAATGTGCTATTTTATTTTTGACGAGTATTGAAGTATCGGCAGCTGAGATAATTAACAAACGCATTCATCCCATCGCTTATTTGAAAAAAGATCTGGCAACTTTTTCTTCTGTACGCCCAAAAATAGAACAGGTTTTTGAAATGATTTTTAGTATGAAATTTGAAAAAAACAGCATTTGGACAATCTAGTAATAGAATCAAGAGGAAATATCTTGAATTTAAATTATTCAGCTATTAATTACATAGAAACATGTAAACACAAAAGAAATTTTATCAATATACATACTGAAACTGGGGAAATCCTTGTTAGAAAAAATTTTTCAACACTTAAAGAAGAACTCCCGGAACTCTATTTTTGTAAAAACTTTAAATCATTAATTATTAACTTATTGAATATAAAACAAGTGGAGCGAGTGAGGGAATCAATCACTTTTAAAACTGGAGAAGAACTATTTGTAGGAAAAAAATCATTGACAAAGTTCGTTTAGCGTATAAGAAATGCGGATAGCTGCAAAAAAAAATGATCGGTATTAAAAAATAGAAGACACGTAATAAGAAAGAACTCTAGTTGTTCAACGATCCTTATACAGAATAAAAGATTTTCATTATTATGGGATCAAAAATACTAATTTCTTTTATTTTTTGGCGTTAGAAAAGATTGAATGAATTTCTATGCTTTATTTTCAATGATAAAATAACTTAATCGATTGGCTATGTCGTGTTAATTATTTAGTGTATGGATGATTTAATTGAGTTTGACATGAAAGAAACAAAAGTTAAGGAGAAAGATACTTTTTCTTTTTTTGTTTATGTCATAATAAAAGTATAGAAAGTGTTGTGCATAATTTTCTATACGTAAATAAAAATAAAAGAGGTGTAATAAATGAAAAAAAACAAATACTAACATTATCATTATTAATAAGTGCAGGGCTATATCTATTTAATCCAACGGCTCATGCGACTACTCATTTGGATAATTCTATCATAAATAGAAGCTCTTTAAGATCAATCATTGAACTAGAAGTTGAAGGGTGGCAATGGTATCGTAAGCCTAAAGTGACATATGATACAACGACCGATAAATTTCACGTGGAGTCCTATGTAGTAGGATTGAATCCGGGAGGACATAAATCAACGTATAAGATCTTAGCAGTAATGAATACAGGAGAAAAAATAACTATTACTAATAAAACTATTAATGGTACTTGGGATGAAGCACCTTTGTTTTTTGATTTTAGTTTGCCAAGTGATGTGCGTAAAGAAAAGGTTTCTTATTTAGAATATCATTTGAAGACAACAGATGATTTATGGCACGAAACGCTTAATGGTTATGCTAAAATTTCTTCTGAAAGTCTTTTTGGTTGTCCTAATTAATCATGAACGGTCCTTTTCAGACAAAAAAGAATGACGAGGATGGTCGATCTGAAATGATTATGGAAAAATGACGGCTTATGTAATGAATAACTATGCTACGCCTGTTTTTCCCGCTCATTTGATGTAAAATCTATAAATTTATAAAGTAACCTTTTTTGGATCAAATAGTGAGTTTAGAATCTCTCGTATATTTGCCAGTTTTCTTTCAGGTGATGAATTAGATAGATGGAGGAGAAAAAATTAAAAAAATAACTTAAGTATTAAAAAGACAATTCATATTCTAAAAAGGGGGCAGAGACGACAAAAGCTTATTTACAATTAGAAAATCAAAGTAAATTAACTATGTTTTTTGGTTTGCGAACACACGACAAAAAAACAATAGCCTTTACATAAGAAAGTTTTCTTTTTTTGATTGGAGAATAAGTATCTAAATGTATAAAACCTCATCTACTTATAGCAACCTAAGTTAGACTAATTAACTAACTTTCAGGTGATAGCTTAGGTAGATGAGGTTTTTATTAAATAAGCGCGTGATCAGAAGAATTAAAATGCCAAGAGTGAAGCAAACAAAGCAGCGCCTCAATAAAATCATAGCCAAATTCTTTCTTATTGTAAGTGACTTGAATACGATAATGGTTTTTAAACAATTTTTGTTCATGGATCTGACTGATCACTAGCTGATGTGTAGGAGAGGCTTGATATGTAAATGTCCGTTTACGGCATTCGGTGTGGTGTCTTACTATGCGCCAAAGTTTTCGAAAGGTGTAAAAGCATGTATCTTTATTACATAAATAAACATCTTTAATTGACAATAAATCATTGTATAAACAGCTGATTTCTTCTTGTGACAGACTCATCAAAAAACGTTTAGCACAGATAACCGTCTCTTCCATTTAACGACCTCCTTGAATAAATATCCAGATGGCTTTTTTACACTATATCATTCTTTGCAATAATTGTAAACGCTTATTAAGGAATTTCTTCAATAATTTATGATAAAACCGAACATTAGATAATTTTAATATAGTTAATGTACATATTTTTGTTGATTGATTGAAAAAGTCTTGTTAAAATTTAAAGTGAAAAAACGAACGAAAAAAAATTATTAATGATGAATATAAAGAATTTTAGGAGATGTAAAAATGGAAAAGAAAAATTTGCTGTATGAAGGAAAGGCGAAAAAGATGTTTCATACTTCAGATGAAAATTTAATTTGGATAGAGTATCTTGATCAAGCGACTGCTTTGAATGGTGGAATGAAAGATCAGATCAGTGGGAAAGGGACATTGAATAATCAAATCACAAGCAAAATTTTCCATTATTTATCCGAACAAGGAATAATGAGTCATTTTATTCGTCAATTAGGTAAAACCGAACAATTAGTGAAAAAGTTAGATATTATTCCACTAGAAGTAGTGGTAAGAAATAGCGCTGCTGGAAGTTTTTCAAAACGCTTGGGTATTGTAGAAGGACAAAAATTACCAGAACCAATTGTAGAATTTTACTACAAAAAAGATCAGTTAAATGATCCTTTTATTAATGAAGAACATATTCTTTTTCTAAATATTGCCAATGAAAAAGAAATAAATGAACTAAAAGAACAGGCAAGAAAAATCAATCAAGTATTGATCGATTTGTTTCAAAAAATTAACTTGCAGTTAATTGATTTTAAGTTAGAATTTGGAAAAACAGAAAATGGCGACCTTTTGTTAGGAGATGAAATTTCTCCTGATACTTGTCGATTATGGGATTTAAAGACTCGTGCGCATATGGACAAAGATGTTTATCGAAGAAAAATTGGTGAGATTGTACCTGTTTATCAGGAAGTATTAACGCGTTTAAACCAACTCGGTTTATGAAAGGAGAAAGTAAAATGTATATTGCAAAAGTTTACGTTACCTATAAAGATTCAGTATTAGATCCTCAAGGTGAAGCCGTGAAGAATGCGGTCCATCGATTAGGATATGAAGTGATAACGGAAATTCGTGTTGGAAAATATTTTGAGATTCAAGTTGCCGCAAAAGAAGAAGCAGTAGCAGAAACAATCGAAGCCATTTGCGATAAATTATTAGCAAATGTCAATATGGAAACTTATCGTTATGAAATTGAACAATTGGAGGAAGTGTAATATGAAATTTGCAGTCATTGTCTTTCCCGGTTCAAACTGTGATGCAGATATGTTATGGGCGATTCGTGAAATCATGGGTGTTGAAGCCAGTTATGTTCATTGTGGTGAAACATCTTTAAAAGGTTATGACGGTGTCTTACTTCCAGGAGGTTTTTCTTATGGGGATTATTTGCGTTGTGGAGCGATTGCTCGTTTTTCCTCGATTATGAAAGAAGTAATTCGTTTTGCAAAGGAAGGAAAACCAGTATTTGGTACGTGTAATGGATTTCAAATTCTCACAGAAGCAGGTCTTCTTCCCGGTGTGTTAAGAAGAAATGAATCTTTGCGTTTTATTTGTAAAACAGTTGCTTTGAAAGTAAATAATCAAACTGCTTTTACTTCTGAATATGAGGTGGATGAAATCATCCATTTACCTGTTGCCCACGGGGAAGGTAATTATTTTTGTGATGAACAAACGTTGCAAGGGTTAAAAGCCAACAACCAAATTGTATTTACTTATGCAAATGAAAATATTAATGGTAGTGTCGCTAATATTGCTGGAATCACTAATAAAGCGGGAAATGTCATGGGAATGATGCCTCACCCAGAACGAGCAATGGAAGCTTTGCTTGGTTCAGAAGATGGCAAACGTTTTTTTGCATCCATGCTAAAAAATTTTGAAAAGGTGATTGTTTAGATGAAAACGTTGAATGAACCTAGTCCATTAGAGATCAAAGAAAAAAAAATCTATTCGCAGTGGGGATTAACTGATGAAGAATATCGAATGATTGAAGAAGATATTTTAGGAAGAATGCCAAACTACACAGAGACAGGATTGTTTTCTGTCATGTGGAGCGAGCATTGTTCGTACAAAAATTCTAAACTGATTTTACGTAAATTTCCAACGAGCGGTTCACACGTTCTTCAGGGACCGGGAGAAGGTGCAGGGATTGTCGATATTGGTGACGGTCAAGCAGTTGTTTTTAAAGCTGAAAGCCACAATCATCCTTCGGCTGTTGAACCTTATGAAGGAGCGGCAACGGGAGTCGGTGGTATTATTCGAGATATTTTTAGTATGGGCGCGCGACCAATTGCTTTATTAGATTCTTTGCGTTTTGGTGAACTGGACAAGCCGCGTACGAAATACTTAGTAGAAGAAGTCGTGGCAGGTATTTCTGGCTATGGAAATTGTATTGGAATTCCGACAGTCGGCGGAGAAGTAGCTTTTGATGCGTGCTATGAAGGAAATCCCTTAGTTAACGCAATGTGTATTGGCTTGATTGATCATAAAGATATTCAAAAAGGACAAGCTTCTGGTGTAGGAAATTCTATTATGTATGTTGGTGCAAAAACTGGTCGTGACGGCATTCACGGTGCAACTTTTGCTTCGGAAGAATTTAATCAAGAAGAAGATCAGCAACGTTCGGCTGTTCAAGTAGGTGATCCGTTTATGGAAAAGCTGTTGCTTGAAGCATGCTTAGAATTGATTTTAAAACATGCAGATATCTTGATTGGTATCCAAGATATGGGTGCCGCCGGCTTAGTTTCTTCTAGTTCGGAAATGGCTTCTAAAGCTGGAGCTGGTTTAATTCTTACTTTAGATGATGTTCCACAGCGAGAAAGTCATATGACGCCTTATGAAATGATGCTTTCAGAATCACAAGAACGGATGTTGCTTTGTGTGAAAGCCGGTTCAGAAGAAAAAGTAAAAGAATTATTTAAAAAATATGATTTAGATGCTGTAACTATAGGAGAAGTAACAGATGATGGCTTGTATCGGCTGTATCATCGTGGTGAAGAAGTGGCGAATTTGCCAGTGGATGCTTTAGCAGAAAATGCGCCCGTGTACGTAAAAGCTTCGCAAGAACCTGCACGTATAAAACGATTTAAGCAATTAGAACAATTCCAGCCAGTGATTGAAGATGCCAATCAAGTGTTGTTAGATTTATTGAGACAGCCGACAATTGCTTCCAAACGTTCGATTTATGAAATGTATGATTCACAAGTTCAAACGAATACGGTGGTGACTCCCGGAAGTGACGCAGCTGTTTTACGGATTCGAGGGACGAAAAAAGCGATTGCAGTTACAACAGATTGCAATGCGCGCTACATCTATTTAAATCCTGAGATTGGCGGTCAAATTGCAGTGGCTGAAGCAGCTAGAAATATTGTTGCTAGCGGCGGACAGCCATTGGCAATAACGGACTGTTTAAACTATGGCTCTCCTGATAAACCCGAAGTATTTTGGGAACTTGAAAAATCGGCAAATGGAATTGCTAAAGCGTGCGAGATGTTTGCGACTCCTATTATCTCAGGAAATGTTTCTTTATATAACGAAACAGACGGTCAAGCTATTTATCCGACACCGATGATTGGCATGGTAGGATTGATTGAAGATTCGCAGCATATTACGACTCAATCGTTTAAAGCCGTCGGTGAGTTAATTTATCTTCTTGGTGAAACTTACGATGATTTCAATGGAAGTGAGTTGCAAAAAATGCAATTAGGAAAAATTGAAGGAGACTTGGCGCATTTTGATTTATTAACAGAAAAACAAAACCAAGAAAGTCTTTTGACAGCTATTAAAACAGGTATGGTTACTAGTGCACATGATTGCTCAGAAGGTGGCTTAGCAGTAGCTCTTGCTGAAGCGGCATTTGGCAAACAATTAGGGCTGTCGGTGACAGTGCCGCTAACAACAGCACAGCTTTTTTCTGAAACACAATCAAGATTTATTTTGACTATTCACTCAGATGTTCAGGAAAAGTTTGAAGAGATGTTTGGAAAAAATATGAAACAGATTGGTCAAGTAATGCCAAATAATGAAATTAACATTCAAGCAACTGATGGAAAGATTCATTTAGATGTTTCTACTGCTAAAAAAAGCTGGGAGGAAGCCATCGAATGTCTTATGAAGTGAGAAGTCTAAACGAAGAATGTGGAATATTTGGAGTTTGGGGACATCAAGATGCCTCAAGTGTGACTTATTTTGGCTTGCACAGCTTGCAGCATCGAGGACAAGAAGGGGCTGGAATTGTTTCAAATAATCACGGAAAATTATCAGGCTATCGGGATTTAGGACTTCTTTCGGAAGTCTTCAAAGATCAAAGAAAGCTAACCGCATTATCTGGTCAGGCAGCGATTGGCCATGTCCGTTATGCGACTGCTGGAAATGGAAGTGTCGATAATATTCAACCTTTTTTGTTTAAGTTTTATGATCAGTCGATTGGATTAGCTCACAATGGCAATTTAACGAATGCGCGTTCGCTTAGAAAATCGTTAGAAAAAGAAGGGGCGATTTTTCATTCTAATTCTGATACAGAAATTTTGATGCACCTAATTCGAAGAAGCGAAAAAGCAACACTGCTAGAGAAATTAAAAGAAGCGCTTAATGAAGTCAAAGGCGGTTTTGCTTATCTTTTACTTACGGAAAATGTGATGATTGCTGCTCTTGATCCCAATGGGTTTCGCCCGCTTGCCATTGGACAAATGAAAAATGGTGCTTACGTTATTGCTTCAGAAACTTGTGCCTTAGAAGTAATCGGGGCGCACTTTATTCGTGATGTTCGACCTGGTGAAGTAATTGTTATCGATGATTCGGGCTACACGATTGATACCTATACAAAAGAAACTCAACTCGCAATATGTTCAATGGAATACATCTATTTTGCTCGACCGGATTCCAATATTGCTGGTGTCAACGTGCATACTGCTCGTAAAAATATGGGAAGAAATCTAGCAAAAGAAGCTCCCGTTGAGGCGGATATGGTAGTGGGGGTGCCTAATTCGTCACTTTCAGCAGCTAGCGGTTATGCAGAAACAAGTGGTATTCCTTATGAAATTGGTTTGGTAAAAAATCAATACATTGCAAGAACTTTTATTCAACCAACGCCAGCGTTGAGAGAACAAGGGGTAAGGATGAAACTTTCGGCTGTACGTGGCGTCGTGGAAGGAAAAAAAATTGTGATGGTGGATGATTCAATTGTTAGAGGAACCACAAGCCGTAGAATTGTTCGTTTGCTAAAAGAAGCAGGTGCCAAAGAAGTACATGTTCGGATTGCTTCTCCGCCGTTAAAATATCCTTGTTTTTATGGAATTGACATTCAAACAAGAAAAGAATTGATTGCAGCCAACCATAGTGTGGAAGAAATTCGACAATGTATCGAAGCAGATTCTTTGGAATTTTTAAGTGAAGAAGGATTAATTGATGCGATTGGGTTAAACGAAGATGCACCTTACTCTGGATTATGTATGGCTTATTTCAATGGAGATTATCCAACGTCTTTATACGATTATGAAGAAAAATATCGTGCATCGCTGAAAGAAAAAGTATCTTTTTTTAATAAAGGAGGAAGCAAATAAGATGGGAAATGCCTACACGAATGCTGGTGTCAATGTAAATGCAGGGTATGAAGTGGTAGAACGCATTAAAAAGCATGTAAAAAAAACCGAACGTTTAGGAGTAATGGGTGCTTTAGGTGGTTTTGGTGGTTGTTTTGATTTAAGTTCTTTTAAATTAAAAGAGCCCGTTTTAGTTTCAGGTACTGATGGAGTAGGAACAAAATTGTTGATTGCTATTGAAGCCGACCGACATGATACGATCGGGATTGATTGCGTAGCGATGTGCGTCAATGACATCTTAGCTCAAGGAGCAGAGCCGTTGTATTTTTTAGATTATTTAGCGACTGGAAAAAACGAGCCGCAAAAACTAGAAAAAGTCGTAGCTGGGGTTGCGACAGGCTGTGTAGAGGCGAAAATGGCATTAATTGGCGGAGAAACGGCTGAGATGCCGGGAATGTATTCAGAAAATGACTATGATCTAGCTGGTTTTGCTGTAGGAATTGCTGAAAAATCACAATTGATCACAGGAAGTACCATAAAAACAGGAGATGTACTTTTAGGGTTGCCTTCTAACGGTATTCACTCAAATGGTTATTCTCTGGTTCGAAAAATTTTCTTTGAAAAACACGGATACAAACTTTCTGATACGGTAGAGGGGCTTTTTGAACCGTTGGGTACGGAATTATTAAAACCAACAAAGATTTATACTTCTTCTGTACTTCCATTAATAAGGAAAAGCAAGGTCAAAGGAGCAGCGCATATCACGGGTGGTGGTTTTGTAGAAAATATTCCGCGAATGTTACCAAAAGAGTTTTCGGCTCTTGTTCAATTAGGTTCTTGGCCTATTTTACCTATCTTTGATTGTTTGCAACGATTAGGTGAAATACCTGAAAAAGAAATGTTTGAAATTTTTAATATGGGAATTGGGATGGTTTTAGCAGTCTCTGCTTCTCAAGTGGAAAAGATCATGAGGGAAATTCAGGCACAAGGAGAAGTTGTTTATCAAATTGGGAAAGTTATACCTGCAGAAAAAGAACGAGTGTTATTTTTAGAGGGTCAAAAATGAAGATTGCTGTATTTGCTTCAGGGAATGGTAGCAATTTTCAAGCCTTAGTTGAGTATTTTCTTAAGAAAAATCAGTTAGCTACCATTGAATGGCTTTTTTGCGATCAACCAAATGCCTTTGTGTTACAGCGAGCACAAAGGTTAGGTATACCATTTCATTCGTTTTCTCCAAAAGAATTCCCTTCAAAAAAGAAATACGAAGAAAAAATTTTAGAAATTTTGATGGATAAAGAAATTGATTTAGTTGTTTTAGCAGGATATATGCGTATCGTGGGTGCGACTTTACTAGAGGCATATGAATCAAAAATCATCAATATTCACCCTTCACTTTTACCGGCATTTCCGGGATTGCATGGCATTCGTGATGCTTTTAAAGCGCAAGTAACGAAGACGGGTATAACCATTCATTATATTGATAAGGGTGTGGATACAGGTCCAATCATCTATCAAGAAAAAATTACTTTATCAAAAGAAGAAACTTTAGAAAGCTTAGAAGCTAAAATTCATCAAATTGAACATCAATCTTATCCAAAAGTAATCGAAAAAATCATTGAAGAAATGAATAGTGGAGGGATAAAACATGACTAGGGCATTGTTAAGCGTATCAGATAAAAAAGGAATAGTGACTTTTGCTAAAGGTTTACTGAGCATGGGTGTTGAAATCATTTCTACCGGGGGAACCAAAAAAGTATTGGATGAAGCAGGAATTTCAACCGTTGCGATTGAAGAAATTACTGGGTTTCCTGAAATGATGGATGGTCGTGTAAAAACACTTCATCCAAAAATCCATGGTGGACTATTAGCTTGTCGTGAACTTGCAAGTCATAGGGAGGCTATGAACTCTTTGAACATTTTGCCGATTGACTTTGTTTGTGTGAATTTATATCCATTTAAGAAAACTATCATGAAATCTGACGTGGGTGAAAAAGAGGCGATTGAAAATATTGATATAGGTGGTCCTAGCATGTTGCGCAGTGCAGCTAAAAATCACGAGTTTGTTACAGCTATCGTTGATCCCAAAGACTACACGCTTGTGTTAGAAGAACTGAAAGAGCAAGGAGCTACTTCTCTTGAAACTAGACGAAAATTAGCTGCAAAAGTGTTTCGTCATACAGCTGCTTATGATGCGTTGATTGCTCAATATTTAACAGAACAAGTCAAAGAAGAAAAACCGGAAAAATTAACGCTTACTTATGAACGCAAGCAAGCATTACGTTATGGAGAAAACAGTCATCAACAAGCGGCTTTTTATCAAGCGGCGCTGCCAGAAAGTTATTCCATTGCTCAAGCAAAACAGCTTCATGGGAAAGAATTATCTTTTAATAATATTCGTGATGCAGATGCTGCTTTAAGGGTTATGAAAGAATATCAAAAACCAACTGTCGTTGCTCTTAAACACATGAATCCTTGTGGAATTGGCTCTGCTGAGACAATTTTTGCTGCTTGGCAAGCTGCGTATGAGGCAGATCCGGTTTCAATTTTTGGGGGAATTATTGTGTTGAATCGTGAAGTAGATTTAGCGACGGCAAAAGAAATGCACAATCTTTTCCTAGAAATTATTATTGCGCCATCTTATTCATCAGAAAGTCTTGAAGTGTTGAAGACTAAGAACAATCTTCGCTTACTGACAGTTGACTTTTCTTCATTGCTTAAGCAGCCATCAGAGGATATTGTGTCAGTATTAGGGGGAGTACTTGTTCAACAACAAGATACTTCGATGGAAGACGAAAATAAATGGCAAGTAGTAACAGAGCGCCAACCGACTGCAGAGGAAATGGCTGCGTTGACTTTTGCGTGGAAAGCTGTTAAACATGTAAAATCAAACGCAATTGTTTTAAGTAATCAATATCAAACCTTAGGTATTGGTGCAGGTCAAATGAATCGTGTGGGCTCCGTAAAAATTGCGATTGAACAAGCTGGAGAAAAAGCAAACGAAGCTGTTTTAGCAAGTGATGCTTATTTTCCAATGGATGATTCAGTCGAATATGCTGCCAAGCATGGTATTAAAGCGATTATCCAACCGGGAGGAAGTATCAAGGATCAAACTTCTATTGATATGGCAAATAAATATGGGGTAGCGATGGTCTTTACAAATGTTCGACATTTTAAACATTAAAAGTAGATGAGAGGATGTAACGAATGAATCTATTGATTATAGGTGCGGGTGGACGTGAACACGCCATTGGAAAAAAGTTAAGTCAAAGTCCAATTGTTGAAAAGATTTATTGTGCTCCGGGAAATCCTGGAATGAAAAAAGATGGGATTCAATTAGTTGATATCAAAGAAACCGATCATCAAGAATTGATTGACTTTGCGAAAAAAATGGCTATTACTTGGACTTTTGTAGGACCGGAAATTCCTCTGTTAAATGGAATTGTGGATGATTTTAAAAAAGCAGGGTTGAAAATATTTGGCCCGACGAAAGTTGCAGCGTTGATTGAAGGTTCTAAAAGTTTTGCCAAAGAATTGATGGAGCGTTTCCATATTCCCACTGCAGAATCTAAAACTTTTACCGACTATTCTAAAGCAAAACAATACATTGAAACAAAAGGTGCACCGATTGTCATAAAAGCTGATGGTTTAGCTGCTGGTAAAGGTGTGGTTGTAGCTAAGACGTTAGAAGAAGCACTAAAAGCTGCCTATGATATGCTTGAAAAGGATCGCTTTGGAAAAAGTGGTCGGATGATTGTGATTGAAGAGTTTTTAGCAGGAGAAGAGTTTTCATTGTTAGCATTTGTCAATGGAACTGCTGTTTATCCAATGGTCATCTCTCAAGACCATAAGTGCGTGTATGATGGCGATAAAGGACCTAATACAGGTGGAATGGGGGCTTATTCGCCGGTGCCGCAAATCTCTGAGAAGATTGTTGAAATAGGAGTAAAACAAATATTAGAACCTGTAGCAAAAGGAATGGTTGAAATGAATCGCTCCTTTACTGGGGTTTTATATGCAGGATTAATTGCGACTGCTGATGGTCCAAAAGTAATTGAATTTAATGCAAGATTTGGTGATCCTGAAACGCAAGTGATTTTACCTCGATTGAAAAGTGATTTTGCACAAGTGATCTCTGACTTATTGGAAAATAAAGCGGTGGAATTGACTTGGGAAAAGGAAGGGTACCATGTGGGGGTGGTTGTAGCTGCTGAAGGTTATCCGGATAAGTATTTAACGGGGATGCGTTTACCAGAATTTTTAGAAGAAGAGGTTACGGTGTATTATGCAGGAGTCAAAGAAAACAATGGAAATTTAGTAGGAGATGGTGGTAGAATCTATTTAGTTGAAGCGTTTGGTAGAACGCTTGAAGAAGCTAGAGAAAAAGTCTATGGTGTATTGCAAACAAAAAATACTGTGCAAACCTTTTATCGAAAAGATATTGGAGGAAAAGCGATGAAAGGACTTGCTGAAGATCATTGAAAATAAAGAGTGCAACATTTTTTTCTTTAATATGGAAAAAATATTGTACTCTTTTTTAATTCTTTTTCAAACCAAATGTGTTAAAATCTAATGGAAAAGAAAGGAATGCTTTTAATGAAAAAAATTCAATTAGGCACTACAACTCAAATGGTCGCGTCAGTGATTCTTGGTTGTATGAGGATCAATGGAGCAGAAAACCCAGTGAAAGTCATTGAAACAGCTTTTGATAACGGAATTAATTTTTTTGATCATGCGGATATATATGGTGACGGAGAATGTGAAGAAATCTTTTCAAGTGCATTGGAAAAAACTTCATTAAAAAGAGAGGATCTTTTTATTCAGACGAAATGTGGGATCGTTCCTGGTGTAATGTTTGACTTTTCTAAAAAGCATATCATTGAATCGGTAGAAGGAAGTTTACGTCGTTTGAAAATGGAGCATGTGGATGCGTTATTGTTGCATCGTCCAGATGCATTAGTCGAACCTGCCGAAGTTGCTGAAGCATTTGATGAGTTAGAAAAGTCAGGAAAAGTACGTTATTTTGGTGTAAGTAACCAAAAACCAATGCAAATCGAGTTGTTGAAAAAATATGTGAGACAGCCTTTGCTAATTAATCAACTTCAATTTGGATTAAAACATTCCGAAATGATTGATCAAGGGATTCACGTAAACATGACGGATGAAGCCAGTATTGATCATGATGGCAGTATATTAGATTACTCGCGTTTACATGAAATGACGATCCAAGCATGGTCGCCTTATCAATATGGTTTTTTTGAAGGGGTATTTATTGGAAATGAAAAATTTCCCAATTTGAATCAAAAGTTAAAAGAGTTGGCTAAAAAATACCAGACGACTCCGACTGGCTTGGCTTCTGCGTGGATTTTGCGTCATCCAGCGAACATTCAAGTGATTGCCGGTACAATGAACGTTAACCGTATCAAGGAAATCGCTCAAGCATCAGAAATTATCATAAGTCGTGAGGATTGGTATGAACTTTATCGTGAAGCGGGAAATATTTTACCTTAACCGTTTTGAATCAAAAATGCGTTAATGGTTTGTTTGATAGCTATTGTACATATGATATTAGGAAAAGAATTTAAGAAATGGGGAGTATTGGAGTATTATGGAAGAGATGAATAAAATAATCAAACAATTAATTAGTAAAGGAAAAACATTTGATCAATCAAATGGTACACAAGAATTTAAGCGATTAATGGAGCAAAATAAAGCAATAGACCAAGAACTGAATAATCAAAAAAAGCGAATTGAATATGTGGCGGCTAACGGAACAAAAAATTTAAGTGAAATTCCAAAAATAGAAAAATACAATCAACTTGTGATGGACAAAGTTTATGTCTTAGTCGCTTTACATTCGTTAAATCCTAACAATCAACAAATTAATGAGCAGTTAGCGAAATTAAGTAATGAATATTATGGACCAAAACAATTATCGGCTCTTCAAACAGTCGAAAATTTGAGCCAAGAACAACTAAGAGCGACAGATAAAGGTACTCGTTCAAGCGAATTAAGTAATCAACCACGAAAAATACAAAAAATTATTTTTGAAGCGACATCGAAACACTTTTTTGATAATATGGGAAAAGAAAAAAGTTCTGCAAAAGAGTTAAATAAAAATACAGTAAAAAGGCAAGACAGAAATTGATAGAAAAATGAGAGAGCTGCGTAATTATTTTTTGCTGAACGTTTAACGAGAGAAAATAATGCGGGGCTCGATTTTTTTGTTTTTTATTCTTGATTTTTTATTATAAATACGTTAAATTACATAAGGTGCTAAAAATAAGTACTTAAAAAGTGAAAAATGTTCGTGTTTTACTCGAACATTAGGAGGATCATGTCCATGAAAGTGTTTGATTACGAAGATATTCAATTAATACCTAATAAATGTATTGTAAACAGCCGTTCAGAGTGTGATACTACCGTTACCTTAGGAAAACATACTTTTAAAATGCCTGTAGTACCTGCAAATATGCAAACGATCATTGATGAATCCATTGCCCAGTTTTTAGCCGAAAACGGGTATTTTTATATTATGCATCGCTTTGAAGAAGCAGCGAGAATTCCGTTTGTGAAAAAAATGAAAGCCCAGAATTTAATTGCTTCGATCAGTGTGGGTGTAAAGAAAGAAGAATATTTATTTATTGAAGCGCTAGCTAAAAAAGAGTTAGTTCCCGAATACATTACAATTGATATTGCCCATGGTCATTCAAATGCTGTGATTAAGATGATCCAACATATTAAGAAATATTTACCAAAAACGTTTGTTATTGCAGGGAATGTGGGAACGCCAGAAGCCGTTCGTGAATTGGAAAATGCTGGTGCCGATGCCACGAAAGTTGGCATTGGACCCGGAAAAGTATGTATTACAAAAATTAAAACAGGATTTGGTACTGGCGGATGGCAGCTTGCCGCTTTAAGATGGTGTGCACAAGCTGCTAGAAAGCCCATTATTGCTGATGGTGGCATTCGTACGCATGGAGACATTGCAAAATCTCTTCGTTTTGGTGCGACAATGGTAATGATTGGTTCGCTTTTTGCTGGACATGAAGAGTCACCGGGCGAAACGATGGTTGAAAATGGCGTGGTTTACAAAGAATATTTTGGTTCTGCTTCAGAATTTCAAAAAGGTGAGAAGAAAAACGTGGAAGGAAAGAAAATTTGGATTCAGTATAAAGGTTCTTTAAAAGATACGTTGATTGAAATGCAGCAAGATTTGCAGTCTTCCATCTCTTATGCTGGTGGAAAAGACATTGAAGCAATTCGAAAAGTAAATTATGTGATTGTTAAAAACTCCATTTTTAATGGAGATATTATTTAATACTCAATTAAGAGCAAAGACAACGTGTATGCATGAAAAAAGACACATTGGTTTTGCTCTTTTCTTTTTTTGCTCTCTTCTTATAAAATAAACAGTGAATGAGAAAATAAAAAGATGGAGAAGAATATGTGGAAAATCATTGATAAAAAGCAAGGATCGGTTTATCGTCAAATAATGGAACAAGTCATGAAAAATATTGAAAAAGGTCGCTTGGCACCTGGGGATCCTTTGCCATCAGAAAGACAGCTTGCAAAAGTCTTTCAAACTAATCGAACCACAGTGGTGCGGGCGTTAGATGAATTACGTGATCTTGGAATAATTATTAGTCGTCAGGGAAGTGGACGTTATGTGAATCAGACGCAATGGGGAAGATTTTTAGTTCCGAGAGTCAATTGGCGTGAATTATTTTCGCAACGCTATGAACCACTAGATGACGACTATGAAAAACGAGTAGCTAAAAGGAAAAATCAACCTTATTTTCTTGACTTATTTTCTAGTGAAATGTCAACAGAATTATTGCCGAATATTTTGTTTCCAGCTTATTCAATGACGGAAATCCTTAAAGAGGAACAACAAATGACCTTATTAGGATATCTTCCTTTAATTGAAAAGATAAAAAAATATTTAATGGACAAATTTCATTTCAATTTTTCTGAGACGGAATTGTTGGTGACTGGCGGCGGGCAACAAGCCATTTTTCTTATTTTACAGACTATTTTATCTAGCGGCGATGCAATTGCTGTAGAAACACCTTCGTTTTTTTACCGTTTAGCATTATTTCGAGCAACGGGAATCCGATTATACGGTATTCCAATGGATGTTGAGGGTATTGATTTAAACAAGCTTGAGGCATCTGTTCGTAAAAATAAATTAAAAGCAGTCCTCGTCAACCCTAATTTTCAAAACCCAACAGGAAATGTTATGTCCCAAAAACGCCGAAAGGAGTTAGTGGAACTTTGCCGAAAATACCAATTGCCGATTATCGAAGATGATGTGTTTAGTGATCTATCTTTTCAATCATTTACTCCCCAAAAAGTTTCCTCCCTTCATTCCATAGATCCGGAAAATGTATTGTATGTCGGCTCGTTATCTAGAGTGTTAGGTAAAACAACAAAAATAGGCTGGATCGTAGGATTACATTCTTTTATCGACCAATTAGCAAAAGCTCAGGAAATGATGGAATTTTCAATGAGCGTGCTTCCTCAAATTTTCGCTGCGAACGTTTTTGAAGAAAGCTACGAAGCGAAGATAAACCTTGTGAGAAAAGAGTTATTCCAAAAAAGCGTCGTACTTACGAATTGGGCAAAGGAACAACAATTTTTTGAGCTATCTCCAATTTATGGAGGCTACTATGCGTGGATTACGTGGAAAGGAAAAAAATTAACGAAGTCTATAGCTGAAGAGTTGCTTGAAGCAGGGCTGGGGATTGCTCCAAGCTTTTTATTTGGTGAAGAGATCAATGGATTTAGAATCAATTTCAGTCGCATTAACGAAAAACAGCTGCCTTTTTTTAAATCTAAAATGGCGTATTTATCAGAGCAATTAAGATAAAAAAGATTGGTGAGAAAAAGCAACAATTGAGAAAACTTTCAGTTGTTGCTTTTTAGTTGAAAAAAGCAACCATATAGTAGTAAATTAAAGTAAGGTGTTTTGTAAGGCCTTTCACGATCACTTATAAAACCTTGAGATAAATACTTGTAAATGGTATAACACTAAGCTTCGACAACAGTAACAGCAGGTGAGTCAGGCTAAAAAAAACAATCATTTTTATATAAAAAATGTAAACCGCTTTCTATGTTGTGATTGAGTTCACTATTTCTTTAAAATATAAGGATTATTAGAATTTTTTTAAATTAGGGGATTTTGTATTTTTAACTTGTATTTCTAAAGAATAAGTGATAATTTATAGTAGAAGACGGTTGAATAGTGATACAGTTTGAATCGCTGTTCCAATCGCAGAATGATGAGATTTTCTTATAAACAAGAGAGGAATGTGTGACAAATGGCAAAAAAGAATTTACCAATCGATTTTCATGCGTTGTTAGATGAAGTCAATTCAGATTTTCCAGTGTATCAGGCACTTGATCAAGATGGTAAAGTAGTAAACAAAAAGCTTGTTCCTGATTTATCAGATGAACAATTAGTAGAATTAATGACAAATATGGTGTGGTCTCGTGTGTTGGATCAGCGTTCAACTGCTTTGAATCGTCAAGGACGTCTTGGCTTTTTTGCGCCAACGGCTGGACAAGAAGCGAGTCAACTTGCTAGTGTATTTGCTTTTGAAAAAGAAGATGTTTTGCTTCCTGGCTATCGTGACGTGCCGCAACTAGTAAAACATGGGTTGCCTTTATCTCAAGCTTTTCTATGGTCTCGCGGTCATGTCGCAGGTAATTTTTATCCAGAAGAATTGAAAGCTCTACCACCTCAAATTATTATCGGCGCGCAATACATTCAAGCAGCTGGCGTTGCCTTAGGTTTGAAAAAAAGAAATAAGAAAAACGTTGTGTTTACTTATACGGGAGACGGTGGTTCTTCTCAAGGTGATTTTTACGAAGCAATCAACTTTGCCGGCGCTTATCATGCCAATGCAGTGTTCTATATTCAAAATAACGGATTTGCGATTTCTACACCTCGTGAAAAGCAAACAGCTGCTAAAACTTTAGCACAAAAAGCAGTAGCGGCTGGAATTCCTGGGATTCAAGTAGATGGAATGGATCCATTGGCAGTTTATACTGTATCTAAGATGGCACGTGACTGGGCAATTAACGGGAATGGCCCAGTGTTGATCGAAACATTGACTTATCGTTACGGTCCGCATACCTTATCAGGAGACGACCCAACGCGTTATCGTTCAAAAGAAACTGATGATGAATGGCAGGAAAAAGATCCATTAATCCGTTTCCGTAAATATTTAACAGAAAAAGGATTATGGTCACAAGAAAAAGAAGAACAAGTAATTGAACAAACAAAAGAAGAAATCAAAGTTGCGATTGCTGAAGCAGATAAAATTCCAAAACAGAAAGTCTCTAATTTCTTAAAAAACATGTTTGAAGTTGCACCTCAAACAATCAAAGAACAAATTGCAATTTATGAAGCGAAGGAGTCGAAATAATCATGGCACAAAAAACAATGATTCAAGCAATCACAGATGCCTTAGCACTGGAACTAGAAAATGATGAAAATGTGATCGTTTTTGGTGAGGATGTTGGGAAAAACGGCGGAGTATTTCGTGCAACAGAAGGATTGCAAGAAAAATTTGGTGAAGAACGAGTTTTCGACACTCCTTTAGCAGAATCTGGGATTGCCGGACTTGGTTTTGGCTTAGCACTTGAAGGGTTTCGTCCAGTTCCTGAAATCCAATTCTTTGGTTTTATTTTTGAAGCCATGGATGAAGTCGTGGCACAAATGGCGCGTACAAGATATCGCATGGGTGGTACAAGAAATTTACCGATTACGATTCGCTCGCCATTTGGTGGAGGAGTTCACACTCCAGAGCTTCACTCAGATAACCTTGAAGGATTAATCGCTCAATCTCCGGGGATTCGAGTAGTGATTCCGTCTAATCCTTATGATGCCAAAGGTCTGCTCATTTCATCTATCCGAAGCAACGATCCGGTTGTATTCTTAGAACATATGAAATTATATCGATCATTTCGTGAAGAAGTTCCAGATGAAGCTTATGAAGTACCGTTAGATAAAGCAGCAGTTACTCGTGAAGGTTCGGACGTCTCAGTTATTACTTACGGTGCGATGGTTCGAGAAGCAATTAAGGCAGCAGATAATCTTGCAAAAGAAAATATTTCAGTAGAAATTATTGATTTAAGAACGGTTGCGCCGCTTGATGTGGAAACAATCATTCAATCAGTTGAGAAAACAGGACGTGTCGTTG
The DNA here is from genome assembly GCF_001886195.1 of Enterococcus ratti. Classification (GTDB taxonomy): domain Bacteria; phylum Bacillota; class Bacilli; order Lactobacillales; family Enterococcaceae; genus Enterococcus_B; species Enterococcus_B ratti. The sequence goes on along the minus strand of NZ_JXLB01000019.1, from coordinate 295 downwards.
TTGTTCAAGAAGCGCAACGACAAGCCGGAGTAAGTGCACAAGTGATTTCTGAAATCTCAGAGCGTGCGATTCTTTCATTAGAAGCGCCAATCGGACGTGTTGCAGCGCCGGATACTGTTTTTCCATTTGGACAAGCTGAAAATATTTGGTTGCCAAATGCGACGGATATTGAAGCAAAGGTTAAAGAAATCGCAGAATTCTAAGAAACAAGAAGGGACGTAAGTAAATCATGGCATACCAATTTAAATTACCTGATATTGGCGAAGGGATCGCCGAAGGTGAAATTGTTAAATGG
>NZ_JXLB01000018.1 GCF_001886195.1 Enterococcus ratti | reverse complement strand
AAGTAATCCAAACATGATCTATGCTGGTCAAGTATTAAAAGTGAGTGGTGTAGCAAGTGCAGCTAGAACATATACAGTTCAATATGGGGATAATCTTTCTTCGATCGCGACTAAATTAGGAGCAACCTATCAATCACTGGCACAGTGCAATGGACTATCAAATCCTAATTTGATTTATCCAGGACAAGTATTAAACTATTAAAAATAGCTTCTCATAGAGGTAAAAAACATGAAATTAAATATAACATTTTTGTTACAAATTTAATGTTATGTATATCACAAAGTGTCATTTTAATATCATAAACGTTTAACTTGAACTTACGTTCCCTATATGTTAAAGTTATTCCATAATCCTCAAAGATTGTATTTGCCAATGGAAGCCTTGAGAACCTTGTTTTTGAGGCTTTCTTTTGTTTTAATTGAAGTGGCAAATTATAACGAAATGAGGATGAAAAATGAGACTATTGTATTATAATATTTTTATATGCAAAAATGGAGAGAAAACGGATTACCCTATAGAAAAAATCATAGACTTTATAGCTACTAGAGATGCTAAAATTAAATTAAGAAATTTAAGGAACGGGGATTACTCATTAACACAAATGAGAGAACCAACTCAGGAAAGGGAAACTAGAAATAGAAGTTTTTGGATAAGCAGATATCGTGATAAGAAACCGTTAGCTGGTACAAAAGGTACAGATGAAGCAGAACCGATAGAAAAAGATGTACTAGAAACTTCTAATTGTTTGCTTATTCCTGGTAAAAACTTTTTAGCGATGGAGTATTCGCATCTAGGATGCAGAGCTAAATCACTTGAGCAGTACATTAATAAATTTTTATTAAATAATATTAATGACGATAGTGATAAATGGACTGTTGAAATAATAGAAATAAGAAAGAAAAGTTCAATTGATGATATTCAAAGTTCAAGTAATATAAAATCAATAACTGTGGAATTTGTTGTAACCGAAAATACTGAATGCTTATTAAGCTCTAATGAGATTAAAAATGATGATTCTGTAATCAGGACAGTGCTAAATTCTTCTAATGAAACAGCTAAAATAATGCATGGAAACATGGCTTGTTTCTCTATAAAAAAAGGCAAGATAAGAAAACAGATGGATCCATTCGAAGTAGTAAAAATATTAAAAACTTTAAATTGGGATGCTGAAGAAATCCAAACAATAAAAGTAATTTTTGATAATCCAAGAACAGGTAAAAAAAATGATAGCGTTGATTTAAAACATGATAGTCAACTACAAGACGAAATACTTATTGGAGACAATAGTAATGGTTTTGAATACTTAGCTAGAGAAATCAGTAATTTTTATTATGGTGATGGAAATAGAAAGGGATTATCGAATTCCAATCAGTATAATAAAATAGCGGTTAACTCAACTACAAAAATTGTTAGGGAGATATTAGATGAAAAAAAAGCTGAAGGGAATGGAGAACCTATTTATATCAATAATTGAAGACAGGTTATTAAAAATTATTTTAATGGTATACTTTATATTTATATTTTCTATTTTATTTGGAAATTTTAAAAAATTAAATATTTTTTCAGATTTTATTGTAAATAATATTGGAAAATATTTAGCTTTACAAGATGGATCATTGGTTACCGTAGCTACAGTTTTTATTGGAATATACTTTACTATATATACTATGTTAACAACAATACAGTCTGATTCGATATTAGCTAGTTTAAAAGAAAAACATTTCAAAAAAATACTTAAAATTCTAACTATTGGTTTCGTTAGTTCTTTTTCTTATACTTTATATTCTGTATTTTTTGAAGTTTCTTACAATAATAACAGTGTGATTACAACATATTTCATTTTATTTTTAGCAATTTGTTTTTTTATCTCGGCATTTCAATTTGGTGTTTTATTAACTTTGATATTAAAAAAAGATATTTATGGAGCAATTAAAACAATTCAAGAAAGAAAAAAAGCAGAAGAAGAACAAAAAGAGCGTTATGCAAAATTAGACAGTTTTTTGGATAGAGAACAAGAAAAAGTAGATAGAATAAGAGCAGAAGAAGTAAGCAAGAAAATAAAAAAGTAACTCCCTAAATATAAAAACTCAAAGAATCAATTTTGGTTGAGATCTATTTTCCGTTCTTCAAATAATTATTTCAGTTTCTCTAAATCTTCAAACTCATTTATTCATAGTTAAACTGTATATCAAGCAATTATCCTTGTGTTATCATTATTTCCATGTTATAGTAAATAAGTAATCTAATTTGAAACGTAATCTGAGCGATATATTCACACTATAAAAACTCCTTTTACCAAGTAATATTAATTGCAACAAAACACGTATTATATACGTATTAGGAGGAAATATATATGAATAACGGTACAGTAAAATGGTTTAACTCAGATAAAGGTTTTGGATTTATCACTGGTGAAGATGGAAATGACGTATTTGCACACTTCTCAGCTATCCAAGGTGATGGATTCAAAACATTAGATGAAGGTCAAGCTGTTTCTTATGATATTGAAGAAGGACAACGTGGTCCTCAAGCAGTAAATATCGTAAAATAATGTTGAACTTTAACCACCTCGATTGAGGTGGTTTTTTTATATAATGGTTCATAACCGTCCGGTCGTAGGTTCGAGTCTACAGGGTACATATAGTAATTAAGCTAGTTCTGTGCTAGAATTTTTTTGAAGGATATCATACAAATCAAAGTTTATTTTTCACTGCCACTCAAATGAGTGGCTTTTATTTATCCCTTTCTGGATCAATGAAAGTATATTTTATATAGTCATAACGCCGATGATCGCTCCGTGCGTCTGGTACGTCAGTCACGATATCAAACAAAAAGTATACATCCTTCTTCATTCTCGTTTTCGCAGCAGGAATTTTAAAGTAGTTTTTATTGGAATAGTAGAGATTAATTAATAAGCTATCTTCGATTGCTAAAAAGAAAACTTCTGAATTCCATACTTTATAAAAATCTTTGATAAATCTATTCGAAGGGTCAAATTTAAACCATAATTGTGTTTTTCCTTCCATCAACATAATGTTCACCTCAAAAAGAGTATACGAACAAACGTTTGTATTGTAAATAGAAAAAGATGAGCTAAATTAAATGCTCATCTTTTTTGATAGATATTATAAATCTAATAATTCTTGTTTCTTTTTATTAAATTCTTCTTCTGTAATGATTCCGTCATCCAATAGTTCTTTATATTTTCTTATTTCTGAAGCTGAGGAAATTGTTGATGTATTGGAATTTGTAGCAGAAATATTTCTTCTTTTTAAATTATAAATAATTTCGTTTAAAGAATCACTTATCCTATCAACAGTATCTTTATCAACTGCAACATTCAATACTTTACCAAGAGTATCAATAGTTAATGTACCCAACAGTATTCCTCTTTTTTTATTAATATTATTTAAATTGTCTAATATAATACTTTGTACAATATTGCCTATCATTTTTTGTTGAGCTACAATTAAACGTTTATTAGTTAATGCGTATGCATAATTATTGTCATGCTTAGTTGACGAGATATAGTTATGCAATCCTACAAAGCAGAAGATTACGTATTCGTCACTGTTAAGTTGATCTGATATTAAGTTAAAATGATGAGTTGTCCATTTTTTAGTCATTCCTTTACCATAGCCGTATTTAAGACAAAATTCTACCATCTCTTCAGTAGTTTTCATTCTATCATTACCTATATCATGATTGTTTTGTGTAGTATAATCAGATATGTTTAATTTTCTTTTTTCTGATGGACCCTTATCTAAATCTTCTAAATTCAAAGATCTTATTATTTTATAAGGAGTAGTCATACCGTAACCAGCTTTTTTTATACAATTGCCGCAAACAATTTGTTTATCTTTGATTTTATATGAAGTTAAGCCAATTTTACCTCCGCACTTTGCACATTGTTTACTCATATTAGTTCCTCCTAGATATCAGCTTTCTACTACTATTAATATTCTATCAATAGTGACCATACTTTGACCATACTTTTAAGAAAGAATAGAAAATTACAAGATATTTAATAATAGAAGAAAAGCACTAATATCATGGGTTCAGAAGCATTGAGAGCTTATCAGGAAACAGTATAATTGAAGTGTCTGTTTATCCAGTTGCTCAAGAAGCTTAATAAATAAACTGCTCTATCTCTTGTGTGGCAAGGGGTAGGGCTTTTTTGTTTTATCAAAAATGGTTTTGACCATACTTTCTAAAAATTGATGTAGTTTGAGCGTTTTTGTGTGAGTTCTTTTTTTGATATTAGTGAATGTGGACGTCTATTGTAGTTGACTGATCTGTGTCAGTCTCATGAAATATGAAGGCGTAAATATATTTAAAATTAGGTGTCTAGATAAAAGGTAAGTGTTACGTTTGTGATAAGTACTCTGCTGTTGTTTGATTTATCGTAAGTTTCTTTTTAAATTAGGTTATTAATATGTATTATATACCTGCTAAAATTAAAATAATAAACATAAATTTTTAGATGAGTAAAACATTCTCATAGGCGTAGGTGATTATGTTACATAGGAATCTTTTGAATAAAGTGGCTAGTTTAACAATTAAAGAAGATGACAGATTGCTGCTGTTGAAGCCAATAAATGAAGAAAAAAAGCTTTGTTTTTCAGACTTTTTACTATAAAAAATGTCTGTATATCATGGAAATGAAAGGTTGCTTAGCAAATCATTGAATTAATTCTAAAGGAGATGTCTCATTTATGCTATTTTTATAAATAGGAAAAAAGCTATCTGTTTTTTTCTCTTAGAAAGTTATTTACCATAATAATAGATTTTTTCTTGTTTATTTGATAGGGTGTTTTTCATCATGATATAAATTTTATAAAAAGCGGCTATTTTTTGATTGTGAAGATGAATAGTATAAATAGTTGACGAAATGGCATTAAATTAATAGTATTATGTTTTGAGGCCAGTTCATTAAATAAAAGGGGCGAGACCAATGGCAAAGCGCATTGACCGAATTTATACGTATGTCAAAGAAAAAACCGCGCATCTGACACCTACTGAATATGACCAAGGAGTAACTACAAAAGAAATTGCGGAGATTTTAGGCATTCAACGAACTAATGGTAGTAAAGATCTCAATCAATTAGTGCGTGAAGGCAAACTGTTGAAAACAGATGGGAGACCTGTGCGTTATGTTTATCAAAAGAAGGGTTCCTATGAACAACTGACGTCAAAACACATAGCAAGTTATAAAGAAGAACGAGAAAATATTGAAAAAACGATGATCGCAGTAGATACGAAAGATATTTTTGCTAAAATTATTGGAACAAACGGTAGCATGAAAAATGCGGTTGAACAGGCAAAAGCAGCTATTTTGTATCCGCCAAAAGGATTGAATTGTTTGATTACAGGACCGACGGGATCAGGAAAGACGTACTTTGCTCATGCAATGTTTCATTTTGCAAAAGCCAATAATGTAGTAGGCGAAGAAAAAGAATTGGTTGTTTTTAACTGTGCGGATTATGCTAATAATCCGGAGTTATTAATGAGTCATTTATTTGGTTATGTGAAAGGAGCTTTTACTGGAGCGGAAGAAGAAAAGAAGGGAATTATTGATCAGGCAGACGGAGGAATGCTTTTTTTAGATGAAATTCACCGCTTACCTCCTGAAGGTCAAGAGATGATTTTTTATTTTATGGATCATGGAACGTATAGTCGTTTAGGTGAAACAACAAAATCTCATGAAGCGAATGTTCGTATCGTTGGAGCTACTACGGAAGACCCGGGCTCTTCTTTGTTAGAGACTTTCGTACGAAGAATACCAATCAATATCAAATTGCCGTCTTTTGAAAAACGCCCAGCCAATGAAAAAATTGATTTAGTTAAAATCATGATTGTTCATGAAGCTAATCGAATTCAACGCAAAATTTCTTTAACTGAAGACGTGGTCAAAGCTTTAATCGGTAGTGTCACATATGGAAATATTGGTCAATTAAAATCAAATATACAATTGATTTGTGCTCGCGGCTTTTTAAATCACATTAATTCTTCGGAGATTTCACTTACGGTTGATGATTTGACTGAAGGAATTCGAAGTGGCTTGATTCAATTGGCCAGTAATCGAATAGCGATGTCGGAGTTATCAAAACTGCTAGGACCGAAAATGACGATTTTTCCTAATGATACGTTGATGAAGCTGCAATCTGATTCCTACGAATTGCCGTACAATCTTTATGACATCATTGGAGATAAAGCGGCTCTTTTAAAGTCAGACGGATTAGACCAAGAGGCAATTAATCACTTTATCTCGACGGATATCAATATTCACTTGAAATCTTTTTACAAAGATCATGGTTTTTCCTTTAATGCAGATAACAAGTTAGCCGAATTTGTTGATCCGAAGATCATTGAAGTGACGAATCAGATTTATCTAATGGTTCAACAAGTATTGCCTTATGAATTTCAACAAAACTTTATTTATGCAATGAGTTTGCATATTAGTTCTTTTTTAAAAAGAATTAATGTAGGAGAAGAACGGCATACGAATGACAATATACGTGAAATGGCTATTGATTTTCCACAAGAATACGAATTAGCAAAAAAAATCAGAAAATATATTGAGAGCTATTTTCAAGTGACTATTCCTAACAGTGAAGATTTTTATTTAACCGTTTTACTTGTCTCTTTAAGAGCAAATCAAGCAAGTGGGCGGATTGGCGTAGTGGTTGCAGCCCATGGTAATAGCACGGCAAGTAGTATGGTTCAAGTTGTTCAACAGTTGCTAGAAGCGGATAATGTCCGAGCGGTGGATATGCCGTTAGATATGGATCCTCAAACAGCACTTAGCCGAATTGAACGAATGGTGCAAGAAGTAGATGAAGGAAGCGGAACAATTCTATTAGTTGACATGGGTTCGCTCGCTTCTTTTAATTCTCGTGTTCAACGTGATACGGGGATTCCTGTACGAACAGTTGATATGGTTACAACTTCTTTAGTGTTAGAAACAGTTCGAAAAGTTTCTGTTTTAGGAACCGATCTGGATATGCTGTATGAATCTTTAAAAAATTTTCGTGGTTATGCAGAGATTTCTCTAGAAGAATCCTTTGAAATCGCATCGGCTAGAAAGAAAGCTATTTTAGCTATTTGTGCGTCAGGAGAAGGAACAGCACAACGAATCAAAGAATTGATTGAACGAGCAGTGAGTAAACGCCAAGAAGTAGAGTTAAGGGTTATTGCTTTATCTGTCCTTGAACTAAAAAAAGAATTACCTAAAATAGAAGAAATTTATCAAATTATTGCAGCGACCGGCATCAGTGATCCAAATATTTCAGTGCCGTTTATTCCTTTAGAACGTTTCATTGATCAAAACATTGAGTTAATGCTAGATCAATTGTTGATTGAAGCGGATTTGAATGATATGGAAGAAGTACCGTTAAACGCAAAAAAAGCAAAGCAAACGTGCATTCAATTTATGACAGAAAATTTCACATTTATTAATGGAACGAAATTGATTGATCCTTTGTGGGAGTTTAGCGATGAAATAACCAAAAAAGCAGCGATTAAAGATCCAAACTATGGGTTTAAAATTAATTTAATTTTGCATACAGCCGGCATGATTGAACGGATTTTGCTAAATGAGCCATTAAGTGTAATACAAACAGAATTAGAAACAGCAACCACTGATCCTTTGTTTCTCATTATTCAACAAGCACTCGTACCATTAGAAAAGAAAATACGATTTGAAACATCACTTGCGGAAGTGTATTATTTATTGAAATTAATCCGTAATGAATTGTTAAAAAATAAATACACTAACAAATAACCACATAAAAAAGATACACTATTTTAGTGTATCTTTTTGTGTATTGTTTGAAAATGCTTTTGTCGTCTTTAGTGTATCGTTAAAATCTGGCACGATTCTTGCTTATTAATGAAGTGTGCCAATGAATGGGATTCATACAGGAATGATAAAGGTTTCTGTGTAGCATTTGAAAGAAGGAGATTTACTAATGGAAATTCGATTAGCGCGTATAGATGATCGTTTGATCCACGGACAAGTGGCAACGGTTTGGTCAAAATTGACTGGTGTCGAACGAATCATTGTAATTAGTGATCGCGTAGCAGAAGATAAATTGCGTAAATTCTTGCTTAAAGAAGCTGCACCGCCGGGGATCACGGCCAATGTGATCGCTGTAAAAAAAATGGTTCAAATTTATCAAAGCAGTTTACTTGCAAAAGAAAAAGTAATGCTTTTATTTACGAATCCTCAAGATGTTGAGGCCATTGTTAGAAGCGGTATCTCTTTGAACTCTTTAAATATCGGCGGAATGAGTTTTTCTGAAGGCAAAACGATGATTACAAATTTTGTTTCAGTTGATCAACGTGACATTGATTCTTTTCATTACTTAGATCAGCAAGGAGTAGAATTAGAAATTCGAAAAGTACCTGCTGATAGAAAGATCCTTTTGATGGAATTGCTAACGAAAACCAAAAAGGCATGACATTGTTGCTGAATAATGGAAAAAATTCTCTGTTGTAATGGGTAGCAATTATTTTTTAATTTTTGATTTTGTTACAACAAAAAAGAAATAGGAGGTATAAATATGGTAGGGATTATCCTTGCAAGTCATGGACAATTTGCCGAAGGAATCTTGCAGTCGGGTTCAATGATTTTTGGCGAACAAGAAAACGTCCAAGCAGTCATTTTGAAACCAAGCGAAGGTCCAGATGACTTGAGAGCCAAAATAAAAGAGGCAGTTGCTTCTTTTGATAATCAAGACGAAGTATTGTTCTTAGTTGATTTATGGGGCGGAACACCATTTAATCAGGCAAATACGTTGTTTGAAGAACACAAAGACAAATGGGCGATTGTCAGTGGATTGAACTTGCCTATGTTGATTGAAGCTTATGCATCACGTTTTTCAATGGAATCTGCGCATGAAATTGCTGCCCATATCATTGAAACGGCAAAAGATGGAATAAAAGTTAAACCTGAAGAATTAGAGCCACAAGAAGCGCCAAAAGCAGTTGCACAATCAACAGCAGCGACAGGCGCTCCGGGTAAATTCAGTTACGTATTAGCCCGCATTGATTCACGGCTGCTGCACGGACAAGTGGCTACAGCTTGGACAAAAACAACAAATCCAACACGTATCATCGTCGTTTCAGATGCGGTTGCAAAAGACGAGCTTCGTAAAAAACTAATTCAACAAGCTGCCCCACCGGGTGTAAAAGCACACGTAGTACCAATCGCACAAATGATTAAGCTTGCAAAAGACGATCAACATTTCGGCGGTCAACGTGCGCTGCTCTTGTTTGAAAACCCTCAGGATGTTTTAAGAGCAGTTGAAGGCGGCGTGCCGTTAGAAACAGTGAATGTTGGATCAATGGCTCATTCTCCTGGTAAAGTACAACCAAATAAAGTGTTGGCTTTTAGTCAAAATGACATTGATACATTTAAACAATTAAAAAATGCGGGGATTAAATTTGATGTGCGCAAAGTACCAAATGATTCAAAAGGAAATATGGATGAAATCTTGAAAAAAGCGCAAGAAGAATTGAATAACCGTGCTTAATTTAACTATCAGAAAAAATGGAGGATTAATCTCATGGAATTAAATATTATTCAAGTGATTTTAGTCATTATCGTTGCATTTTTAGCTGGTATGGAAGGAATTCTTGATGAATTTCAGTTCCATCAACCAGTTGTTGCATGTACGTTAATTGGCTTAGTTACTGGGAACTTAATGCCTTGTCTTATTTTAGGCGGTACATTACAAATGATCGCTCTTGGTTGGGCAAATATTGGCGCTGCTGTCGCTCCTGATGCTGCGTTAGCATCTGTTGCATCTGCAATTATTTTAGTATTAGGCGGCCAAGGAAGTTCAGGCGTTTCTTCAGCTATCGCTATTGCTGTTCCTCTTGCTGTTGCTGGGCTGTTGTTAACAATTATTTGTCGTACGATTGCAACTGCTTTCGTTCATCTAATGGATGCTGCTGCAAAAGAAGGAAACTTTAGAAAAGTAGAATTGTGGCACATTGTAGCAATTTGTATGCAAGGTGTGCGTATTGCGATTCCAGCTGGCTTAATTTTAGCAATTGGTGAAGGTCCTGTAAGAAGTTTACTTGAATCAATGCCAGTTTGGTTAACAGATGGATTAGCCATTGGTGGTGGGATGGTTGTGGCTGTTGGTTATGCCATGGTTATCAACATGATGGCTACAAAAGAAGTATGGCCATTCTTTGCAATTGGTTTTGTGTTAGCAACAGTGACACAAATCACTCTTATCGGACTTGGTGCAATCGGTGTAGCTCTTGCGCTTATCTATTTGGCCCTTTCTAAACAAGGCGGCTCAGGTAATGGTGGAAGCTCAAACACTGGTGATCCACTAGGCGACATTATTGATAATTATTAAAGGAGGCGTAAACGACAATGGCAGAAGAAAGAATTCAATTATCTAAAAAAGATCGTATTTCTGTTTGGTGGCGTTCGACTTTCCTTCAAGGTTCTTGGAACTACGAACGTATGCAAAATGGTGGCTGGGCTTATTCGATGATTCCAGCGATTAAGAAATTATATAAAACAAAAGAAGAACGTGCGGCTGCATTAGAACGTCATTTAGAGTTCTTTAACACGCATCCGTATGTGGCTTCACCAATCATGGGCGTCACACTAGCACTTGAAGAAGAACGTGCAAATGGCGCACCAGTCGATGATGTAACAATTCAAGGGGTCAAGGTTGGTATGATGGGACCTTTAGCTGGTATCGGAGACCCAGTTTTCTGGTTTACTGTAAGACCAATTCTTGGTGCTTTGGCGGCTTCACTGGCAATTGGTGGAAACATCTTGGGACCAATCATTTACTTTTTAGGATGGAATATCATCCGTATGGCATTCATGTGGTATACACAAGAATTTGGCTACAAAGCAGGTTCTAAAATCACAGAAGACTTATCAGGCGGTTTATTACAAGATATTACTAAAGGAGCTTCTATACTTGGGATGTTTATCCTCGGTTCATTAGTTAACCGTTGGGTAACTATCAGCTTTGCACCAGTCGTATCAACCGTAAAGCTTGATAAAGGAGCTTATATTGATTGGAACAATTTGCCTTCAGGAGCAGAAGGAATTAAAAGTGCATTGGAACAACAAGCGGCAGGCTTGTCTTTAACTTCTGAAAAAGTGACTACTTTACAAGATAACCTTGACAGCTTGATTCCTGGATTAGCTGCATTGCTATTAACGTTGTTTTGTATGTGGCTACTTAAGAAAAAGGTTTCACCAATCCTTATTATTTTAGGATTGTTCGTAGTGGGTATTGTCTTCCACTTAATTGGTTTAATGTAAGAAATATTAAAACTAAAATAGCCTGAACTCTTTGAGTTTCGGGCTATTTTTTATAAAAATGTGTAGCTTTGCTTCACTCTTTGAATAAAGTCAAAGGAGTAATTACTTCTAAATGTTGCTTAGGCTTGAAAAAATTTGAAGTACTGCTTTTGTGCACTCTTTTTTATTGAGACAAGATACTTTGATTTTGACTTTAAACTAGCCACTATCATTTTTTAGATGTAAATGATAAAAGATAATCTTAAGTGACAGTAAATATTATTTACTAAGTGAGCTTGCTTCGATTCTTTAATGCTTTTCATTGATTAATTAAATACGAATAACTATACTTAATGGAGTGATAAAATAATACTTAAAGTTGTTTTGTGTAGATTACAAAATAAAAACTTCTATAGTTGGCTGTATAAGCTGAAATCAACAATAACGTGAATGGAGCAAATAGTGAGATGGTACAATCAATTAATACAAAAGTCGAATTAACAACGAATGCTACTTCTTATTTGGGAATTGCTGAATATGGTAAAATTATGATCGGTGATAAAGGTTTTGAATTCTATAATGAACGGGATGCACGAAAATTTATTCAAATTCCTTGGGAAGAAGTGGATCGTGTGATTGCTTCTGTCATGTTTAACGGAAAATGGATTCCTCGTTTTGCGATTCGAACAAAAAGAAATGGCACCTATTCATTTGCAGCAAAAGACCCCAAAAAAGTGCTGAGAGCTGTTCGGAAATATGTTGATCCAAATCACATGGTCCGTTCGTTAAGCTTGTTTGATGTAGTTAAACGCGGGATGAAAAATATTTTCAAACGAAAATCAAAATAATTTTGTTCTTTTTAATTTATTACAAGATGTATGGTGAAATGGTCAAAAAGATCATTTCTCCAAACGTCTTGTTTTGTATTTACTTCTATTAACTATTAAAAACTACTATTTAAATGGTTATTTTGCTAAAGACGTATTGATCGTCACAATGAACGGATTGTTTGCTTAGCTTGAAAATTTTATGCTAAAATTTAATTGGTTAGATAAAGGAGGAAATATTATGGGGTGGATATGGACGTTAATCGTAGGTGCAATTATTGGAGCAATTGCCGGAGCAATTACAAGTAAAGGAAGTTCAATGGGGTGCATCACAAATATTATTGCTGGGCTGGTGGGTTCAAGTATTGGACAAGCAATTTTTGGTGATTGGGGACCGCATGCAGCTGGTATGGCACTGATTCCGTCCATTTTAGGGGCAGTTATTTTAGTGGCGGTTGTTTCATTCTTTTTTGGAAAACATTCATGAGTAAGAATAGATGTTTAGACATAGATGTAAATGAGGCTGTGAAAGAGTTCAGCCTCATTTTTATATTGTTTTAAAATCGGAACACCTTTTTTGAGTAGCTACTTTCTAACTCGTTATCGCTGAATAAAATAACGTCCTCATTTCTCATGATTATTAAAAAGCAGAGCTTTTTTATCAACTTGTTAAAGGTAGAAAAAATGGCAAAGACCAGATAAATTGAACATGAAATGAGAAAGGCAACGTCTTTAAGTTTTGGTCAGTGTTAAAGACTTATTATCATGCAAACTACCTTCATTTGAAGGATGGTCATGATTTCTGCGAAGTTTATAGATAAAATTTGTTTTATCTGCTGTGAATAGGGTAAAATTTGTTATAATAGAAAAAAGAGAGCAAAGAAAGAAGGAATTTCATTTATGATGCTGCGAGTGGAAAAATTGCGTAAAAAAATGCAAGAAAAAAATTTAGATTCATTTTTAATTACTAGTCCTTATAATCTGCGGTATTTAACAAATTTCACGGGAACAACTGGGGCAGCTTTAATTACATTAGAAAAAGCGTTTTTTATTACTGACTTTCGTTACACCGAACAAGCAGCAGCTCAAGCTCAAGGTTTTGAAATCGTTAAAAATATCGGAACAATTTTTGATGAAGTGGCTGGTTTAATCAGTAAAGAAGAGCTACAGAGACTTGCTTTTGAAGAAACTGCAATTTCATTTTTAGAGTACACGCTATTAAAAGAAATTATAGAGGCGCAATTGATTCCTGTTTCTAACATGATCGAAGAACTTCGAGAAGTAAAAGATGAAAAAGAAATTGCGATCATTGAAAAAGCTTGTAATATCGCAGATATGGCTTATGAGTATATTTTAAAGATGATTCAACCGGGAATGACAGAAATTGAAGTAGCAAATCAACTTGATTTTTATATGCGATCGCTTGGTGCTTCCAGTGTTTCATTTGAAACAATCGTTGCAAGTGGGGCACGTTCTGCCATGCCTCACGGTGTTGCAAGTAAAAAAGTGATTGAACAAGGAGACTTGATTACTTTAGATTTTGGTTGTTATTATGAGGGGTACGTTTCTGATATGACACGGACGTTTGCGATCGGGGATCCGGGAGAGAAATTAAAAGAAATTTATCAAATTGTTCTTGATGCGCAACTAACCGTTTTAGAAATGGCAAAATCGGGAATGACAGGTCGACAGTTGGATGCTGTTGCAAGAGAATATATTTCAACTTGTGGATACGAAAAAGCGTTTGGTCATTCAACTGGTCATGGGATTGGTTTAGAAATTCATGAAGGACCAAATGTCTCTGTACGAGCAGAAAAACAATTTGTACCCGGGAATATCATTACAGATGAACCTGGTATCTATCTACCCGGCATCGGTGGAGTTAGAATTGAAGATGATTTATTAATTACAACAAATGGTAACCGAGTTTTAACTCATTCACCTAAAGAGTTAATTATTTTATAATTCGTTGAACACAAGCACTTTCAGGTAGACTTTGTTATAGAAAATCCCTTAATTTAATGATACACTATAAAAGAAATCAAGCTTTGAATACAAAGCATGACTTATTTGAATGAAGAAGGTTTAAATAAGTGAGTGAACAGGTTACCTTTATACGTTTTGAATGAAAAAAGCAAGAAGTTTGTTTATTCGTAAGTAATGCGTATAGTGGCAAAAGGAGGAATAGATAAAATGGCAGAGGATAAAAATTTGATCTTAAATGCTACTCAAGAGCTTGGTGAAATCGTTATTGCGCCAGAAGTCATCGAAGTAATTATCGGAATTGCTGCTTCAAAAGTAAAAGGCGTTTATGGAATGCGTGGAACGTTTGCCAGCAATGTGACTGAGCTGTTAGGGCGAGCAGCCCATGGTAAAGGCGTTTATTTAGTAAATGATGAAGATGGTTTAAAAGTAGACCTTTACTGCTATTTAGAATACGGTGTTTCTGTTCCTAAGGTAGCAATGGAAATGCAAGAGCGCGTAAATCAACAAGTTCTTTTCATGACAGATATTGCCTTAGCACAAGTAAACGTACACGTTGTAGCGGTAGTGCCTGAGAAGTTGGAACAACCAGCGATCGAAGAGCTTTTTGAAGACGAAGAGGAAGAAAATGGATAAAGAGTTAACAAGACATAAAATTCGTGAGATGGCCTTGCAAGCATTATTTCCTTTAGATTTTAATGCAGATTTGACTAAAGAAGATGCCATTTTTCACGCCATGGCGTTAGATCATAAAGAGATGATTAATGTAGAAGAATCAGCCTTTGTTCCTGTTTATTTAGATACTTTGGTTGGTGGTGTATGTGCCAAAAAGAGTGAATTGGATCAGATAATTGAAAAACATCTTAAAGGAAATTGGCGTATTAGTCGTATTTCTAAGATGGATCTGATTATTTTACGTATTGCTATTTTTGAAATGAAATACGTGGAAGATGTACCGTTAGCGGTGGCACTGAATGAAGCAATTGAATTGACCAAAACATTTAGTGATGATCAATCACGAAAATTCGTTAATGGCGTATTATCCAACGTTTTAAAAGAAATCGAAGCTGGGGCTTAGTCCCAGCTTTTTTTGTGAACAAGGTAAAACGGGTCAAAAAAATTATTTAACTGTGGTAGAATGGAAGCACAAAAAAATCGGGGAGTGATGGTATGGCAGAATTACTGAATGGAAAAGAATTAGCCGAAAAAATGCAGGCAGAGATTGCGGCAAAAGTGAGTGAATTAAAAGAAAAAGCTATCCATCCTGGATTAGTCGTGCTCTTAGTAGGAGAAGAGTCAGCAAGCCAAGTTTATGTACGAAATAAAGAACGCGTAGCAAAAGCAATTGGATTATATTCGAAAATAAAACGATATCCAAGTTCAATTTCTGAAAAAGACTTATTAGCTGCAATTCAAACATATAATCAAGACCCGACGTTTCATGGGATTCTTGTTCAACTTCCGTTACCAGAACACATTGATGAAGAAAAAATTTTGCTTGCTATTGATCCTCAAAAAGATGTAGATGGATTTCATCCGATGAATTTAGGACGGTTGCTAACAGGCAACCCGGATAAGATTCCTTGTACGCCTTATGGTATTATGAAATTACTGGAAGCTTATAATATTAAGATAGCTGGCAAACAGGCGTTAGTCATTGGCCGAAGTAATATTGTTGGTAAACCAATGGCTCAACTGATGTTGATGAATGATGCGACCGTTACTATTGCCCATTCTAAAACTAAAAATTTGCCAGAACTAGCAAGAAATGCAGATATATTAGTTGTAGCCATTGGACGGGGACATTTTGTCACAAAAGAGTTTATTAAAAAGGGAGCAGTTGTCATTGATGTTGGAATGAATCGGGATGAAAATGGAAAATTAATTGGCGATGTGAAATTTGATGAGGTAGCACCTTTAGCAAGCTATATTACCCCTGTACCAAGAGGCGTAGGTCCGATGACAATTACGATGTTGATGTATCAAACAGTTATGGCCGCAAAAGTAGGTGAATAGATGACTCAAGAATATTTGACAGTTACGACTTTAACAAAGTATTTAAAAAGAAAATTTGATGCCGACCCTTATCTTGAAAGGGTCTATTTAACGGGAGAAATTTCTAATTTTCGTTTAAGAGCAAATGCCCATCAATATTTTAGTTTAAAAGATGATCATGCAAAGATATCGGCAATCATGTTCAAAGGAGCCTTTCAAAAATTGCGTTTTCAACCAAAAGAAGGAATGAAGGTGTTCGTTGTTGGACGAATTTCTTTATATGAAGCTTCTGGTTCTTATCAAATTTATGTTGAGCATATGGAACCTGACGGTGTGGGGGCATTGTATCAAGAACTAGAAGAGCGTAAGGAAAAATTGAGGAATGAAGGTCTTTTCCAAACACCAAAAAAAGCACTCCCTCGTTTTCCTAAAAGAATTGCTGTTTTAACTAGCCCAAGTGGAGCCGTTATCCGTGATATTATCACGACCGTCAAAAGACGTTACCCTATTGTTCAACTGGTTTTATTTCCTACCGTTGTTCAAGGGACCCAAGCGGCAGATAATATTGTACAAAATATTCAGCAAGTAGAAAAGATCGGTAATTTTGATACAATGATCATTGGACGAGGGGGAGGATCAATTGAAGATTTATGGCCATTCAATGAAGAGCGGGTAGCTAGAGCAATCTTTGAAGCCAAAACCCCTGTGATTTCATCAGTGGGACATGAGACAGATACGACGATTGCAGATTTAGTCGCTGACGTTCGAGCCGCAACTCCTACTGCAGCTGCTGAGTTAGCTGTTCCTGTTTTATCTGACGTATTAATAAAAATTAAAGAGCAACAAGCTAGATTAGAACGAGCATTTAGTCGACAAATTCAACGAAAACAAGAACGTTTTGAACGAGCCAAACAGTCTTATGTTTTTCGACAACCTGAACGTTTATATGAAGGAAAAACGGTTAAATTTGATCAATTAATGCAGCGCTTGTTTCAATCGGTTCAACAAATTTATCATTTAAAAGAAAAACAGACTGTACAATTAACGCATCAACTTGAACAAGTTACGCCTATTTATCGTGTAAGATCGGCAAAACAAGAAACGACGTACTTAGAAAAACGGCTAATAGAAAAAGCGGAACAATATATGCAGGAACAACGGCAACGCTTCCAAAAAGCAGTTCAAACATTAGATTTGCTCAGTCCGTTGAAAATCATGGGACGTGGTTATAATTACACGACTCTTGAAGGACATGTCGTTAAAAGCATCAGGCAGGTAAAAACGGATGATGCCATTCAGATTCATTATCAAGATGGACGAGTAATCGCTACAGTAAAAGAAATAAAAGAAGGAGGAGAATGATTGATATGGAAAATCCAACATTTGAAGAGTCTTTACAAGAATTGGAAAAAATTGTTAGTCAGTTGGAACAAGGAGATGTTCCTTTAGAATCCGCATTAGATGCATTTAAACATGGCATGGAATTAAGTAAACATTGCCAAGAGACGTTGACGAAAGCAGAAGAGACGTTGACGAAAATGATGTCAGAAGCAAATGAAGAAATTGCTTTTGAAAGAAATGAGGAAGCCTAATGAAAATGACTGATTTTTCAATGATTCATCTGCCGGCTGTCGAAAAAGAGATTGTTTCTTTTTTAAGTGAATATACCTCTGATGAGAGTTTAAAAGAAAGCATGATTTATTCAATTCATGCTGGAGGAAAGAGGATACGTCCGCTACTTATACTAAGTACAGTCACAGCTTTTAATGAAAAAATTGATCGAACGACCTATCAAGTTGCTGCAGCTCTTGAAATGGTTCATACTTACTCGCTTATTCATGATGATCTTCCAGCGATGGATAATGATGATTTGCGCCGAGGGAAACCTACGAACCACAAAGTGTATGGAGAAGCGCTAGCAATTCTAGCAGGAGATGGATTATTAACAAGTGCATTTCAGCTACTCAGTATGACTCGTTTAGACGATTCCCCTAAACTTTTGTTACTTCAACAACTAGCAATTAATGCAGGAACTCAAGGCATGGTGGCAGGTCAAGCAGCTGATGTCAAAGGAGAAACCCAGCAATTGTCTTTGGAAGAACTAAAATTTATACACGAAAGGAAAACAGGTCGATTAATGCATTATGCGCTATTAGCAGGTGGAATTTTAGCTAATCAACCGGAAGAAGTTTTAACCTATTTACAAAAGATAGCCAATCACTTAGGTTTGGCTTTTCAAATTCGCGATGATTTATTTGATATTGTGAGTACGACAGAGACCTTAGGCAAAACAGTTGGCAAAGATGCGAAAATGGGTAAAGCGACTTATCCACAATTAATCGGACTGAAAGAAACAAAAATGGCACTTAAACATGAAATTGCTGCGGCAAATACCGTGATTGATCAATTAGAAAAAACAGTCTGCTCATTTGATGGAGAGTTGCTTCGTCAGGTAATTCAACAATTCGGTGCATAGAGAAATGAGGAAAAAAATGGAAAAAGAACGTGTAGACGTTTTAGCAGTCAAACAAGGTTTGTTTGAAACAAGAGAACAAGCGAAACGTTCAGTCATGGCTGGTCTGATCTATAATGAAAAAAATGAACGTTTTGATAAACCCGGAGAAAAAATCCCTATAACGAGTAAATTACAAATTAAAGGAAAAAAATTCCCTTACGTTTCTCGAGGGGGATTGAAACTTGAGAAAGCGTTAAAAGTATTTAATTTATCAGTAGCAGACAAGGTATTGCTAGATATTGGAGCCTCAACCGGTGGCTTTACTGATGCAGCGTTACAAAACGGTGCAAAAATGAGTTATGCTTTAGATGTTGGCTACAATCAATTAGCTTGGAAAATTAGGCAAGACAAACGAGTGATCGTAATGGAAAGAATGAACTTCCGTTATGCAAAACCTGAAGATTTTCAGTATGGACAGCCGGAAATTGCTGTCATTGATGTTTCATTTATCTCTTTACGGTTGATGTTTGTTCCACTGCATGAAATTTTAGCAGATGGCGGCGAAGTAATTGCTTTAATTAAGCCACAATTTGAAGCGGGAAAAGAGGCAGTTGGAAAAAATGGAATTGTTCGTGATAAGCACACGCATGTCCAAGTCATTAAAGAAATTTTGAATTTTGTAGTAATACACGGCTACGATGTTTTAGATTTAAGTTACTCACCTATTACTGGTGGGGAAGGCAATATTGAATTTTTAGTACATTTAAAAAAAGTAGCGAATCAAGGAACAATATCTGCTAGTATTGATTCAGAAACGATTGTAAAGCAAGCCCATAAACAATTTAATCCCAACGAGTAAATTAGCCGATAAAGAAGGCAGCGGGTTCTTCTTTATTAAGCATTTGAAATACGCTATCATATAAAGAACACGCAAAGGAGCGAAACACGTATGAGAAAAAAAGACCGTCATCGTTTGATTACCCGGCTATTAAACGAAAATGATATAAGAAAACAAGAAGAATTTGTTGAGCTATTAAAAAATAAAGGAATATCTGTGACGCAGGCAACGATTTCAAGAGATATTAAAGAACTTAAACTGATCAAAGTTCCTGCAACAACCGGAGGATATCGGTACAGCCTTCCTGTAGAAACCAGTGAAGATGTTAGTGCAAAGTTAGAAAAATTATTAAAAGATGCATTTGTTTCTGTCGATCAAATGGAAAAATTCGTTATTTTAAAAACTTTACCGGGAAATGCTTCAGCAGCAGCTAATTTAATTGACAAACGCTACAAAAAAGAATTGTTTTCAATTATCAATGATGATGATAATGTATTAATGATCACGCGTACGCAAGAAGATGCAATGACATTAAAGATGGATTTCCTACATTACCTTTGAGTGAAGGAGTGATTGCAGTGCTACAAGAAATAAGTATTACTAATTTTGCGATTATTCCTCAATTGCATTTGTCTTTTCATGCAGGAATGACGGCACTCACAGGAGAGACTGGGGCAGGAAAATCAATTATTATTGATGCGCTTGGACTCTTAGCGGGGGGACGAGGCTCCAGTGATTACATTCGTCAAGGAGCCGATAAATGTGTGTTAGAAGGCTTGTTTGAATGGCCAAGTCAGGAAAGCTTTTTTGAATTGATGGAAGAATTAGGAATTGAATCGGATGAAGACAATTTGATCGTTCGTCGTGACATGTCTTTAACTGGGAAAAATGTTTGTCGTGTGAACGGGCATATCGTAACATTAGCAAATCTTAGAAAAATAGGTAGCTATTTAGTTGATATTCAAGGACAAAATGAACATCAAGAACTTTTACAAGCTGAATCGCATCTTTTGTTGCTTGACCGTTTTGGGGATGCCGATTTTCAAAAAGCAAAAAAAGTTTATCAAAAAACTTACGCAAGCTATCGTGAAATAGAAAGAAAAGTACGAAAAGTCCAGCAAAATGAAAAATCGTTTGTGCAACGAATCGACATGCTTCATTTTCAACAAGAAGAAATTGCTGCTGCAGCTTTACAAATTGGAGAAGAAGAGCGGTTAAGTGAAGAACGTGAGAAATTGAGCAACTATCAAAAAATCGTTGACAGCTTAGCTAACAGTTACAGTGCGCTAAGTAACGGAGAACCAAGCAGTATAGATCATATTGGTTTAGCTGTTTCTGAATTACAAAGTATTGCTCATTTAGATAGTGAGTATGAAGCGATTTTTGAAAATATACAAAGTGCCTATTATTTATTGCAAGATGCAATCGGTGACATGAGCCGTCAAATTGATTTGCTAGAGTTAGATGAAAATCGATTAGAGGAAGTCAATCAACGGCTTGAATTAATTCGTCAATTAAAACGTAAGTACGGTGAATCTATTCAAGCCATCGTTGAATATCATGAAGCAATCACTAAAGAGTTAGATTCTTCCGACTTTTCAGAAGGGCAACTTGAAAAAATGAAAAATGAATTGGCTGAGCAAAATGCGTTACTTCAACAACAAGCGTCAAACTTGCATGAAAAACGTCAAAAAATAGCGGCCGAATTAGAAAAATCAATCTTAAGTGAATTAAAAAGTCTATATATGGAAAACACCGAATTTGAAGTACGATTTTCTAGTGAACCATCTGAATATTTCGATGCAAATGGGTTCGACCAAGTGGAATTTTACATAACCACAAATCCCGGTGAACCTTTAAAACCTTTAGTAAAAGTCGCTTCTGGCGGTGAACTGTCACGCGTCTTACTTGCGCTAAAAACAATTTTTTCTTCAGAACAAGGAGTGACTAGCATTATTTTTGATGAGGTCGATACGGGTGTAAGTGGACGAGTGGCCCAAGCTATTGCAGATAAAATTTCGCAAATTTCCATCTGCTCTCAAGTATTATGCATTACACATCTTCCACAAGTCGCCGCCGTTGCAGACTATCAATATTATATTCACAAAGAAGTCATTGATGGACGAACGCAAACTTCTGTAACTGAACTAAGGCCGACCCAGAGAGAATCTGAAATTGCTCGAATGCTAGCAGGCAGTGAAATTACACCGTTAACCATTGAACATGCAAGAGAGTTGTTACGCTTGGCAAGAAATCATGAGTAGATAGTTTAAATAATTTATTCTTATTTCTATGAAGCAGCTTCTTATTTTTGCAATCGTTTATTAAACGTGTTTCAAAAATTATTTTTTGTATAAATAAAGCCGAATCACCTGAAAATAGCTTTTCTTATTTTCTGGAAGATTCGGCTTATTATATTTTTGCAGAACTTATCACAATTTTGCTAATATCATTGTTACATGACACTCATGATAGCAGTTAAAACGACTGAACCAACTGTAAGAATCAACATCATCCAAACAACGAATTTAGTAATTTTTGAAAAAGTACTTGTTTGTTTATTATCACGCATAATTTTTACCTCAAAATTTTTTAGTTATCTTCAGTTTACCTCCTTTTACTTTTATTCACAAGAGGTACGGTTATAAAAACTTCCCCTTTTTTAAATAATAAGCCGTCGCAATACTAATAAAAATCATTAGTATCATCAGCCATAAAAAAGCATCATTTCTTTCTGCAATAGGCAGTTTGATGTTCATTCCATAGAGACTCCCGATAATTGTAGGAATGGTTAAGATGATTGTTAAAGAAGTTAAAATTTTCATAATATTATTGAGGTTGTTGGAAATAATAGCTGAAAAAGTTTGATTCATTTGTTCTACGAGTTTTAATTGAATGCGAGCTGTGGTTCGGGATTGCTCCGTTTCAATGATGACGTCATGAAGGTGATTTTTTAGTGCATGGTTTTCTTGAATGGTTTTATTCTTTACTAAAGTTTGTAAAGTCGCTAAGTTGGCAGTGGTTGCTTCTTTGAAAAAAACTAAGCTTTTTTGAATATCCATGATTTGATATAACTGACTATTTTCTGTAGAAACGCGCAATTGTTTTTCTAAGACATCACATTGCGATTGTAAGGTTTTTAGATAAGTATTGTATGAAAAAGTAATCTGCCAAAGTAACTGCATAAAGATATTTAAATTGATCGGCAAATCATTTTCGGCAAAAGTTTGACCGAATACTTTTTTTAAAAAAAGTGGTTCATGATTCGTAATTGTGATAAGCTTTTTTTTAGGTGTGACGATAATTGAAAAAGGATACGTATCTACTTGAAAATAACCGCTAGGACTCGTTTTCGGGAAAGGATATTGTAATAATAATAACGCAGGTTTGGTTAAAGTTGTCTGATTAAATTCTTCTTGTCTTGAATTTTCTGCATCATCTAAGATAGAAGTGATGTAATCAGACGGAATTTGAAATTGATGGGTCATTTTTTGAATCTCTTTTTCATTTGGCTGTTCTACGCAATACCAAATTGTGTCATCTGTTTCTTTTTGAGTGTTAATGAGTTTTCGATCTTTGACAGAAAAATACTTGATCATCCTTAAACCTCCTAAACTTTTATCTCTTTTATTATAACGAATATCCGATTAGAAGACAGTAAAAGGGTTTGTGTTAGTTGTTCAAAAGTAAGAAACAATGGATGAGTGAAAGAAGCTGTACCCAAAACATAAATAGCAGAAAATTTTATAAATTTAAAATAAATGAAATAGTTGTGTAAAATATGTAAGATATACTTAAAGCAACTATAAAAAGGAGTTTTTGTCAGATGGGCACTTTTACCCCGCTTGTTTTATTTTGGTATATTTTTCCAGCAATTGTACTATTTGGCTGCAATTTTTTAGTTAAATTATTTTCACTAGACCGTCGATTTAAAATCAAAGCACCTGATCTTGCAGTTCCCTTTTTATGGGGAGGAATGCATGCTTTGACACGAAGTGCTACGAAGCTTTCTTTTCTGCCTTTTTTTATGATTTCTATTTTATTGATGGCCATTTGTATTGCCGTTTTTCAAGCTTATTACTATGATGAAATTGTTTATTCTCGTTATTTAAAAATGACGTGGCGGTTAGCTTTTCTGTTAACTAGTGCTTGTTATCTTGTACTGATTGTTTTAAATTTCCTCTCTTATCTTTGATAAAAAGCCAATCAAGCTGTAAAAAAACTTTAAAAAGTCTTTTTACAGCTTGATTCTTAAAAAATTTTTTATTAATGAAAAAGTTATTCTCTGATTTTCCATAAAAGGTGGTAGAAAGTGGGGGATTGTGGTAGACTAACTTTAGTTAGTGGAGGAACGGAGGTAATTTGAATGTTCATGGGCGAGTATCGACATACAATTGATGCAAAAGGTCGCATGATCGTACCTTCTAAACTTCGTGAAGAATTAGGCGAGCGGTTTGTTGTAACTCGAGGATTAGATGGTTGTCTTTTTGGCTATCCTAAGAGTGAATGGACAAATCTGGAAACGAAACTAAACGACATGCCTTTAGCTAAAAAAGATGCTCGAACTTTTGTGCGTTTTTTTTACTCGGCAGCCACTGAATGTGAATTAGATAGACAAGGACGAATCAACCTTCCCAGCACATTAAGAAATTATGCTGCTTTGACGAAAGAGTGTGTGGTGATCGGTGTCTCAAATCGCATCGAAATTTGGGATGAGGCACGTTGGCAAGAATTTTCTGAGCAAGCAGCGGAAAGCTTTGATGAAATTGCTGAAAATATGATTGATTTTGGACTATAAGGATAGGAAGAGGCTGACTATGACTGAAACATTTCAACACTATACAGTCATGTTGAAAGAGACGGTAGATGGATTGAACATCAAACCGGATGGCGTTTATGTGGACTGTACACTCGGCGGTGCCGGACATAGCGAATATTTATTGAGCCAGTTAAGTTTGAATGGGCATCTTTATGCTTTTGATCAAGATCAACAAGCAATCGATCACGCAAAAATACGGTTAGCTCCGTACATTGAAAAAGGTATGGTTACGTTTATTAAAGCCAATTTTCGAGAGCTAGAAAAAAAGTTAAAAAAATATGTCGTTCAAGTAGATGGTATTTTATATGATTTAGGTGTTTCTTCTCCACAATTGGATGAAGCTGCAAGGGGATTTAGTTATCATCAAGATGCGCCTTTAGATATGCGTATGGATCAATCATCATCTTTATCGGCTTATCAGGTAATCAATGAATATACTTACAACGAATTAGTAAAAATTTTCTTTCGTTATGGTGAAGAAAAATTTTCAAAGCAAATTGCTCGAGAGATCGAACGAGTTCGAAAAATTCATCCCATCAAAACAACGGGAGAATTGGTGACAGTCATTAAAGATGCGATTCCTGCTCCTGCTAGAAGAAAGGGCGGACATCCTGCTAAACGCATTTTTCAAGCAGTGCGCATTGCTGTAAATGATGAATTAGGAGCAGAAGAAGCTTCATTAGAGCAAGCGATTCGTCTTTTAAAAATGAATGGAAGAATTAGTGTGATTACCTTTCATTCGTTGGAAGATCGTATTGTAAAAAATACGTTTAAAGAATATAGTACGGTTCAAGATTTACCGCCGGGGCTTCCTGTTATTCCAGAAGAATTTCAACCGGAATTAAAAGTGATTAATAAAAAACCGATTCTCCCATCTGAAAAAGAACTATCTGAAAATAATCGATCCCGCAGTGCAAAGTTGCGAATAGCTGAAAAAATAAGAGTGAAAGAGGAGTAGAGTAATGGCAGAATTAAAAAAAATACAAGAATATCCCTATGATTTACCCGAAATGGTTGATCAGTCGCAACAACAATTGCCAGATTCAGATCAAAAAACTATTCTTTCTTCGTCATCGGCTTCGCACTTAAAGCATATTTCTAATTTAGAAAAATTGGCTGTAGTGAGTATTATTCTTTCGGTTATTGCGTTATGCGTGCTAACAGTCATGTTGCGTACGAATATCAGTGGAGTGGAAAAAGCAATTACAACGATTCAAGCAGAGATCACTGAGAAAAATCAAGAAAAAACAAGTTTAGTACAAGAAAAAAATGAATTGTCTCGTACTGATCGAATTAAAAAAATCGCAGAAGAAAAAGGGTTATCAATCAATGATGACAATTTAAGGAAAGTGAAGTAAATGAGTCTTAAAAATAAATTCCGGCGGTTTATGGAAAAGAAAAATCTAAATCCGATGAACAATCGCAAAAAAGTAGGTATTATTTTATTTGCTACGAGTATTGGATTGTTCTTTTTATTTGCCGTTCGTTTTTCTTATATCGTAATTGGCGGTCACGTTGCAGGTACCTCTTTAGCAGAAAAAACAGAGCAGCTTTACAAAGGTAGTGAAGTAGTAAAAGCAAAGCGCGGCACTATTTATGATCGTAACGGAGTTGCCTTGGCAGAAGATGCGACGTCTTATTCAATTAAAGCAATTCTTTCAAAAACATATACTTCTGGTAATAAGAAATTATACGCGGAAGAAAAAAACTTTAATAAGATCGCAGAAATTTTAAATAAGAATCTTTCTATTGATAAAAGTGAAGCATTGAAGATTTTAGAAAACGGTGCAAAGAAAAAGTTGTATCAAGTAGAATTTGGCAGTTATGGAAAAAATATTAGTCAGGAAACCAAACAAACGATTGAAGCAGAGATGAAACAAGCTGGTATCGTAGGGCTGTATTTTGAAAATCATCCAGATCGTATGTATCCTAATGGCGTATTTTCTTCTCATTTTATTGGCTATGCTGTTCCAGATAAAGATGAAAAAGGATTGGTAGGTAAATTGGGATTAGAAGCAGCTTATAATGATATATTAAGTGGAAAAAATGGTAAAATCGTTTATCAAAAAGACAACTACCAAAATCCTCTGCCGGGTACGGTAGCAGAAGAAATTAAAGCAGTAGATGGACAGGATGTTTATACGACTTTAGATAGTCGCTTGCAAAGTTATTTAGAGACTTTAATGGATCAAGTCAATAAAGAATACGAACCAGAAGAGTTGACGGCAGTTTTAATGAAAGCAAAAACGGGTGAAATTTTAGCGATGGGACAACGTCCTACATTTAACCCAGAAACTATGGAAGGTTTGACTGGTAAAGATGCAGTGTGGCGTAATTTCTTGATTCAAGATAGTTATGAACCGGGGTCTACAATGAAAGTATTTACGACAGCTGCAGCCATTGAAGAAGGAAAATTTAATGAAAATGAAACCTATCAATCAGGAAAAATAAAAGTTGCTGATGCGACGATTAATGACCATGATTATGGAAAAAAAGGCATACTTACGATGCGACAAGCTCTTTCATGGTCAAGTAATGTCGGAATGGTTATGCTTGAACAGCGAATGGGAGGAGTTTGGTATAACTATCTTCAAAAACTTGGATTTGGGCAAAGTACACACTCTGGTTTAGATGATGAAGTAACTGGAGGTTTGCCAACGGAAAATATCGTTGACCGGGCCATGAGTGCGTATGGACAAGCAATAGGTGTAACAAACTTTCAAATGATGAAAGCTTTTACTTCTGTTGCCAACAATGGAACGATGATCCAGCCTCGTTATATAAGTAAGATTGTCGATCCTGTGACTGGCAAAGTACGTACGACACAAACAGAAGTACTGGGGCATCCATTTTCAAAAGAAACGACTGAAAAAGTACGTGAATACATGAGGGACGTCGTTGAAAGTGAAAACTATGGGAGTGCTTACGGCGTTTACAGTGTACCTGGTTACAATGTCTCGGCAAAGACGGGTACTGCACAGATTGCTTCTGATAAAGGGGGCTATCAAATAGGTGATACGGCTTATTTGTACTCAATTGTAGAAATGGTTCCATCAGAAAATCCAGACTATGTTTTATACCTTACAATGAAACATCCAAAAACGTATGATCGGATGGCCTTGGCAAAAATAGCTAATCCGTTGATGAAACGTGCAATGGATTTTAAAGAAAGTGAAGAAGAGCATGAAATACAAGCAAATACAGAGAAAGTTACGGTAGCTGATTACCGCAATTTAAATGTTAATGTTGCTGCGGCAGATGCTCAAAAAAGTGGGCTGCAACCGGTTGTTATCGGAGACGGCAAAAAAGTTGAAAAGCAATCTACAGTAAATGGTGATCAATTGATTGCTGGTGAAAAACTCATTTTATATACGGGTGGCGAAAAATTAATGCCTGATGTCACGGGCTGGTCTAAAGCAGATATCATGAAATTAGGGAAAATTTTAGACATTGAAGTTATTTTCCACGGGAATGGGTACTGTAAAGAACAAAGTTTAGCACCGTATAAAAAAATTACCGAGAGTAAATTAAGTTTTACATTAGAAGAATAAGAAAGAATTAGGAGAGAAAAGAGCATGGAGTGGACACAAGCATTACTTCCTATTGTTAGCAGTTGTGCAATGACTATTGCAGCAATGCCACTATTTATTGGGTATTTTCAAATGAAAAAACATGGGCAGGCGATTCGTGAAGAAGGTCCGCAATGGCATAATGTGAAAGCAGGGACACCTACAATGGGAGGATTGGTGTTTTTAGTTGCCACAATAGTGACGGGAATTTGGGTTGGCGCTTGGCAACATCAATTAACGCCTACTCTTTTCATCTTATTGTTTGTTCTAGCTTTATATGGTGCGATTGGTTTTTTAGACGACTTTATTAAAATTTTTAAAAAGCGCAATATGGGATTAAATTCTAAGCAGAAATTGATCGGACAAATTGTTGGTGGGATTATTTTTTATGTAGTTTATCGTTGGGAAGGATATCCAGGTACGTTGAATTTTTTTGGAATTGAGTTTCCTCTTGGCCTGATTTATGGCGGATTTGTTCTTTTTTGGTTGGTTGGTTTTTCAAATGCTGTAAATTTAACAGATGGTATTGATGGCTTGGTAGCAGGCTTGGGGAGTATTTCTTTTGCAGCATATGGGATTATTGCTTGGCATCAAAAACAGTATGATGTATTAATTGTCTGTTTGAGTGTACTTGGTGGTTTGCTGGGATTTTTTGTTTACAATCGCAAACCAGCTAAAATTTTTATGGGAGATGTTGGCTCTCTTGCGCTAGGTGGATTATTGGCGGCTATTTCTATCATGTTAAATCAGGAATGGACTTTATTATTGATTGGTTTGATTTATGTGATGGAAACTGCCAGTGTTATGTTGCAAGTGACTTCTTTTAAATTAACAGGAAAACGTATCTTTAAAATGTCTCCGATCCATCACCATTTTGAAATGTGTGGCTGGTCGGAATGGAAGATTGACATTGTTTTTTGGTTCGTAAGTAGTGTGATGGCTTTAATAACATTATGGTTCATTTGGTAGGAGATGACAGAAAATGAAAAAAATTTCAACATATGTAAATAAAAAAGTTCTTGTTCTTGGATTAGCAAAGAGTGGATTTAGTGCGGCCAAATTATTACATGAATTGGGCGCACTTGTCACTGTTAATGACGGCAAACCTTTTGACGAAAACTCAGAAGCACAAGAATTGTTGTCATTAGGAATCAAAGTGATTGCTGGCAGTCATCCGATTGAACTACTAGATGAAGACTTTTCTTTGATAGTTAAGAATCCGGGAATTTCTTACAGTCATCCTTTTGTCTTAAAAGCACAAGAACTGGATATTCCGGTAATTACGGAAGTGGAACTAGCTTACGAGGTAGCGGAATGTCCAATTATTGGGATTACTGGAACAAATGGAAAAACAACGACTACAACGATGACGGGTTTGTTATTAAATGCCGGACAATTACCCGGAACAGCACGATTAGCTGGAAATATTGGTTATCCAGCTAGTACGGTAGCCCAAGAAGCGAAAATGGACGATACAATTGTTATGGAACTGTCAAGTTTTCAATTAATGGGAATTACGGATTTTCATCCTCACATCGCAGCCATAACCAATATTTATGAAGCACATCTGGACTACCATAAAACAAGAAAAGAATATATTAAAGCCAAATGGCGTTTACAACAAAACATGACTAAGGTGGATTACTTAATCTTAAACTGGAATCAAGAAAAATTGAGAGAATTAAGTAAAAAGACCAAAGCAACCGTTTTACCGTTTGCAAATCAACAGAAATTAACTGTAGGTACGTATTCATTAGCCGACGGTATTTTTTATAATCAAGAAAAAATTATGGACATTGCAGAATTAGGTGTACCCGGTTCACATAATGTTGAGAATGCTTTAGTGGCTATTTCAGTTGCAAAACTTTATGGTGTTTCTAATGAAGTGATCAAAAAAACGTTGCAGCTTTTTCATGGCGTACCTCACCGAACACAGTACGTCGGTGAAGTTCAAGGACGAAAATTTTATAATGATTCAAAAGCCACAAACATTCTAGCAACAAAAATGGCTTTAAGTGGTTTTTCTTTAGAAAAATTAGTTTTGATTGCGGGTGGTCTTGATCGTGGCAATTCATTTGATGAACTCATTCCTTCTTTAAGAGGAATTAAAGCCTTAATTGTTTTTGGCGAGACAAAGACAAAATTACGAGAAGCAGGAAAGAAAGCAGGTATTTCTGTTATTAAGGTAGTTGAAAATGCCGAATCAGCTGTACCGATTGCATTGGACTTAAGTAACAAAGGAGATTCAATCTTATTGTCGCCTGCTAACGCTAGCTGGGATCAATATCCTAATTTTGAAGTTAGAGGCGAACGTTTTATGGACGCTGTAAATAAACGAAAATAGAAAAAGTAGAAACGAGCGAGAACAAATGAAAATTTTGGTTACAGGCGGCGGAACTGGCGGACACATCTATCCGGCATTAGCCTTTGTGAATTATGTGAAAAAAAAAGAACTGAATCCTGATTTTATGTATGTCGGGGCGAAAAGAGGGCTAGAAAATAAGATTATTCCTGAGACGGGAATTCCATTTCGTACGTTAGAAATCCAAGGATTTCAGCGAAAGCTTTCTTTATATAATATTAAGACTATTCACCTCTTTTTGAAAAGTATTTATGAAGCCAAAAAAATCTTAAAAAATTTTCAACCAGATGTGGTGATCGGAACTGGCGGCTATGTTTCTGGTGCTGTGGTATATGCAGCTTCCAAATTGGCAATTCCTACGATTATTCATGAACAAAACAGTGTGCCCGGAGTCACTAATAAATTTTTAAGTCGTTACGTTGATCGTGTGGCTCTTTCATTCAAAGATGCTGCCCCATTTTTTCCAAAAGAAAAATCAGTTTTAATTGGAAATCCACGTGCACAAGAAGTAGCAAATATGAATCGCTCACGAATTTTAGAAAATTTTGGGCTTGATCCGGAGAAAAAAACAGTTTTGATTTTTGGAGGAAGTCAAGGAGCACTGAAAATAAATCAAGCAGTTACTGAGCTTCTAACGGCTGTTGGACATCCTGCATATCAAATTCTTTATGCGTCAGGTGAACGGTACTATCAGGCAATTAAAGAAAAAGTAACATCTGCTGCTAATATAAGTATCCAACCTTATATCAGTAATATGGCAGAGGTCATGGCTTCATGTGATTTGTTGATCTCAAGAGCAGGAGCTACTTCTATTGCAGAATTGACGGCTTTAGGTTTACCATCTATCTTAATTCCAAGTCCTTATGTGACGAATGATCATCAAACAAAAAATGCATTGAGTTTAGTTAATGCAAAGGCTGCAAAAATGATTAAAGATGATGAATTAGATGGTAAAACGTTAAAACTTGCAATTGAAGAAATTATGTCAGACGACGCATTGCAAAAACAAATGTCTATTGCGGCTAAAAAGCAGGGAATTATAGATGCCTCTGACCGAATGTACCAATTGGTAGGAACATTAATTCAAAAGTAAAGGTGGGCTGTCTTTGTGGGTAAGAAAAAAAAGCCGAATAATCTTTCA
Source organism: Enterococcus ratti (assembly GCF_001886195.1). GTDB lineage: Bacteria > Bacillota > Bacilli > Lactobacillales > Enterococcaceae > Enterococcus_B > Enterococcus_B ratti. The sequence goes on along the minus strand of NZ_JXLB01000018.1, from coordinate 10,418 downwards.
AAACAAACTGCAAATAAAAAATCTCTCACACCTTGGCAAAAAGCCAACCAGAAATATTTAGCAGAGCATGGAAAAGAAGGTGGCAAAAATGAAAATGTTGATCAAAAAGAAGCCTTCCTTCATCCTATTGACCAAATAGAACAGACGGATGATAAAATAAAAGTCTCTAACCCCCCTGAAAAAGAAGTAACTAAACCATTTGAAAAAATTAAACAGTTCAAAACAGGGAGTCCATACAATGGTTCTTTTTTAAATCGACTTCCTAATCTAAAAAATCAAAGAAATAAAGTTTTATATCGCAGACTTGTTTTCATTATCACGATTTTGAGCATACCGTTAATTTTTTTGATTTATTATGTTTCTCCTTACAGTCGATTGCAGAAAATAAGTATTTTGGGAAATGAGGCAATTCCCAGTCAAACAGTAATCAAAGATACACATTTGTTGATTGGTGGAAATGTTTGGAAACAATATTGGCATAAGAATCAATACATCGAAACGTTGAAAAAGAAACAACCTAGAATTGAAACAGCCCAACTTAATTTTAAGTCCATTAATACATTTCAGTTAAATATCAAGGAGTATAAAGAAATTGCTTTAGTAATGAAAAATGATCAATACTTTCCTGTACTTGAAAATGGAAAAGTATTAGACGAAAAGGCCGACAATCCAACAAAGAATTTGCCAATTTTGGAAAACTTTACGGATTATAATAAAATAAATTCTTTGATAAAAGAATACAGTAAACTATCTTCAGAACTGCAAAAGGCAATTTCAGAGATTAAATATACGCCAAAAGATAATAATAAGAATTTAATTCAATTAAATATGAATGATGGAAATCGTGTGATTGTCAATATTCAAAATTTAGCAAGTCAGATGAACTATTACTCACAAGTTGCAAAAGAGATGACTGAAAAAGGAGTCATTGATATGGAAGTAGGGATTTTTTCTTATCCTTACACTGATAGCAATGAAAAAAGCAAACAAACGATTCAAACGAGTGCTGCAAACAATCAATCAGAACAACAAGAAGTTTCAAGAAATCAAACAGATAACTTATCTGATTCTTCTACGTCAAATGAGGAAGACCAAGTAAATAATTCAAGCGAATCAAGTCAAAAAGAAGATCAATCAAGTTCATCCACTTCTGTTTTAACTGGAAATTAATAAAACAGCTTTAAAAAGTGAGAATCTACTTTCTAAAAACCGGTAATTTATGGTAAAATTGAAGGCAGTGAATATATCTATTTAAGTATATTTAAAAACGGACGTTAGTTGTTCGCTTGTATATGGAATAGTAAGTAGGAGGGAATCCCATTCATGGCAAAAACAGGAATGTACGTAGGCCTTGATATTGGAACGACATCTGTAAAAGTTGTCGTGGCTGAATATATCGACAGCCAAATGAATATTATTGGAGTAGGAAATGCAAAATCAGAAGGGATTAACCGCGGCATTATCGTTGATATCGATAAAACGGTTCAAGCGATACAACGAGCAGTACGACAAGCCGAAGAAAAAGCTGGCATACAGATCAGGGGTGTAAGCGTTGGGCTGCCGGCAAATATGCTTGAAGTAGAAAATTGCCAAGGAATGATTGCAGTAAATGGTGATTCAAAAGAAATTACCGATGAAGATGTCAGAAATGTAGCTTCAGCTGCCCTTGTTCGTTCGATTCCTCCTGAACGTCAAATCGTATCAATCTTGCCACAAGACTTTACCGTTGATGGATTCGAAGGGATCAAAGATCCTCGCGGAATGATCGGTGTCAGATTAGAAATGTATGGTTTGTTGTTTACTGGACCAAAGACTATCGTTCATAACATCCGTAAATGTGTAGAAAATGCTGGGTTGATTGTCAATGAGTTAGTGATTACATCTTTAGCATTAACAGAAACAATCCTTTCAGATGGAGAAAAAGATTTTGGAACCATCGTGCTAGACATGGGTGGCGGGCAAACGACAACGGCAGTCATGCATGACAAACAATTGAAATTTACTAGCCTTGATCAAGAAGGCGGCGAGTTTGTCACAAAAGATATCTCGATCGTGTTAAATACTTCTTTTAATAATGCAGAAGCATTAAAAATCAATTATGGCGATGCTTATCCAGAACGAACTTCTGAAAATGAAGAATTTCCAGTAGATGTGATTGGTCAATCAGAACCAGTAAAAGTTGACGAACGTTATTTATCAGAAGTTATCTCTGCTCGCATGGAACAGATTTTCAATAAAGCAAAGGATGCGTTAGATCAAATTGACGCATTGGAATTACCTGGCGGTGTCGTACTTACAGGTGGAGCTGCCAGTCTTCCGGGTGTAGTAGACTTAGCACAAGAAATTTTTGGTGTGAACGTAAAATTATATGTGCCTAACCAAATGGGGCTTCGCAATCCAGTATTTACAAACGTCATCAGTATCGTTGATTATTCTGCAAACTTGAGTGAAGTATATCAATTAGCGAAAATTGCTGTGACTGGCGAAACACTGATTGCACATCAAGCAGTAGTAGAAAAAGAGGTAACTTCCTACGATAATGGAAGTTATGAAGTTCCAGAAGAAACAGTCTACGATGAACCTGAACAAAAAAAATCAGGTGAAAATGTAACAAATAAAATCAAGGGTTTCTTTACAAATATTTTTGATTAATTCATCCTGGGAGGAATAAAAAAATGGAATTTTCAATTGATAATAATATCAATGATGGTGCAGTGATTAAAGTCATCGGTGTCGGCGGTGGCGGCGGAAATGCTGTAAACCGTATGATTGAAGAAAATGTAAAAGGCGTAGAGTTTATTACAGCGAATACAGATGTCCAAGCGTTGAAAAATTCAAAAGCAGAAACGGTTATTCAATTAGGGCCTAAGTATACACGCGGTTTGGGGGCAGGTTCTCAACCAGAAGTTGGCCAAAAAGCAGCAGAAGAAAGCGAACAAGCTTTAAGGGAAGCGTTAGATGGTGCCGATATGATTTTCATTACTGCCGGAATGGGCGGCGGTACGGGGACAGGAGCAGCTCCAATCGTAGCAGGAATAGCGAAAGAATTGGGTGCTTTGACAGTCGGTGTTGTTACTCGTCCATTTACGTTTGAAGGACCAAAACGTGGAAGATTCGCTGCGGAAGGTATTGCACGTTTGAAAGAAAATGTGGATACATTATTGATTATTTCCAATAATCGCTTGTTGGAAGTAGTGGATAAAAAGACGCCAATGTTAGAAGCATTCCGTGAAGCGGATAATGTATTGCGCCAAGGGGTGCAAGGAATTTCTGATTTGATTACAGCACCGGGGTATGTAAACCTTGACTTTGCTGATGTGAAGACCGTTATGGAAAATCAAGGAACTGCTCTAATGGGAATTGGTGTAGCAAGTGGTGAAGAACGCGTGATCGAAGCAACGAAGAAAGCTATTTCTTCTCCGCTTCTTGAAACATCAATAGATGGTGCTGAACAAGTATTGCTTAATATCACTGGTGGGCTAGATATGACCTTGTTTGAAGCACAAGATGCTTCAGATATTGTTGCCAATGCTGCGACAGGTGATGTAAATATTATTTTAGGTACATCCATCAACGAAGAAATGGGCGATGAAATCCGTGTGACGGTTATCGCAACAGGTATCGACGAATCAAAAAAGGAACGAAAGTCTAGTCGTCAGGCTAGACAAACAAACATGCAATCGGCTACTCAAAAAACAGTGTTGGATATGGATCAAGCAAGACCAATTTCTGCGGATGAAGAAAGCAGTTTTGGTGATTGGGACATTAGACGTGAACAAAATATTCGTCCTAGAGTGGACGAATCAAGCTTTGATGCCATTGAAAAAAGAGAATTTGATACATTCAATCGTGAAGAAACAAAAGCAAAAGATGACGATGAATTAAGTACACCGCCATTTTTCCGTCGCAAAAAATAAAGGAGAGGAAGAGCACATGATTGCTGACAACTTGCTAAAAATCCAGCAAGACATTCAGGACTCGTGTGCTCTTGTTCATCGTAATCCGAAAGAAGTTACTTTAGTTGCTGTGACTAAATCAGTTGATTCTGCTACGACAGAAAAATTGATTGAATGTGGCATAAAAAATTGTGCAGAAAATCGCGTAGACAAATTGTTGCAAAAAAAGCAAGATTTACTTAAATATCCCGATGTAAAGTGGCATTTAATTGGTAATTTACAACGTAGAAAGGTAAAATTGATTGTAAATGAAATTGATTGTTTTCACGCATTAGATAGTTTAAAATTAGCAGAAGAAATACAAAAAAGAGTAGAAAAGCCTCTTGCTTGTTTTATTGAAGTCAATGTTTCTGGCGAAGAATCGAAGCACGGAATTTCACCAGAAGAACTTTTATCGTTTGTTGAATCTTTAGCTGCTTTATCTAAAATAAAGGTTGTTGGTTTAATGACAATGGCACCTAAAGATGCTTCTGTTAAACAAATTCGTAAAGTATTTAGAACGTTAAAAGAGTTACGTGATCTTGTTCAAACAAAAGAGTTTACTTATGCGCCGTGTACGGAATTAAGCATGGGCATGAGTCAAGATTTTCAACTTGCCGTTGAAGAAGGAGCCACATTTATACGTGTAGGAACAGCACTATTCAAAGATGAGGAGGAACAGTAATGCTACTTTTAAATAGAGGAGCGATTGCTAATTTTTTCGGATTAGCTGATGAAGAAGAGTACGAAGAATATCCTGAAACATCAAAGACGGCTGTTCAACAGCCTACTAAAAAGAAAACCACACAGATCCGAACGAATCAGGAACAGCCACGCAAACAACAGATAATGCGTTCGACTGCTCAAGAGGTACCGGTTAATGAAACGAAAAAAGTCATTGAACTACGTCAATCACCGATTAAAAAGGATAGAAAAGAAGAAACATCACACTCTTCTTTTACACCAAAAATAGCGGGGAAAATCACGGTTATGGAACCACGTGCTTATTCTGAAGCAATGCCGATTGCTAAACGAATTATTGCAGGAGAAGCAGCATTGGTTAATTTCCATTTAGTGGAAGAAAAGCAAGCGAGAAGAATTGTTGATTTTTTAACTGGAACTGTTTATGCTTTAGATGGTGACATTCAGCGAGTAGGCGATGAGATATTCCTATGTACGCCTACAGGAATGGAAATTGACAGTTCAACAGCGCAAACTTTTGCAGATACGAACATGTTTGACTTATAGGAGGAGGAACAACCATTTATATTATTTTTATGCTATTGAACTTGCTTGGACGAGCAGCGTACCTTTACAGTCTTTTGCTAATGGTCTATGCACTTTTATCTTGGTTTCCGGGCGGCTATCAATCAGGACTTGGTCGTTTTTTAGCAAAAATCTGTGAACCGTATATTCAATTATTTGAACGTCTTCCACTGCGTTTTGGAGGAATTGATTTTACTATTTTAGCTTCTATTCTAATTTTGAATTTAGCAGTGCAAGGTCTTCAACACGTTGTTGTATGGTTGCTTATGGCAATTTATTAAAACGATTAAAAGTAGAGAAGAGGAGGGGGAAAAATGGATGCAAATGTTTATCAGCATTTTCGTGCAGATGAACGTTCTTTCATCGATTCGGTAGGAGATTGGATTGAGCAGGTACAAAGTCAATACGTACCTTATCTGACAGATTTTCTTGATCCAAGGCAATCTTATATATTAGAAACGTTAATACGCCAAGATAGTGAATTACGTTTTTCATTTTACGGTGGTTATGAACAAGCAGAACGAAAACGATGCTTGATTTTTCCTGCCTACTATGAACCTACAGATGAAGACTTTGAAACCTCGTTGTATGAGATCCATTATCCAAAGAAGTTTGCACGTTTGGGCCATGGGAAAATTTTAGGTACATTAATCGGGACGGGTATCAAGCGTTCTTACTTTGGCGATATTATTTCTGATGGCGAACGGTGGCAAGTGTTTATTGCAAAAGAAGTCGAGCAATTTGTTGCAGCACAAGTGACAAGAATAGGCAAAGTTGCTGTACGGTTGGAAGCAGTCAAATATACAGAACTGATTTTGCCAAAAGATGAGTGGGCACAAGAAAGAGGAACCGTGACTTCGTTGAGACTAGACAGTGTGATTTCTGAGATTTATAATATTTCCAGACAACGTTCTAAGCAATTGATCGAAGTAGGAAAAGTAAAGGTAAATTGGACAGAAAATACGCACCCTGATTTTTTGCTTGAGTTATTAGATATTGTTTCGATCAGAGGCTTTGGTCGAATTCAGATTCAAGAACTTGAAGGAAAGACCAAAAAAGAAAAGTACAGGGTATTATTTGGTGTATTACGTAAATAAAACAAAAAGGTGGTTTACACATGGCTTTAACTCCATTAGATATCCAAAATAAAACATTCCCAACGAAAATGCGGGGATACAATCAAGATGAAGTAGATGATTTCTTAGATTTAGTCGTTCGTGATTACGAAGAACTCACACAAAGAAACCGTGAACTTGAAAAAGCAGTGAAGCATTCTGAAGAAAAACTAGAATATTTCAATGAATTAAAAGATGCTTTGAACCAATCCATTATTGTGGCGCAAGATACAGCCGACAAAGTGAAAACGAGTGCCAGCAAAGAATCCGAGGTCATTGTCACTTCTGCCCAAAATAAAGCGGACGAATTGGTAGCAAACGCTGAAAAACGTGCGCATCAATTAACAACCGATGCAGAAGAAAAAGCAAGAAAAATTTTAACCGATGCAACGGAAAAAGCAAAACAATTAGCGATTGAAACAGAAGACTTAAAGAAAAAAACGCGTGTCTTCCATCAAAGAATTAGCTTGATGTTAGAATCACAATTGGAACAAGTAAAAAGTCCAGAATGGGATGAAATTTTACAACCATTCTCAAGCTATGTGTCGGACAGTCATGAAGTAATCAAAGAAGTTTTATCAAAACAACTTGACAACGAAAATCAACCTGATGTAAACTCAGACACAGGAATTATAGAAACACCAATAACAGCTTTTGATACACAAGCGATTGATATTTCAATTATACCTAGTGAAGACGAAGAGTAGAACAGAAAAGCATTTTGACAAACTTTTCAGCGAGCCGATGAGAGTGAAAGTTCGGTAAGACACTGCAAAATGAAAGATCCTCTACTAAAATTTGCTTCTGAACGTTTAGTAAGAAGCGACGGTTAACCTCGTTATGGGTTTTTAAGAGTTACGTTATGTAACTAAATTTTGGGTGGTACCGCGGCATGTTCGTCCCTTAGATGAACATGCTTTTTTGTGTTTTCAAAAATGAAGAAAAAAGGAGTAGAATTAGTTGATGAAAATGAAAGATACTTTACAGCTTGGTAAAACAAAGTTCCCTATGCGTGGAAATTTACCTAACCGTGAACCCAATTGGCAAAAAGAATGGGAAGAAAATAAAATCTACCAAAAAAGGCAAAAATTAAATGAAGGAAAGCCGACCTTCATCCTTCATGATGGACCACCTTATGCTAACGGGAACATTCACTTAGGCCATTCATTAAACAAAATTAGTAAAGATATCATTATTCGCTCAAAATCAATGTCAGGTTTTCGTGCTCCTTATGTACCCGGTTGGGATACACATGGATTACCGATTGAACAAGTGTTAGCAAATAAAGGTCTTAAGCGTAAAGAAATGTCTATGTCAGAATATTTGGAAAAGTGTCGTGAATACGCACTCTCCCAAGTGGACAAACAGCGGGAAGATTTTAAGCGGTTAGGTGTGGCTGGTGATTGGGATCATCCTTATGTTACTTTAGATCCTTCTTATGAGGCAGCACAAATTCGTGTCTTTGGTAAAATGGCTGAAAAAGGGTATATTTACAAAGGATTAAAACCAATTTATTGGTCGCCGTCTAGTGAATCTTCCTTGGCCGAAGCAGAAATTGAATATAAAGATGTGAAATCTCCTTCTATTTTTGTTGCTTTTCATGTGAAAGATGGAAAAGGCATCTTAGATGAGGATGCTGCATTTGTGATTTGGACGACAACACCATGGACATTGCCAGCAAATCAAGGAATAGCGGTTAACCCTCACTATACTTATGTAGTGGTGCAAGCAGATGGACGCAAATTCGTAGTTGCTAAAGATTTATTAGAAAAAGTTCAAACGGAAATTGGTTGGACGGACGTCCAAATTTTAAAAGAGATTGTTGGTCAAGAAATGGAGTATATGACGGCTCGTCATCCATTTTATGACCGCGAATCTTTAGTCATTCTAGGCGATCATGTGACTTTAGATGCCGGAACGGGTTTAGTTCATACAGCTCCGGGGCATGGGGAGGATGACTATATTGCTGGTAACAAATACAAATTACCGGTCGTTTCTCCAGTTGATTCTAAAGGGATATATACAGAAGAAGCTCCCGGTTTTGAAGGCATCTTTTATGATAAAGCCAATCCAATGATTACTGAATTATTAAAAGAAAAAGAGGCGCTGTTAAAATTAGATTTCTTTACGCATAGTTACCCGCATGACTGGCGTACAAAAAAACCGGTGATTTATCGCGCCACTCCTCAATGGTTTGCGTCAATTGATGCTTTTCGTCAGACTATTTTAGAAGAAGTTGAAAAAGTAGATTGGATTATTCCATGGGGAAAAACGCGTCTTTATAATATGATTCGTGACAGAGGAGACTGGGTGATTTCACGTCAGCGTGCATGGGGTGTCCCATTACCGATCTTTTATGCGGAAAACGGTGAAGCCATCATTACACCCGAAACGATTGAACACGTGGCTAATTTGTTTGCTAAACATGGATCAATTATTTGGTTTGAAAAAGAAGCAAAAGACCTTCTGCCAGCTGGATTTACGCATCCGGGTTCACCAAACGGCCAATTTACAAAAGAAACTGACATTATGGACGTTTGGTTTGATTCAGGCTCTTCTCATGAAGCCGTCTTACGTCAGCGACCAGAGTTGTCTTTTCCAGCCGATATGTATCTTGAAGGATCGGATCAATATCGTGGTTGGTTCAACTCAAGCATTACAACAAGCGTGGCCATCAACGGTGTAGCTCCATATAAATCTGTTCTTTCTCAAGGATTTACTTTAGACGGAGAAGGACGTAAGATGAGTAAATCCTTAGGAAATACGATTTTACCCGATAAAGTAATCAAACAATTTGGGGCGGATATTTTACGTTTATGGGTAGCAAGTGTTGATTATGAAGCAGACGTACGTGTTTCCATGGATATCTTAAGTCAAGTAGCAGAAGTATATCGCAAAATCAGAAATACGATGCGTTTCTTACTTGCGAACACAGATGATTTTGATCCAAGAAAAGATATGATTTCATTTGAAGCATTGCGTTCAGTAGATAAATACATGACGATTCGTTTAAACCAAGTAATCAAAGAAATTCGGAAAGAAGGGTACAATAAATATAATTTCATGCACATCTATCGCACAGTCATGAATTTCTTAACGGTTGATTTATCAGCATTTTATCTTGATTTTGCAAAAGACGTCGTTTATATTGAAGCAGAAAACGATTATCAGCGTCGTTGCATGCAAACAGTGTTCTATCAAGCTGCTGTTGCTTTAACTAAATTATTAACACCAATTATTCCACATACAGCAGAAGAAATTTGGTCTTTCTTAAAAGAAGACGAAGAACATGTTCAATTAAGCGAATTTCCGGGTTACCAAGAATATCCAAACCAAGAAGAATTGATGGATACTTGGACAGCTTTCATGGATTTCCGTGATAAAGTATTAAAAGCTTTGGAAGAAGCGAGAAACAATAAATTAATCGGTAAATCTTTAGAAGCAAAGTTAACAGTTTACCCTAATCAGCAAGTACGTGAATTATTAACGGCTGTAGATGCGGACATTCCTCAATTATTGATTATTTCACCTGATTATTATGAAGTAATGTCGAAACGAGCAGAGATTCCAGAAGCTGCAATAAAATTTGATGATGTAGCGATCTTAGTAGAAAAAGCCGATGGTAAAACCTGTGATCGTTGCCGTCAGATTCGAAAAGATGTTGGTACCGATGAACAATTACCACATTTGTGCGGGCGTTGTGCGCACATCGTTAAAAAAGAACACCCAGAAGCTGTAACAGAGGGATTTGAATAAAAAAGTAAAAGCAGCAGTTTTACCGATTTCAACCGGCGAAACTGCTGCTTTTTTGATTTTCAAGCCAGACTCTATTTGTAAAAAAGTTAGAGAAATTTGCATTTTTCAGTTGTCAATTTCAAGAGATACTTAAAACATGTGCTTAAAAAACGGCTGTAATTCGCAACGACTGCTAGCTCCATTGTCTTAATTAACTTAGCTTTTAAGATTGAATGCTTCCCTATCTTTATTAACATAATATGAAGGTTCTGTAAATTCATTTTTAAAAATAAATTTTTTAGGAGTGAAAGTATAAAAGAAGCATCAATCATTGGTAAAATGATACGTCGAAAACTCTATTTCTTTG
>NZ_JXLB01000017.1 GCF_001886195.1 Enterococcus ratti | reverse complement strand
TAGGTCTAAAGACAATAATAAAAAAAGAGATAAACTAAAAGTCCCCCTTGCTTTTAGCTTATCTCTCAAAATTAAATCAACAGTAACGCCCGTCTCTTAGAAAAAACACGTGAGCTTCTTCTTTTTTTAAGGCAAAATACAATATTTCATACTTTTTTCGCACATAAAATTGAAAATAAAAGAATCAATACAAAAGAGACAATAAATCTTTTACTTCAATAGCACCAAAATACTTTTTGATATCGATGGATTGAACGACTTCATTTAAAACGTTTTTGTCGTATTTTTGTCCAATCAGACGATTTTCAACATCTTGAATATCACCTAACCCAAAAAAATCACCAAAAATTTTTGCTTCTTTAATGAAACCATTTGAAACATTTAAATGAACTTCGATCGAACCAATTGAGAAACGTTTTTGTCTAGAAAAATTAAAATCTGGTGATTTACCATAATTCCAGTCCCAGTTACAATAGTAGTGAGCCGAAATCTCATTAATTTTTACCCAATCTTCTTCTTTTAAAAGATACGTATTAATTTCATCTACTGTTTCCACGCCAAATATTTTTAATAAGATTTCTTCACGAAATTCTTCAGTCGTCATGGTTTGTTTTTCTTTAGGTAAAAATGGTTTGATATTGGTGACGCGAGAGCGAATAGACTTAATTCCTTTTGATTCAATTTTATCTTTTTTCACTTTTAAAGCATTTACGACTTCATTAATATCTGAATCAAACATAATTGTTCCGTGTGCAAACATTCGACCGTTTGTTGCATACATTGCATTTCCAGAAAATTTCATCCCATCAATCACTAAATCGTTTCTCCCTTTTAATTCGGCATCGGATACACCTAATTCATGCAAAGCTTGGATAATCGGTCTTGTAACTTTCTCAAAATCACGAAATGAATCTCCGTCATCCGGCATAATAAAACTAAAGTTTAAATTTCCTAAATCATGATAAACAGCTCCACCTCCACTTAACCGACGAACAACATGAATTCCTTGTTTTTCTACATATTCTTGATTAATTTCTTCAATAGTGTTTTGGTTACGTCCAATAATAATTGACGGTTCGTTAATATAAAAAAGTAAAATTGGTTCAGCTATAGGCATTTCTTGTAGTAAAAATTGTTCAATTGCTAAATTAACACGTGGATCATGTTGATTATTAGGGACATAAATCATCGTCTTCCTCCTAGATTTCAAATATTTTATCGCGCTCAGCAAGTTCTACTTTTATCGCAGAGCCAGCTGCATGTTGTGCTTCTTGTTTCAATTGTATTAGATCTCCAAACTGTGGTAAATGGGTCAATACCAGCTTTTTAACTTGGGCGACTTTCGCTATCTCCCCAGCTTCTTTTGACGTAAAGTGTGCTTTGTGTCGTTCATTTCCGGCAAAAAGATAAGTATCCGCTAAAAATAAATCCGCCTGTTTGGCAAATGCTATAAAACTTTCTAGATAACCTGAATCGCCAGTAAAAACGAATACTTTTCCCGTTGATTTCTCCACGATTCGCATAGCATAGCAAACAACAGGATGAACAGTTTCCATAAAGGTAATTAAAAAGGGGCCTACTTTTAATTCTTCTGCTTCAAAATATTCATGTCCTTCTGATACTTCCGGCATGGTCAATTCATTGAAATGAAACGTATCTTGCGTGTGTCCATAAATAGGTAAAATCACTCCCGGCTCTTTTTCCGGATGTAACTGCCAATAATATTGCAACACACCTAAATCAGCAATATGGTCATGATGATAATGACTCAAAATCACTGCATCAAGCGCCAACGGGTCGAGGTGTTCTTCTAATTTAACTAAAGTTGAGCTTCCTACATCAATCAATAAATTAAACCCTTCTGATTGCAACAAATAGCTGGTCGTACCTTGATTTTTATAAGGATAGGCACCTAAACATCCCAAAATAGTTAATTTCATGATGAATCCTCCTTCAAAAATTGATTTTAATGCCGCCCATCATCTCTATTCATTTATTTATCTTTCTAAAAAGTAAGCAGCAGGACTTTCTTTTTCAATCCTTGCTTGTTCATAAAATCCGGCAATCGTTACATTTACATAAGCAATGACCCACAGTAATCCAAAAAACAAAGCAATGAATCCCAGAATATACCAACCGATAAAAGACAGCTGCAACAAGATGTATATTCCTATGCGGTCTTTTAATAAATACCATCCATACTTTAAACATTGCATAATCGAAAGTTCAGGATAATCAAATTTTGTCCAAGCTGCAAACTGAAACAAACCACCAATGATGCTCATCAACAAAAGAGAACCAAAAGTCATAAGCGTGGTTGTTAAAACAAAGCTAATATCTAAAACATGTTCTGATAAAAAAGATGTTGAAACTGAATTTTGTCTAAAAAGCAATTGAGTATACGTGTTGACACCGCCTATTAAAAATCCGGGTAACAGCACTAATGCATGAACGACCCAATTCATCACTCTATTAATCAAATTAATAACTAAAATAGAACCATAATACTCTTTTTGAAAGACAGCAAACAACAAATTACTTTTTGCTCTTTCGCCGCGAACAACAACTAGCGCAATATAATATAAGCCATAAGAAAAAGCAAACAACAGAATATTTTCCAATAAAAAATTACTAACCTGTTGTTGTAAATCCCCTAAAGAAAAAGACTTTTCGAAAAACATTTGTAATAAACCCGTGAGAAATAAGGAAAGAAAAACAAGCCAAGCATTGATCCCCCATTGTTGAGCCAGACTTACTCGTGCTTTTTTTCGATAATCCGAGATAGATAGCTGTTTTTCCATTATTCATAACTCCTAATCTTTTCAACCATCTCGCTATCTAAACGTTTGACTAATTCTGTAACTAATTTCACTGTATTTAAATAATCGTCTTCGTGAATAATTGATGTATGGGAATGCAAATATCGAACAGGAACAGTAATTGCTACTGATGGAACACCATCTCTTGTGAGATGCATTTGTCCCGCATCTGTTCCTCCTCCGGTAATAACCGTATATTGGAAAGGAATATTCAATTCTTCAGCTACATCAATTACAAAGTTCAATAACTTTTTATGAGGAATCATCGACGCATCAAATATTAAAATTTGCGGTCCTTTACCTAATACCGAATCTGCTTCTTTCGGCGTCATTCCCGGGGTATCTCCAGCCGTTCCCGTATCTAAAGCAAACGCAATATCGGGATTCACTAAATGGGTACTAGTACGTGCACCCCTTAGCCCGACTTCTTCTTGAACATCGCTGCCTGCAAATAAAACGTTGGGATGTCCTTCTTTTGCTAGATTCTCAAGAACACGCAATGAAACAGCTGTACCAATTCGATTATCCCACGCTTTTGCTAGCAAAAATTTTCCGCCATTCAAGCGTTTGTATTCGATAAACGGAGTAACCATGTCCCCAGGACGAATCCCCCATTCTTTGGCTTGTTTTTCACTCGTCGCACCAATATCAATAAACATCTCTTTAATGTCATAAGGTTTATTTCGTACTTGTGGGGTTAGAACATGTGGCGGCTTTGATCCGATTACTCCATGAATTATTTTTCCTTCTTGGGTTTTAATTTCTACTTGTTGAGCAAGCATGACTTGCCCCCACCAACCGCCTAAAGTTTGAAATTCTAAGAATCCTTTATCGGTAATTTTCGTCACCATAAATCCAACTTCATCCATATGACCGGAAATGTATACTTTAGGTCCTCCACCAGATCCGTGTTTTGCAATAATACTTCCTAATCCATCATAAAAAATATCATCGGCAAAATCTTTCGCATAGCTTTTATAAACTTTTCTCACTTCTTCTTCATTTCCCGGCACTCCTTTAGCTGTAGTCAATGCAATCAATAATTGTTCTTCTCTTTTATCCAAATCATTTCCCTCTTTTCTAGTATTATTAGCATGATTATACCATTTATCAAGTTTGCTTTTCATCTTATCTATTTTTTCTTATACAAAAAAAGCGAGAACTTCGAAAACTTGAAGAATAAATTTCGAAAATCTCTGCTTTTTTATGAAACACAATCTTACAAGTAGATAACAATAAAATGAACTTGTCAAAACATTATTTTTTCTAATCCCAAGTAAAGTTAGATATCTCACTAATTTTCTTCTTTCAACTTAGTTGGCAAATATCGCTGCCATTCTTTACTATAAAATGACGGATCTAGTTGATAGTTACTTGATGTTTGTGGATTTTCTAAAAATGGTTTAATTTGTTTATCTGCTGCTAGCCAACCTTTCCACCCTAGATGGATCGTATCTTCCATAAAATAAGATTGATTCGCCATTTTTGTAAAATCTGCCACTCGTTTGAATCCTTGACTCTTAAGTTGAAATTTTATTTTTTTAGCAAATTCTTGTAGCATTTTTTGAGATAACCCTGTGTATTGACTCCATTTTTGATTGACCGGTGGGATGATAAACAAAACTTCGGCATGTTCTTGAGCTAATTGATGTAAGACTAATTGAAAATCTGAAAATTCCGGCGAAAAACGGTAATCCCAATTTTTTTGTGAATTTTTAAATTTCTTCAAACGATGGTGAATGCGCCTTTCGTAAAAATCGTTTTTTAATCCAAAAGGATTATTTATTGTTTCTTTTTTTCCAATTTTTTCAGCTAAATCAACTAGTGTTTTTTCTTGGTAGTCACTTGGTAATGACTTCGTTGCCTCATCAATTTCTTTTTGTTTGCTTCTTAAACCAATTGCACTAAACACTTCATCTTCTCTTTTTAAGATATTCCATTTATTACTTAATTCATTGCGCTTCTTTTCCAACGGCAATCGACCAGACTTAATCACGTTTAACATTTCAGTTAACCGTTCATCTTTTTTAACAATTGAAAATGTTAGCAGCCTTTTTGCTAAATAACGATCCGCAGGTGTAATTTTTTTCAATGAAAGCAGCCAGTCGAGTGTTTGCAACTGTGAATAATACAGATTAAAATAATCTTCTTTGAGTCCGCCTTTCACAAACCATTGAGGCGAAAGAATAAATATAACTTTTTTGTTTTTTAACTTATCGCCGACTGAGCGCATCATAAAATACTGACTCAATGATTGTGTACCCGGAGCTCCTAATAAAAAGGGACGATATTCACGTCGATACTTTTTTGCTAACACTGAAGGATGAAATGGACTAATTCGGCTCAACTCACTTGATCCAAAAAAAGGAACGTACGTGTGATCGGATAAAGCTTTATTTTTGATCGCATCTCCTTTTAAAACATTTTCTGACATTGACGAGGAAGCTTTTTGAATAACCACAGGATCGTAAAAATTGACATGATAAAAAGTGAAAAAAACTGCTATTAGTCCAAACGCTAAGAGCAACGGACCAAAAATAGCAAATAATTTCTTTTTCATTCTTAGCCCTGCAATTCTTGCACTTGTGCGATAATTTTATTTGGTGTTCCCCATTGCTCTCGATCAAATTCAGAAACCGGTACTTGTACGTCTAATTGACCATCTAACTCAACTAAGAGTTGAACTGAAGCAAGTGAATCAAGCAACCCTTCCCCAAACAAATCAATATCTCGATCTGTTCTTATTTCTTGCGTCCCTGTAATTTCTTCTAAAATAGTTAAAATTTGTTCTTCCATCATGATCTCTCCTTAAATAATTTATACTGAAAAATGTCCTATTTTTGACGTTTTAAATAACTTAGTTACTTAAAAAAAAGCTGGTCTAAAAAGCCAGAAAAAATCAATAGACTGAAACAAACAGCTTGAAAAGTCATAAAAATAGCAAAAACGTGGGTAAAACGATTCGAGGGCAAATATTTTTTGTGTTTTTTCTTAAAACGCAGCCAGACGTCGGTTAAACAAATCAATGAAGCATGATACAATCCATAAACAATATAATACCATGTTAGTCCATGCCAAACTCCCATCAAAAGAAACAACGCAAAATAACCAACTTTAGAAGCAACAATTTTACTCTTGAACCATTTCTTTTTCATTAAAAAAAACATTAATCGCATGTAAACATAATCTCTAAACCAAAAAGAGAGCGTCATGTGCCAACGATTCCAGAACTCTTTGATATTCCAAGATAAAAATGGTCTATTGAAATTTATTGGTGTTTGATATCCCATCAAATAGCTTGTTCCTACTGCAAATAAACTATAACCAGCAAAATCAAAAAACAAATAGAGACTGTACACATAAGAATACCCTACTAATGCCCAAGAAATACCACCATTTTGCAACGCTGCTTTTGATACAGTTGGTAGTAAAACTTGTCCTAAGTAATACCCTAGAATAAATTTATACAAAAAACCCATGAAAATATTGTGAATGCCTTTTTCTAACATGTCCATATATTTGTCTGACGTTAAAGAAGCAGACTGATCTTTTTCAAATCTTCTGTAACGATCAATTGGTCCAGAAGAGATAGTAGGGAAAAAAAGTAAAAATTGAATATAGCGAAACGGTTGATACTTTTTAATTAGCCCATCTCTTATTTCCATGATCATTTGCACGGATTTAAACGTCAAATACGAAATACCTAAAAAAGCAAAAAGAGAGTCTTTCCCGTGAGCAAAAAATGGGGTCACTTTCGTTAAAAATAAAGGAAAAATGGCGACTACTACAGCAAGATAAAACCAACCGTCTTTGTTTTTCTTCTGACGGTAAGAAAAATAGAGCCAAACTAACAATGCTTGCCAAATAACATAAACAATTAATGCTACGCCTTGTTGCCAATAAACTCCGCCAAAACTGATAAACAAAAAAAATAAGGTAATGATTGTCTCATAGATCGGCAATCTTTTTCCAAAAAATAAAAACGAGAAAATAATGGGTATTAATCCAAAAATTAAAAGCAAAAAGTAAAAAGGCGTAGCATACGGA
The DNA here is from genome assembly GCF_001886195.1 of Enterococcus ratti. GTDB lineage: Bacteria > Bacillota > Bacilli > Lactobacillales > Enterococcaceae > Enterococcus_B > Enterococcus_B ratti. Next base: position 38,721 of record NZ_JXLB01000017.1, on the reverse strand, counting down.
ATCATATGGGAAAAGCTCATAGAGTATTCACCTCAGCGATTAATTTCTTCCGATCAATTTTTCCATTAATTGTTTGCGGTAAAAACTCAACATAATTGATTTTTTGAGGAATCATATAGTCCATGACTACATGAGCCAGTTTTTCTTTGATTGATTGAGAAAATTTAAAACTCGGTTCTTCAATTCTTTTTTCCAACACAACAAAAGCTACTAATTGTTGGACTTTGGTTCCTTGGTATTTAGGTACGACTATCGCTTGTTTGATGCGTTCATCTAGTAAAAGAGCATGTTCGATATCCCCTAATTCAATTCGATAGCCATGAAGTTTTACTTGTTGATCTAGCCGGCCTTCATAAAATAAAAGTCCTTCCTCATTTAAAAAACCAGCATCTCCAGTACGATAATTTTGTTGACCGTTTTTCTTGAAAAAAGCAGCTTGTGTTTTTTCTTGATTGTTTAGATAGCCTTTAGAAACACTAGGACCAGAAATGATAATCTCTCCAGTAATATTGATTGGAACAATTTTTTGCTCATTAACCACAACAACTTTCGTATCTTCTTTAATATAGCCAATCGGTAAACGTTCATATTGATCCAATACGCTTTGAGTAATCAAAATACTTGAAATGGCAACCGTTGCTTCTGTAGGTCCATACGTGTTATAAATGCGTGCTTCTGGGAATCGTTTCACTAGTTCTTGAGCGGTTTTTTTCGTTAATTCTTCTCCGCAAAACAAGAAAATTGAAAGATCCGGTACATGTTCGGCATTGAAAGTCGGTTCCATTAAGCAAATGTCAATGAATGAAGGAGTAGAAACCCAGACATCCAGTTGCAAACGTGTTAAAACAGAAAATAATTGTCTGAAATCTTGAATTACTGATTTTTCAAGTGGTTGCAACATCCCTCCGGAAACAAGAGCTGGATAAATCGAAAAAACGGATAAATCAAACGAAAAGGGAGCTTGCACTAAAAAACGCAATCCATTTTCAATCTGAAATTCTTGAATTGTCCAATGAATAAAGCTTACTAAATTAGTATGACTGATTTGAACGCCTTTAGGCTCGCCAGTTGTTCCAGAAGTGAAAATAATATAATAATTTTCATCTCCTTTAACCATATGTGTTGCTTCATATGCAACTTCTTCCTTGATGATTGATAATAATTCTTCTTTTGAGATAACAGGAAGATTTTGAATATCTGTTTTCCATTTGCCCACACTAATAATCAAAGATGGCTTAGCAATTCGAAGAATCGTTTCAACCCGTTCATGCGGTGTATGTTCTTCAATAGGAAGATAGGCATACCCCGCTTTTGACGCTCCTAGAAAAGAAACGATCATTTCAAACTCTAAATTACCGAATACAACAATTGGTCCTTGATTTTTCAGGTTTTTTTCTAAATAATTGGCCAACGCATCTGTTTTTCTTTTCAACTCACCATAGGTATGTTGAGCCAAATTGGTTTGATAAACCACTCGATTCGGCTCTGTTTCTCCAAAAAAATCAATAGATTCAACGATCGTATGAATAGTCATCGTCTCCCTCCTCTAAAATTCATTATAAATAAACGAGCCTCCTTGCACATTTTTATAATGATATAAATAAATCAACATAAAAAGAATCCCAGTATACAACAATGTTCGTCCAACAAAGATTGCCCAATACTTAAATTGAGGATGATTCCACCATTTCTTCATTTTAATGCTGCCTCCTAACCTCAAAATAATTTTACCCATTCTATAACCAAAACAACATTCGTTTCCCTAACAGTAATCGCTTTTTTGCTAACAATTTTGTCACAACTAAGATAGAATACAAAAAAATGATGGCTTTAACATGAATATTTTCTTAAATAAATAAAATTTTTTTCTTAAACAATCCAAATAACCATTCAGTCCATTATAGTATTTTAATCCTAAACATTAATCTATATATTTTTCTAGTAAATTTATTTTTTAAAAGAACAAAAGTAACTCGACACACTAGAAAAAATAATTTAACTTTTTCAGAGTGTGTCGAGTTATTTTTTAGCAAACAATATGAAAAATTGATTATTTACTAGCAAGAAAAGCTGCCCTTTGAACAAATCATTCGTTTTTTATTCCTCAATGATTCTACAATACAACAAACTAGTTAGGTAATAAAACAAAATATAGATAAGAATCAATAAGCTACAAATAAGATATACCAAACCGTAATTTGCAGTTTCTATATATTGTGTAAACAAGCTGATAGCAAAAATAGTATGCATGCTGCCTAAAATGATGGGTGGAAAAAATGTGATTGCGTTTTGACCAAAGATCATTCGTTTAATTTTTTTTCGTGAAATTCCTAATTTAGTCAGTAGTTGATAATTTTCTCTTTCTTCTTCGGCTTCGGCTAATTGGCGAACCATTAGCATACTTCCTGTAGCGATAATAACGATTACCCCGATAAAGATTGAAATATATGCCATTATCCCTATTCGTCGCGCAACAAGCTGTTTCATTGGGGAACGTGAAACGTAATTCATTCGTGAATCTTCATTGCTGTATTGAGTAGCAGCGCCTTTTTCAGGTTTGATTTCACTCGTTTGAATCGTGCCTGTCAATTCCTCTCCTTTGATCGCGTAAGAATAGTAGATGACGTTTTCAAAACTTGGTGGTAGTTCATTCATCAAGCGCTCATTTGTTTTTTCTTCAATTTCTTTTTGAATTTCCCAATTAACCACCTGATAATTAAAGCCTTGTAGTTTAGCAAAGACTGAATTGCTAACAACTAAAGTGGGACCGGAATAACACATGTAACTATCTCCTAAAAAGCTAGGTAGTGTTGCTTGAATGTCTAATTTTTGATGTGGCAAATAAAAAGTTGAGCCATAAATGGCGAAATTTCTAAAAACGTTTTTCATCCCCTCTAATACTACCGTACTGTTATCAGAAGTTAAATTTAACTTTGGGATTTTAGGATTAAACTGGCGAAACGCATGGTATTCTTTCTCAGAAATCACATTAACTAGCTGAAATTCTTTCTCTGTAGCTGTTCCTTCTGTTTGACTGATAAAATAGCTTCCGATTACTTTGTAGTTCAGTGTCAATTCTTTTTGTATTGTTTGATTTTCTCTAACTAGTATCGGTCGCATTTTCTTTGCCGTCTTGGTATCCATTTGATAAGAAACGGGGGTAGACATCTCTACGCTTTTAGTCATTATAGCAGCTACACTCATCATTCCCCCAATCATAACTAAAGCAATTCCTATAACTAAAGTAATCAGGGAATTGATACGCCAGCTTTTAAGAAGATGAATTTTGGTATTTCCAATAAGCAAAAAATTGATTCCTTGATATTTTATTTTCGAACAATTAATCATTTCCAGTAATACACGTAGGGAAAAACAAAAGAACAAATACGTACCACTCACGCAAAAAAGAATAATTATTATGAATAACAAAAAAAGGAAACGAAAATCTTGGCTATAATTAAATTTTGTTATAAATTCCCGAAAATGGACAGCAAAAAAGTAACTACTAGAAATTAATAATAAACCTAATGTTCCTAATAGGCGATGCCTTGTGCGGACTCTTAGCATTGCGCTTTGAGTATGATCATACATTCCAAAACTGCGTATAGTTGGAAAACGCCAAATTAACCATAACGAATATAAAGAAACAATCGATAAAATCAAAAAAAGTAAAAGAACCGTTTCAAAAATTGATGGCACGGAAATAAAAAACAGACTCGTTAGTTTCATTTTCATCATTCGAATTAAAATCATAGAAAATAATTTAGAAAAAATAATTCCTAAGATGATCCCTGAGAGACACGCAACCAGTCCAATCGCCATCGTTTCCAGTATATAAATGATGGAAATCTGTATTTTCTTAACACCAAATAATTGATAGATGCCGATTTCTTTTTGCCGTCTGTTTAAAAAGAAGCGATTGGCGCTAATGACAAAAAAAAGCAAAACAATCATAATTACCCAGCTGCCAATATTAAAAAACGTATTAAATAATACATCTGTGTTCGTTCGCCTGCTCAATAACCGATCATAAGTGATGGCGCTGAAAGAATAGTAGATCATTGTTGACAAGGTTAAACTAAAAAAATAAACAAGGTACCCTCTTGACTGTTGCAAGAAATTTTTAGCAGCCAGCTTATAAAGCATTTAGTTTTCCGCCTCCTCCAATCGTTGCCTGCATGTCAATCACCCGTTCAAAAAATTCATTTCTCGTGCCGCTGCGAACCACTTCAGAAAAAATCACCCCATCTTTGATAAATAAAATTCGATTACAATAACTTGCTGTATATGGATCATGAGTGACTAGCAAAATTGTTGACTTTTCAACTTGATTCATTGTTGTTAAATAATTTAGCAACTCAGTAGCTGATTTAGAATCCAATGATCCTGTCGGCTCGTCTGCAAAAATCACTTGAGGACGAATGACTAGCGCCCTAGCAGCAGCAATTCGTTGACGCTGTCCGACAGATAATTCATCTGGATAGCGTTTCAAAATCTCTTCGATATCCAATAACTGTGCCACGTGAAGTACTCTTTTTTCCATCTCTTCTTTAGAGATTCGCTCAACGGCTAAAGGAAGTAAAATATTATCTTTAGCATTCAATGTATCGATCAAATTAAATTCTTGAAAAATAAATCCTAATTTTTTTCGTCTAAAATCACTTAATTCATTAGTTTTCATTTTCGTAATTTCATTTCCTTGAATTAATACACTACCCATCGTGGGCAAACTGATCGTTGAAAGTATATTCATCAATGTTGTTTTTCCTGCACCGCTGGGTCCCATGATACCAACAAATTCTCCTTTGGCTATTGCAAAGGAAATGTTGTCCAACACTTTTACTGCCGAAAGCTTATTTCCGTAGCTTTTACTGACATGTTTTACTTCAATCATTTTATTCATGGCTTTCCTCCTTGATTTTCTCTTATCTGAATAGTAGCATACTCCGTTTATTTTTGCTCTTTCCTTTTCATTGCATCATTGAATCTTCCTATAATTTTATCTTTTTATTGAGTGAAATAACCTTCATTAAAAAAATTTTTTATTCATCTATTTTTATTCATGTGCCTAACTGATTCAAATAAAAAATCCTATAAGTGTACGTTTTCACTTTTTTTCAAAAAGAAATATACACAACATATAGTATATACATCCAAATATACAACTATCTGTATACTATATATAGCTATTCTTTAGTTGATCGATGTGTATTTTTGTTTTATGATAGACAAGAAGAAATTAGCAGGAGTTGAATAAAATGAGTGTACAATTTGAAGAGAAAGTGGAAAAACCACTGCATTCTAAAGCAGAAAACATAACAATTATTAAAAGAGATGGACGACGTGTAGAATTTGATGAAACAAAAATCAATGAAGCGTTAGTCAAAGCTGAAAAGAAAATTCATGGTTCTTTGTCGCCTCTTACCTATGAAAAAATCCAAATAATTGTTGAATTAGTTGTTCAAGAAATCAAACGCCGCTTTACGGATAACGTTAAAATTTATGAAATCCAAAATATCGTTGAACATATTCTTTTAGAAAAAAATGAATATGAGTTAGCAGAAGAGTATATTAACTACCGGACAAAACGTGATTTTGCAAGAAGTAAAGCGACAGACATCAACTTCTCCATCAAAAAATTAATCAACAAAGATCAAACGGTGGTTAACGAAAACGCCAATAAAGATAGCAATGTCTTTAATACGCAGCGAGATTTAACTGCGGGTATCGTCGGAAAATCTATTGGATTGAAAATGTTGCCGCCACACATCGCTAATGCTCATCAAAAAGGAGATATTCATTACCATGATTTGGACTATCATCCTTATACGCCTATGACAAACTGCTGTCTAATAGACTTTAAAGGCATGTTGAATAATGGTTTTAAAATTGGGAATGCTGAAGTTGAATCGCCAAAATCCATTCAAACAGCTACGGCACAAATTTCCCAAATTATTGCTAACGTGGCTTCTAGTCAGTATGGAGGTTGTTCTGCCGATCGAACGGATGAACTACTTGCACCTTTTGCTGAACTTAATTATCAAAAACATTTAAAAGATGCCAAGGAATGGATCGAAACACCAGAACGGCGTGAAGAATACGCAAAATCGAAAACTAAAAAAGATATTTTTGATGCTATGCAAAGTTTAGAGTATGAAATTAATACTCTTTTCACGTCAAATGGGCAAACACCATTTACTTCCCTTGGCTTTGGCCTTGGTACTAATTGGTTTGAACGAGAAATTCAAAAAGCCATTTTACAAAACCGCATGAATGGATTAGGCAGTGAAAAACGTACCGCAATCTTTCCTAAATTAATTTTTACATTAAAAGACGGCATAAATTTAAAACCAGCAGATCCGAACTACGACATCAAACAACTCGCACTAGAATGCGCCACCAAGCGAATGTACCCAGATATTTTGAACTACGATAAAATCGTGGAATTAACAGGAAGCTTCAAAGTTCCAATGGGGTGTCGCTCATTCTTACAAGGCTGGAAAGATGAAACAGGCCAAGAAATCAATGTCGGAAGAATGAATCTCGGTGTTGTAACGTTAAACTTACCACGCATTGCAATAGAAGCTAAAGGCGACCAAGAAAAATTCTGGCAGATCTTATCCGAACGTTTAGCAATCATGAAAGACGCTTTGGTTTATCGTGTCGATCGTTGCAAAGAAGCAATTCCAGCCAATGCACCTATTTTATATATGTATGGAGCATTCAGTAAACGACTTTCAAAAACAGATGCCGTAGATGAATTATTCAGAAATCGCCGAGCAACAGTTTCTCTAGGCTACATCGGTTTATATGAAGTTGCCGCAGCTTTTTATGGCGGAAAATGGGAAAGAAATCCTGAAGCTAAAAACTTTACATTAGATATTATAAAAGAATTAAAATCAAAAGCAGATGCTTGGAGCAATGAATACGGCTATCATTTTAGCGTATACTCTACACCAAGTGAAAGTTTGACGGATCGCTTCTGCCGCTTAGACACAGAAAAATTTGGTAAAATCGAAAATATTACCGATAAAGAGTATTACACAAATAGTTTCCATTATGACGTAAGAAAAAACCCGACTCCTTTTGAAAAACTTGATTTTGAAAAAGATTACCCAAAATACTGTTCTGGCGGTTTTATACACTATTGCGAGTACCCCATGTTGCAACAAAATCCTAAAGCGCTAGAAGCCGTCTGGGATTATGCGTATGATAAGATTGGATATTTGGGAACCAACACCCCCATTGATCGTTGTTACAAATGCGGCTTTGAAGGAGACTTTAAGCCAACAGAACGAGGCTTTGAATGTCCTGAATGTGGCAATCATGATCCGAAAACTTGTGATGTCGTTAAAAGAACTTGCGGCTATTTAGGTAATCCTCAAGCACGTCCTATGGTGCATGGCCGTCATAAAGAAATTTCTGCTCGTGTGAAACACATGAAGTAATTTGCGATTATTTCTAATTAAATAAGACGACGGAATAAAAGTAAATTTAGCTGTCGTATTTCTTTTAAAGAGACAGTAAAAGCAACAAAGCTTCGCCGATGTTACAAAGGCAAAACGAGAGCTTCTCACCTTGTTTCTTAAAGAAAGCCTTGTTGTTTCTATCTGCCGTTTATTCTTTGTTTCTTGTCTTTTCTTTGATCACTATTTTAAAATCGTTTTGCCAATTTTTTAGCTCGTCCTTTCCTTCTTATAAGTTCAAAACTTATCAAAATGTATACCATTTGATTTGCTCTCATTGAAAGGACAGATTAAAGTTTCATTAACTGACAATAGAAAGAAGTTTTTTTATGCATAATCCTAAACCAAAAGAATGGCTAGCACGAGATTACAGCCAAAACTACATTGCAGACTACAAACCTTTTAATTTCGTCGATGGCGAAGGGGTTCGAAATAGTTTATATGTGAGCGGATGCTTGTTTGCTTGTGAAGGCTGCTTTAACAAAGCGGCACAAAACTTTCGTTATGGCAAACCTTTTACTCAAGAGTTAGAAGAACAAATCATCAATGATTTGCGTCATGACTACGTTCAAGGATTCACTCTTTTAGGTGGGGAACCGTTTTTAAATACTCACGTATGCCTTCAAGTAGTCAATCGTATTCGTAAAGAGTTCGGACAGACAAAAGACATCTGGTCGTGGACGGGTTACACAATTGATGAGTTATTACAAGATTCTACAGATAAATTAGAACTCTTAACCAAAATCGATATTTTAGTAGACGGACGTTTTGAATTAAACAAACGAGACTTAAAACTGCAATTTCGTGGTAGCAGCAATCAACGAATTATTGATGTTAAAAAATCTTTAATAGAAAATAAGGTTGTTATTTGGAAAAAGTGTACCGATGCAACTGAAACCTACGAACAAATTAAAAAACAAGAGTTAATTTAATTATTTTCTGCATGCAAAAATACAGTAGCAAGCTTACCTTTTCTCAGGTATTCTTTTCTACTGTATTTTATTTCCATAACGGCAAAACAATATTTTCATAAGTCATAGGCGCTAAATTCGTTACAGTAATTCCTAATAGCCGAATCCCTTTTTCAATCCCCAACACTTCTTCCCAAATCAAACTTGCTTGATAAAACAAAGCGTCTTTTTTATCCACGTATTCAGGCAAAGTCATTCTTTTAGTAATTGTCGTATAATCGGTGTAACGTACTTTCAAAACGATTGTTTTTCCATGTTTTTGCGCCTTTTTTAGTGAATCTGCTACTTTTTCTGCTAATTGCCGTAATTGTAATAAAACTGCTTCTTCTGTTTGTAACGGTTGACTATACGTATGTTCTTTCCCAACTGATTTTCTTTCTCTTGTCACATTTACCGGTTCATCATGAATTCCTCTTACTTTTCGATAAAGGGAATAACCCATCTTACCAAAATGTTGAATCAACAGCATTTCTGGACATTCATAAAGATCCTTGCCGGTAAAAATGCCTAGTTCATACATCTTCGGTACTGTTTTTTTTCCCACACCATGAAACTTATCAATAGGCAACGCCTTTAAAAAAGGCAGTGCATCTTGTGGAGCCACCACTGTAATTCCTCTAGGTTTTTGAAAATCGGAAGCCAGTTTTGCTAAAAATTTATTGTAACTTACCCCTACAGAACAAGTTAACTTAACAGTTTCCCAAATTTCTGTCTGAATGAAACGAGCAATTTTGATTGCCGATGGACAATTTATTTTATTATGCGTCACATCTAAATAAGCTTCATCAATACTCGCCGGTTCAACGACATCTGTATACCGATTAAAAATCTCACGAACAAGTTTTGACACTTCACTATACTTTTGATGATCTCCGGGTTTAAAAATTGCTTGAGGGCAACGCTCATATGCTTCTTGAGCACTCATAGCCGAATGAATCCCATATTTTCTTGCTTCATAATTTGCCGTAGTCACCACTCCCCGTCCGCCAGTATCACTAGGATGTCTAGCAATCACTAGCGGCTTTCCTCGAAATTCTGGATGGTCTCGCTCTTCAACCGAAGCAAAAAAAGCGTCCATGTCGATATGAATAATTTTTCTTGATGTATCGTTATGTAAAGGAAATTGTAATTCCATTTTACTCCCTCCTGCAACGATTATATAGGAACTTTTGTTCGTATACAAGTATCACACAACTAAAAACTCAAAGAAAAAACTCTCAAAACAAAGATTTGTCATATTAAGCTAAAAAAGCCGAATTTTCACAAAAACTGCTGCATCAATTTCTGTAGATTTCGACTTATTTTAAAAATAAATTATCTCAGAAAGAGATGAACTACGCCAAAAATAAACGTTTATTTAAACACTTCTCTTTCTTATGTTGTCCGAGGCGCAGAATTAGAATGAAGAAAATAAATCAAGGTTTGCAGCTCATTCGTTAAATCAACGTTTTGGATCAACACGTCTACTGGGGCATTCAATCGAGCCGATGTAAAGTTTAAAATTCCTTTAATACCTGCTTCTATTAAACGATTAACAACGTCTTGTGCTCTTTCAGCAGGAATCGTCAAAATTGCCACTTCAATCTGTTGAATCTTAATTTGTTCAAACATTTCTTCCATCGGATAAACAGGAATGCTGTCTACAATCCGGCCGACAATCTCTTTATTGACATCAAATGCACAGCTTATACGAATACTGTTGCTTTGATGAAACTTATATTTTAGTAATGCGCTCCCTAAATTGCCGACCCCAATTAAGGCAACGTTGGTTAATTGATCGTCATTTAATGTTCTTGCAAAAAAGTGCATTAAATCTTCTACATCGTAACCATAACCACGTTTTCCTAATTCTCCAAAATACGAAAAATCACGACGAATCGTGGCACTGTCAACTTGAACAGCCTCACTTAACTCAGTTGATGATACTTTTTTCTTTCCTGCATTATTTAAAATTCTTAAGTAACGATAATACAAAGGCAGACGTTTAGCTGTTGCCTTTGGAATAATATGATCTTTCACTTAACTACCTCCACTAGTTCTTTTTTCTTTTTGGTTTATTCATCATAGCAGGAGATACAGGGAAAAATCAATCTGATTGCTTAGATATTGTGAATTTTTATTCTTTATTCATTTTTTTATCATTTCTTTGAATCTCGCAGTACCAAGGAATTTATGGTAGACTATTAAAAGAAAAAGAGATTTATTCTTAGAGAATTCACAAAGTAGAAAAGAGGATTCCATGATATTATTACAAGCTAACCAAATTGCTCGCCATTTTGGTGCAGAAATTTTATTTGAAACTATCCATTTAGAAATACAGACAGGTGCTCGAATTGCTTTAGTTGGGCGCAATGGTGCAGGAAAATCGACTCTATTAAAAATTCTTGCCGGAATAGAAAGACCGGATGAAGGAAAGATTATTAAAAATAAAACTGCGGTTTTAGGCTACTTGGCTCAAGATACTGGACTAGATTCTTCTGAAACCGTATGGAATGAAATGCTTAAAGCGTTTGATGCCATTCGACAAATGGAAAAACGAATGCGTAAACTGGAAATCTTGATTAGTGAAGAAGCACCTGATACTCCTGCTTATGACTCGCTTTTAAATGAATATGACATGCTGCAACATGATTTTTCTGAAAAAAACGGCTACAGTTATGAAAATGAAATCCGCTCTGTCTTGCACGGATTTAATTTTGATCCCTCATTTTATGACCAAAAAGTCAACGCGTTATCTGGCGGTCAGCGTACTCGGTTAGCGTTAGCGAAAATGCTATTGCAGCATCCAGATATTTTAATTTTAGATGAGCCGACGAACCATTTAGATATTGAAACACTTTCTTGGTTAGAAGGATATCTGCAAAATTATACGGGCGCTTTATTAATTGTCTCTCATGATCGCTATTTTTTAGATAAAGTTGTAACAGAAGTGTATGAATTAAGTCGTAAAAAAATCCGTCATTATAAAGGAAACTATTCCAAGTATTTGGACATAAAAGCGGAACAACTAGCGGCTGAATGGAAGGCTTATGAAAAACAGCAGACGGAGATTCATAAATTAGAAGAATTCGTCGCACGCAATTTGGTTCGTGCTTCTACGACTAAAAGAGCACAGAGTCGTAGAAAAGCTTTAGAAAAAATGAATCGTTTAGATCGCCCGCAAGGCGAAGAAAAACAAGCTCGTTTTCTCTTTCATGTAGCTAAGCCGTCAGGAAATGTGGTTTTACAAGTTGAAGATGCTGCGATTGGTTATAACGGTGACATATTAGCTGAACCGATCAATCTTGATATTCGTCGGCAAGAAGCAATTGCACTCGTCGGACCAAATGGCATTGGAAAATCAACATTGTTAAAATCAATTATTCATCAATTGCCTTTTATTCGTGGAAAAGAACATTTGGGAACCAACGTGACGATTGGTTATTATGATCAAGGTCAAGCAAATTTGCATACTAATAAGTCAATTTTAGCTGAATTATGGGACGAACATCCAACTACATCAGAAAAAGAAATTCGAAGCGTTTTAGGTGCCTTTTTATTTTCCGGAGACGATGTAGAAAAAACTATTCCGCTTTTAAGCGGCGGTGAAAAAGCACGCGTGGCTTTGGCAAAGCTTGCAATGAACGAAGAAAACTTTTTAATTTTAGACGAACCGACGAACCATTTAGATATTGATAGCAAAGAAGTGTTAGAAAATGCGTTGATTGATTATGAAGGAACCTTGTTATTTGTCTCTCATGACCGATATTTCATTAATCGTATTGCTACTAAAGTTATTGAATTATCTGAAAACGGCAGCAAGGTATATTGGGGAGATTATGATTACTATTTAGAAAAGAAACAAGAAGAAGAAGAACTTGCAGAGCTGTTAGCTGAAAAAGCACCAGCAAAAGCAGCGGTGTCTTCAACTAAGAAACATTATTTTCAAAACAAAGAGCAGCAAAAACTTATCCGTAGCTTGCAACGAAAAATTACCCAAATAGAAGAAGAAATGACTTTATTAGACGCACAAATTGATGGACTTGAACAACAAATGATGGCTCTGGAAAATTTAGATGATCATATCAAGCTGAATGAATTAAATCAAGCCTTAGAATCTGCTCGTCACTCCCAAGATATTAAACTTTCTGAATGGGAAGAGTTAAGTATGGAGTTGGAAGAATATGAAACTCCTTAATAAAAACAACCTGTACGGAGCCAGTATGCTTATATTGGTTCTTCGTATAGGTTGTTTTTACTCGTTATGTGAAAATAGTCTTTTTTATATAAATAAAGTTACTGACAAATAATACAGCTATATTTAATAGAACTTATTACTTTGATTACTTGATCACTTTTTCTTTTCTATTTCTTTTCATCTTTCGTCATTAGTGATAAAAACTATATGCTTTTCTTGCTTTTGCTACTTCACGTTTTTTAGAGGAATATGTTTTTGCTTTAGAGTTGGGATTTTTTATTAATTCATCCACATGCTTTTTCTCTTTCTTTTCCAGTTCTAATTGTTTCTTTCGTTTATCTGTTTTTTTAACCTCCGCAAAAATAGATTGAGGTAACTCATAATCTTCACAACCAAAACGTTGAATTAATTCATATTCTACCGTTTCATTCAATTGTTGATTTGGAATTTCTCCTTTAAAACATCTATTAAGCATCTCTTTGCGTATATTTAAATTTTTTTCTGCTTTTTTGGCACACATCCTCAAAACAGGATCATTTTTCATTTTAATTATCGCTTTTTCATCTATATTAATCCAATAAGCAAGGTACTCTAAATAAGTATAAATTCCCTGAACAATAATTCCTCATTTCTTTACTAAATTCTTTCCTAGAATTGCCACGCTCATTCACTACAGATGCATGCTTTACGCGCTGCTCTAAGTGTTCAATGGATTTTTCAGGTATCACAATGTTCTTGGATTGAGTATAGTACTTTTCTTGATAGTTCTTTAATCTTTTCTTAAATTCATAATGGATCTTTATGCTTGATATGTAATCTTTTAATTTGATCATAATCACTCCCATCTAAAACAGATCGTTCAAAAATATTATAGTGATTATTGAATTTTTAAATAGGTCATTTTACGCTTTTTAAGTGCACCAAAATGATTTTTTTATCAAAAAAGAAATCGTTTTAATAAATAAATATTTCATATTTGGATGAACCTTTTTATTCTTTTATTTTATATAAAAAAACCGCAGAAATTAACTGCGGTTTAAGAGCTTATTTTCACTTGAGGAGTAAAAATGAAAAAGTATTATAGAATTTTTTCGTCTGCATATAGATAATATACACTTCAATTTTGAAAAATTATCTAAAATAATTTGTCTTTTTTTAGAAATATTTTTAAAAAAATAATATCTTCAGTAAATCTGTTAATTTATAAAAAGCTGCCTTTTTCATTCAATCCTTCTGACAGAATCAGTTTGGCTTTATTTACATTTGGCATAACTGCCAACCGTTGTAAACATTCAAACCAATAACAAGTAGAATGGCTGCTTGAAAGACAATTTTGACATTATTTGAAGATAACCAATTACTTAACTTCGATCCAATAATCCCTCCTAAAACGGCTGCTGGAATAATAAAAACCAACGTTGATAAATCATATTGCTGGATGCCAGTCGTCATGAAGATTGTCATTAATTTAGCCAACTGGGAGAAAAAGATGATACAAATGGAATACATTGTAGCCGCTTTAATCGTCATTGAAAATAACAACATAAGAAGTGAGACATTTATCGGACCTCCTCCAATCCCTAATAAGCTAGCCAAAAAACCTAATAAAAAACCGCAAAATAAATACCAGAAAAAAGACTCGAATGTATAACTTCGCCAATTTCCAAAACTATAAATAAAAGCAAATACTAAGGTGAGAATGGTCAGAAGAATTTGAATGAGTTGCACTTGATTGCTACTAACAAATACCGTTAATAAGTAGTCAAACAAACGATTTCCCATCATTCCGCCAATTACTGCGCCCGATGATACCCAAAATATTAACTGCCCATTCATTTCTTTTTTTCTGAAAACTGATGAATTGTTGAAACAACCGACATAGTAAAAACAGCAACGGAGGAAAAAAAGGAGATTTCAGCAACCGCATGCCCTCCAATAAAATCTAAAACAGGTTTTATTATTATACCTCCTCCCATTCCTGAAATGGCGCCAATGGCATTTGAAATCAGTATAACGATAAAATACAGCATCCCTGTTAGCATTGATCGGCTCCTTCAATATACCTCAATATCTCTGATATTTTGGGGATAAATAAAGACAAAAATGCTTGATAACCACAAAAATTATTCTTATCCACATACATCACCTCTTTCATTCGCTTGCAGCCGCCACCACACATTTGCTGAAATACACACTGTTCACATTTTTTTAAGGGTTGCTTTTTTGGACAAAGAAATTTTTTTAAAGGCGGACTTTCAAAGATTTCTTTTAGTGTTTGTTCTTGGATGTAGCCTAAACGGTACTCATCTAATACATAAAAATCACACGAATAGACGCCCCCATCCGCTTCAATGACATATTGTACTTGACAGTTTCCTAAAATACCGCAGGCTGTCACTTGTTGATTAACTAGAAGGTGAATCACATCTTCAAAAAGTTTCACGCGGATATAATTTCCTTTCACAAGTTCAGTCCACCATAATTGAAAGAAATCACGATAAAAAGTAAAGAATTTTTTTGGAGTTAGTACATAATCATTATTTTTCTCCTCTTTTAATTCATCAAGACATGGAATGAATTGAATATAATGAATATTCTCCCGTTTTATAAAATGAACGACTTCTTCTGCATGAGTGGCTAGCTGATTGGTTAATACACAAAGAACATTGTATTCTATACGATAGACATCAAATAACATTTTTGCTTGCAGTACTCGCTCAAACGTTCCCTTTCCCTTTGCATCCAGTCGATTTTGGTTGTGAAACTGAGGATGTCCATCAATGGATAAGCCAACTAAAAAGTCATGTTCTTTTAAAAACTTGCACCATTGTTTATTGATCAGTACGCCGTTTGTTTGCAGCGCATAGTGCACCTTCACTTGTTTTGTTTGTTGCTGTACGAACTCTATAAAATGCTGGTAATAAATTAAACCTGCTAGCGTTGGTTCGCCACCTTGAAAGGTGAAAGTTATCTGATCATTGTCTTTTAAATCCATAAAAATTTGTTGAATCAATTTGTCTACGACTTCTTGTTTCATCTTGCCGTAAGACGAAATCTCTCTTAGTGAGCTGACATTTGCATAGAAGCAATAGCGGCAACGTAGATTACACAAGGAGGAGGCAGGTTTTATTAAAACAGATAGATGCTTCATTTTTTCACCTCTTGACTTTAATCTTCTAACAATCCTAAGCGTACATATTCACTTGTAGGTGCTTCAATCTGATCCATCATTTTTACCAGTTGCTCCATCATCTTTTTTTCTAATTCAGGATTATTTAAAGGATTTTCCTGTTTGGGGTCTTCCTTTAAATCAAATAATAGATGGCCAACAGAATAGGAATCGATAAAAGTAGAAACTGCTAATTCTATATAAGGGTATTGATTGGTAAAGCGATTGCCTTCTTTAAGTACCATTTTATCTAAAATGTCTTTTGTAAAGAACCCTCTCATTTGAGAAAAATTTAATGTTTGAACAGTAATGGGGCCATTATCAGGATGAACGGAGGCACGCATATAAACATAGAGACCGTCGTAAATATTGACATGACCTCCATTTGTTCCAAAAATCACCCACTCATGCAATTGCGTATCTTCTTTACGCAGAATAGGCAATAAAGACTTTCCATCCATGTCTAGCCGATTTTCTATTTCAAAATAATCTAATAAGGTAGCCGGAATATCAATTGTTTGACTCAACACCTGACAACTTTTTTCAATCGTGCTACTTGGATAATTAATAAAAAACGGCAAATGAATAATTTCTTCATACATCGGAGCAACGTTTTTCCCAAGCCAATTATGTTCTCCTAACAAAAATCCATGGTCTGTATTCACAATAATTAATGTATCTTTCCACATATTGTTTTTTTCTACAAAATCTAAAATCTTTCCTAAGTGATGGTCACACATAGAAATCAATGAAGCATATTCTTTTTGTAACTCGATCAGATTTTCTTCAGTTATTTCTTCTGTCACACGTCCATATTTGGGCCAAAAATAAGGTGTTTTTGTCGGATTTTCTTCATATAATTTTCGATATTTTTCAGGAACGTAAAAAGGTTCATGTGGATCAAAACATTCAATTTGTAAAAACCATTGATCTTCATTCTTATAATTTTCTAAAAAGGTTAGTCCTGCTTGAATTGTCTGAACACTGGACATTTCTTCTTCATTGACTTGTCGAGTACGATTAGCAAAATGTTGTGTAACGGATACACCACTTTTATTTAAGGGATGATAAAATTGCGTCTTTTCTCCTTCTTTTCTCGGTACCCAGCGATCGCCTTCTTGTCCTCGAAATCCTTCCCATGTCGAATAGCGATTGTGATAGGTTGCCCCACCATCTTCAAAATAATGAGAATGATCGGTAACTAAATGACAATACACATTATTTTTTTGTAATACGTCAAAAATAGAATGATCAAAAGGTTCTAATTGCCCCCACATGCGATGCATGAAGTTATATCTTCCTGTATGCAATTCTCGTCGTGCAGGCATACAAGGCATGCTACCACCATAAAAATTATCAAATGTTACCGTTTTTTCACGTAATCGATCAAAGTTTGGTGTTTTTATCCATTCGTTTCCATAATTTGACAAAAAATCTCGTGCTAATGTATCAAACATTATCATAATGGCACGCATCAGACTCTCTCCTTTACCTAATAATCTTAATTTTTCTTGCTATTGGTTCACCAATCACTTCCAAATAATCTTTCGTGTTTGTCACGACAACTGGTGTAATCGTAGAATAGCCAGCTCTTTGAATTTTATCTAAATCAAAAGTTAGCAGAAGCTCCCCTTTTTTAAATTCTACCCCTTGTTGAATCGTTGGAAAAAAATATTCTCCTTTTAAGTTAACTGTATCGACACCTATATGAATCAATAATTCTATTCCATTTAATGATTTAAGACCTAACGCATGATTGGTTGGAAATAGTGTTTCGACGGTTCCATCAAAAGGCGCATAAACCTTTCCTGTATCAGGTTGAATAGCTAACCCTTTACCTAACAAACCTTCAGAAAAAGCTGTATCCGCTATTTCTTTTAATAAGAGTGCTTTTCCTGAAAGTGGCAAATCAATCTCTGTTTCATTTAGTAACTGTGTACTTGTTGATTGTTCCTTTTCTTCTCCAACTTTATTTGCTGCCTGATCGACTTTAGGATCATACATAAAAGTAAACGTCAGAATGAACGATAGAATAAACGCAGCAGCGATTGCAATTACGTACCCATAAACACTACTTGTCATTCCTTTTTCCGGGTCCAGATAATTAGGCAAACTAAAAATCCCCATGCCGCCCATAATGTAAGATTTTGTACCGAACGTTCCTATAATTAATCCCCCTACTGAAGAAGCCATTAAAGTAGCAATAAAGGGTTTTTTGCGAGGCAAAGTTACCCCGTATAATGAAGGTTCTGAAACACCAAAAAGACTAGAAATAAATGCAGGCACACCAATTGAACGAACAGAATTATTTTTGGATTTAATAATAACTGCAAGAACGGCTCCAGCCGTAGCAAAAGGCGTTGCCGAACTCAAAACTAATACAGGGTCGTATCCCAATACGCTAATATTATTAATTGCAATCGGAATCATTCCCCAATGCAAGCCAAACATAACTAATACTTGCCATATTGCTCCCATAACAATTCCAGCAATCATCGGACTAAAGTCATAGATGTTCAGTACAATCGCCCCCAAAATATCTCCCATCCATGTTGCAATTGGACCGATAATAATGAATGTTAAGGGAACCATTAATAATACTGTAAAAAACGGAACAAGAAAGTTTTTTAACAAACTAGGAATGATTTCAGTTAATTTTTTTTCGAGTTTTGCTCCAAAAAAGGTGGCTATCACAATAGGAATAACACTTGAACTATAGCTCATCAGTATAACTGGAATACCTAAAAATGTAATATATACCGGCGATTCAAAAATTGTATGAGCAAATAATGTATAAAGCGGTTTCGAAGTAGCCGTGAGGTTAGAAAGAGCTGGATAAACTAAAGCAGCACCTAACGTCATTCCTACAAAAGGAGTTAATTTAAATTTTTTTGCAGCCGTATACCCTAAGAAAATAGGTAAAAAGTAAAAAAAGCAATCTCCAGCAGCTTGTAAAATAGTATAAGTTCCTGATTGATTGGAAATCCAACCGAGTGAAACAAACAACACATTCAAACCTTTAATCATCCCCGTAGCAGCTAATAAACTCAATACGGGGGTAAAAATACCAGAAATAACATCAATAAACGCATCAAATGGTTTTTTTTCTTATGTGTTTGTTTTGATTCCACTTCCGATAGTCCTGCATATTCCATAAATTCTTTATATACTTCAGGAACATGATTTCCAATGACTATTTGATACTGACCTCCACTTTGAATAACTGTGACGATACCAGCCGTTTGTTTAAGCTTTTTAGTATCCGCCTTTTTTTCATCATTTAAGTCAAAACGTAAACGTGTAATACAATGAGTTAAACTTTGGATGTTTTCTTTTCCACCGACACCTTTTAAAATTTTTTCTACCAGTTCTTGATACTTCATTTTTTCATTCCTTTCTTTTCTTGCTATTCAAATATAAAAACAAGTCCAATAAAGGCTCTATAAAAGAGTTTCTCTATTAGTCTTGCCTGCACTACCAGTAACACCTAATCATTTTCAATTATTTTATGAATATGCAATGTTAAATATAATTGCTCGTCTTCAGTAAAAAGCGTCTTCAAATATTCTTCTATCAATAACATAGTTTTAAACGCATTGGGATATTGCTCTTTTACCTGATCTAACAATAAATTTCTTTTATGAAAAGATTCTTTATGAATGCTGAGCCGCTGAAAAAAGAACCTAAGATGCGTGATAAAGCGCTCAAAAGCTAATGTACTTTCATCAATTTCTATCTTGTTCGATAAACGGATCAATGCCACAATATCTCTAATTTTTTTCGTTAATTCTTGAATGTCTTCAGGTTTATTTAATTCATCCGTTAATTGTGCATTAATCAAATGCAAAGCGATATTGCCTGCTTCTTCTTCTTCAAAAAAATAACCGGTTTTTTTCTCAAGTAATACCAATGCTTGTTTGCCAACCTCGAACTCTTTCGGATAAAATTTTTTGATTTCCCAAGAAATACGATTGTGAAGTGTTCGACCTTGCTTATGTAATTTTACTAAGTGATAGAGATGGTCGATAAGTGAGACATAAAGCATTTCACTTAATTCATTACGTAACATTTTTTTGGCCAAAGCAATGATATCATCTGCTAAAGACGCATACTCAATTGGTATAGACTCCATTAACGTTGAAAAACGTTCTGAGATGTTTTTCTTATGAAGAACAAAAACTTTTTCCACTTTTGATTTATCTATTTTTTGTCCAATTTTTTTTTGAAATCCTACCCCTGTGCCGATCCATATAAAATCTTTTCCATCTTCATTTACAAGAACCGCATTGTTATTCAATATTTTCTTGATCATTCCCCACATTCACCTCCTTAACAAAAAAACTATACCTTAATACACGTAAAAAACGCATAATAAGGTATAGCCTGCATAATCAGTAACTACCCATTTAATTGTATTTGAAGTATATACTAAATAAACAAAAAATGCAAGCGTTTTCCTTAAAATGTTTTATTTTTTAGAAAACGTACAAAATTTACAAGTCGC
The DNA here is from genome assembly GCF_001886195.1 of Enterococcus ratti. GTDB lineage: Bacteria > Bacillota > Bacilli > Lactobacillales > Enterococcaceae > Enterococcus_B > Enterococcus_B ratti. Next base: position 18,434 of record NZ_JXLB01000017.1, on the reverse strand, counting down.
TGCTTTTTCTAATTCTTTTGTTTTAGAGCTTGAGACAAAAAGTAAAGAATACTTTTACTTCATACTCTAAACACAGATGAACGGCGGGAGCAGAAGTCATCACATTTTTTAAGCATTCTTAATCATAGACGTTTCTTCGATGTCCCACTTGAATAGCAATGACAACCATTTGATCATCTTCTATTTCTACCAACACTCGATATTTGCCAATCCGATAACGCCATTGCTCTGAACAATTGGCTGTCAACCCTTTCCCAAATTTTCTCGGGTCATCCACGCCATCAATATGTTGATACAGCCATCGAACGATCAACGTAGCTTGATATTTGTCCATTTTACGAAGTTGTTTTTGAATTTCAGGTGTGAATTCTAAACGATAGGTCATTTTAGTCCTCCAAATTCATTCAGTACTTCTTCCATGGATACAGTTGTCTTCCCACTTTCTATCCAATGTTTATGGGCAATTTCAGCTGTTTGTCGATCATATTCATCTTCTAATTGTTCCATTGAATAGGTTTTCAGTAGTTCAGATAAAGTAACTCCATAAAATTCCGCCATATAAGAAAGCCATTGCTTTTCAGCATCACTCACACGTACCGTAATCATAGCCATATTATCGCCTCCTTTTGTATAACATTGTAATACAGGTTAATGAAAGTGTCAATTCTTGTTTCATTTATTTTTTGGCTATTTTAGCATCTCTAGGCAAAAAAATAGACCTAGTTATTCTTGAATTTTCAAAGGAATAACTAAATCTATATGCTATAATAATTGAAACAGTAAAGTTGAATGGCGGTGGCTATCCATTCGAAAGTGAGGTGGTGCGTATGCACATAATCTCAAACTTTAAAGAAAGGAGACGCCTTTTGTCTGTTGAAGCAGCGTTAGGGCTAATGATTAGTTTCGATTCATTTACCGCAACTTTGATCTTTGGCATTCTAACCTTAGCCAACAAAAATGACAAAGAGAAGTAACCGTCACTTTAGCGAGTCGATTAGTTACTTCTCTTTGATCTAACTATTAAACTTGTCACCGTCTTTAGCGGTGCTGTCAAAAGGGACTGTTGACGCAGTTCCTTTTTTCATTTTCATTATAGCATAGCTTTCTTCTTTTGTTCAATTTTTTAAGTGATTTGATCTTATTTATTACTTTTAGAGTGCTTTAACCAAACAAATCCAACAAAAACCATGAGTAGGAATCCTATCACTCCCCATTGAATACTTTGTGTACTTCCTGTTTTTGATAATTCTTGCTTTTGGATTGGTTGATTGCTCACTGGAAATCGCTTCTACTTTTTTACTATACTTCGATTCATTAACAGTAAACAGTCCAATTCCTAAAATAAGAAAACAACTTACACCAACAATTCCCCAACGCACATTTTTATCTATCCTTTTTCGACACAATTTACCTCATTTTCTACGAGGATTTGGTAGCATTCAATTTAACATAGCTCTAAAACCTATCAAATTAGAGGGTCGCGCTGGGCGTTGATTTGGTAGCATTCAATTTAACATAGCTCTAAAACTGATTAGCAAGTTTCAAAAAATCCACTCCTGCTTTTACTCCTCTAATACACTACTTTATTAATATTATATTCTATCTACAACTCCTATATAATAGATTTACGAAAAAATTACTTCTATGGCTCAGCTCATATTATAGCAAATATTATTATAAGTCTAAAACTGTGGACACATTTTTGGTTACAGTTTCATTCAAATCTTAATTATCGTAGTAATACCGTTAAAATTCCAATAAATCAGTAGAAAATTTTCTTTCTTCCCAATAGGCTATCAAGTAGGGAGAATTAACCGTCTAATAAAACTCATCATAACGTTTTATTGCCCTTCACTCAATCCTTCGCAACAACTATAATTTCCACTCGTCACAAAACCTTTATCCTGCCCAACCTATCAACATTTACTCCACTTTTCTTCTGGTAGAAAATACTGGTAGAAAAGATAAAATAACGAAAAAAAGCGCCTAAAAAGACGCTTTTGGTAGAAAATTGGAAAACTGAGCTTTTAAAAGCACGGAAACAAAGGCTTTTGAGCCTTGAATTTTCCCCAGTTTTATTGAGTTTTACCATCATTTCCGATACATTTTAAACTTTAAAAATAAATCATTGTAAATTCCTAAAAACTTGGGACCTAAATCTTTATAAACTTCTAAATGTGCAATCGTTTGATCAGAAGGATAAAATTGTTCGTCTTCTGAAATTTTTTTTGGCAAAAGAGCTTTGGCTTTCTTATTAGGAGTAGAGTACCCAATGTATTCTGCATTTTGAGCTGCATTTTCTGGTTGCAGCATGAAATTGATAAAATCATAAGCTCCTTCTTTATTGGCAGCCGTTTTGGGAATCACAAGATTATCAAACCACAAGTTTGACCCTTCTGTTGGAATGACGTAATGAAGATGGTTATTTTCACCCATCATATCAGCGGCCTCTCCCGAAAAAGTAACAGCTACGGATGCCTCTTCATTAATCATATACATCTTAATTTCATCTGCTACGATTGCCTTGACGTTAGGAGTAAGATCGTTTAGCTTATTTGCAGCTTCATTTAGTTGACTCATCACTTTACTATTCAATGAATAACCAAGACTATTTAATGAAAAACCTATGACTTCTCTGGCACCATCAATCAACATTAAACTATCTTTTAATTTGGGCTGCCAAAGATCATTCCAATGTTGAATTTCCTTTTTGTTAAATACTTTATCATTATAAACGATCCCTAATGTTCCCCAAAAATACGGAATAGAGTACGTATTATTCGGATCAAAGTCTAAATTCAAAAAATGCTCATCAACGTTTGCTAATCCTTTAATCTTAGAATGATCTAATGGGAGTACAAGTTTTTCTTTGATCATCTTTTGAATCATATATTCACTGGGAATGGCAATATCATAATTAGTTCCGCCTTGTTGAATTTTTGTAAACATGGCTTCATTAGAATCAAAGGTTTCATAATTCACTTTATATCCGTATTCTTTTTCAAATTTTGTAATCAAACTGGGATCAACATAATCTCCCCAATTATAAATCGTGACGATTTTAGCTCCATTCATCCCACTTGCTTGTTCTAATTGCCGAACACCAAAAAACAAGATGCAGATGATTGCGACGATACCGATGAATAGGGATTGTAATTTTTTCATCGTAAACGTGCCACCTCCTCACGTCCTCGACGATTTTTTCTCAGCTTTTTTGAACGATTTTCTTTACTGATAAAATAATAACCAATTACTAAAACCATGGAGAAAAGGAACACCAGCGCACTTAAAGCATTGATTTCTAAACTAATTCCTTGACGAGCACGCGAGTAAATTTCTACAGATAAGGTTGTAAACCCATTGCCAGTCACAAAAAACGTCACTGCAAAATCATCCAATGAATACGTAAACGCCATAAAGTAACCTGCAATGATTCCAGGAGATAAAAAAGGCAATATGATACTTTTTATAACTTGAAAATTATTCGCCCCTAAATCTCTTGCTGCATCTACCATGGAGTCATTCATTTCCTGCAATTTAGGCAGCACCATTAAAACTACGATCGGTATGCTAAATGCAATATGGGAAAGTAAAACACTTTGAAAACCTAATCCAACTCCAAGAAATGTAAAGAAAATCAAAAAACTCGCACCAATAATTACATCAGGGGAAACAAGTAAAATATTATTCACGCTTAATAAGGTTGTCCTTACTTGTCGCTTTTTCGTATAATAAATCCCCATTGCACCAAATGTTCCAATGATAGTGGCAATCAGAGCTGATAGAAAAGCGAGCATAAACGTATTTAAAACAATAATAATCAAACGCGTATCGGCAAAGACTGCTTGATAATTTTCCCAAGTAAAACCCGTAAAATGATTCATCGTGCCACCAGAATTAAATGAATAAAAAATTAAGTAAGCAATCGGCACATACAACAATACAAATACTACAAATAAATAAATGTGAGACCACTTTATTTTCCTCATTGTGTACGGCCTCCCTTCTTTTTCTCTCCCGTAAGCAACATTACAATAAACATGGCGATAATCAATATGACACCAATGGTTGAGCCCATTCCCCAATTTTGCGTTACTAGAAAATGCTGTTCAATGGCTGTTCCAAGCGTGATTACACGATTTCCACCAATTAAACGTGTCAACATGAAAAGCGAAAGAGAAGGAATAAAAACGGCTTGTATTCCGCTTTTTACACCATTTAGTGATAAAGGAAACACTACTCGGCGAAACGTGTCAAAATTATTGGCTCCTAAATCACGGCTAGCACTGATTAAGGACGGATTCATTTCTTCTAAGGCGTTGAAAATCGGCATGATCATAAAAGGAATTTCAATGTAGGTGGCTACAAATAAAAAACTGAAATCCGTAAATAAAATTTGTTTAGGACCGATTCCTAAAAACTCAAAGAAATGATTCACGCTGCCGTGAATACTAAAAATTCCAATAAAGGCATAAGCTTTTAGCAATAAATTGACCCACGTTGGTAAAATAATTAACATCAACCACAATTGTTTGTGTTTTAACTTGGTTAGAAAATAAGCAGTCGGATAGCTAATGATTAAGGTAAAAAAAGTAATTAAAAAAGCGTACCAAACTGAATTAAGCGTCATGGCAAGATAAGTTCCTGATGTAAAAAAAGCAGAGTAATTGCTCAATGACCATTGACCGTTCCGATCAAAAAATGATTGATAAATAATCATCAAAACGGGTGCAATAACAAACAACCCCAGCCATAAAACATAAGGAACAGAATAAATTCTACGTATTGTTTTCATCGACGTTCTCTCTCCTTACTCTTCGTAGCTGTCAAGCCGAGCATCAAATTCCTCTTCGGTTTCATTAAAACGCATAACATGAATATCTTCTGGTTCAAAAGATAGACCAACTTTGCTGCCTTCTTTAGCTTTTTTAGTTGAATGAACCATCCACTCATTTTGCTGTTCATCATAACAAACAATTTCATAGTGAACTCCTCGAAAAAGTTGCGTATCAACAGTCACCATTAGTTTTCCCTTATCTGACGTTGTAATTGTTAAATCTTCAGGTCGTAACATTACTTCTACAGACTCGTTGGCTCGCATTCCTCCGTCCACGCATTCAAATTGTTTGCCAACAAATTCAACTAAATTATCTTCAATCATCACACCATTGACAATATTGCTTTCCCCAACAAAGTCTGCGACAAAATGATTAATTGGTTCATCATAAATCGCCACAGGTGTCCCGCTTTGTATGATTTTTCCTTTATTCATAACAAAAATTTCATCACTCATGGCTAATGCTTCTTCTTGATCATGAGTCACAAAAATAAATGTAATTCCTAATCTTTGCTGCAATTCCCTTAGTTCGTACTGCATATCTGTACGCAATTTTAAATCAAGGGCAGATAGCGGTTCGTCTAATAACAATACTTTTGGTTCATTGACAATCGCACGAGCAATAGCAACCCGTTGCCTTTGTCCACCAGACATTTCACTAATTTCTCGTTTTTCATAACCTGGAAGTTGAACCATACGTAATGCTTCTTTTACCTTCTTTTCAATCGCTGATTTATTCATCTTTTTTATTTTCAATCCAAAAGCGACGTTATCAAAAACATTCATATGAGGAAACAACGCATAATCTTGAAAAACAGTATTAACTTGACGTTTATTGGCCGGTATATCATTTAATCTTTTTCCTTCAAAATACATCTCGCCTTCTGTTACGTCAGTAAATCCAGCAATCATTCGTAAGATGGTCGTTTTACCACAACCAGAAGGACCTAATAAAGTATAAAATTTGCCTTGTTCAAGCTCAAAACTTACTTTTTTTAAAATCGTTTCATCATCATAACGTTTAACTACTTGATCAAATGAAATAATTGGTTTTCCCACTTTTTACCCCCCTAAACTATAAATATGATTCTGTTGCTACAATCAAAACCTTTGTATACTTTGATTGGTGATTTTTTAACTGATGCTGCTTTGTTGCTTGATAATAGATCGACTGTCCTGCTTTTGCGACATATCGTTCCTCTCCTAAGCTTAACTCTAACTCACCTGCTAACACAAAAATAAACGTTTCTGACAATGAAGGTTCAAATATTTTATATTCACCTGCTTCATGAAATGTAAGCAATACAGGTTCCATTTCTTTTTCATTTGAATCTGCTACAAGCCACTGTAGTTCATAGCCATTTTCTTCGTCTAAATAAACAGTATAATCTTCTTTGGAATAAACAACTTGTAAGTTTACGGTATCTTGATGAAAAAACTCCTCTGGAGAAACGCCTAATACTTCTAAAATGGAAAAAAATGTTTCCATAGAAGGAGAACTCAAATCCCGTTCTAATTGAGAAATATATCCCTTAGATAAATCAGTTCGCTCCCCTAGTTCTTCTTGCGTCAAGTTCTTTTGAATACGCAAGTTTCTTAACTTCTCCCCTATCTCCATTTTTTACCTCCGCTTTGAAGTTTTCTAATAGTAAACAAAAAGTTTACTATTACTCGTACTAGTATACAAACTTTAATAAAAAAGACAACCTTTTTTATCTTAATTTTCCCGAAAAAATTCTTTTTAATGTGCACATTTAAATTTTTCTGCTTTTTTAATAACAAACATTAAGGAATAACGATAAAATCATCTACTTTATGGTATGATATAAGAAAATTTTGGAAAGGAGTTTCATCTTTATATGAATAACTTTAAAGCGTTTCAAGTCAACAATGTTCCTACTTTCCATACCGCCATCATCGAGCAAGGAAAGCCAATATTATCAACAAATGAAGTCTTGATCAAAATTGCGTATTCAGATGTCAATTACAAAGACGCACTAGCTACCAGTAAATCAGGAGGCGTCATTCGTTCCTATCCCATGACACCCGGAATTGATTTGTCTGGCACTGTCGTAGAAAGCTTAGATACACGATTTACTGCCGGGGATCTCGTACTATTAACAGGCTACGGGTTGGGAGTCACTCATCCCGGCGGTTATAGTCAATATCAAAAAGTACCTGGAGATTGGCTGATCCCACTTCCGAAAAATCTTTCTCTTCGTCAGGCCATGATATTAGGAACTGCTGGATTTACAGCACTTTTGTGTGTCAACGCACTGCTTAATCATGGCATGAAAAAAACAGATAAAATTGTCATTACTGGTGCTTCTGGCGGCGTTGGCAGTACAGCAGTAGCTATCTTGCATAAGTTAGGTTTTTCTTCAGTGATGGCACTTTCTAGAAAAAAAGAAGCATCTAAATGGTTAAAAGACTTAGGCGCCAATGCTGTCTATGCACCTCATGAATTTTTCCCCGAAAAAACGAAGCCTTTAGGAAAGCAACAAATCAATTATGTCTTGGACACAGTAGGCGGTGAGCAATTGACTCAACTACTTCCTTTGATTGCCTATGATGGAGCAGCAACGCTATGCGGAAATGCTGGTGGCATTCAGTTAACTGCAACCGTTTTGCCATTTATCTTGCGTAATATCCAGTTGATTGGAATTGATTCTGTTAATGTTCCTTATGAAAAGCGTTGCCCGATTTGGCAGCAACTAGCTGACCTTTCTATTGCAGATGAGCTTTTAGTGAACGAAATTACTTTTGAACAATTGCCAACAGTCATTCAACAATTATTAGCTGGCAAACATCAAGGAAGAACTTTAGTCAACGTAGGGGATGAAAAATGAAGATTTTGATTACCGCAGGCGGCACCAGTGAAAAAATCGATCAAGTACGATCCATCACGAATCATTCGACTGGTCAGTTAGGAAAAAAAATTGCAGAAACGCTACTTAGCCATTCATCCGTAACCATTGATTATGTCACCACACGTTTAGCTGTTAAACCAGATGACAGGGAAAATATCCGGTTTCATCTGATCGAATCAACGCAAGATTTAATGAAGACACTAAAAAAGTTATTCACCGATCAAACTTATGACGGCATCATCCACAGTATGGCAGTAAGCGATTTTACACCTGCTTTCAGTCTGTCTGAGGAACAATTTATCAAAAGTATTACTCAAACGCCTTTAACCTCCGATTCGCTTTCTAACTGGTTACTGGAAAATGAAAGAAATCAGGCAAAAACAGCAAAAATCGCTTCTGATACGCAGCATTTATTTATTTCCTTGAAAAAAACGCCTAAAATCATCAGCTATTTAAGAAAATGGCAACCACAAGCTAAAATTATCGGCTTTAAATTATTAGTAGCTGTTCCTCAAACAGAACTCTTAGAAATAGCCAAACAAAACTTGCAAAACAATCAACTTGACTATATTTTTGCAAATGACCTCACTCAAATTGACGGACAAAACCATCATGGCTACCTCATTGCAACGGATGGAACGATCAAAGAAGCATGGACAAAAAGAGAAATTGCTCAATTGATGGCGTTAGTTATGCTGGGGGATTCTTTGTCTGACCAATAAAAATTGAGTATTTAAAGCGTTAATTTTTTGACGTTCTATGCTCAAATTCATCAATTTTGTTTCTAAAAATAATGAATATTTTCTTTTGTTATTTTTAATGATAAATGAAAGGAGCAAGAAAATGAAAAAAATCCTATTAGGCGTAACAGGTAGTATCTCTGCCTACAAAAGTGCAGATATTACCAATGAACTCGTCAAGCGTGGTTATCAAGTAGACATTATTATGACTAAAAACAGTACACAGTTCATCACTCCACTTACGTTACAGTCGTTATCTAAACGAAGTGTTCATACAGATAGTATGCAGGAAAACAATCCAGCTGTTATTAATCATATCGAACTTGCAAAGCAAACAGACTTGTTCTTAATTGCTCCTGCTACTGCCAATATTATTGGAAAATTAGCCAATGGTATTGCAAATGATCTGCTTTCAACTGTAGCAATGGCAATAACACAAGAAGTTCCTAAACTGATTGCACCAGCTATGAACACCAATATGTATCAACATTCTATTACTCAAAAAAATTTAAAAATATTAAAATCAATCGGTTACCAAGAAATTGAACCAAGAGAATCCTTATTAGCTTGTGGTGATTTTGGTAAAGGTGCTTTGGCGGATAGTCAAACAATCATCGAGAAAATAGTACAAACTATAAACAAAAGAACTGTTTAGTATAAAGGAGTCATTATGAAAAACACCAAAACTTTTGCTTTAACGGCTATGTTTTTAGCGGTCATGATTTTATTAGCTGTCACACCGCTTGGATTTATTCCAATTGGTCCTATTAATGCGACAACCATGCACATTCCAGTAATTATTGCTTCAATCGTTTTAGGTCCTAGATTAGGTGCCTTCTTAGGAGGAACGTTTGGCTTGATTAGTATGATTCGAAGCACGGTTGTTCAAACGCCTTTGTCTTTTGTTTTTTCTCCATTTATTCCAGTGATTGGCACAGATCATGGAAGCTTAAAAGCATTGCTCATTGTGTTTATCCCCCGTCTATTGATTGGAGTTGTTCCTTATTTTGTCTATAAAGGAATTCTAAAATTAAGCAGCAATAAGTGCCACACTGCTTCTTTATTTTTAGCGGGTTTAGCTGGTTCTCTAGTAAATACTATTCTTGTCATGAATATGATTTATTTCTTATTTCAAAAAGATTATGCGCAAGTGATTGGAAAGAGTATTCATGCTGTATATTCTGCGATTTTAGCTGTTATTTTCACTAGTGGGGTGCTTGAAGGAATTATAGCTGGAATTGCTGCCGCTGCTGTTTGCAGTGTTTTGCTTCGACTAATGCACGCTATTCCTCAAAAAAATAATTGTTGACGGTCTTACATTTAAAAATCAAAATATAGATCGTTTCAAGAGAACAGGTGGAAATTATGCTAATGGTTTGAAAATTTTTTTGTAAATTCCGATTGATTTTACTTTTTCAATTAACTAAAAAAGACAAAAACTGTTTTTCTTATTAGCTTGCACACTTTTCCTCTTATATTTTTTTCTTTTAGTGTTATGATTAGTGGTGAATGCTTAATAAGAAAGGATGGTTTAAATGAAAATTTTTGTTGTAGGGGCGAACGGTCAAATTGGTCGTCATTTAATAAAAGACCTTGCAGCCAACTATCAAGTAGTAGCAGGTGTACGTGAGGTAGCGACACAATCTCTTGTAAAAAAAGAAAATGTTTCTTATGTTCCTTTTAATCTTACTTGGTCAGTAGAAGAAATGGTACATGCCTTTAACGGAAATGATCTCGTCATCTTTACTGCCGGTTCGCGAGGAAAAAATTTATTACAAGTAGATTTAGATGGTGCAGTTAAAACGATGATTGCGGCTGAAAAGGCAAATATCTCTCGCTATTTTATGGTTAGTGCGTTTTTGGCGGACACTCCAAGCAAATGGCCAGAGAATATGCTTGATTATTATATTGCCAAACACTATGCAGACGAATGGCTAAAACACCATACTTCTTTAGACTATGTAATCGTACAAGCTGTTTCATTGACAAATGATGAGGAAGTTACTTCTGTACAATTGGCTAAGCCTTCAGAAAAAATTGCTGATACGGTTTCACGTAAAACGGTTGCTTCTGTTTTAACGGCCTTAGTTGACCAACCAAAAATCTCTAAAACGACGTTTGTATTATCTAAAGGGACGCAGCCTCTTTCGAGCGCATTTCATCAATTTATGGAGGAGGAATAAATCATGCGGGCGATTACAATTAAGCATCCCGGTTCTGCTGAAGTTTTACAAGAAATTAATGCACTTAAACCTAAACCTGAAAAAGGACAGTTACTCATTAAAGTCCATGCGGCCGCTATTAATCGGACAGATATCATGCGCAGACAAGCAACTGCTCAACAACCACCTTATCCTATTTTGGGAGTGGAGGTTGCTGGTGAAGTCGTTGAAAGTCCTTGTTCTGAGGACCACTTTATCCCCGGAACGAGAGTTTGTGGGTTAGTGAATTTAGGAGGCTATGCTGAGTATGCCGTTATGCCAGCCGATCGAGCAATCTTGCTGCCTGATTCTTTAGATTATATAGAGGCGGCAGGCCTTTCAGAAGTTTTTCTAACAGCGTATCAAACACTTTATTGGTTGGGAAAATTACAAAAAGGTGAAACGGTACTCATTCATGCGAGCGCAAGTGGCGTAGGAACGGCAGCGATACAATTAGCTAAACAACTATCAAAAGCAAAAGTTATTGTAACGGCTGGTTCAGAAGAAAAATTGACTTTTTGTCAAAAGCTAGGTGCAGATGAACTGATCAATTATAAAACACAAAATTTCCAAGAAGAAGTAGCTAGAATAACTAATGGTATAGGAGTAAATGTTATTTTAGATTTTATTGGTGCTTCTTATTGGGAAAAAAACTTGGCTTCTATCGCTGTAGATGGTCGTTGGGTATTAATTGGTATGTTGGGTGGAACAATTCTTCCCACTATGAACTTAGAAACACTAATAACTAAACGAATCCAATTAATTGGTACATTACTTACCCCTAGAAGCGATCGCTATAAAGCAATGTTAACACAAGAATTTATGAAAGTCGTTGGACCTTATCTTGCTAAGAAACAAGTAAAACCCATCATTGATCGAACTTTTTCTTTAGATGAAGTAAAAAAAGCACACGAATATATGGAAGCAAATAAAAATATCGGAAAAATTATTTTAACTTTGTCCTCTAAATAATTGCCATCTGCTAAATAGTTTCCCCATTTAAATAGCTAAAAAAGTTTGAAGGATCCAGCAAAGAATCCTTCAAACTTTTTTATGCATGGCTGATAGATGCAACGATCTGATTTTCTTTTTTTATTCGCAAATAAAGGCATACGCTGTAAGGAAGAAGAAAAACACTTAAAGTGATATAAGCATGAAAAAGAAGAACAACTCCTAATAGTTCAGGTAAAATATTTAAAAAATAATTTGGGTGTTTCACACGATTAAACAACCAATGGTCAATCAATTGATGGTTCGTTTCAAATATTAGTTTGACAGACCAATAATTTCCTAATAATTTCATTACCCAAAATAGCGTAAGAAATGAAAAAACGATCAGACAAACACCGATGAAACTAGTCCAGTCAAACTGGACTTTACGAATGATTCCTTCAAAGAAAGCTGAAAAATAAAACAATGTATGTAATATTGCTAACCATTTGGTTGCCACTTTACCGTATTCCGTCGCTCCTGTACTTAATAATTGTTTGGCATGTTTACTTGAAATTTTTAGTACATATAATCTTACGATAGCGATCATTATAAATATAAAAAATAATTGTTCACTCATTTACTCTTTCCCTTTTTCTTGATGTTTGTTTGAAAAGTCATTTATAATATGTAAAAATCTATATACTTTCTTTGCTTTTCCACTTAAAAATTTATTCTCCTTTTTTAGTTTAATTGAAAAAACCACAATTTCAAGTATTTATGTATCTTTTTTTAAAATAAAGTGATTAGTTGATTTTTTTCTTCTTAAATTATTTATTCTTTTAGTACAAAAAAATAGAGCTCACACTTTTTTCCTAGTATAATCTTTATTATACGTAAAGGGGTTATTTTATGAATTATGTGAAAAGGTTTTTTATGAATGAAACTAAATCAGCTAGAATGATTACCCATGCTTTTTATATTCTCTTACGAATTATTGTCATAATCATGTTGGTTGATCAAATCATTCAAAACAATATAAGTAATGTGTTTCTCTTGTTATTCACGTTAATTTTATTTGAGATTCCTTATTTTTTAGAAAAAGTGTTAAAGATTGAAATACCAAATATGTTGGAAATTATTATCCTCTCATTTATTTTCAGTGCAACCGTTTTAGGTGAATTAAGTAATTTTTATGATTACTTTTCTATGTGGGATACCGGTCTTCATGGCTTAAGTGGCTTTCTAGCAGGGGGAGTTGGCTTTTCTCTTGTCTATTTACTTAACAAAAATACAAAAGCATTAAATCTGACCCCCTTGCTTTTGGCTGTTGTTTCTTTTTGCTTTTCAATGACTGTAGGTGTCATGTGGGAATTTGTTGAATTTTCTGCCGATCATTTATTTCAACTTGACATGCAAAAAGATAGCGTGATTCAAGAAATTAATAGCGTAGAGCTTAGTAAAGACGGACATACAGTTTATACAATCAATAACATCAAAAAAACTATTATTGAACATAAAAATACCGCAGGAAAAACAGAAAAATATGTTCTTTCTGGAGGCTATTTAGATATCGGAAATATGGATACAATGAAAGACTTATTTGTCAATTTCATTGGTGCCTTAACCTTTAGCATCTTTGGCTATCTTTATAGTCAAAACGATTATCGAAAATTTACATTTATAAAAAATTTTATTCCTAGAAAAAAAAGAGAAAAGCGTCAATAAAATAAACCTTCCTAGTTTAGTCGAAAAACAATTCTTCATAGCTTAACCTTTTCTTTTTTACCAACTAAAAGTGCATCAGTTAACTAAGACAAAAAAGATTCATAGAACATGTTAGAAAATGAAATCTCTGTTTTATTTCCTAACAAGAAGTAGCAAAATTTATTGTATATTAGCAACAATAAAAGAGCGTGAAGCAAAGAATACTTTTACTTCACGCTCTAAACACAGATAAATGGCGGCCTCTATGTTAAAAGTGTCCAAAAGTAATAGGCATTGAAGCAAGACCACGACCTAACTCTTTTTCAAATTTTCCTAAAGTAGAAATTTTCATATAAAACGCTGCGATCGTAGGTGTTAATTCTCCTTTAATCGCCAACGGACGCAATTGACATTCTAAATCCTGCATCACCTTTGGAAAGTAATGTTTTTTTTCTAGGCTATTTTTAGCTGTTAGCAATATTGTACGCTCTTCCTCTTTTATTTTTGTATCCAAAATCAGATCATATATTTCCGATAATATTGTTTCAATTTCTTTGGTCTTTTTCATTTGCTTTCTCCTTTGACTAAGTATTGTGAAATATCTAGACTAATTTTTATACATAAAAGTCAGCAATGATTGTAAATTTGACAAGTGAAATTAACGCTTGTTTTTTTCATTGATTTTTAGTTGTTCCAGTACTTCCATTACGAATAGGTATTCACTATTTTGACTGCCTGAAAAATTTTCTGAACTAATCGAAAAACCTAATTGCTGGTAAAGCCTGATTGCAAGATGACTCCACGTTTGTGTATGCAAATAAATCGGACCCTGTACTTCAACCTCTTGAAAAAGACGCAGTACTTCGACAGTTAAAGCTTTGGCAATTCCTTTTCCTTGATGTGGTGGAGTTACTGCCAGCCAGTGAAAAAGCGGATAAGTTCCATCTTTACGCTTTTTGTACCAAGCCGTACATGTTGCAACTTTTTCACCAGCATCCGTCGCTACAAACAACATGCGTTGTTTAAGCTGTTGCAAATAAGGAGAAAAAACACGTTGAAAATATGCTAGTCCTTGTGCTTTCGTTGCAAATTCCCCCACAGATGCCTCAATGCGTGCCCATTCTTTTTCATCTCCTACAGTATACGATTCAAAATGGTACCCTTCCGGCAAAGAAACTATTGGCAATGCTTCACTTATTGGTCGAGTCATCCAAATTTCTGCATAAGGCACTCGTTTATCTAACATGCATTCTCTCCTTTTTATTTAAAAACTAAAGTTCAGTCAAATCAACTACCCATTTATTTAATGGAGAAATTTTATACTATCTCTAATTAGTTAAAATTGATGTTTGCCATTTCTAACGTTTGTCTTCGCCAATGATTCGTACTTCGGTTTCTAGAGATACATCAAATTTTTTCTTAATCACTTCTTGAATGTGCGCAATCAATTCGATATAATCTGTCGCAGTCGCATGATCAACGTTGACAATAAATCCTGCATGTTTTTCAGAAATTTGTGCGCCACCCCATTTTAATCCCTGTAAGCCTGCTTGTTGAATCAATTGCCCCGTAAAGTGCCCGACTGGACGTTTAAATACACTTCCACAAGAAGGATATTCTAGTGGTTGTTTTGATTGTCGTAATTGTGTTAATTCATCCATACGTTTTTTAATTGTTTCATAATCACCTGTTGTTAACTGAAAACGTGCTTCTAAAATAATCGCTTTCGTATTTTGGACTTTACTATACCGATAAGAAAAGTCCATCTCTTCATTTACGATCGTTTGTAACGTTCCATCTTCTAACAAAACATCTACTTCAGCCACTACGTCTTTAATTTCTCCGCCATAAGCACCAGCATTCATATAAACCGCACCACCAATACTTCCCGGAATACCACAAGCAAACTCAAACCCTGTTAAAGAGGCATCTAAAGCCACATAAGTCGCATCAATTAATTTAGCCCCCGCTTCAGCAATCACTGTTGTGCCTTCTACTCGTATTTGTTGCATTTTCGTTAACATGATTACTACCCCTCGAATGCCACCATCTTGAACAATTAAATTACTTGCATTCCCTAAAACCATCCAAGGTACCTGATGTGTTCGACAATAATTGACTATTTTTTTTACTTCATTTTGCGTTTTTGGAAACGCAAGAACATCCGCCACACCACCTGTTTTTGTGAACGTATATTTCATTAATGGTTCATCAAACAACAGATTGATTTCTGATAAAAATTCAATTAACTCTTCTTTATTCACTCAGGATTTTCCCTTCTATCTCAAATATCTCCATTATTTTATCACGCTTAAAACAAACTTACCAGTTTCCCTTACATTTGCCATCTAATCGGTTTAACCAACATCACTTCACAAAGTACATGACTTTTATAAATATCTTGTTGTTTCAGTACAACTACATTTAGTGATTTTTTGTTTATTTCTGATAAAAAATCCTGAACCATGGGCTAAAATCCACACTTTACTAATGTATTCTCCCAATCGCCAAATTTTTTCAATTGTTTTCCTGCTATCTGAGGAACAATCATCTCTGTTAGCTCAGAAATTTCATAAAGCCGCCCCTACTGGCAAGGTCGGCTTTCTTGTGTGCCAAGCCAAATTATCATGTTTCGCACCTAAAATACAGCATCTTTACTGAAAACTTACAACCGATCAGGATAAACTTGAAAAATAAAAAATACGAATCTAGCGGCGATTCTAAAAGATTTTTAACATTGACATCATCCTATAAGAATAGAAAAAGATAACAACTAAAAAGTTACAGAGAGAAGCAAAAATAAAATATTATTTTTCATTTTATCATAAGCGAATTGTCCGTATAGAAAGGATCCAATAAAGAGACAACTCCAAAAACACCAATCCCACATTTTAATATGAACCCAAAAAGAAATCAAAAACAAAATAAACACAGTTAATGCTAACGTCACTAAGGCTGTCTTGAGTGAAAACACGATTTTACTATGCATATTTTCGTTACCTACAATACATTAACATTAAAAGCCATGCTAAAACCTGCAATATTTTTTCCTACAGAAACTCGTCTAACCCCATTCTCTACAGCCCATTTAATAGAAGCACATGTTCCAAGCAACAGCGCCTGCAGTAATAGGATTAACAATAAATTGTTTAAGATAAAAGCCTATATATCCAGCTGCAAAAGTACCTGCTACCCAGCCATTCATTTTTCTTATTTTAGGTCCTAAATTAATGTATAAGCAAAACCTCTAGTTCTAGAAGAAGTCGTGTCTAAAGGAATTTCCTTACTAGCCTCAATCATTCAATTAATTACTCTTATCTTACACTATTTTTAATTAAAATAAGGTACAATAGAATCGCAAGAATCAATAACAAGAAAGGAAGTGCAGCAAGTTGAAGTTAATTTCATGGAATGTCAATGGACTTCGGGCCATTGTTAATAAAAATTTTCTAGAAGTATTTAAGGAATTAGACGCAGATTTTTTTTGTCTGCAAGAAATAAAACTGCAATCAGGACAGATCGAATTAGACTTACCCGGTTATTACCAATATTGGAATTATGCCAAAAGAAAAGGCTATTCTGGTACAGCCATCTTTACAAAAAAAGCAGCTCTCAATGTTTCTTATGGAATGGGCATTGAGCTACATGATCAAGAAGGACGTCTCATTACACTAGAATATCCTAAATTTTTTTTGGTGACCTGCTACACGCCAAATTCACAAAATGAATTAAAACGATTAGATTATCGCCTGCAATGGGAAGAAGCTTTTTATCATTATTTAGAAGAACTAAAAAAACAAAAACCTGTGATCGTTTGTGGAGACTTAAATGTGGCACATCAAGAAATCGATTTAAAAAATTGGAAAACCAATCAAAAAAATGCGGGCTTTACTATTGAAGAAAGAGAGGCATTTTCTCGTCTATTAAATAATGGCTTTATCGATACTTTCCGCTATTTTTATCCGAACCAAGAAGGAATTTATTCATGGTGGAGCTATCGTTTCAATGCTAGAAAGAATAACGCAGGCTGGCGTATCGATTACTTCTTAATCAGTGAAGAGTTGAAACCGCAATTAAGTGACGCCAAAATTCATACTTCTATTATGGGAAGTGACCATTGCCCAGTTGAGTTAGACTTAAATGAATAACAATGATCAGTTCAAATGATAAGCTCTTTTCATGAAGAAAGGGGAATGATGCCAATCTATTGATTGACGAAATTCCCTCTTCATTTACAAAAAAATTTTTTAAATGGTTTGTTCCATTTTTGGCGTAAAAACAAAAAGCTGCTTTTTCTTTGCGTTTTAATGATTTTTACATACTTTTTCGTTAGTTTTCTTTTATTTGTTTTTTCTATGAATAGTTAGCTTTTAGGGAGGGTTTTGAACATGAACTTTGTTGCAATGGATTTTGAAACAGCAAATCATCAACCTCACAGTGCTTGTTCTTTAGCATTAGTCATGGTACAAAATAGTCAAATTATTGGTGAATATTACACTTTAATTCAACCAGAAACACCTTTTTTTTGGAGAAACATTCAAATTCATGGTATCCATCAAGAAGATGTACGTCATGCACCAAAATTTCCTGAAGTTTGGCAAGACATCCAACAATATTTCAAAAAAAATCGTCTAGTCGTTGCCCACAATGCTGCTTTTGATACCAAAATTTTAGCTGATTGTTTAGATTACTATGGTCTTTACCAACCCAATTATTTATCCTTATGTACAGTAAAAACGAGTCGACAATTATTTCCAGAAATGCCAAATCATCGCTTGCATACTATCTGTAAACAGTTAAATATTTCTTTAACTCACCATCATGATGCATTAGAAGACAGCCGAGCTTGTGCAGAAATTTTACTTTATCAAGAAAAACATTTTGGAACGGCTCCTTTGAAAAAATTAGTCACCTTAAAGTAAAGACTAAAGTTTTCACACTTTATAAAATACGTCAACTATAGGCAAAAGCAAGGCAAAATCTCTCTAAAAGAATTCCTTAATTTATCAATCAGGACTTTCACAATCTAAAATTTATTCTATATTAGACATGAATAATGTAGAACCAGCAGTCATGAATGCAAGTATCCCAGGTGGAACTGATTATAAAAAGTGGAGTGAGTAATTATTTTTACCGAATATGCCTAATA
>NZ_JXLB01000016.1 GCF_001886195.1 Enterococcus ratti | reverse complement strand
TAGTTTAGTCATAGGTATATAAAAAACTACCAAAAATTAGGTAGTTTTTGCTATTTAAAAAGAAAAATGACAAATCGGACAAGTTTTATCTTCACTTCCATGAAGAAACCTTATAGGTAATAATTCTTTCATTGCCAGATTTTTTTCTGGAGAAAATTTCCTATAATCAGAAAAATACTTTTCAATAAGTTTTCTCAAATCTGAACAAAGATACATATAAAACAAATTTGTAAATCCACTAACAGAGACTATTCTTTCTATACTAAAATTAATAAATTGAGAGAGACAGATTGCGATATACGCTCCCTAACTCTCATCATATATTTTTATTTTAAATCCTTGAGGATCATAATAGCTAACGACAGTTTTTACAGCTTCAATAATACCTCCGTTACCTATTAACTCATTTTCATATTTTTGGGAATATCCTGTACTTCCAGGGAAATTCACTAAACAAATATTATTGAAATTATGATAGAAATCAAAGATTAATTTATTGGTTGATACTACAAAACTAAAAAGTCGTTACTCCATATTACTTTATAAGCTCATGCGGGAAGCAGATAAGGATCATGGTAAAAAAATTGCTATCTTACAAGGAACACCCGAGCAATCCAAAGATTGGTTAAACACTCCAGAAAACTATGACTATAAACGTTTAAAAGGTAATGTTCTGAAAAAAGCAGTCGAGGGAATCAACCTAAAAATTAACGATATGGACTTAGAAATATTACAAGCTCGTCGTGGGCAAAAAGTCGTTCAAGTAGAAATCCATAATAATTGGACGTTCCCACATTGAACTATCATGCCTAAAATCACGAGTATTCTCGGGTTTTTGATAAAAAGCACACTAGCCGAAAGTGGTTAGCGTGCTTTTGGACTCTTTATTCTTAGATAGGCATCGACAATGGTAATACACGCCTGAAATATAACATACACAGGAAGTAAAAAAAGGAGAATCATTTGAAGAAAGGACTGATCAGAAAAAAAATAAAAATAAAGTGCAATAGGTCCTAAAAATATATCAATACAATTTAACCATTTAACAAGTTTGGTTAATTTACTAGTGTTTTCCTTGTATCTACTCATTCGTTCTTGCCTTTTGGTTAATAAAGTTTTCATTGGTTAACATATCCTCTGTATTTCCAACTACGTAAAAAATATGTTCTCCCATGTTTTATAGAACCCATTTTTATTGTATTAGCAATCGCACCAGCTCCTGCTTTAGCAGCTCCCCAATAACTTCCCAAATATAATTGAATAATCACATTGAACAATTGAGCGCCTGTATATGAAGCACGCAAACCCACAATAGTCGCTTTAGACAAATATAAATCTACATTTTTGTTTCTTGCTTTTCCATGCCAAACAATCTTAGTAACCCCATCAGCTCTTGAACAAGCAGCGTTCAACAATTCTTGTGGTACTTCTAACCCTTGATCTAGCATAAAATCAACTAATTGTTGATCTGTCATTGTTACAGTAGTTGTGTTCGTAGCTGAATTATACGTAGTAGTATAGTCCTCTATGGAAGGCATTGAACTTACGGAAGAGTTAACGGTAGATTGTTCATTAGCAAATACTGTAACACTAGGAATAACAGCGAAGCCTATGGTCAAGATTGATATAGATATTAATAACGTCTTGAATAAAGCTTTTTTCATAACATTTACCTCCTAAAAAGAAATATTATTTAATCGCATTGTTATTTTAACAACATAAGAAATCGCTATCAATAAGTAATATAAAAATTCTTTTCTATAATGTTCGTTATTTTTAAAAGGGCGATTATGAAGTCAAATTCAACGGTTTTTAGGTGACAAAATGCGCTGTTCCGTGCCTATTCAAATCACCAATATGTTCGATTGGATACACTGTCAGCAACAAATAAAAAAATTATTTCTGCATACAAAAAACTTCCTACTTCTCTTGTATGGGGAAATAATCAAATGGCTTCTCGTTATACCACACCACAACGTTCCCTATATTCTAGAAGTAATCCAAAACATTTTGGCCGTGGTTATGGAATCACATTTTATAACTTTCACTCCTTTTTCAAGAAGTTAGCCACCATCTTTTCACTTTTCTACTTCATTATTGTAACATATCTAAAATATACACTCCATATGATCCAAAACTTGAACTCTTTGAGATTGTCATAGTGAAAATACATATTCCTCTCCTGTAATACACGTTATAGTTTATAAATAATTATAACCCTGTCACTTTTCTTTTTAAATGGCAATATTTTTCATATATAAATGACAATCATCCATTTTCTCTTTATCTGACGAAAATTTTTCTCGTATAGTTCTTTACACAATTTGAATAACACAATGAAGAAGTCTATTGGAAAGAAATAGAGCTTTTTTTTCATTAGAAATAAATTCCTATTAAGTAATGTATAGATTTAGGTATTTATCAGCATAAATTTCATTAGGCGTTTTTTTTTTTTTGACTAATTTACTTTTAAATGATCATATATTACCTGCTTTTACTTCCGATTTTTTTGAAGATCTTGAAAAAAAGCAGAAGTAAAAGAGATTATTCATTACATCGTTTTTAATCGTTATCAATTTCTAATGGAAAATAAAGAGATTGTCTTAATTTTCTTGTCCGAAATACTAATAAACGAAGAGTTACAACAAGATTTTTTCTCATATATTGATTCAAATAATAAGAATAATTGGACAAGAGATCATTCCCTTTTTTCGAAAATAGATGAAAAAATCACGGTAACGAGCTTGTTCTCAGCGATTGCCAGTCAAATTCTTATGTTGTTTGTTCAATGTCTGATTTTTAATAAAAAAATGACTGAACAGCAACAAAATCAACGTTTAGAAGAGATTGTAGACTTAATTTACAATGGAGTTAAAAATAGAAAGGAATAAAAATAATGTATCTTGCAATACCCTACCAATTTTGAATTAAAGGAAGGAGAGTTTACTGCTATTGTTGGTCCTTCAGGATCAGGAAAAACAACTTTCTTGACGACACTAGGAAACTTGCAAACACCAACTAGTGGCCAAATCATTATAAAAAATAAAGAAACAACACAAATGAATGAAAAAGAAAAAACAGCTTTGCGCTTTAAAGAATTTGGCTTTATCTTACAAGCATCAAATTTGATCCCATTTTTGAATGTTCAAGAACAGTTAGATCTAATTGATCGTTTAGACAAGTCAAAAGCAAAAAAAATGAATCGTGAAGAACTATTAGATCTGTTAGACCTAAACAAGGTGTTACAATCTTATCCGAAAGACTTATCCGGTGGGGAGCGACAAAGAGCAGCAATTGCACGCGCATTATATAATAACCCAAGTATCATATTAGCTGATGAACCCACAGCTAGCCTTGATACAGAACGCGCACATCAAGTTGTTGATCTACTTGCACGAATTGCTCACGAGTATAATCGTGGTGTGGTTATGATCACTCATGACCTGCGTTTGCTAGATAAAGTCGACCAAGTTTACACCATGCAAGATGGAAAATTGTCACGTGGAAATGCTTTAGAAAATAATTGATAATAACGTATGTATGACATTCACATGAAAGTAAAATCACATCAAATAATGCGTTGATAAGATAAAAAACTCCCTAACTACTATATAGGGAGTTTTTATTTGTATATAAGTGTCACTTTTCTTTTTATGTGGCATAAACTTTCATTTTTAAATGGCAAAAAACAAAGAGCGTGAAACCCTGTCCTTATCTCACGCTCGGAAAATCAATAATTATATCTACGTTTTGAAATTTTTCTATATTTTTGGCTCCCCATTTAGCTAAACCAAAAGTTATTCCACAAGCTTTCGCACTTTGCATGTCATATAATGAATCCCCAATATAAATGGTTTCTTCTTTTTTTATACCCAATTCATCAATTGCCTTTTGTATAAGATCCGGAAAAAGTTTATGCAACTTAGTGTCTGAATCTGTAATTTGTATATCAAAATATTGGTTTAAATTAAATTNTTTTGGCTCCCCATTTAGCTAAACCAAAAGTTATTCCACAAGCTTTCGCACTTTGCATGTCATATAATGAATCCCCAATATAAATGGTTTCTTCTTTTTTTATACCCAATTCATCAATTGCCTTTTGTATAAGATCCGGAAAAAGTTTATGCAACTTAGTGTCTGAATCTGTAATTTGTATATCAAAATATTGGTTTAAATTAAATTGATCAAATTCATTTTTCATTTCTTCTTTTGTTTTAGATGTAACAACTCCTAATTGAATCCCCTTTGCGTGCAACGTCTGTAATGTTTCTTTTATACACGGAAAAACTTGCACATTATCTTGCTAATAAGAGGACATTTTCACCTCACTTTGATAAGAGATTATCCTCTTCTTCCTCATTATTTTCAAACTTTTTAATGGTTTCTCTTCCTAGAATCCCTAAAATGTAATGTAATTCTTGAATTGGGAGATCCTTCTCTAATTCTTCATGCAAGTTTTTTTGTAGAGAATGTGTCATAACTATTCTGTATCAATAATCGTTCCATAAAAATCAAATAACATCGTTTTAATAACACTTTAAAGAAGAAGGCTCATTTTATAAACATCTAAAAATTCACCCGTATCTTTTCTAGCACCTCGTTTCATCGTCGCTTCAATCTGAAACCCCATTTTTTGATAGAGGCGAATGGCTCGTTTGTTTCGAGTCTGAACATCTAACTCTAATCGAAAAAGAACGCCATTTTCCTTAACCCAACATAAGACTTCCTCTAACATCATCGTTCCTAATCCCATTCCCCAGTATTCCTTTAAAATGCTAATTCCTATTTCTCCGATATGAGCGATTCGGTATTGATCCTTTGCTTTAACGGAAACAAGACCAATTATTTTTTTATCTGTAATCGCAACAAGTAAAAGATTATTGATACTTTCTTGTAAATAACTGATTTCTATTGCTAAAACTTCTGAAGTTAATTCTAGACCTTTCTCATCCAAAACTAAAAAATCAGTTTCCTCATCAATTTGCTGCATTAATCTCAATAATTCGCTAGCATCTTCTGGTTTAGCTTCTCGAATAGTTAAAGCTACTTCTTCACTCATTTATTTGCCCCCAATGCTTCATCACGCGTTGTTTAAAATCTGCACTTTGTTGCCCGTGGGAATGTAATTTCACATACCTTTTAGTTGTATCTTTCTCACTTTTTTCTAAAATCAGTTCCAAATAATCTTCCGGTAAATCATCTCCTAATAAAGTCCCCCATTCAATGACTGATAATCCCTCACCTTCAAAGTATTCTTCTAATCCAAGATCTGCCCCGCTTTCAGCTACACGATAAATATCCATATGATAAAGTGGCAATCTACCTTGAGGATATTCACGAATAATCGTATATGTAGGACTTTTAATCATTTGTTCAATCCCCAAGCCTAGAGCAATTCCTTTAGTCAACGTTGTTTTTCCAGCACCCAAATCGCCAGTTAGCACTAAATTATCTCCAGAAATTGCTACTTCTCCTATCACTTTTGCCAACTCTTCTGTCTGATTTAAACCATTTAATTCAATCATCGGACTACTTACTCCTTGTCGTCTTTTTTGCCAGTATATCGCGTTAAGAACAATTTTTAAAGTCAAAAAAGATTCACAACAAATGCTGTGAATCTTTTTTCCAATAAATAAAGGATCACTTGCCAGTTAAATTAGTCTAATAAAGTCTGAGCAGCAGTAATGATCGCTAGTTTATAGACGTCTTCTTCATTTGCTCCACGAGATAAATCAGAAACTGGTTTATTCAATCCTTGTAAAATCGGACCAATCGCTTCAAAATTACCAAAACGTTGCGCAATTTTATAACCAATATTTCCGGATTGTAATTCTGGAAAAATAAATACAGTTGCTTGACCCGCCACCTCAGAATGAGGTGCTTTTAATTGGGCCACTGAAGGAACATAAGAAGCATCAAATTGCAATTCGCCATCAATCATATATTGTGGTGCTAATTTTTTGGCAATTTTAGTGGCTTCTACTACCTTGTCTACTTCTGATGCCGAAGCAGACCCCTTGGTTGAAAAACTCATTAAAGCAACTTTAGGATCGATATCGAATAATTCAGCTGTTTTTGCTGATTCAACAGCGATTTCTGCCAATTCTTGAGCATTCGGGTTTACATTGATGGCACAATCTGAAAACACATATTTTTCTTGATCCCGTCCTCGAACCATGATCATAGCTCCACTTGTTCGGCTAACACCCGGTTTGGTTTTAATAATTTGCAATGCAGGGCGAACCGTATCACCCGTTGAATGAATGGCTCCAGAGACCATGCCATCAGCAATTCCCATGTAAGTCAACATTGTACCAAAGTAATTGACATCTTTTAGAATACTTTCTGCTTGTTCCTTGGATGCCTTTCCATTTCTGCGTTCAACAAAAGCGGCAACCATTTCATCCCATTTATCGTAATGATTTGGATCAATAATTGTAAAACTTGAAGTTGTGATGCCTCGAGCATTAGCAGCAGCTGTAATTTCTTCTTCACTTCCGAGCAATATTGGTTCCACTAATTCTTCTGCTTTTAAGCGAGCCGCAGCTCCTAAAATTCTTGCATCTGTTGCTTCAGGAAAAACAATTTTAATCCCACGACGTACAATTTTGAATCTTAAACTATCAAACAATTCCACAAGATAACCTCCAGATATTTTTTATGTATTCATCATACACTATCCTTAAAAAAAAGAACAGTTTATTTTATCTGTATTAGTCAAAAAAAAACAATAAAAATGAAGAATTTTACATATAACACTGTCTGATGTATCACAGGAAACCGTTGTCTTAACCTACTGTTTCAGGAAGTTGCCAATTAATAGGTGTCTCTCCTAATGCTATGAGCGCATCGTTGGTTTTTGAAAACGGTCTTGAACCTAAAAATCCTCGATGAGCAGATAACGGACTAGGATGCGAAGAAGTCAAAATAATATGTCGTCTTTTATCAATCATTTTTATTTTCTCCTGTGCCGGTTTTCCCCACAAAATGAAAACGATCGGTTTTTGTCTTTCATTTAATTTTTCAATAATTTTATCTGTCAATTTTTCCCAGCCTTTTCCTTGATGGGAATAAGCTTGTCCTTCACGAACCGTCAATACGGTATTCAATAATAAGACGCCTTGCTTTGCCCAATTAACCAAATAGCCATGGTTAACCGGCTTAATCCCTAAATCATTTTGTAACTCTTTATAAATATTACTTAAAGATGGAGGGATTTTTACACCCGGTTGAACAGAAAATGACAATCCATGTGCTTGGTTCACTCCATGATAAGGATCTTGACCTAAAATCACAACTTTTACATTTTCATAAGGAGTTAATTCTAATGCTTCGTAAATATGATACATATCTGGATGAATTTTCTGAACTGCGTATTCTTTTTTTAAGAAATTTCTTAGGCTTTGATAATATTCCTTTTCAAACTCATCTGCTAAAATATCTTGCCAACTATTATGAATAATTTTTTTCAATTCTTCCACCTCCATCAATCAGAATAACGCACAAATTCTTTCTTAACAAGTAGCAATCTTCCCACGCAACGACACACGAATATGGTAAACTAATAAGAAGAAAAAGAAAGGAACGATTATACGCATGATCAAATTAATTGCATCAGACATGGACGGCACTTTATTAGACGCACATATGAGTATTTCATCAGAAAATGCTAAAGCCATCCGATTGGCAAATGAAGCAGGGATTGAATTTATGGTAGCGACTGGTCGCAATTACCAAGAAGCCCGCGCCGCTTTAGATGAAGTTGGGATTAACTGCGCAATGATTACGTTAAACGGGGCACAAGTTTTTGACAAAACAGGAAACTCCTTATTTACAGTTCCGATCCCAACCATTCAAATAATGACAATATTAGACATTCTTGATGAAAACAATATTTATTATGAAGTATCCACCAATCAAGGTCTTTATTCTGAAAGTCAAGCTAAAAGAATTGAAAGCTTTGCCTCAATGATTGGCGACCATCTCCCCCATTTAACTTACAAAATGGCAATTGCTATGGCTTCTGCCAATCTTGAGTTATTGCATATCAATTATGTCGAAAACATTCGGGAACTGCTGCAAGACAAAACATTAGAGGTATTAAAAGTCATCTGCTTCCACATTGAAGGCCCTCGTATATTAGGTCCCGTCAGTAAAGCAATCAGCCAGCTCGGTAATTTAGCAGTTACTTCTTCTGGACAAAACAACATTGAAGTCAATCATAAAAATGCCCAAAAAGGAATTGCCATGGCACAAATTGCTCATGATCGAGGAATTTCCTTAGAAAATGTCATGGCAATTGGTGACAATTTTAATGACATCAGTATGCTGCAAGCAGCTGGAGTTAGTTTTGCTATGGGAAATGCTGAAATTGAAATAAAAGAGCATGCCAAATATATCACGGATACAAATCTTGAATCCGGAGTAGGTAAAGCAATTTTACGCGCCATTTCTGAAGACTTGTAATTTTTTGAAAAGAGGGGTAAAGATGTCAGAATTTTTCATTCAAGAAAAACATCTGAGCCGTGCCACACGGACGGTTATTAAAAATGAATCTGGAAAATCAATCTTCTTGATGGTTGGACGCTGGGGAACAAAAGGTGATGTTCTATCTCTTTATGCGATGAATGGAAATCTTATTGCACACATTAAGCAAACGAGTTTTACTTTTGGCGCCCGTTTTGAACTGTATAAACATTTTAAAAAAGTGGGAACGATGCAAAAAATTTTTAATTGGCCTGGTGATTTTTACTATATCCGTCATCTTCACTGGACAGTTCAAGGCGACATTTACAACCATAAATATCAAATTCATCATTTTAATGAACGAATCATGAAAATGGATCAAGCAACGCTTTTCACTGGCGATTATTATGTACTTGATATTCCTCTAGAAGAAAATGCACCCATCTGCATTTGTATCGCCGCTGTATTAGATTACTGGCTGTATCGCAAAAATACCAATAAAAAAGCCCCCTTTTCCTATCGGCTAGACACAAATTAGTAGAACACCACAACTTTAATATTAAATAATAGAAAATACATAAGGCGCTTTTATTTTCCATAAAAGCGCCTTGTGTATTTTAGCCAAACCTGTCTACAAATAGCTTTTAAACCACCTCTTGCATCCCGATTAAGTTCATCAAACTTTATTATTAAGCTACCTTAAATCTTTTTTTGCATGTGATCATAAAAATGTCCACTAATCTTTCGTTTTCCAACAACTTTGAAGCCATGACTTTCATACAATT
The DNA here is from genome assembly GCF_001886195.1 of Enterococcus ratti. Taxonomy (GTDB): domain Bacteria; phylum Bacillota; class Bacilli; order Lactobacillales; family Enterococcaceae; genus Enterococcus_B; species Enterococcus_B ratti. The sequence continues at coordinate 47,643 of NZ_JXLB01000016.1, read as the reverse complement.
TTTTAGCTTTAGGATTTTGTTCATCTACACTCAAACCAATCACAGTTCTTCCGGATTTTTCTGCCAGTTTTGGCAAGGAAGAAAGTAACTGAGAACCAATTCCTCGACCTCTAAATTCTTCAGAAACCGATATAGAATCTAAATACCATTCTTGCGGAAATGTTTCTTGATCCACAAATAATTGCTCACTTTCCGCTATGCCATATTTTTTTAAAATAGTCGCCAAAGATTGATCAATTGTTGGCTCTTCTTCATCTGTATAACCAAATGCTACTCCTGCTATTTTATCATCCCATTCTGCTACAATCCCTCTTGTATAGCTGTAGCGATAATCAGGATCAGTTATTGCTTCTTCTAAAATTTTAAGCGTTTTTTCTTTCCCATATTTTTGTAAAAATGGTAACTCCATATCACTTAAAATAACTAATATAAGCGGAGCAATTGCACGAGCATCTTCTTTTTTTGCAAAACGAATCATTTCATTCTCTCCTTTTTTTCATTTTAACATTGAAAAATAAAGATCGAAAGCGTTATTTTAAATAATCTTCAATTTTTTGTGTAATAAAATAACCATGTGAAATGATTCGTGCAGCCTCTGCACGACAATATGGACAAACAATTGGCATTTCTTTATCTGAATGCTCCACCACATTATTTACTTCTTCATAAGTAAATTTTTTCCCACAGTTGGGACATTTCATTTTTTCCATAGCAATCGACTTCCTTTCTATTTTACACATTTAGCTTACTCTTATATTTAAAAAAAGAAAAATGATAGCCATTCATTTTAGGCACGAATCAGTAAACTGTACTCTTGGTTCTTTTGGAATAACGTGATCTCATAATACAGTTTGCTATTTTTCATTAATAAAATCCAGCTTTTTATGATAGTATTTTTTCGACCATACTTTTTTATAGCCTCTTTCATTGCTGTTTGTGGAGATTTGATGCTATTTACCTTCTCAATATCAAAAGAGGAATTCTTTTGATGATTAGTTGGTTGATGCAAATGAGCGGTGATTTTACCTGTCGTTGGATTAATTGCCACTGATTGATCAGAACCTACAAATACATACTCAAAATTATTATTTGTCGATTGTTGAGCATTTTCTTGAAGAATAAATTGAACCATTTGAACTTTTGATTGATGTGTTTCCTTTTTAAAAAGCATGGCGGCTTTTGTTATCGGAATTTGATATTCTTGCTCACTAATATCATCGTAACGAAAAGCAGCATTTAACAATCCTAAAGAAGCAGTAATCCCGATAAATACTAGAATCACTGAGCCAACAACAATTTTTTTCATTTTCATCGGTGTCTCCTTTTCTTTTTTTCTAGCATAGCAAGTTTTTTTTAAATAAAAAATCGAATGCAAGAAAGAAAAAGTGACAATTTTGTTACTTATTCATGTAATTCTAAAGGTAACCCATCTGGATCAAAGAAAAAAGTCATTTTTTCCCCAGTAAAAGTATCAATTCTGATTGGTTCTGTTTCGATTCCTTTTAAACGAAGTTCATCAATCACAGGCTCAATTTTTTCGACTTTAAACGCAAGATGCCTTAATCCACATGCTTCAGGATAGTTTAACCGATTAGGCGCATGAGCAATACCAAAAATTTCCAATTCTATTTGTCCTAATCTTAAGTCTAATTTATAGTCTTCTCTTTCTTTACGGTAGTTTTCACGAATGATTTCAAATCCCAATTTATCAACATAAAATTCCCGTGACTTTTGATAATCAGACACAATAATGGCAACATGATGAATGACGGATAAATCCATGTATTTGCTCCTTTTCTTTTTATTCAGTAGTATTTTACCATTTTATTTCCTCGTGTGAATTTTTATCTATAAAAACTTATTTTTTCTTTTTAGTCCTTTCTAACTTTTTCTCACTCGTGTTTTTTCCTTTCAAAAACCATAATTACGTAAAAAATACTTCCAAAAAATTGTTCTTCTGTACAATCTTTTGGAAGTAGTCGATTTTATCATCTCGTCTGATAATCTTTGTGGCATTGATTTTTAGAAAAAAATTAATGAGTAGTTCCAGCATTACCAGAGATGTCCCGCTTATTCATTACAGCAGCTTCTATCGCATACGTTAAAGAAGCTGCAATATCTGCTAATGACATAGACGGCGTACCCACGGGGCGATCAATTACTTGATCAGGCGAAAAAGGAACATGAATAAATCCACCGCGAATCGTTGGAAACTGTGTTTTAATCAAGTGAAGCAAGCGATACATAATATCATTACAAACAAATGTACCAGCTGTATAAGAAATATATGCCGGTAGCCCATGATCACGGACATTTTTTGTCATGGCTTTAATTGGCAATGATGTAAAATAAGCTGCTGGACCATCTGCTTCTAATGCTGTATCAAAAGGCTGGTTTCCTTCATTATCTTCAATTCTAGCTTCGGCTAAATTGATTGCTATACGCTCAAAGGAAACAGCAGAACGTCCGCCAGCTTGTCCTACACAGATCACGATTTCAGGACGATACGCTTGAATCGCTTCCTTCACTACTTGACTGCTTTTTTCAAACACAGTCGGCACTTCTAATTTAACTATTTCAGCTCCAGCTATTGTATCAGGCATTTGCTTGACAGCCTCATAAGCAGGATTTACTTTGTCTCCGCCAAACGGATCAAATCCTGTTACTAGTACTTTCATTTTTCATTCCTCCATGTTTTTTCATCTAAATAAATGAAGTCATTGCTGTGACGGACTGCTTTTTAATGGATTGATAAGTTTAGAATTCATCAAGCATTCTTTCACAAATTATGTCCTTATCATACCATCTTAATCATGAAGCGTAAATAAAGGAATGTTTTCTTCCTTTAACACAACTCATTCCTCTACTCTTTTTCATTCATTTTATAACACGCTTATTGACTCGTTCACACTAATTCTTTGTTTTTTTCGAATTCCTTTTTTTATAAAGAATTCCACCAAGTAAAACAACGGCAAGTAAGAAAAGCCCTATCAAATAAAAAAGAAGATTTATTTCATTATTTTTTTTTCATCAACAGACGTCGCATTTAATTTTTTTGCTGCCTTCTCTTTAATTTCAAACTCTTTTGTAAAATGCCATTGATGTCCTGATGAATCAGCCAACTCTATTGAATAAACATAACTTCCCGATTCAAATTGTTCTTGCCATTGCGTTATTAAGTGAAATTTAGAATTTGGAGCAAACGACAATCGTTCTTTATTTTGTTCAATAATTGGCTGTTTTTCTCCTTTTTTTGTAATGCGTATAACTGCTTTTACTTTAGAAATAACTGTCGGCGTCACGTTACGAAGCTCCATTTGAATATGATTGCGTAAATTGATTTGTGTAACAGTTATTTCACCTGCTTTGACTTCAGGCACCACTTTATTTTCTGTTTCTGTTAATTGAATGGCGATCGTTCGGGTGAAAATATTATGGATTCCTTCGTTGTCGTTTGCTGTTATGATTGGCTCCACAGTAATGCCTCCAAGTAAAACTCCCTCAAACGGTTCGCTCGGCGTATTCAAATCAAAGATAATTTCTTTTTCACTATTTGCCGCAATCTCAACTTGTGATTCTTTTAGACTCAAACAGTCTTTTAAAGAAATTTTCATTGAAGAATCCTTCTCAAAATCTTCAAGTGAATAATCAATAATTCCATTTTGATTTGTCGTAGCAGTGTTGATTGAAATTTTATATTTCTGAGCAGTAGCAGTATGATTCGTCACGTTTATTTGTAAATGCTGCTTTTGATTGGGGACGACTTTTAAATCAAAAAAACTTGAATCTTTACTTTTTTGATTTTCCGGCAAAACTGGTGTGACAGAAAAATAATTATTGTCTGCCCTTACCATCTGCTCAAAAGCAAAGGCACTAATCATTACGATAGTTAATACAAATATATTTTTAATAAAATGTTTCATTTATCTCTCCTCCAAAAGAAAAAAGACTGAGACCATTTAGCAGGGCCCCAGCTTCTTATTTTAACTAATGTCTTCTATGTTAGAGCATCTTGTACCATCTATTCTTTTGCTTGTCACTACATCAAACAAAAGAATTTTTTCGCTTTATCGAGTCAAAAATTAGAAAATTTCTTTAAGAATTATTCATCTGCTGTTTCAGGTCCTTCTGCTAAGTTCCAAATAATAGTTGTTGTATATGTATTTACTTTTGTATTTTTAGGAATATTAAGTGTAGCATTTAACAAAATCTCAGTTTCAAAATCAGAATTTGCAATGCGGTCATTATCAATAGATGCAATTAACTGATCCTGATTATTCAAATTACTTGTATTAGTTGCAACTGTCGCCACTTCGGTATTTGTATTAAGAGCTGGCGTTAACTTTAATCCTAATCCATTGAAATTTCCTTCACTTAGTTTTGCTTTTAAAGTCCACCCTTTACTCGTCGTGCCACGAAAATCTTCGACTGTTACTTTTGCATTCGTTCCTTCTGGTTCATGAACAACATGATCCGTTCCATCAATTTGAATGTCTGCAAACACAAGATTATCCGCACTCTTTATACTAAGTTGCCCCGGATTTACAACGACCCTTGCTTGCGTAGATTTAGAATCTGCATGTACCATTTGGTTTTGCATGACTCCTCCAATTATAATTGCTCCTAAACATACTACTCCTACTAAATTAATTTTTTTCATTTGTCTTCTCCTTTTTATTTCTATTTATGTATAAGCCAATTATTCCGACTAAAAAAATCAACATTCCTGAAGTCGAATAAACTGGTAAATTCACAGAATTTGTTTCTGGTAATTGTTTCATTTGCTTATTCTGAGATTCTTTCTTAGTATTTACCTGATTCTCTTGATTTTCTGGCTCTTGAGAACTCGCTAATTCTTCGTTGATTATTGTAACTGTCACATTACTTCTTTTTTCATCCGCCCTTATACTTGTTGACTTATAATTTATGGATAAACCAATCATGCTAAAGCAAGCAAAATAAATAAAACATTTTTTCATCTCAAGGTCCCTCCACAAGATTCCACATAATCGTTGTTGTATAGGATTTAGCAAATAAATGATTTTTTGCAGGAACTTTAAGTAAAATACCTGTATCATTTGTCCATTGTCCTGAAATTTCTACATTAATTGGTTCAGTGGCATTTTCTTGTTTTTCTTGGGCATAAATTTCAGTCATGCCATGATTTAAATACTGATCCTCAAAGCCCGAATTTCTAAAAATTAAATAGGAAGCCAATCCATCTTCCTTATTTTCAATTTGTGCCATTAAACGCCAATTCCCTTGGCTATTCGCTCCCCGACTATCTTTTACCGAAAGTCCAAGATTTCCTGAATACTTTCGTTGAATAATTTGTTCATTTCGTGATTTTGTAAACTCTTTGAAAGTTAAAGTTTCAGGCACCTTATAAGATAGCTCTCCGGGAGTAACGCTAAACGTTACTTCATACTCATATTGAACATTTTGTCCAGTTGTTAGCGTTTCTTCTACTAAAATTTTCCCTTTTTGTTCACCAGATACCGTAGTATTTGGATATTGAGAAAAACCAACGATCCGAACATCCGAATGACCGTTCAAATCTATGTACTGAGCAACATGGTCATTTAAATACTCTTCTGTTGTATAAATTGGTATAGTAGGAGAGACAACTTCTAAGTGGTTCACATGTAAAATGCGGTACCCGTTCGTTGTAATTTCATAATAAACAGTACCTTTTCCTTCGCTTTCAAACTGCTGGACTTCATCACGCATGACCCATTTATTATCTCCCCAACGACTATCTACTTGATATGCAAGAATATCTCCATAAGCGAGCTGCTTTCTTTGTTCAAGACGATTCCATTTGTCCGTTGCAGTAGCGAGTGTTTCGTTTTGCCCTCCAAGAATTAAAGAAAGATACGGATTCGTTTGACTGTCATTTAAGAGTTGGGGATTTTTAAATATCTCTACTGAAATATAAGTTCCATTTATATGATCATTTAACCAACTATTTCTAGTTTGATCATTCCCTAAAGTAGCAACAATCGCTGGTGTTGTACTTGTCAATAAGCTTAATGAAAAGCCAGTACTTGAAGGATAAGGAACATTATTAGAACCTATGGTATATCCCCAAAGAACTGATACAGGAACTAATACGTCAGTCGTTTTTGTTTGATCTGCGTTGAGTGTTACTCTTAATTTAGCTGTTTTATTCCCTATAATGTTGGTTACTAAAGGTTCAAGCAACTCAACCGTGTACTGATCTGCAGAAATCATTTGATCGCCAACTTTTACATTTTGTACAAAATCGGAAAGATTCATAGTCACTACTTCTGACCCAAGAATCGTTGTTTGTGAATTCGGTTCAGCAGTTAACTGAGTATCTTCTACTACGACAGGAAGGTTGAATAATTTACTTTGAACATAATCATCTAAACGATCAGTTACTCGGATTTGCGCCATCTGCTCACCAACCACAGAAGTATCCGGTCGTTTTATCCATTCCATAAAAAGTTGGCCACCATCCATATGTTGAGAAACAGAGACATAATGAGTAGGATCAAGTGCATCTATTGATTCATTTTTGGCTAAAACTAGTTTATCAACTGTAGTTGTCCCCACAATTTCTGGCGGTGCTTCAAAATTTAAATTCGCTGGACCATAAATAGTCGTAGCGTAGGTACTCTTTAATGATTGCGTATAATAGCCACCTAACATACTAGGCATATATTTTGTCCCAGCGTAACTTAGAAACGCCTGAATTCTTACAGCATTAAAATCATAATCAATCGGCGTATTTTTTAGTCGCTCAATAGTAACCATGTATGTAGCTGGATCGTAGTAAAACTTAAAACTTCCATCACTTGCTACGTAGGTTGTCATACTCTCTAAGGTAAGACTTCCTATATACCTCACCCCACCCCCTGCATTATATTCTGGAAAGAAAAAATTCCTAGTCACTTCATAAGACATTTTATTGCCCTTTAAATAGCCCAGAGAAGCATTTTGCGCATCTCTAACCCATCTTGCGTTGTTGCTCAAATAATTAGTAATATAGTTTTCATATATTTGGTCTGCTGCATCTTCTGCAAAGCTCACTGGGGCATGGAAAAGCATCAATAAAATGATATAGCTCACTAGCAACGTCTTTTTTTTCACTTAGTTACTCCTTTCTTTTTATCATTCGTTATAAAATTTAAAAAAAAGCAAGTCTATCCTCCTTTTTAAATATAGCAATAGACTTATTTTTTCCTAATTCTTTGTTCTAGATGAGTAAAAAAGACACTTAACTTTCCTTATTAGATCCAACATGAAGCAAGTGACAAGTACTAAAAGCATTTTTAGTAAAATGTGAGTTTAGTAACATATACAAGATATCTCTTTGTCATTTATGTAAGTAATTGTTTAGTAGACTAATATAAAATAGGGGATCACTTTTAGAAGAAAATTACCTTTTCTTTCTAATAATAACAATAAAAACCTAATATCCTTATAATTATGTTATTTAAAAATAAAGTTTTTATCGTTGAAAAAATAAGTAGAGGACAAAAAAATGCTTAAACACCAAAAGAAAAAAGATGAATACATACATATATTATTATAATAAATAAGCAGTGTCAATACAAAACAAACATAATAAACGTTATTAAAATAATCTCTCTAAAAAAGTTATGTAAACAAAACGAATAATAAATACTTTTTTGAAATAAAAAAACAAGTAGAAGTTTCACCTAACGCAGTCAAGTCTTCTACTTGTTTTTTATATAAACTTATCTATAAATAAATTTAAACTATTTAAATAAAATCATGTAAACTATTTGAAACACTAACATAAATACTGCGATAACTAATTGATTTTTTATCACGCCATATTTATCTTTCATTTCTAACATGGCAACAGGTACTACGTTAAAGTTAGCGGCCATTGGGGTCAATAATGTTCCACAAAAACCACATGTTAAAGCAACCATTCCAACTAGTGCTGGATTTGCTCCAAGACTAAATACAAAAGGAGCGCCAATCCCCACAGTCATCACTGTAATTGCTGCAAAAGCATTTCCCATAATCACCGTAAAAATGACCATACCTAATGCGTAAATAATAATGCCGACATTTACGTTGCCTTCAGGAACAACTCGACCTACTGTATCAGAAATGACTGTACCTACACCCGCACTAGTAAATACTGCTCCTAAAGAGGCTAAAAGCATTGGCAGCATGCTTAATGGTCCTACTGTGCCTAACATGTCCGCTGCATCATCCAAAAAGGTTGTTGGACGATTATCTCGCGAAAAGAACATCATAAGGATCATGGCAGCGAACACCCCAACACCCACTCCCACTAATGCACCAAGCTTGGTAAACAAGGCAAACAAAATCGCAAATAGACCGATGCTTAACGCTGGGATAAAAATTTTCATGCCTAATTTATCAGACATTTTTTCCATGTATTGTTTGGAAGGTAAACGACTTTCCCCTTTGCTTACTTTTTTTGCAATCGCAGGAATCGTCATTGCAAAAATTAAAAGTCCATTTACAATTGGCGGTAACCATCTTCCACCAGCAATCACGATTCCTAATACGAGCCAAAAAAAAGCTGAACCGTAACGATGAGGATTTGTTTTATCACCTATATTTCTCATCCCCGTATAAATGAGTACAAGTCCCATGATAATATATAATATTTCTAATAATTTATCGCCCAATAAAATTTCAGGATTTGTAAAAAAGCTCATTTTATTGCTCCTTATCTGAATAATACTTTTTTGCTAATTTTTTTTCTTTTAAATAGAAGTAAACACTTGCAGCAATTAATGCAACAAGGGCAACAGGTACTTCTACTAAAGCAAGCTGACCTAAAGAAACATCATAACCTAGTTCTTTTAGCGTCGATTGAACAAGTAACGCCCCTGCACCGCCTACAAATAAGACTTGTCCAAAAAACCAACAGATGTTTTCCATTGCAGAAGACATTCCTTTTAGTTCTTCTTCATGTCGTGGATCAACTTCTAGCCCTTTTGATTCGATGGTTCCTAAAGCCATTGGCAGAATAATTGGACGAACAAACCCTGCTACTCCACCAAAGCTGACATTGAAGGCTGCAAAAATCATACGAAAGATGCCATAAATATCAATGATCATTCCTGCTGATACTTTCTTAAAACGCTTGATAAGGGAAGCTGCGGATTCTTTTAGTCCATTCCGTTCAAGAGTGCCTGTCGCAAGCATAATGATAATAAAAATAGCCATCCCGCGGTTATTGATAAAACTTGTGCCTAAAGTTTCAAGCATTCCTTCTAGACCTAAACCGCCTGTTAATGCGGTAACAATAAGGGCTACCATGACAATTAAGATTGAATCTAACTTTAGTGCAAATCCAAGGATAACAATTAATACACCTAAAAGACTAAGATAGTTCTCCATTTAAATTCCTCCCTAAGAATTATATTTTTTTATTATAAAACAAAAACGAATGAAAACATAGACTAAAGTCAATGAAAGATTATTATTTTTTTAAAATTCAGAAGATTAGAAAAAGAAAACAAACAACTAGCTAACAAAGTATTACTGCCATTGAATTTTATTTTTATATTTATACATTTTCAAATTCTTTGCTACCTTTACAAAGAGAAGAAAAAGTCCAAACAAATACGATTGATACTTTTACCAATCACGTTTGTTTGGACTATCTATAACTTAAAATGTTTGCTTGTTAAACATGCAAGATTCCCGTAGCAAATAAAAGCATAGCTGTCAATCCGATCATTGTGACTGCTACTAATAATATTTTATCCAGATGAAGATGTGGAACTGGTTCGTTTTGTTCTTTCCTTGCTCTTAAATAAAAGAAAATACCCGGTAAGAATAAAACCAATACCAGCATGACCTCATTGAATGCTACGACCAACATCGCCCACACTTGAAAAGCACTTGCTAAAAAACCTACAAGAAATTGCATCCATTCTTTTCTTTGATAAGAAAGTTTCATTTGATAAAGCCCTAAGAACAGCCATGTAAAGAAAATAGCTGCTGTACCAAGTGTATAGGCAAAATTATAAGCACTATTCGTAAATAATAAAGAAAGTAAAAATACATTTGTACAGATAGTCGTTAAGGCAATAGCATAAGTAGGTGCACCTTTTTGATTGACTTTTCCCCAACGTCTCGGTAGCAAACCATCTTCCGCCATATTTCGCATGGTTTCGATCGGCAAAATCGTCCATGACAACCAAACACCAATTAATGAAATAATCAAGCCGCCATTGATTAGAATAGCGCCCCATTTCCCAACCATCCGCTCAAACACATATCCCATTGCTGGTTGAGTATTGATTCCTTGCAACTCCTGCATGGACATTGTTCCATAAGGCAACATGGATACGAGGACATAAATAATGATCAAACCAAAAATACCAAGAATCGTCGCTTTACCTACATCAGATTTCTTTTTCGCCCGTGAGCCAACAACAGAAGCACCTTCGATTCCTACAAATACCCATAACATGACCATAATGCAACTGAGTATCTGACTTGAAAACGACACGGGCTGTCCATTTATATTTAATATGATGGCACTAGAAAAATTATCTAAAAACTGTTGCAGTGAAAAAGTACTGATTGCCACGACGATAAATAAAAACAAAGGAACCAATTTACAAATCGTGACAATTGCATTCACGTAACTTGCATTTTCGACGCCACGATTGACTAACCAGGCATATCCCCATAAAAATAAGGTGCTCATTACAATTGAAGCAACGTTTTGTCCTCCGTCAAATACTGGAAAAAAGTAGCCTAGTGCACTCATCAATAATGTCGCAAATGCTACATTTCCTAGCCAGCAAGTTAGCCAGTAGCCCCAACCGCTGATGAAACCAGCAAAACGCCCGAACCCTGCTTCTGCATAACTAAAAATTCCGCCTTTTAATTCCGGACGTTTTTTATTAATATTGTTGATTGATAACGAGAGCATCATCATGGCTGATCCGACGAGCAGCCAGCTAAAAACAGCTGGACCGCCGGCTGATCCAGAGATGTCCGTCATAATCCCAAATACGCCACCTCCAATCGCTGATCCAATCACTAAAGCCGCTAGTGGAATCAAACCTATTCCTTTGCTCTGTCGCTTTGTATTCATTTAAGCATCCTCCAAAATAAACCGCTTTTAAACAAAGTATAACAAATAATCTCTTATTTCACTTTATTCATAAAGATTCTAATAGAAATATAATTGTAGCGATTTTTTTCTAATTATACAAGAATTTTATCATTTCACTACAAAAATCCTTTTAACTAAACCTGTTTAAAAAATGCTATACTGATTACTAAGGATTGGAGGAAGTGTAATGAATATTTTATATCTCTCAATTTCTGGTAATACCCGTGCTTTTGTCAAAAAGCTTGCAGGATACGCAATCAAACAACATACAATTGATTCTCGATTTCCAGAAGTTGTATTAAAAGAAATTCACGAAAATAGTGATTTTGAAAAAGAAAGGGAGCCTTTTTTTACTTTCGTTCCGACATACCTTGATGGAGGGAATGGAATAGATAATGGGGATACGGAAATTTTAACGGAAACGATGCGCGAATACTTGGAATATGAAAACAATTATGCACTTTGTCTTGGGGTCGTAGGCAGCGGAAATAAAAATTTCAATAATCAATATTGCTTAACCGCCAAGCAATACGCAACTCAATTTGGTTTTTCTTTTCTTGCCGATTATGAATTACGAGGTACCCAAGCTGATGTAGAAAGAGTGTATCAAACGCTTGTTGAAACATTGAAAACAAATGTTCATTGATTCGTTGATGAATTGAAAATTTTTCTATGCAAAAATGGTTGTGACAAAAGCATGCTGTTTTTAAACTTCAGACTTCTGTCACAACCTTCATTCGCTTATTTTTTTTAATAGACTGAAATGCTTTAAAAGTTCTTATTTTTAGGATCAAAAATAACTAATTCAGTATTATCTACAAAAAAATCAAAGAAAATCGCATTTGGCATGGGATGAAAATAAGCGTTCATGATTCGAATTAAAGCATTATGGCATACAAGTAAATAGACGTTGTCTTGGTCTGCAAGGCATTCTTCAATTAGTGGAACGACGCGAGCGTAAACATCTAACACAGATTCTCCATTTGGAAAACGAACAGCAAATTCTCGACGTGCTTTTTGAAACATCGGATCAAGAGCATCTACTCCATCATATTCACCAAAATCCATTTCGACTAAACGTTCATCTACTTCCAGTGGCAACTGAAGCTTATCCGCCACTGCTTGTGCTGTATTTTTAGCTCGCTGTAACGGTGAATGAATGATTTTTGTTACGGGTATTTTTAGTTTTGAAACATCCTCTGCCAATTTTTTTGCTTGTTTTTGACCTTTTTCCGTCAGGGAAACATCCGCTCTTCCACAGACAGCTCCTGCTGCATTCCAAGTGGTTTCACCATGTCTGGTTACATATAACATTTATAACGCTCCTTTATTTGTACTGGCTCGATTGTAACACAATCAGACAGCAAAACAAGTTCATCTCGTTATTTCCTTTGAAGAAATAATTTGATCGGCTACTTTTTCTAAAAATACTTGGTCGTGGTCAACAATCAATATCGTCGGTTTAATCGTTGCAATTAATTTTTCTAGATGTATTTGATTAAATACATCTAAATAGTTTTGGCGGACGTAACTGACCGCTAATTCAATATCTTCTAGGTATTTCCCTTTTGATGTTCCCGTGAAATACCTAGAAGATACTGGATGATTGAAGACCTCCCTGCACTATTAGATCCTATTAATGCCCTGCATTGACCTTGTTCAATTAAAAAAATGATTGGCGAAAAAAGCATTTTTTCATAACCTAGCTATAAATTTCCAATAGATAGTAAGCGCTTATAATAGTTTTTTATTACATTCATTTTAAACTAAAAAAGGAAGAAAATCATGCCATTTGTTCTCTTCCTCTCATTAAATCCATTCTATATCGGTATATTTTTAACCACACCTAAAAATAATTCCATTTATTACATGTTGTGGCTAATTTTTTAATTAATCAATTCATTTTCTATTCTAATTTTTTGACCCAAGTACAAACACTTATTATTCAAAGAAATTGGTAAAACTTGGGTGTTTTCAGTGTCAAATCCGCTTTGATAAACAGTAACATCACAAAAAACGATTCTTCTAGTACGATATAGACATTCATCAGGCAGCTCTTTCAATGAGTGATAAATCATTGAATTTAATTCACTATTTTCGTTAATCTGAGCCATCACCAGCTCTCGATAAAAAATTTGTTTTACTGCATTGGGTGCCACAATAAAAATTTCAGTGGGTTGATTTTTTTCTTCCATACGTACAGTCAAGTACATGCTTTTAACAAATTTTCGGATTAAATTATGATTCCATCTTATATCAAGGCAATGTTCTTCTTTCCAATTATTTAAAATCTTTACAGTGTTTTCATAAAGTTCTTTTTCGTCATCCGTTAATAAATAAATTTGATCAGGAAGAAAAACTTGTCCATCCGCCCATATTGTCCGAATAAACTGTAAATAAGATTTTCTTAAAATAAAATTATTCGCACATTTTTTCCCAATTTTACTGACTATTTTTTCAATTAATTCATTTAAATATAAATTATTTTCAATGAAACTAGTATAAACTATTTCAAAATCTTTTCTTATCAATTCCATATTCTCGTTGGTATAATTACGAGTATTAAATAAAGAAAAAATATAATAAACGTCCTCTTCCTGTAATCCTAATACATTTTTATATTGAGTTAATCCTTGACATATGATATGAAATAATGGTTTCTCTTCTGCTAATTTCTTTTCTTTTTCACTAAAATGAAGAGGATAATTTTTTCTACCAATCGCAATCTCAATCCCTCGAATAATCAAAATTCTTTCTTCTTCAGAATATCTACGCTTGAAAAAATGTGCTTCGATGAAATCAACTAGCTCATTACAAGCATTTTTTACTTTATTATTTTTGGTTTCATATCCTTCCCAGTTAATATACCTCACCAATGCAATCAAAAGATTACGCACATCATATTCAGGAATAACGATCTGTTTGTTTTTCAAATACGAATTTGCTTTAAAGAAGTCAAAGACTGTTTTTTTGATCGTATAGACCTTGCTCAAAGAGATGAACTCCAAATCGGATAATTCCGTACTAGTAAATTGTCCTTTAAAATAATAGCTCAAAAATTTTAAAAAATACGATTGACCATACAAAAACTGTGTTAATTCTGATAGCCTAATCCCCTGCTTAAATATAACTTTATATATATGTTTTTCCCGCTCACATTTTTCAATACAGTATTCCAAACATTCTATAATACTTTCAAGATCATGCAATACAGTCGGCACTGTCACACCCAACAACTTGGCAGAATCATTAATGTCTATTTCTTGAAATTCAAATAATTGCTCACAAAGATATACTTTTCTAGAAACATTCCGCTCAATGTAATTCTCTAACATGCCCTTTCCCGCTCCTCTAAATTTTATGTATGTCTATTTAAGCATATTATCTCATTTATATTTTTTTTATTTCCTTTTTTAGAAAACGCTTACAAAAAACAAAATAAAAAAGTCACCTAAGCTAGTCACACAACATTCTTTTTTACTTAAAATAGCTGAATTTCTTGAGTAATTAGTAAAAAACACTTGCTATAAATTTCCTGATTTGTCAATATGATTCTTTTTCCTTTTGTTATTCAACATTTTTCTTTTTCTTTTATTCAATACAAAATAGTGGTTCTCTTCATTTTAAGAAAAAAAGTTTCCTTCGACTTTTCCTTCCATACACCCTTTTTTCTAGATTTATCTTCAAAAAATATTGTTATTTTCAAATTTATTTTCTTATGAGTACTACATGATGCAATGTATCTAGGACTGACTTTTGCCATCATTTAATAAAGGAAGTACGTCCCAGTTTTCTTTCTCGCGGTTCAAGTTGAAATACTCTTTTAATCAACCGTATTCGAACTTTTGTTCGTTTAAAAAAACTAAAATTTTTAAATAATAAGGAGTGATTTCAAAAAAAATTGTTTTGATCATCATTAAAACTAGCAATATTTTTTCATTCAATTATTCAAAAATAGCAATATCAAGTTTTTCAATGATCTCTTGTTGCGCTGTTGTCAAAGGAATCTAATGCTGAACCCAAAATTCTCATACCATGCAGCTACCATTAAACCTTTACCCACACCACTTTTATCTGGTACACCGATATGAACAGAAAATTCACCTGATTCATCATATAAGCCTGCGGTAGTCATGATGGCTTTGACAATCGTAGCACTTTCTTTTGCAATGATTCTTTTCTTATTTCAAGGTGCAATCCCTTTATTTGCTAAAGCTGCTCCCAATTTAGCTATTCCTAAAGCAGTAACGTTAACAGAGTATTGCTTAAAATATACGTTTATAACGTCTATAACCTCTCCGTCAATCATTTGATTTTCTTTCATATAGTAAGCTAGAGAACGAATGATGTCATTTGTTTGAGATTCAAAATGATAAATTTCTTCATTCAAGGTGATTTCCGGATCATTACAAATTTCTTTTATAAAAGCCAAAATTCGCTCAAATTTCTCTTCTAAATTTTTTCCTGCAAACAAAGAAGTTGTTGCTACGGTCTAGCATTAAAAAAAGGAGGCATTGGACGCCGCCGACGGCTAGTTTTTATCTTCCACATGGAATAAAGAGCAAATTCTGTGGTTTTTGTATCAATTATTTGAAAGACGTTATCAATTCAATTTTATGATCTTCGATCGCTAACAACAAAACTGGTGCTTTTGACATACCTTCAATGACAAAACAAACACGTGAATCACCAAATTCTATCATTTGTCTTTTTTTCAAATCGTAAATAGCCATTTCTAATTGCTTGGGGTTCACTTTTGCTAGTGCTGGAATATAATTAACTACACGTCCTGTTTGATAATAGTGAAGATTTTCCCCAATCAATTATGCTAATTCTTCGACGTCCATTTGAACAATCTGCTTTCAATTTTTCCCTTCTAAACTTGATAAACTCTTTTTAACGATAAGCTAGATTTAAGATAGCTAATGAAAAACATAAAATACAGTATTAAGTAAATAACTACAATTAACAACATTGTTGAAAGAAAAGAAAGATTATTAATGCTGCTATTTAGATAGAGGTAATGAGAAACACCGTATCTTCTGTTTGATCAATACGTGATTCATTCGTTCTCACCTCATTTCTACACTTATGAGTATAAGCAACTTTTCTACCTGCTTTTTGTTTATCTTTTTGTTTTTTCCTTTGCCAAATTATAAATAGAAAAAAACTGCAGTAAAGCAACTAGTTTCTAAAAAAAGAGCCTCTTTATTTATTTTTCCTTTTTTCTTATTTAAGCTTTTGGCATAATTTTTTTGAAAAAACGTTTGATTCTAGTCATAATTTTTAATTTTACTGTCTATTTTCTAAAAAATAATAATTATCATTTTAAACTATAAAATGTAATTGGATTCTTCAATCATCTTTAACATTTTTTTCACGTAAACTCTGTTTTGAAAAAATAGTCAATCATTAACTATAAATTTTTATTTTTCCTATGAAAGTCATTTTACTTCTATAAGAAAAAATGACAAATAGATGAAATTTTAATTAAAAAGGGGTATTTTGTTTTCAGAATTATTGAAATTATCAGATAATTTGTTATGATAAAACAAGTCATTTTTCTACTAGTCCATCATTTTATTTGATTATTCGTATACAGTGATGAATATTTTATCTTCAGAAAAGAGGTTGTTTATGGAGAATACTGAAAAAACAAAATTAAAAAAACAGCTAAGTTCTCGACATATCACTATGCTTGCATTAGGAGGCGCAATTGGTGCTGGTCTATTTAAAGGAAGCGGTGAAGCAATTGAGATTGCAGGGCCTGCTGTTTTAATTGCCTTTTTGATCGGTGGTGCTGTCTTATTTATCGTAATGAATGGTTTAGGGAGACTCGTTTTAGACGGTGGAGACACCCAGCATGGACTCTCTGGATTAGTTCGACCGTTTTTAGGCGTACATGCCGCTGATTTTATCGATTGGGTATATTACTCATTGTGGACCATCAATATCATCGCCGAAGCAGTAGCTGCTGCTTCTTTCTTGCAGTTATGGTTTCCAAACATCCCTACTTGGGTCTTCGTTCTTATTCTGGCAATATTTACTACGCTAATCAATTTATATTCGGTACGTTTATTTGCAGAAACTGAATACTGGTTAGCTTTTGCTAAAATTAGTGTCATTATTCTACTGATCATCTTTGGCATTTACCTTGTCGGTCAGCAGATGCTAGGAAATGGTGTATTGCCTACGTTACAAACACTCACTAACTACGGCGGATTTTCTCCTCACGGAATGAAAGGAATCATTCATTCTTTACTCGTAGTCATTTATTCTTACGGTGGCTCAGAGCTTATTGCTGTTACTGTAAGTGAAGCAGATGACCCAAAAAAGGCGATTCCAAAAGCCATCAGAGGCGTGATGGGACGAATCATTTCTTTTTACATTATTCCTTTATTCTTATTGTTAATTATCTTTCCTTGGCATGTATTAGCAAAGACAACGGTTAGCCCTTTTGTGATGGTATTTGAAAAAATGAGCATCCCATTTGCCGCCGATATCGTAAATTTTGTGATCATCCTTGCTTTATTTTCTTCGATTAATTCTGGCGTCTATGCTTCTTCACGGCTTTTATATTTTCGAGTAAAAAATAAAACAAATGCAGTAAAAAAATTGGCTGTATTGAATAAATACCATGTACCGCAACGTGCTGTTTTATTTTGTGCAAGCATACTGTATCTAGGCGTTGTTTTATCTTATTTAGTAGGAGACAAATTATTTGGCTACTTAGCTGGTTCACTTTCTTATACCGTATTAGTTATTTGGATGATGATCAGTGCAGCAGCGTTTATACTTGCTTTAAAGAAAAAATCATCTTTTGGAAAAGTTATAAATTTGCTTGCTATAGTAGTTTTAGGATTAATCTTTGGAGGAATTTTCTTCACTAATCCCATCGGCGTCACCTTATTAACAGGATTGCTTTACTTAATTATTTTCTTTAGCTATCAAAAAAAATGATCATTTTGCTTAACTAAAAAAACTGTTCATATAAAAAATTAAGTATAACAAGCGACTAAGTTGTTTCAAACAATTTAGTTGCTTGTTTTTTGTAAGCTGGGAAGATAAAAGAAAGAAATCTTAAAAGGAGTGAGTAGAAATGAAGAATTATGGACAGTTTTTACTAATGATTGGTGTATCTACAATAATTATGTTTGGAATGATGTATTTAAAATTTCCGGAACCTTTTTCCATGCACCTAACAACAACAGAACCATAAGAGGAATCAATGACCAAATAGAAATTGTAAAGTTCACTTCAAGGGGGCAGTTGCCTTTTAAATGATCGTTAAACTAGCACTGTTATTTGTGTGTCCTAAAACCATAAATAAAACGAAAGAAACTACAAATGCTGGAACCGTTGGCTAAATCATATGTTTGATGTGTTTGAAAAGGTATGCATCTACAATTACTGCTGCTAAATTGGTTGATTCCGATAAGGTGACATATTATCACCAAAAACAGCACCTGAAACAATCGGACCTACTACTAAAGCCGAATTTAAACCCAACATTGTGCCAACACCGAAAAAAGCAATCCCAATTGTTGATATCACTGTAAATGCTCTGCCTACCGCACTACCAACAATTGCACAAACTGTAAAAATAGAAGGAACAAACCACTGGCTACTAATCAATTTAAAACTTGGTTTTTCTTTCATAATCATTCTCCTTTTTAGTTTATTGCTGTTCTAAAAAAGAAGAAATATCGGATAACTCCGCCACAATTCATTGACCTTCCCCACCTTTTATTAAACAAAAAGTCCTGTTTTCAACTAAGAACGAATGACTCCGCGGTACCACCTTAATTAAAAACAGAACTGTTTTTCTCTTTATTTGAATGATTTAGTTTTTATACTTTTTTCCTGTAATTCGACATCTAGGCTTGATCGGTTCACAGCAACCACCGACTTTCTGAACAAAACACCTAAAATGCTACTATGTGAAAAGTTGACTTTTGTGAGTTCTACCTTGTATATGATATTTTGTCAACATAAAAACGAAATTTATTTACACTCTCCTTAAACATTTTTCTCCTATACTCTTATAAGCAAAAGCAACTAATGGCTATTATCCTTATTTGAAAATCAATGATCAATGATTGTTTTTATTCATTGGTGCTCGCTAGAATAATTTCCTATTTTCTAATAAGAAACTTATCTGATGTCTTACAAAATGATTCTCTTCGCTTATTTCTGCTCTTTTTTCTATTTTTTACTTCAAAAAAATGCTTATTCATATTAAAATTTCTACCTTGAAATAACAAGTATACAGGCGCTTTAGTTAGTTTATTACCAAAATAATTAGTATTAAACTTGACCTAAATAAATGAAAACTTTACAATGAATGACTATTAATTAGCTATGAATTGATGGCAGCTAATTTTTTAATAGATTCTACTTTAAAAACTGAATACCAGTCGTTACGAAAATCGGTAACAGCCTTTTGGATAGCGGGCATTGCGAATCCTTGTGCAATCAAATCTGGTGTGACGGTAACAGCCTGTACTCCACTTTGACAGGCCTTATTAATTTGGGCAATATTTTTAAAACTTGCAGCAACTATCTGACTATTTGAGCCGCTGCGTGAAATTTCTTTTACCAAATTTTCAATGATTTTTTGTGCATCAATATTCAAATTTTCCATTCGATTATAATAAGGAGCTAAGTAATCTGCGCCTGCGGCGATTGCTAAATATCCTTGAAACTCCGTATAAATCGCTGTAGCAGTAATTCGATACATTTCTTGTTTGAGTTGCTTGATGGCAGCTAGTCCCGCTTCATTCACCGGTATTTTGATGAACGTCTCTTTTCCTAATTTCTTTACAATGGTTTTAGCATCTTCGATCATCTCTTTCGTTGTTTCACCAACTACTTGTACGTGAAGACTGGTAGAACCAATTACTTGTTTAATTTTTTTTAAATGTGAAAAAAATGAAATTTCATGCTCTAGTTTAACAATACTTGGGTTAGATGTAATTCCTGTTAGCGGTAAAATCGTTTGATAATAACGAATAGCTTCAAGATTAATGGTATCTAACATAAATTTCATGTGCTGCACTCCTTTTGTTTATCTATTGAATGATAATCGTTGTACCTACTGAAATTTTAGGAACTGCTTTGTCCTCCACGTACAACGTTCCTGCTAATTCAGGCACCGTTGAGCCATCAAATTTAATTGTTATATGCCCCAACGTATCTAAATTGGTCAAAACAACACTACCAACTGCTGTAATTCGATATTTTTGTTCGCCAATGATTAACGTTTGGTTTACTTTAATTTCTTCTTTTACTGGATGAATCTCAATGTTATAGCAATAATCTGCTAAAACATCCGGTGCATCTTTTCCAAATAGTATCACCATTTTTTCTTTTTTAAATAATTCGGCTTCTGATCCAATAGATAAGACCGTAGTTGTAAATACTGACATTTTTCATCCTCCAACAGATAATTTAACTATACAAGCCAAAACTTGCAAGCCAAGCAACCAACACACGAGGTACTCCATTTAAAAAACGTGAATACAACACAGATGGTACCCCCACTTCAACCGTTTCTGATTTTGCTTCTTCTAGCCCAAGTCCTACGGGAATAAAATCGCAAGCATTTTGGGTATTAATAGCAAATAATGCAGGTAAAGCCAATTGTGGTGGGATATTTCCTTTGCCAATTTCCACCCCAATTAACGCCCCAATCACTTGGCTAATTACTGCGCCGGGCCCCAATAAAGGTGATAAAAACGGAAGTGAACAAACAAAACCAATAATTGTTAACCCGATAATATTCCCTGCGAGTGGTGCCATGACATGGGCAAAAAATTTACCTATTCCTGAGCCTTGAATCACACCAATCAATAACGAAACAAATGCCATAAAAGGAATAACTGTATGAATCATCGTCTGAACGCCTTCTCTTGCAGATTGATTAAATGTAGCTACTACTTTTCCTGCACCCATTCCAATTTTAGCAATAAAATTTTGCTGTTCCGCTTTTTGTTCTGTAATTTTTTTACTGGTATCATATTTAAATTCAGCTTTTTTGCTTATGGAATCTTTTGCAATTGCAAAAGATCCTTCAGAAGCAAGTGTAATTTGTGCTGAACCAACCGCCGAAACATAAATTGTTTCATTAATATATTGAGCCAGTGGACCACTTTTGCCTGTGGGGACTATATTAATTGTAGGAATGCCTTTTTTAGGATAAATACCACAACGAAGCGTACCGCCACAATCAATAATAGCTAATGCAATTTCATTATCTGGAATAGAAGTTTTAAATCCATTTACGGCTTCCATACCCGTTAACTCAACAATTTTATCTACAATTGCCGGTTTTTCTCCACCACCGGTAACGAAAATAAATTTATGTTTTTCTTCTGTCGGAGTAATAATTAAAGGACCACCATAACCACCATTTCCCTTTACTACCTTGATACTGTTATATGCCATCTCATTTTCTCCTTGTACATTTAGATTACTTATAAGCTCTTCCGTTTTATTTAGTCGCTATTTTTATATAATGGAGTAACATTGGACGAGTGATCGTCGTTTCAAGGACTTTTTCTCAATCCATGACGACTGTTTTACTAAGCGTGATTCCTTGTTGCTTACAAACATAAGCAGTAGTGAAATCAGTAACCCAACCACCAATAAAGTTCATTAAAAGACCTACAAACATGTAACGAACTGCTAAATCCATTGAATTTAAGCCTAATGTATCGATGCCTTGTGCAATTCCTAACCAGACAAATAATTCTCCGGGATTAATGTGCGGAAATACACCGTTGCTTGTATGGCAAAACTGTGCTTGTGCGGCGTAATAACTTGGTTTATAGTACTCCGGTAAAAAACGAGCCATGGTGAAAGACATCGGATTTCCTAACATAAATGCCGATAAAAAGGGAAGAACTAAATAACGCGTAATAGGATTTTTGGCAGAAATTTTAGCTACGCTAGTTACTCTTTCTTCTCCTAAAAAAGCAATTAGGGTATTCATCGCTACCATTAACATTAAAACAACCGGAACGATTCCCGTCATCCAAGAAATAAATGTCGATGCTCCCGTCTGAAATAGATTCATAAATCCTTCAGCAAATTTTGTAATGTAAGACATTACTCTGCACTTCCTTTCAATTTTGATCGTACTTTATTTTTCCATAATTGTAATTGAATTTTTAAACTGCTTATCCACGTAAAGGATTGAAATTCTTGATCATCTCCTCGCCCTACGCATAAGTATACTTCCCGAGCATTTTCTATCGCTTGCTGCGTTAATTTGTTTTCTTGACGTACGAGTGGATGGTAATGATCCATGTAATGAATGTCTTCACCGACATATTGTGGTAAAGAATGGAATTTAGCTAAAACGGTCACTCCTTGCATTTTTCTAGCCGCTAAAATACTTCCCTTTGGATCAACTGCAAACAAAAAAATTGTTCCAGCTTTGACTTTACCTGCTCGGCGACCAATTGCTACTTTTCCCAGTTTCCGAAGTTCTTGATAGTGTTGATTAAAATGTTTCATTTGTTTTATTCCCATTGCTACTTGCACGAAATACGCCGTCAAAAATAGCAAACCAAAAATATAGATACTATTCATGTGATAACCCCCTTTCTTTGCATCCATTCTTTCACTGCCAAGATATCTTTTTGTTTACGTAACTCAAGACACAAGTTTTCATCACCTGCGATAGTGAATAAACGATCGTATAAGTGCAATAACTCTGCTTCTACAGCATGAGATAATTTTTCTGGAATCCCCAATAGTAAAACAACATCAACTTTTCCTTTTGAAGTATTTAATGATTCTTCAAAAACACCAATTGATAAAATAATCGTCGTTAATGCTCGATTGACTGCATGCGGAAAAGCAATTCCTGATTCAAAAATCGTTGTTTGTTGATCTTCCCTAGCAAAAATTCGCCGAGCAAAAGTCGAATCTACTAACTTTTCTTTCTCCAACTTTGTAATCATTTTCTGAATATTTGTGTGATATTCTTCTTTTCTATCCAATAACTGATACGTCATTTGAACATTTTTAGATTCAATCGAACGAATTTCTTTTACTCTTTTCCATTCATTTCTTAACCATGCGTCATTAAATAAATTGGTCATGTGGATAATAGGTGTTTGCGGGCGAATATTTTTTAAAGGAATAGTAGTAAAAACAGCAAAATATTGATTTAAATCTTTTTTTTCACATTCTTCTTCAGAAAAATGTGAAATCTGCACGTTGGCTCCAAGTACTTTTTCTAATTGCCGTTGAATCATTAACGCCGTTCCGTGACCGGTGCTGCAAATAACAGCAATTTCTTTTTTGGTACCCGCTTCATAATTTCCTCTTAACGCTAACTCAAAATAAAGAGCAAGATAGCCGTATTCTACTGATGGAACAGTTCGATGTAGCAATCTGCCGAGCTCTTGTAAACTAATTTTTGCTAACTCATAGGCAAAAGGATAGTGACGCTCAATTTCACCATAAAATAAATCGTGACATTCAACATGAAAAATCAAACGGTTCATCACGTTCATCAAATGTTCTTTCATTTCTGAAAATAAGAACGCTTCATCCAATTCAACCACTACATAACGATGAATTTTCATCATCATTTTTTGGAAATAGTCATATAAAAGTTGATCATCTGTTAATAAAGTATTTCGTACATGATTGGTATTAACATTGAAAGGAAAACTGATAAACGAACGTTCCCAATGACTTAGCGTGACGTTATAAGTGATTTCCAAATGATACATTAATTCTTCAATGTACTCATTCTTACTCACATAATCCACATACTCTCTTGGCAATTCTGTCAACATTTGACCAGCTAACACTCGCTGTAACACGATTGAAATGACTCTTGGCAACAAAAAACTGTCTTGTTTAGCCAGCTTCGTTTCTTTGATTACTTTTTGAATCACTTGCTTAGTCGTTTCTTGAAGAAACTCTTCTTCAAAATATTCTTGAACCTCATTCACATGCAATAATCGTAAATCAAATTCTTTTCCTTTTAAATAAATCCCACGATTGGGTCTTCCTATGACTGACACCTGCCATGGTCGAACTAATTCCTTCATCCTTTTAATATCTTTATTTACTGTACCACGACTAACGGCTAATTCTTCTGAGAGATCATAAGTTGAAATAAAATGGTCTGCTTCTATCAAACGTTTGATAATGTAAGAAACACGTTTACTTGATGAATTAAAATCGGCTTCTTTTTTCAAACGTCCTGATAGAACTATTTCAAATTCTTCAAAATCACGTATTTCTAATTGAAATAGACTTTCTTTTTGAATAATTTTTGCAATCCCTATTAATTCGTCATTTAACGTATCAATACTTTTACGAACCGTTTGAGGACTTGCTATCAACTTCTCTTGTAAATCCTGTAAATTCATTTCTTTGTGATCAACTAGTAATTTTAATACTTGGTACCATCTATTTACTAGCGTCATTTAGTTTTCCCACCTCTATCCTCTTGTTTTTCCTCCAGCTACGTTTGTAGTAATGCCTGTAATATAGCTAGAACGGCCTGATAAATAATAGCATACTAAATCAGCAACTTCATAAAGCTTTCCACTTCGTCCTAATGGAATGGTGCTTGTTTTTGAGTAACCTGCACATAATTGCTCAACAGAAATGCCACGCGTGTATGCTAAAGCTTCTTCATAAGCGACTGTTCGTAATCCTGTTTCTTCCATGATTCCCGGAGCAATACCGACCACGCGAACGTTCGATTTACCTAACTCTTTAGCCCATGAACGAGTATAACTATTTACTGCCGCTTTCGTTGCTGCATAAGCACTTTGACCTTCTGAGCCTTCTAATCCAGCTTCTGAAGACATGTTTACAATGACTCCTGCTTGTTTTTGTACAAGAATACGACCTACTGTTTGACTCATTAAATACAATCCTTTTTGATTAATCGCAATTATTTTATCGAAAACATCGTCTGACAATTCATAAGGACCGTAAGGATGTTTTTTGTCAACGAGTAAACGTGGTATATTGATTCCCGCATTATTTACTAGACCATCGACTGTACCAAAATGTTCAATCACTTTTGAAACACCAACTTCTACTTCTTTTCTTGAAATAACGTCTACTTTCACAAAGAATAAATTTTGATGTTTCATTTCTGAATCAGAAATATCAAAATTGGCAACATAAACTTTTTGTTCTAATAAACGCTCGACGATACTTCTACCAATACCTGAAGAACCTCCTGTAACAATTACTACTTTTCCATTTAATCCTAACCAATCTGTCATTTTTTTCCCTCCCATTAATTGTTTGCGGTTTCATTTTATGTTTGTTCGTAAAATTATTTAAGACAGTCTTTTTTCTTGGTTGAATTAAAAAAGTATACTATTTAATGACAACTCTTGTTCAAATCAAGTATTTACTCTACTTTCTTTAATTATCATTCGTTCAAATACTCGCTAACTAGCATTTTTTTAAAGAGCATTAACATAAAATTGAATAAATCTGACAGATTTAGTACTCGCAATTGATTTTTTAGGACGTTTTTCTCCAAATTAGAAAAAACTCTGTGTAAAATCTATCGACACAGAGTTTTTGTTATTTAATTTTTGAACTATTTTTTGGTAAACACTAAGCACTTACGTAAAATATTTTTAGAACCCCTGTCATACTTTTTCCAAGCAAAATCGTTTGAGAGTATATCCAACTTCAAATACCATTCTTGTATTGCTTTTTTAATTAAACCCACGACATACAATCTGTTCATTTTTATCAGATGATTGAAGGTAAAAAAATTACAGTTATTTCACCAATACATTATTTTAAACGCTTAAATTCCACTAATGAAAACTAAGAGAAATAAAAGAAAAATCAATTTATTCTCTTACTGTTTGAAGCATTCGGATAACGACTCGTAAATCTTTGCCTTCAGCCAGCAAGTTCAACGCTGCTTTTTCTTTGTCTGTATAATTTCGTTGAAAGCTTGTATCTGGAACCAAGACCACCCCCATGCCCGCTCGTGAAGCAGACGTCGCCCCTACTAAAGAATCTTCTACTGCAAATGCTTCTGAAGCCGTCAATTTAGTTCTTTCTAATGCCGTTAAATAAGGGATTGGAGAAGGTTTATTTTCTGTGACTTCATCCCCAAAAGTCATCGTATCAAAAAGCGCTGTTAAGCTAAATTGTTCCAAAATATCGGTTGCTCGTTTCGTCACAGTCGTCGTAGCTAAGCCAAGCTTGATCTTTCGGTCTTTTAATTCAGTCAACGTTTCTGTCGCATAAGGTTTTAAATGAATAACACCGTCACGTAATTGTTGATAAAAATATTCTTCCCGTCTTGCTCGTACTGCTTGTACTTTTTCTGGGCTTCCTGCTGCTTTTACTAAAATGTCAAAACTTTGTTTCCAATTTTTTCCACCCCAAGTATCAACAATTTCTTTAGGAATTTCTATGCCATAATGTTTAAATCCCCATAACCAGCCATCACGATACACTTTTTCTGTATCCACTAATAGGCCATCTAAATCAAATATTGCGCCTTTCATTCTTTCACTAATCCTTTCAGAAAACAATATCACCAGTTTAACATGTTTCTTTATAATTTCATACAATCATAGCCATAAAAAATGATCGTGTTAAAAATGAAAAAAATCAGGAAAATAATTAAAGAAAAAATAAATGATTGTTCCACTCATCTATCTTTAAGTACACAAAAACTACTCTTTCACGTAAAATTAATCTGACGAAAAACAAGCAGAAAAGTTTCTAGAATAAAAATAAGACTGACTTTGATCTTACACCTCAAAATCAGTCTTATTAGCTGTTTAAACTAGGACTATTGCATATCTTGCTTTTATTTTTACAATAAAGTGCCAAATTTTTTGACATAGAATTTTTTGACTATGGTTACTAATGTTAAGTAAGCTAAGATTGTAACAACTAACCACATCCAATACTCTCCCGGTAATGGCATCAAGCCTAACTCTAATCCAAAACCTGTGAATGGTAAAACTGAACCAACTACTATCCCTAATGTCGTAACAATAAACATAGTAAACGTTGCATGACTTTGGAGAAATGGAATCTTTGGAGTCCGTAAAGCATGTAAAACCAACGTTTGTGACCATAGTGATTCCACAACCCAGCCTGCATGAAACAATGAAATAAAAACTATTTGCTGTTTGGTGTCTAGTGTATGGAAGCTGCCACCAACTACCGCCGGGCAAATAACAAAATACATCAATAAATATGTGGTGACGTCAAAAATGGAGCTTGTTGGACCAAAGTAAATCATAAAACGTCCAATACTTGAAGCTTCCCATTTTTTAGGTTCATTTAGGTACTCTTTGTCCATTTTATCCCATGGAAGTGACAAGCAGGAAACATCATAAATCAAATTCAAAAATAAAATTTGCAAAGGTAGCATTGGCAAAAAGGGTAAAAAGATACTAGCAGCTAATACAGAAAACATGTTCCCAAAGTTGGAACTTGCCGTCGCTTTAATATATTTCATAATGTTACCAAAAGTTTCTCGTCCCGATAAAATTCCCTTTTCTAAAATCATTAAATCTTTTTCTAATAAAATGACATCTGCTGATTCTTTCGCAATATCTACTGCTGTATCTACAGAAATACCAATGTCTGCTACTTTCATTGCTGGTGCATCATTAATTCCATCACCTAAAAATCCTACGGTATGTCCATTTTGACGTAAAGCGGTTGTTAACCGTGCTTTTTGTTGAGGATTTAATTTCACAAATACTTCATGATCTTCAACTACTTGTGACAACGTATGATCATCCATTTTGGAAATCTTTTCGCCCGTAATCAATTCGTTAATTTCTATACCTACTTGACGACAGACACAGCGAGTGACTGACTCATTATCACCAGTTAAAACTTTTACTGCAACTCCATGATCTTTCAATGCATTCAATGCTTGTTTTGTGGTGGCTTTTGGGGGATCAAGAAAAGCAAGATAACCAATCAATACCATGTCAGACTCATCTTTTATTGAAAATTCCCCAACCACACTCGGATTTGTTTTTTGAGCAACACCAATGACGCGCATCCCTTCTTCATTTAATTCCTTTACTTTTGCAAGTACGTAGGCTCTTTTTTCGTTTGTTAAAGGGTTAACGACACCTTCAAGGTCAATATAATTAGAAATGCTCAACATTTCTTCGATGGCACCTTTTGTGATCATTTGTGTTTTACCAGCCACATCTTCTACGACAACACTCATGCGGCGGCGTTCAAAATCAAAAGGAATTTCATCCACTTTACAATACTTACTTTCGTCTGTGGCTAATGTTTGCTCGGCTTCAGTAATGATTGCCACGTCTAACAAATTTTTTAATCCTGTTTGATAGTAACTATTTAAATAAGCATGACGCAAAACACGATCATCTTCTTTTCCTGCACAGTTTAGATGGTATTCTAAAATAATTTTATCTTGTGTAAGTGTACCGGTTTTATCTGTACATAATACATCAATTGCACCAAAGTTTTGGATGGCGTTTAAATTTTTGATAACAGTTCCTTTTTTCGCCATTTTACTGGCACCTTTAACTAAATTCGTTGTAACAATCATCGGTAACATTTCAGGGGTTAACCCAACAGCTACGGATAATCCAAATAAGAAAGCTTGTAGCCAGTTGCCTTTCGTAAACCCATTAATAACAATAACCGTTGGGGCCATTAAAGCCATAAATTTAATCAATAACATGGAAGTTTTGGAAATACCCATTTCAAAACTTGATTGAACGGGCTTTTCAGATAATATTTGAGCTACGTGTCCAAACATCGTCTGTTTACCTACTGACAGGACAATGCCTTTTGCACTTCCACTAATTACATTGCTTCCCATAAAAGCAATATTTTCATCACTTGCTTCACTAAATGACGCATTTTTATGAATATTTGCTTGCTTTTCGACCGGATAGCTTTCTCCAGTTAATGCTGCTTGTGAAATAAACAAATCTTTAGTTGACAACAATCGCATATCTGCTGGAATCATATCTCCAGCGGATAAACGCACCAAATCGCCGCAAACGATTTCTTCCATCGGAATTTCAATATAACTTCCATTGCGTTTGACAGCTGCTGTAACCTTCACTAAAGACTTTAATTTTTCCGCAGCTTGATTTGAACGAACCGATTGAACGAGCGTCATTGTTCCACTGACAAGCACCATTGAAAAAATAATGATTACACCAAAAAGGTCTTTATCTTTTGGAACGGGTAATAAATATTCGGTAATGAATGAAATCACACCTAAAGCAATCAATACAAGTGTAAAAGGCGTAACATAAGCTTTCAAAACTTCTAAGAAAAAAGGAGATTTTTTCCCATAAGAAATTGAATTTTCACCATATTTTTCTCTTGATTCTTCAATCTTTGCTTCGTTCATTCCCTGATTCGTTGAATGAAAAAAGGCAAATAATTCTTGTTTATTCATTTCTGAAAAAGCAACATAACTTTTCCTTATCACTCTCTTTTTTTCCATCTCAATTTTCTCCTTTACCTCAGTAAAAACAAGCAACAGCTATTTTTACCTAGGAAATATTTTAGTTACTCAAGCGATGAAGAAAGAGTGGTTCTTAAAGGCGCTGAAAACAGATAGATAATAGCCTCAACCAACCAGCAATTTCTCTCGCTTTTTTTCTCCGCAGGACTGTCATCCATTTGTTCTCATCTCCTTTATCTGACGATTATTTGCTTTTTTCATTTTTAGCATCAACTTCCCAAAAGACCTACACCCCCTTTTTTAATTTGTAAAGGCAAAAAAGACCTTTCGTCAAAACTCAACGAAAGGTCGAAAAAATATATAAAAAGCTTCGTTGATCTCATCGTTGAGTTTTGACACTGTACAACGTAAAAAGCAATGACTTGCTTTTAGCTACCTTATGAAAAGCCTTATCTCGACAATTCCTGTTCTACCCATTGGCGTCTCTCGACGTTTTTGGGCAGTAGCCTGTGTTTGTACAGGAGCCTCACCTAACAAATCCTATTTAGTTTTCCTTTGCAAATATAGCAACTTACAAAACATTTGTCAAACGAATTTTTTTGACAACTCATGTTCTTTTTTTTAATAGTACCAATTAAGTAAGCAAAATTTTTTTTGAAACTATTTCTTTAACTAGATACCAATATAAGAATTGACAAAGACACGAAACTCTTTAATCTTTTTCTTTCATTACCACTGACAGCTTTTCTTCTAATAGCTTACGTTCTTTTTTCCCCAATGTATATTCGATCACAGCAAATAATGTATGAATTTCTTCAGACAGCGACTCTCCTAATGCTTGTGCAATGAGTATTTTATAGTATTCTGACATCAAGCTTTCATAAATGATGGTAGATTTTTCTTTATGTGCTAAGCTGCGATACATATCCATATTAATACTACGCGCTTTTTTAAAACGTTTTTTATCAATATAATAAAGCGTTAAATTCATCAAAAAAATAAATAAATATTCTTTAGGAAAAGCATCTGCCATTTGACGCATTCTTTTTTTTATTTTTAGATAATTGTTATCAATAAATGAATCACTAAAAATATATGGATAGTTCGAAAGTATCTCTAGTTCAAAACGACCATATTCTCTTATCTGCATAAAATATTCTTCAATTATTCGACATTCATAACGTAAAAATTCGAGTTGTAATTCTAATTTTTCATTCGTTTTCCAAAACATTTGTAAATTGAGTATTAAATAATATAAATCTAATGTTTTTTTGTATTGTTTTCGGTTATTCGCTATTTCTTTATACGGATCAAAGTTATCTTCTTGAATTTTATTAAGTAAATGACGACTCTTTTTAATTTTTTTTGGTTCTTCAATTTGGTTGCGCAGCCATTCATATTCGGCCAAAGAAATATTTAGCCGATCTAAAAAAGCTCTCAGCGTAGAAAAAGAAATTTTTTTAACTGAATGATTTTCAATCCCAACCAAAGATGTTTTTGAGCAAATTCCTTTTGCTAATTGTGTTTGAGTCAGCTTTCGATTGATTCGAAGCTGCTTGATTAATTCCCCATCGTACATAATTTTTCGTTGCCAAAAACCATAAATGAATAACTTGCCATTTCATACATGTGACAGTACTGGAAAGATCAATCAGGTCTCCATTACTCCCACGAGCAGTTTGTTTTTTACTAAAATTTAGGAATAATTATGCTCCGTTGTACAAGTTTATTCATTTATAAATAAAGTTTTGGTCAAACTCTCCCCCCTCATTCCTGTTATTTTATCGCAATCATTAAAACAATCACTCACTTTATCGCTTTCATTTTCCTTCCTTTTTATTCTTATTTTGCCTCTATTGAATTCATCCATCCTTTTTTACATCAATTGATTTTTTCTTATTTTTGAGCTATTTTGATGTAAAAAAATTTGTTTCATTCATTAACTACATACGCTAAAATAAAAAAAATTATGAATTATAACAAAAAAACTTCAAAAAATTGAAATATATCAACTTTTTTGAAGTTTTTTTGCTGCTTTGTTTAATTTGCTTCTGCTGTTTCTAAAGGGTAAAGATGAGTAGTCGTTTGATCGCCATTTTTAGAATAGATGCTTGTTGAGTTCCTTCCTTTTTGTTTTTCAATCGCTTCATTTTCTTCCGCTTCATTTTTGTAATTATATTTTTTAGGATCTATTGGTTTAAAGTTTTCTGGAACATAAAAACGTAATAAGTTTTCTTGATTCAATTTATCCGATAAGCTCAAAGCTTTCTTCACTTGTTCTTGCTCTTTGTTTATTTCATTTTGAATACCAGCTTTCTTTGGATCAATCATTTCTCCCGTTTGATTACTGTAGGTTTTTCCACCTAAAACCGTATGTTTAGGTGTAACAAAATTTCCATTTCTAAAAGCGACTAATTGATCATGTTGAAAGGAGAGCAAGTCTGTACCAAAGTGGATATAGTCTTTATCGTCAATTCCTACTAAATGAAGCAAGGTAGGTAAAACATCAATCTCTCCACCGTATTCGTGATTAATTTTTCCTTTTGTGTATCCGGGAATATGCAGCATCAAAGGTACCCTTTGCAATTGCGCATTGTCGTAGGCATCCCAAGTGGAAGGGTCTTTACCTAAAACCGTGGCAAGGTCTTGGTTATCCGTATTTGATATACCAAAATGATCACCATAAATCACAAACATGGATCGTTGATAAACCCCCGAATTTTTCAAATACGTAAAAAATTGCGCCAGTGACTGATCCAAATAATGGGCTGTACGAACGTAATCATCTACGGTACTGTTACCGGTATGCAAAGATGGAAACTTAAAGTTCTTATCATCCGTATAGTAGGGCGTGTGATTCGTTACGGAAAGAAACTTAGTGTAAAATGGTTGCTGTAAGTGTTCTAAATATTGAGCAGATTCTCTAAAT
Organism: Enterococcus ratti; assembly: GCF_001886195.1. Lineage (GTDB taxonomy): Bacteria > Bacillota > Bacilli > Lactobacillales > Enterococcaceae > Enterococcus_B > Enterococcus_B ratti. The sequence continues at coordinate 15,147 of NZ_JXLB01000016.1, read as the reverse complement.
AAGTCTTTGTCTAAAATGCCATATCCTAATGTTTCATCTGAATTGTTGAAGTAAGAGCGATCGAAAAAGTTATCGTAACCTAAATTTTTATATACATGATCACGGTTCCAAAAACTTGCAACATTTCCATGAAAAACAGCACTAGTATATCCTTGCTGCTGTGCCAAAATTGCAGGAGCTGCTTGAAATACATTATCTGAACCAAGTTCCGTAAACAACGAACCTTGTGGTAAACCAAAAGTGCCTGTTTCTAGCATATTCTCCGCATCACTGGTTTTTCCTTGCCCGACTTCATGGAAAAAATTATCAAAACTGATGGTTGACTGATTTTTATAGACGCTGTTTAAAAAAGGCGTCACTTCTTGGCCGTCCACTTTCATATTAATCAAAAACTGTTGAAAACTTTCCAAATGAAGAACGATAATATTTTTTCCTTTAGCGATTCCAAATGTTTCAGAATTAGGGGCTGCATGGTGTTTCTTCGTATACTTTAATACCTCTTCAATTCCATTACTACTAGCATGAGCTCGCACACTATTTGTTATTCCTGTTTTAATCGCATCATAAACCGTATACGCATCAATTCCTAAATATTTTACAATATAAGAGCGATCAAATGTTCGCTGCAACAGTTGCGGACGATTTGCTTCACTAAGTGCTAAATTACCAGAAAAAATTAACGCTGAAAGGCACGTAACGGCTATTGCTGTAGATTTGGATACGGCTGGACTTTTTATCGGAATCCTCTTTACGAATAACCAAATAATAAAACCAATAAACACTAAGATGTCTCCCCAATAGAAGATGTCGTGTGGTTTCATTAATGCAAAAGAACTTCCCGACAAGCCTTGAGAAACTTTTGAAAATCCTAACACAGATTTTATCGTAATGAAATCCGTAAATTCACGATAAAAAATAACGTTTAAATAAAGTAAAAGCGTATTTAGAATATCAATAATCAAAAGAACCATTAAAGCAGGCTGTGCTTTTTTCATATATAAAACAAAACCAAAAAACAACAGAGTGGTTGCTATTGGATTTATCCACAAAATAAAATATTGGACGCTGCCTTCTACACCCAATGAAAAATCGATGTAATAGGCAAAGATCGTCTTGAGCCAAAAGAAAAAGCTTACGACCAAAAGAATTACCAATCGATTTTGGCACATTTTTTTCAGATGTGTCACAACTATCACTTCTTTCTTCATTTTTGTACATTTTGCTCCTCAAAAATGAAAATTCCCTAAAAAAAAAATTATTTTAATTTTTTTTTAAAATTATTGAAATAAATGGCAGTCAACTTTCCAATAAACAGATTTTCATTAACTTTATTGGTTGTAAACATTCTCCTCAAGCAATCTACTTGTTGTATTTTGTATGCTGTCAGAAATCGTAGATGAAGTAGTAGACGGCTCCAACGTTGTTTGTTCAGAATGTTTTTTTACTGCTTTATTGAGTTTTATCCATTCTTTTAGTCGAGTTTCCACGAGCTCACTGTTTACTTTATCTGAGTAACTGGTTATGACTTTTCCTTTTTTTAATCGAGCCAGATTAGCTCCATCACTTGTTAAAAGTAAGATAGTTAAATTCTTATCTTTAAATTGATATTGTCTAAGTGAAATTGCGCTTAACACATCATCGATATTAATAAACTGATTGCTTTCGTTATCTTTTGGTAAATAAATCGCCAATTCTCCTTTATCATAATTGGCGATCAATCTGTAATCCTTCCACCAATAAGTTGAAAGTTCTTTTTTAAATTTATCTACTGATTCTTTGCTTGCAATGGATTTTTCTGCTCCCAATTGGATATCTACTGTCATTTTCCCTGCATTTGCCACAGATACAATAAGCAGCACGAAAAAACCAAGTAACCAAAAGAGAAGAAAAGGTCGTTTTTTTCTCATACCTTCCACCACTCCTATTCAATTTTGACTATTCCATTATATACAAAAAAGAAAGAGGAAAGATAAAAAAATAAAAAAAGATTCTAAAAACTTAAGTTATTTTATAAAAAAATTCTCCCATTCGTCTATCTAAACGAGCAGGAGAAAAAGTAATTTTTTATATGATTAATTGGTTGGTATCCGCTAACTTTTTAAACCAATAACCTGATTTTTTGATGGTTCGTTTGCCATTATTTGATAAATCAACTGAGATAAATCCATAGCGGTTTTTATAAGCATTAGTCCACGACCAGTTATCCATACACGTCCACATATGATAACCTAAACAATTGACCCCTTCTTCGATAGCTTGATGCACATACCTTAAATGTTCTTGAACAAATTCAATTCGATAATCATCATGGATCATCCCGTCTTCTTGTATAAAACGAGCTTCATTTTCTACCCCCATTCCATTTTCTGAAATGAAACAAGCAATATTTCCGTAATGATCGCGAACATTAATTAAAATATCATAAATTCCTTTTTCATAAATTTCCCATCCACGATAAGGATTCATTTTTCGCCCCGGCATGTCATAGTTATCAAAATAATCCTCTGGCATGGGGCCGTTTTCTTTATCAATTGGCGTTTCTTTTGCTTTGATTCTTCGCGGTTGATAATAATTGATTCCTAATATATCAATGGTGTTTTCTTTAATAAGCGTTAAATCCCCTGCTTTGATATCTGGCATCATCTTTAATTCTTTTACGATAGCAATCAATTCTTGAGGAAATTCACCTTTTACTGCCGGATCAAGAAAAGAACGATTAAAAAAAGCATCAGCAATTTTTGCAGCTTTTACGTCTTCTGAGTTCTTTTCATCTCTAGGATAACTTGGAGTTAAATTCAGAATAATACCGATTTGACCATCTAACTTCATGGAATGATAAGTCTTAATAGCTAACGCAGAAGCCAATGCTTCATGATATCCCACTTGAATTGCTTTTTTCATATCCGATTCTTCTGGGTAATGCCAGCGATAAAGATAACCTGCTTCTACTGGAACAATTGGCTCATTTTGAGTAAACCATTTTTTTATTTTTTTCCCAAACAATTCAAAACACACCCTAGCGTAGCGTTCATATGCCTCAACCGTTTTACGACTGAGCCATCCCCCTTTTTCTTGCAAAGGCATTGGCATATCAAAATGATATAAATTAACAAAAGGTTCTATCCCATTCTTAATCAATTCATCAAAATAGTCATGGTAAAATGCTACAGCTTGCTGATTGACCTCTCCAACACCATCAGGAATTAAGCGACTCCATTGAATAGAAGTCCGAAAACTATTATGTCCAGTTTGTTTCATCAATTGGACATCCTCTTTATATTTAGTGTAAACTTGAGAAGTTTTTTCTGGTCCAACCTGTTCAAAAAACTTTTCTGGTTCTTTACTAAACCAATAGTCAAAAATATTCTCCCCTTTACCATCACCAACCATTCGGCCCTCGGTTTGCGGTCCACTGGCAGCCGACCCCCACCAAAAATTTTTGGGAAATTGATAATTTAACATGCTTGCACCTTCTTTTAAATTTAATTTTATTTTCTTTTGATCATTTTTAGATGGTTCCCCATCAATATAGCAAACGTTTTCTAGAGATACAAGTCCCTTGTAATGCTATTTTTCTTATGTAATTTCCTATCACATTTTTACTTTACTAAATATTTTTCCTTAGCCAGCCGAAAAGTTGACATCTAAGAAAAAATGGGATTGAATAGAAGAGGCGTCTTTACATGTGTCATTATTTCAAAATAACTAGTCATCATATGATCTATACGAAAAGTGCTAGATACAGTAAAACTTCGCCTCGTTATATGATTAACGCAAGGTTTGTATATTAAAATGGAGGAAATAGCTTGAAGAAATTTGTCATTATGGTGATTTCGCTTTTCAGCTGCTTCGTCTTGTCAGGATGCAGCTTGTTTGGCAGCTCTCAAAAAACAGAACAAACAACTGGCTCATCTACTTTACAAGCAGAAAAATCAGATATCATCAATAGCAACTATTCATTAAAAGTTCGAAAAAACATAGATTTGATCAGCGGTCAAATTATTTTTAAAGGCAATGAGATGGAATGGTCACGTACGTATATCGGAGATAAAAAAAGCACCTCAAATACCACTCAAAAGAAAACAACATTAACAGATATTAAAATCGGCACAAAGGCAGATACTTACACCGTTTCCGGCAAAGAAAACGGCGAAAAAGTTGTCATTACGTTTAAAAAGATCGGTAATTATCGAATCGAAGACAAAGAAGGAAACATTTATAGTTTATAAAGAAGTCATAAAAAGACACTTTATTCCCAATATAAAGGAAAAAACTTGAAACAGCTTCTCATCGTTTGTAGTTTTTATGCTTATTTTGCATAAAACATGTTTTGAACACCTTTTAATATTTTTTTGTTTCTTTTTTGTTATATCAGATAAACACGTTAAAATAAAAGAAAAAAATGAACCTATTTAATCACCATGATTACTATACTTGTCTGAATAGTAAAAATATCCACACCAACTTTAGCAATCATGGAAGCTCAGTCATTGTGAACATTGCCATAAATTAGGAAAAGATTCCTTTAAGTCATTTAACGCATATATAAAGAGAAAAAAGGAAACTGAAATTTATCTCAGTTTCCTTTTTTTGTAAAAACCGTTTGAATCAATGACACAAAAGAGGAAATTCTTTATAAATTTATCTTTCCATTCTTATTTCATTTTCTTTGACTTTAACACGTCTTTGCATTGCAACCATCGTATTCCTTGTATTTTTCTTTCGACATTTTTTAGTTCTTTTATAAAAAAACAGTTCCTTCTTTAACAAGCTGTCTCACATAAATATTTTCTACAGAAATACCTTGAGAGTCTTTTTCCTTCATTTATTCCCTAAAGTCATCAAAAATGAGTATAAATTTGATTCAATCCATCAAATTTATACTCATTCTCGTTTAAAGAAAGAACGATAGTCTTACATGTTTTATAAATAGAACATCCATTAAAAGTTTGCTTTATTTTCAATTCATTAAATTCAATAGCCTATACTCCTATATCCTATACAAGCGTTCTGTGCAAATCAAAACCTATAAATTTTATTAGTAGCACGTGGGAAATCAGCCTTTCCTTTTTTGACTCGCCCTTCATTCTTATTAATCCACTTATTATATAATATGACAAAATGTATTTCTTCTTCATCCTTAAATCCTTCAAAAACCACATCTTCAATATCTTCTCTATTGAAATAATATACTTCTTCTGGATCCAAGCCTTGTGGGTATAATGCACCTGTATAATCAAAAAATACTTTTTCTCCTTGCTGTTCAACTAACGGTCCACGATTTAAAATCATGACCTTTTGATTTTCTTCTGCTAAATAAACAATACTTCCAATTGGTAACATGTTCTTTCTCCTTACTTTTATAAAATTTAATTTCATACCATTTTTATAGGATTAAGTTAATAAATGATGAAAATAACAATGAATAGAAAGATAATATGTCCACAAAAATAGTACTTTAATGATTGTAGACGACTAATACCTAATAAAAAAGTAGGATAAAAGATGTAAAAATGATCCATTTTACTATACGTGAAAGAAATAAAATTAATTTTTATAACATTTTCTCTTTTCTTCAACTTGTTTTAAAATGAGTAATTTATTTCTGACAATCGGTTATTTGTTTTATTTAGAATAAAATACTTGACTTTAAAACATCAGTTACTGTCCACCATACCGGCAAGCCCCTCATTAAATAAGACCATTACAAGTCAATACCCAAACAAATTTTACAGATATTCTATGATAAAAACGCAAACTTGCTTCTCACAACTTCTTTAAAATCTGTTTCATCTTATCTTTTTTGATATTTCTAAAATCCTATACGTAAACCTAAAAAATATCTTTTAAATTACTTGGATCAATCTTATTCGCGTTTTAAAGTCTATTAAACATTTTCATTCACTTTCTAAACTGATAAAAGGAAAGATTTACTTGGCGTAATCACCAACCTTTTAAAAATATTTCCTTTACTACTCGAAAACATTCTTCACGAATAATTTCAATGTCATTCTTTATTAAAAAATGTTCCTATAAAATCCCCAATAACACAAAACATTTTTTCCTTAAAAAAAGCGTTAAGCCAATTCCTTGCATAACACTTCAAATCTACACCACTAAAAATCAAATGATCTTACTTCCCAACGATCACGCTTTATTCTTCTCTTGGCATAGCTATTCAATTAATTAACTATTCTTCTTAATAACTATTTCATCTCATTCACATTATTTTTAGTTAATACTTATTATTCTAATAGATCTGAAGTGTTTGCTTTTTCTATTTTTGGACGATTAATTGATCATAGTTTTTACTTTAGGAATTACCTCTTATATTTATAAAAAAGCTGTTAAGTAGATCTTTCGTCGGAATTTTTTTAACTATTAATAACAATATTTTTACATATTTCAAAAAAGCTGTCAACTTATAACTAAAACATATAAGTTTTTTATTATAGGAAAAATAGCTAATGATCTGCTATTTAATTTAAACAAAAACGATAATTAACTAAGAAAAAAATCATACAAATCCTCTATATTACTCAATTATAAATTTTATTATTTATTTTTACAAAAAACTATCATTAAATACTTTTCATACGATAGTAAACTAAAAATAGAAATTATAGTTATTTTATATATCTATTTCATTTTTTTATTTTATATTCATATAACTATAGATATAAAAATTTTATAATTTGAATTATAACACTTTAAATTATAAAACAATATTAATTGTTCTAGTTTTTTATAAATTTTTATTAAAATGAAACTATGGAAACTTTTTTATGATAATTAATCCTTTATTTTTATATTAGGAAAACCTTTTTTTAATAAAAAATTAGAGAATAGAATTATAATTTCATTCTCTAAAATTTAATATTTTTTTAAAAGCATACATCTTACTATGTATACTAAAGGATAGAAACAGCCAATCTTTTTTATCGTCCGCCATTCACGTACGAATAGTAGACAACATTCCTTGAAAAAGTCAGTAACACTCTTAGCACTATTTACTTGCCCAAGTAAAATCTCCCCTGTATTCACATGGTTTCCACCTTTTTTACTTCTTATCCTAAGGTGTATGCAGTTGGATAAAAAAATGGATTGGACACATTGCATCCAATCCATTTATGGCACAGTAAATAAAACACATGTATTTCATCTATTTTCTCGTTAAAAGGCTAGATTTCTCCTTTAAGATTCGATACAATAAACGAAGTTAATGGTTTCCATTGACTATGGCAAACTTGACTGGTCACCGTGTATGACTTTTTCAAGTCCTCTATTTCTAGCTGCCACTAGAAATGGAGGTGCCTTTTTTTATTTGGCTGTTTCTATCTGTCATTTATAATACTGATGGCTTACTTCGTAGTCAAGAAAAATCAGAAAGTTACAAAAAACTGTTCTATTTTTCTCCCAGATTTTTGTTCACTTACTTTTCCGCTCTTTTTTTCAAGTTGCTATTTTCAACGACTACATTCCCAATTTGAAATTCTTCTTCCGAAGCATACGCATTGAAAATGATAAAGTCATTAATTAGTTTGGTTACAAATAGATGTTTTGCTGCAATTTCTACTGGCAAATGACGGTGCATTTCTAACGTAGACAGACCATCATTAATAGACCAAGAATCAATTGTATCAACCTGTGATGAATAAAGGCTGCTGTTTACAACTCATGTTTTTTAAAACGAGTACTACAAGCTTCAAAAAAAGAATAGGATAGTCTTGTGTCTTCTTGCGGATAAAAGTTATGACTACCATATAAAAATGGTCTATTTGCTTGATAGGATAAAATATTATCTAAATAAGCTGCATTTTTACTCATATTTAGTTCAATTGCTAATTGATAGGAATTATAGGAAAGTAATACTTCATTACAATTATCAAAGTCTAAGTGGATGCCATTTGCATCAATTTATAGAAAAAACCTAAATCATTATAGGAAATATTAAATTGTTCAAACACATTTGGTGCTACATCTAAGATTGTTTCAAACCCTAAATTTTTAGCAAAATAAAGTAATCGTTGAAATTTTTGTTTCACAACCAGTACTTCTTCATTTACTTCTAACATAATCATGAAAATACGAGTGAGACCATATCTATGCACTAATCGTAATATTCTTGGTCTTTTTTTGGTTCACTGTGATCTGGATAAAGAGAAATTCCCAATGAACATTTCATATTAAACGATCTCCATTTATTAGTTATTGGCTTTATTCCTATATAGCTTCATCAAGCAGTACAGTTTGCTCTTTTGCTTCATGAGCTAGTTGCTGATTTTCAAGTACTTTAAAAAACGGATAATAGATACCTAATGTGAGCAAAAAATTTACCATAATTAAAATCCCTGCTTTCACACTCCAATTGATACTCATCCAATTCGCAATGAGCGCTGGCATTGCAAACGATAAGCGAGCTACCATCATCGGCACTAAACTACTTACTGTAAAAACATAAGACAATGTTGTCGTGACTAACGGAGCGAGAATGAACGAAATTCCCAAAATAGGATTTATTACCACCGGTGCGCCAAACATTATGGGGTCATTAATACTGAATAATCCCAGTAAAATAGATAATCTACCTAAACTCTTTAAAGATTGTGATTTGGAAAATATGAATAAAACAATTAAGGAAAGGTTCGTTCCAGCACCGCCGATCCAAACAAACCATTGCAAAAACTGTTCCGTAAAAATATTTGACATATCATGTACATCGATACCTGCATGAAAAGCATCAATATTTTCAGTAATTGAAATATCCAAAAAAGACAAATCACCGATCCCAAAATTGCTGGTCCATGAATGCCCAGAAAAAACAAATAAGCCACCAATCAACAATTACATACTCTCACTGTTGATTGATTAGCTCATCCTACCGGAAGGATTCAATTTTTTATCTTCTTACAACGCTTGGTCATCGAAATACTCTACTTAAGCAGAATTTTTCACGCTTTTGTCGCTAGCAACATACCGTTTATTTTAAATAAAAGGATAGCCTATCTGTCTTTATTTCATCAAATTTTAATGATGCTTATAGCTAGCATAATAAAAACCTGACACAAAAATAGCGCCTCCTATCACGTTACCAATGTAAACAGGAATAAAGTTCATAAAGAAATCGATCCAAGTAGCTTGTCCTTCAAAAATAGCAGCTGGTATCACGAAACAATTCGCTACACTATGTTGAAACCCAATAGCCACAAAAATCATCACTGGAAACCAAATAGTCAATACTTTTCCAGCTGCATCTTTGGCTCCGTAGGATAACCATAGTGCTAACCCCACAAACCAATTACATCCTATTCCCGATCCCAATGCTTGCCACCAAGATACAGCAACTTTATGATCCGCAATTTGGATGACTTGATCTAAATAAACACCAGAACTTGTTAATCCGACAAAATGACCAAAAAAGCATGCGACAAAAATAGCACCAATCATATTAGCGAAAGTAATCAACAACCAATTTTTAATTAACTGAGAAAATGTTACTTTTTTATCCATAAAAGCAATAGCTACTGCCATCATATTTCCAGTAATTAATTCTCCACCTCCAAGAAGAATAACCAATAACCCAATTGGAAAAACAGAAGCTCCAACTAAACTCGTCAAGCTAGAAAGTGACTCTGGAATCGAAGCAGAAACTCTGATATAAGCTAAATACCCTAAAGAAATCATTGCACCTCCAATAAAGCCTAAAATCAGTTTAGCAATGATCGGTTTTTGTACTTTTTTTGTCCCAAGATGAATACTAATCTCCATTATTTCTTCTGGTGTATGCATGTCTTTTTGATCCCTACTTTTCCTATAAATTTTTAACTAAAATTATTTTGCCTTTTCTTCAGTGATTATATCATTTTATATTTTCTATCTGTAGAATTATTGTAAAATAATTCAAAAAATTTTAATGGATTTTATGTAATAAAAAATATAAACACCGTTTTTTTTATCATTTTTTAACTTTTATTGAAAACAGTTTCTATATCTGGCATTAAGTTTCCAGTTGTGTTTTTTTAATAATTATTTTTTCACTTCCAGAAGTCAGAACCTTTACTACATGTAGATTTTCTTATAAATATCCTACAGTTTTTGACTACTCAAATTGAATCTCTCACGACTAAAGTCGTGAGTATTCTTGGCTTTTTGATAAAAAACATAACTTTTCTTGTGATAAAATTTCTTATTTTTTCAACTTTTAAGTAATTCTTGTTGTTTCTGCTGTATATTTACAAATTTTTATAAATAAAAAATAATTCGTCTTCCCAAAAATTAACACATGAAACAAACATTTGGGTAAACGAATCAATAAACCAATTCCTCAGTGAACTAAAAAGTTCTTGTTTCCATATTGAATGCGGCTTTCATCTCTTTTGTTGCTTTCTTCATTGGCGTAATATTCTCCAATTCACCTTGAACAACTAAACGTGTCACTGCATTCATATCTCCACAAGTAATTAATGTTATAAGAGATTTTCCTTTTGATGTCTCTAATAACTGCGTATCAGTTGGTGCTACTTTTTGTTTAAAGGTAGCTTTATACGTATACACATTCTCTAAATCAACTAAATAGATGTTAGCACCTAATGATAAATTCTCTAACGGTGTAAATAACAAGTGAGGATTGTTCGCACGATGACTTGCTAACGCATAATTTCCCTTACCCATTTGTTGATCCGGAGACAAAGTTCCAGCTCCGTATAATAAATTCGCATTGTCTAGTCCTTTAAAAACAGGGATATTAATGGCTACAGAAGGAACAGCAATGCTACCAATAACTGGCAATTCAGCATGATTCAACTGCGCTTTTAGTACACTTTCAGTACTCATAGATTCTACAGCATCAAAATCAAAACTTGCCTTCTTTTCTCTATTTTTTTTAATGTCGTCCTTTGTCACATTCGCAATTGCGTATTTATCACCTGTATTTTTAACCAAAAAATCTTTAATCTGCTCATTAAAAATTAATGCTAAACCAATCAATAATAAAAGTATCAAGAAAAGATTGGTTAACCATTTTTTTACTCTCTTTTTTTTCTCCACTCACGTTCCTCCCTAATCATTCTGTCATTGTGGTGTAGTTCTGTTTTTCAAAATTCCAACTACTTTTTATTGACTTCTACTTGTCAATTTATTTTATTCCCTTTGCTTCATTTCATCAAAATAGAAAATTAAATGCTCAATTATCCATAACTAGCGCCAATCATTGATCTATTCTACTTCCTTTTTTTCTGCTAAAGCATCGATTCGTCGTTTGTGTTCTTTTTTTGTTTGCGTTTTACTGTTACTGAATCTTTAAGAGAACAAAAACCTCAAAATGCAAAAATTTATTGTATTATGTTAATCATAGCACATATGATGAAAGAGAATCATTAATAACAAAAGTTTTATTATCCGTAATAATATTAAAGATAAAACTAGCCTTTTTAATCAATACTTTTATCTATAATAGAACGTAAAACCTTTTCACGTAATTCAACTGCATTGACATTATTTTTATGCTCATATCCCTGTACAAGCAAATCGCAAATGTATAGCTGCGATATTTTTCCTGCCAATGAACCACCATTTAAAAATTCTTCAATGGCGGTTTGTAAAACGATATCTGATGCTTGACCGATTGGCGAATGAATATAATTAGTGATAGCTAAGATTTTAGCGCCATTGTGCTTAGCAATATTTACAGAATCATACGTATCTTTTGTTTTACCAGAAAGTGAAAAAGCAATGACTAAATCATCTTCCTTCAATAAAGAAGCTACTTGTGCTTGAAAATGTGGGTCTAAAATTGCTTTTGCTTGAAGTCCCACACGCAAAAACATGCTTTCTAGGTCTAGACACGTATTCCCACTTGATCCGACCCCAAAAATATAGATGTTTTTCATCCGATTGATCAATTGAAGTGCCTGATCCAATTTTTCTTCATTCAATAAGCGAACTGTAGAATGAAGTGCCTCTATCAAACTTTTCGCAATTTCCTCATAATATTTTCCACTAGAAGGGTGTTCTTGTTTTTGGCTAAAGTCTTCTTTAGCAATTTCAATTTTTAAATCGGAAAAACCAGAAAAACCAAGCTTTTGACAAAAACGAATGATCGTGGCATCTCCTACTTTGGTTTTTTCTTTAATGTCACTCATTGTGCTATAAATAACCGTCTTTCCCGAATGAAGAATAAAATCAGCCACTTTCTTTTCTGATCTAGTTAATAAGGGATAATGTTCTTTAATTAAATAAATATAACTCATATAAGCTCCTTTAAAACGAATCATTTTCTCCATTATACTCTATAAAAATAAAAAAAACTCCAAAATTATCCATTTTTTTCTTTACAGCAATGAAAGCGGGTGCTATATTTATATCGGAGTTATTATCCTAAAAAAATATAAAAACGGAGTGTTTAGGAGAATGGAGAAAGAATTATTTTTAAAAGCCATTTCAGGAGGCTTAATTGTTTCTTGTCAAGCATTGCCTAGTGAAACATTTTATTCAGAAAAAGGAGGTCTGATGCCTTATTTTGCTTTGGCTGCCCAAAGAGCTGGTGCAGTAGGTATTCGTGCCAATTCGGTTCGTGATATTTTAGAAATAAAAGAAAAAGTTTCTTTACCCATGATTGGAATTATCAAACGCGATTATCCTCCTGAAGAACCATTTATTACAGCAACAATGCGTGAAGTTGATGAACTCGTAACTACTGGAGTTGAAGTGATTGCACTAGATTGTACGCTTCGAAAACGACATGACGGATTATCCATTAACGCATTTATTGCTCAAGTGAAAAAAAAATACCCTGATCAACTGTTGATGGCAGATATTGCTACTTTCGAAGAAGGAAAAAATGCTTACGAAGCAGGTGTTGATTTCGTTGGAACAACTTTAAGCGGTTACACAAAAGAAAGTAAAAAACAAAACGGACCTGACATCGAATTGATCAAACAACTCGTTCAAACAGATATTTGTGTAATTGCAGAAGGAAAAATTCACACACCAGAACAAGCAAAACAAATTAAAGAACTCGGTGTTGCTGGAATAGTTGTAGGAGGAGCAATTACTCGCCCACAAGAGATCACCAAACGATTTATTGATGCTTTAAATTAGGAGGAAAAAAATGTTTAAAAAGTTTTCGCAATTGGGCCGTGCATTTATGTTACCGATCGCTATTTTACCTGTTGCTGGGCTGCTGCTAGGGCTTGGTGGTGCATTGATAAATGAAAGCGCCATAAATGCCTACCCATTTTTAGCTCAGACTTGGCTCCATACGATTTTAAGCATTATGAGCTATGCTGGAAATGCTGTTTTTGCTAATTTAGCGTTGATTTTTGCTATTGGTATTGCTGTTGGTCTGGCAAACAGCGATAAAGGTACAGCGGGTTTAGCGGGCGGAGTCGCTTACTTAGTTTATACCGCAACCATTAGCGGTTTTCTTGAACTTTTTTCAAAAAAAGGAGCCACATTGGATACTGGCGTTGTCGGCTCTATTGTAATTGGTGGTATTGTCGCCTTCTTACACAATCGTTATCGAAAAATTGAATTGCCTCAGTTTTTAGGTTTCTTTGGTGGTTCACGCTTCATTCCAATCATTTCCAGCTTAATTGCAATTATTATTGGTTCCTTCTTTTATTTAATTTGGCCACCCATTCAAAACGGATTAGTCATTGCTGGACAACAAATCGCACAAATGGGAAGCTTAGGTACTTTTTTATATGGATTCTTATTGCGATTGACTGGCGCAGTAGGTCTTCATCATACCATCTATCCTTTATTTTGGTATACCTCTTTAGGAGGAACAGAAAATGTAGCCGGTACCGCAGTTTCCGGTGCACAAAATATTTTCTTTGCACAATTGGCTGATCCAAATCATACTGGTTTATTCACTTATGGAACACGTTTTTTTGCGGGAAGATTTGCAACAATGATGTTTGGATTACCAGCAGCATGTTATGCTATGTATCGCGCAATTCCTAAAAAGAATCGTAAAAAAAATGGCGGTCTTTATTTCAGTGGCGCTCTTACTTCTTTTTTAACGGGAATCACCGAACCAGTAGAATATATGTTTTTATTTGTTGCACCATGGCTTTATGTCATTCACGCCTTTTTAGATGGATTATCCTTTTATTTTGCAGACCTCTTAAACATTCGAGTAGGAAATTCTTTTTCTGGCGGCTTAATCGACTTCTTATTATTTGGTGTCCTTCAAGGAAATGATAAAACAAACTGGCTAAAACTAATTCCATTTGGACTTGCTTGGGCAGTTATTTACTTCTTTGTTTTCACTTTTTTCATCAAAAAATTTAAAGTAGCTATTCCCGGAATGATCGAAGAAACAGACACAATACCCACGACATCCTTAAAGCAAAATACTTCTTTACATGAAGAAGCACTACTCATTATTGATGCTTTAGGCACAGAAGTGAATATCGAATCAGTTGAAGCTTGCGCTACTCGCTTACGAGTAGCAGTCAAAAATGGACAGATCATCAAAAAACAAGTAATCAAAGAATTAGGAGCTACAGCTGTCTTTGAAGTAAAAGGTGGCATTCAAGCGGTTTTTGGTGGTAAAGCCGATTTACTTAGTCAAGAAATCAACCAAATTTTGGGTAATGATAATTAGGGAGGATTTTGATGTTAAACCTTTTTAAAAAGAAAAAACAAGATACTATTTACGCACCTTGTTCAGGGGAAGTAATTCCAATAACCACTGTCAACGACCCAGTATTTTCTCAAAAAATGCTAGGAAATGGTTTTGCTATCGTACCTACACTAACAGATAAAACCATTTGTGCACCAATAGCCGGTAAAATAACTTCTATTTTTCCATCTAAACATGCCATCAATATAAAAAATGATACCGGCATAGATTATTTAATTCATATTGGACTTGATACAGTTGAATTAAAAGGTAAACCCTTTTCGATTCTTGTTGAAGAAAACGAAACAGTGACACCGGAAAAACTACTTGTTAAGGTAGCATTTGATCAAATCATTCAAGCAAAAAAAGACCCTTCTGTGATTGTTGTTTTCACACAAGATAGTCAAATCAATGAATTATCACTAACCACTGGTTCTGTGCTTTGTGGAGAAGCTTGTGGAAAAATTAATCGAACAAAGTAAACGAAACAGCAATCATAACCACCCTTCAAAAGGGTG
>NZ_JXLB01000015.1 GCF_001886195.1 Enterococcus ratti | reverse complement strand
GTGATTCTTTTTAAAAGACTTAGTTATATTATCATGTGAGTTCTCACACGTCAAGTATTTTTTCACTATTCTTTTCAGAAAATTTTATTTAATTATTTCTTAAAATCAACAATATTAAAACTATCATGTAGAATGAGGAACGTCAATAACCATTCTTATGAATTTTTTCTTTTTTTTTAAAGTAACCTGTATTTTGAAGGTAAAAAAGAAAATTTTTCTGCTTAAAAAAGCTATTTTTTAATTCAGTTGAACGTTCTCCTCCTTCTCTTTATTAATGGTCGCAAAAAATTCATGCTGCTTTTGATTTTACTTCATTTACGACATTAAAAAAGAGGAACTCCTTCCACTTCGTAAGTTCCAAGAACAGTGCGCATTTGATCTGGACCCTCCCAAAGATAACCTTCACCTAATATTTCACTTTGACTTTTTTGCTCCGTTTCAAAAACAAACAATGGAATATTCTCGTGGTTAACGTGTGTGTTTGTCAATTCCATCAAATTAATTTTGCGAACATCAATATGAACAATTTCTTTTAAAAAACTAAGCATATTTGCTAACCCAGTTTTTTCTTCTGAAAGCTCTGCTAATGCAAACTCCAGTTTGTTATCAATCGAATGGACTAAAAATTTTTTTGATCCATCCTCCAAATGCAACATAATTGTACCAGCGACTTTTTTGCTTGCCAAAATTTTCACCTCGATCAACTCGTTCTGTAGCTTACATAAAAATTCTAGCATATTTTCAGAAAAAAATATACTTTTTATTTCTTATTTTCTTTCTGTTCTAATTCTCTTAACGCTTCATTTACCCATTTAGGCAACTGTTCCGCAAGCGTTGCAAAACCGATTTTTTTGTTTTTATTGGTAAAGTATCTTTTCTTTCGATAAGCAATAGCAGCATTCTTTTTTTCCAATGTGCGTAACGATAAACTAATTTTCTTCGAGTACGCATCAATATCGATAATTTGAACGGTTACTGATTGATCGATTTTCAATAAAGTATGAATGCTTTTAGTATACCCAGATTGTACTTCTGAAACGTGGATCAGACCTTGTGTTTCTTCATCTAAAGAAACAAATGCTCCATAGGGCTGTATACCAGTGATTCTTCCTTTAATTATTTGACCAATTTTATATATCATGTACTTCCCTCTCTTCGCATTTATTATTATACTGTAAATGTCTTAAAAAAAGAAGTTTGGAAAATAATCAATAGAAAACGGGGGCTTCTTATGAGCGAATTTGACAACACTATTTCAAGAAAAAACACTGAAAGTATAAAATGGGATTCAATTGTACAAACTTATCATGCGAACGACTTATTGCCTTTATGAGTAGCAAACATGGATTTCTTCTCTCCAACAGGCGTTAAAAATGTGTTTAAAAAATATATTTCTCAGGGGATTTTTGATTATTTAATCATTTCCGAAAAATTATATCAAACAATCATCCATTGAGAAAACAGAAACATCCAGTCGCTTTAGCAAAAGATAATATCATTTTTACTAGCGGCGCATTATTCAGTTTAGCTGTGCTATTCCAGCATTCACATAATCGGGTGATCGTATTCTTATACACAATCCTCTGTCATTTGCTTCGATCATCAAAAATAATCAGCAAACACTTGTACACACTCCGTTAATAAAAAAGAAAAAATTCACAATGGATTATCAAGAAATGAAAAAAAGAAATGAGCAAAAAATAAAGGCCATCTTCCTTAGCAATCTACATAATCCAAGAGTACATATTTTAAAAAAAGAAGTAGTAGTAAATTTAAGTCATCTATATTCATATTTTTCTTTTTAATGATGAGATACATCAACACATCAGTTTTTCGAAAAATTGCTTCACTTTTATGCTAACTATAGACGAAAAGTTAAACTATTCTTTGATCACATTTGCTTCTGCTATAAAAATTTTTATTATTTAGTAGCTATTAAACGTTCAATGGTTTTCATAAAAAATCTGAATTAAAAGAACTGTTTGAACACCACTTATTAATGAATCAACAACAAGAAATCAATAATTTGGATTGATCGGTACACGAGCGGCTTATGAAACTGGCAAGAAGGAGCTACATCATCTCTTGCCATATCCATATATAGAAAAAATGCATAGTTTGCATCAGTTTTTTCAAACAGTGTTTGCCCAAATTAGGCGTGATGTTTCCTGCGAAGACTTGTCTACTGTGATTGGATTTTACGGATTATGAACCAGACGATAAGGCATTAGAATCATCTTTAATTAATAAATGGAAAAGTTGTGTAAATGCTGGTATTACGTTTGATCCTGCCGACATTCTCATATGCGATTAAATTTAGCTTGTCACAAAGAAGTACTACTCGATAGTTTAACTCGCATCAAAAAAGCTTTTACGTAAATCTTAAAAAAATTTTGTCTATTTTCTACCTACTTAGACCAAGTGACAGAACAAACAAACCGAAACAGTCTATAGCCATTTCGATTTGTTCTTTTTTGTTATGAATATGAAACAAAACTAGTCTGAAATCTCCACTTCTTCAATCACTACATCATGAACTGGACGATCTTGTGGTCCGCGTTGTACATTAGCAATGTCATCTACCGTTTTCATTCCAGTTGTCACATGACCAAAAACAGTATGACGAAAATCAAGCCAAGGTGTTCCTCCATTCTTGTATGCTTCAATAATCTCCTTTGGAAAACCCGCTCCATCTAACTGATCAAGCATGTTTACTGGTACATTTTTATTATTAACAATAAAAAACTGACTCCCATTAGTATTTGGTCCCGAGTTAGCCATTGATAAAGCACCACGTAAATTGAATAATTCACGACTAAATTCATCTTCAAAGCTTTTACCGTAGATGCTTTCACCACCCATGCCTGTCCCAGTTGGATCACCGCCTTGAATCATAAAATCTGGAATGACACGATGAAAAATCACACCGTCATAATAACCTTTTTTCGCTAATTCAATAAAATTTTTGACCGTTTTAGGTGCTAGTTCTGGGAATAACTGAATCGTAATGTCCCCACGATTTGTTTTAATAACTGCTTTAGGTCCTTTTTCATTTTCTAAATTCAATTGTGGAAATACCATATGATTG
Source organism: Enterococcus ratti (assembly GCF_001886195.1). Lineage (GTDB taxonomy): Bacteria > Bacillota > Bacilli > Lactobacillales > Enterococcaceae > Enterococcus_B > Enterococcus_B ratti. Next base: position 61,247 of record NZ_JXLB01000015.1, on the reverse strand, counting down.
TCCTCCTAAAAATTATTCCTTCTTCGTAATCATAACATATTCTAACCGTTCTCTGTTATAGGAAACTTAAGAAACTGAAAAAGAACGAATTCCTCATAAAAATGATAACCTCTTTTCAAGAAAATAACTATTTATTCGCTAACTGAATAAAAAATTCGATTTTTTATCTAAGACATTAAATTCCATCTTACTTCTTCTGTTTTTTTAATCTTTTATTTATATTTAAATTAATTATTTGAGAAGAATTCTCAATTAAATTCTGCTATAGTGTGAGTATGAGGAGGAATGTTTTTATGGAAATCTATGATATTACAATTATAGGTGCCGGACCAGTAGGAATGTTTGCTGCGTTTTATGCAGGGATGCGACAAGCAAAAACGAAAATCATTGACAGTTTACCTCAACTAGGTGGACAACTAGCAGCACTTTACCCTGAAAAATATATTTATGATATTCCCGGCTTCCCAGCAATTAAAGCAAATGAACTAGTAACTAATCTTGAAAAACAGCTCACAGCTTTCAATCATTCATTTCATTTAAATGAAGAGGTCCTTTCAATCGCTAAAGAAGAGAATCTGATTGAAATTACTACTAACAAAGACACTCATTACTCAAAAGCTGTTATTTTGACTTTGGGAAATGGTTCTTTCCAACCTAGAAAATTAAAATTATCTGAAGCCACTACTTTTGAAAATCATGGATTAGATTATTTCGTAAACAACTTAATGAAATACGCTGGGAAAAAAGTAGCCATTGCAGGTGGAGGTGATTCAGCCATCGACTGGGCATTAACGCTGGATTCAATTGCTAGTGAAGTTTATCTTATTCACCGGCGTACAGAATTTAGAGGGCATGAACACAGCGTAAATTTACTAAAAAATTCATCCGTTAATCTCTTAACTCCTTATCTCATTGATAAATTATCTGGAGAAAACGGCGAATTATCTAATATTCGTTTAAAAATGGTAAAAAGTGACGAAACCATCCATTTAATGGTGGATTCCTTAATTGTTAATTATGGCTTTACCTCCACACTTGATCAGCTCTCTTCGTGGGGCCTTGAAAGTTCTAGAAATGCGATAGTTGTAAACTCTGACATGTCGACATCAATGCCGGGAGTATATGCAGCCGGAGACATTTGTTCTTACAAAGGAAAAGTTAAATTGATAGCTACAGGTTTTGGAGAGGCTCCTACAGCAGTCAATAACGCGCTACACTTTATTAATCCTAAAGAGCGTACCCAACCGGGACACAGTACAAGTTTATACACCCAGTCGAATTCTATAAAGTAGTTTTATCACTTTATCACCTATTTTCTGCATTTAATAATACAATAAAGGAATTAGTTTTTTTACACGTATCGATTTATTGATAAAAGGAGGATTCAAGAAGAGGAAAAAATGGTTATAAAAAACGAAACTTTAGAAGACAAAGCTCATGAATTACTTAGTAGTCGGGGAGTTACGCTGGAAGATATTGCAGAACTCGTCATGTTTTTACAAAAAGATTACATTACCGATTTAACCTTAGCGGATTGCCTTGAAAGTGTTCAAGCTGTTTTGACAAAACGCGAAGTACACAATGCGATCATTACAGGAATTCAATTAGATATCTTAGCAGAAGAAAAAAAGTTGATGAGTCCGCTCCAACAAATTGTTGAAGAAGATGAAGGGTTATATGGCATTGATGAAATTCTAGCTTTATCAATTGTGAATGTTTATGGTACGATTGGCTTTACAAACTATGGCTACATTGATAAAGTAAAGCCTGGTATTTTGCAAAAATTAAATCATCATGATGCCAAAAATGTGCATACATTTTTAGATGATATCGTAGGAGCCATTGCAGCCTCTGCCGCGAGTCGACTTGCTCATCAAGAACCCGAAAAACGTAGCCACTTAACTCAATAAAGCAATAGCAAAATGCTTAGGTAAAACAAGAGGAAGCGAAAACATTTTTATTTGCTTCCTTTTTTAGCAAATAAAAATGTTTTCTTAGTTTCAGTCTGATTCTCATACTTTTTTTACTGAGCTTTTTCCAAGCATGACAAAAAAAGCGAAAAATAGCTCAATTAAAAGAAAAAATATAAGAAAGCTATGCATAAAAAATTGTTCCGGCAAAACATTGATGATCGGATCAGTGACCGGATTGAATAGCCAATCATCATTATTAAAAAATGTTTCATGAAAAAGTACAAAAAAACGATCAAATCCTATTAACATAAAAAAGCCAAAAATAACTGGAATAAACATACCAATTTGAAACGGATGAATCAACCGCCATAAACGTTTATTCTTTTTTAAATAAAAAATATAAGAAATACTTGGAATAAAAGTAATGAATAATACTGCGTAATTAAGCAAAAATAATTTTTTTACTTCATAGAAGTGATGCGCTCCGCTAGCGGACACAGGAAAATCTTGTAATCTTAGCATTTTTTGAAAAGGATGATTCAAATAAGTCATTAACTGATCAAAATTTTTTAATAATGTTCTTTGATCAAGTACTGTATGATTAAGTATCTTTAAATGTTTAATATCTAGCACATAAAGCAATCGAAAATTAATCGTTATCGTAGCTGCAAGACTAGTAAGCAAAAAAAACAAGCAAATCAACCCTGTATATTCTTTCCACATCCATTTTACATGTTTCATTTAGAATCTCCATTCATCTAATGAGTGGAGAACATAAGTTGGCGGCGTTAATAAATTAGAAACATCTTCTTCCTTAGTAAAACCCGATAATACTAATAATGTATCAATATGATTTTGGAGTCCTGCTTGAATATCTGTTTCATAGTTATCTCCTACCATAATTACTTCTTCTTTTTTCAACCCTAATTTTTCTACTGCTTTATTCATAATAATTGCTTCCGGTTTGCCAATATAAATGGGTGACGTTTGAGTAGCAGTTTCCACAAAAGAAATCACTGAACCAGCTCCGGGCAATAAGCCACGTTCTGTTGGAATATTTTTATCAGAATTTGTACCAATGAAAGTGGCACCTTTTTGTATAGCTAAAGTTGCTTTGACAATTTTTTCATATGTTAAATAATTATCCAAACCAACTACGACATAATCAGGTGTTTTTTCATCCCAAATAAACCCTGCCGCTAAAATTAAATCAATCAAACCAGCTTCACCAATAGCATAAACTTTCTTTCCTTTACCATCAGAAAGCATAAAATCAATTGTTGCTAGTGTAGCCGTATAGATAGTTTCAGGCTGTACATGTATATCAAATTCATCGTCCAATCGATGCGCGACCGTTTCTGGACTTTTTGTTGTATTGTTTGTGACAAACAAAAAAGGTAACTTCCTTTCTTGAAGTGCCTCTACAAAATGTTTTCCGGCAGGAATTGGTTCTGTTCCTCGATAAATTGTTCCATCTAAATCAATCAAATATCCTTTATAATTCATCTTTTCACTACTCTTCCCTTTTTCTTATCGTAAAATTCGCACTTGACTTGGGTTTTATTGAAGTTTTATCAGCTTTTATTTGCTCTGCCTTTCTTTTTTTTATAACTGCTTTTTTGTGGTTAGCAGAAACAGGCGCCTTTTTCTCGTCTATATACGCTCGATTTTGTTTTTTCTTTTTTCTTCGCCGCTGTGCATGCTTGTCTTTTTTCCCACTGATTTGTTCAATCACAAAATAAGCACACCCAAAATTACAATATTCATAAAGATAATCTTCTAAAGAATCAATCCGTTGTTCTGGATGCGCACGTCTGTTATCTATTCGAAAAAAACCTTTTAGTCTTAACTGTTCATAACCCCAATCACCAACGATATAATCATATTTAGACAAAATATCACTGTATCTTTCACCAAGCTTTTCTGGATCAAACCCTTCTCGATGATTAGCGACTAATCGATAATGTTTTTCTCCTATCAAAAAATTTATCTCATCTAAAAAAGTAATACTTTCCTCTTTAATTGTCTGTGCTTTAGGTTCTTCGATGATTTCTTCCAAAACATTCGTGAGCTCTTTTGTAATTGTTTGATCCTCTACGTTTTTTGATGCCTTTTTTTCATTTATTTCTGCTTCTCTCGCATACTGCGCGTTTTGCTTGGTCGACATGCTTTCACCACCTATTACTCTTATTATACCTTGTTTTTATTTGATTGGATAGTGAGCTTTTAAGTACTCACCTACTACACTACGAATAAATTCCGGAAATAAAAACTCATTTTCTCCAACTATTTCAATCGTTGGAAAGAACGGAATAAACATAAAATGGTCGACCGTTGTAAAAAGATAGTAACGCTCATTATCGATTGGTTGATTCAACCAATAAACTTGATGATTCACGGCATCGTAAGAAATCCCTCTATAAACAACTTGACCAAAAACTTTTCCACGAAACCCCATTCCTTTTATCGGATAATTGCGTAAAAAACCACGATTTTTCTCAATTTCTAACACGAGACGAATGAGATCTCTTCCTTTAAGTGAAACATTCAACAAATGCATTGGATGAGGCAAAGCCGTATGAAGATGGTCTTGATTGACAATTCCTGCTGCTAATCCGGTTAAAAATAATCCGCTATTTAACATTGCTGCCTTCGTTTGTCCCTTATATTTAACTGCTTCCAATGCTTCATGAATAAACGAATGATTATTAAAAATGTCTAAAGACAAAGGAAAAGGTAAGTTTGCTACTTTTTTCTCACTTAAGCATTGATGTCCTTGATCTAAATACCCTTTTATTTCTTGCTCATCTTCACTGAATGCTGTCATCGCTTCAGTAGCTATAGTCTTTGCCGATTTTTTTATGATTTTTTTATTTTCATCAAGTGTTAAATGAACTTCTCCAACATATTGCCCATATTTTCCTGCTGCGGCAAGTTGGACCTTATTAATTGTTTTCCCATCTATAAATAAATGGTGAGTGTGCGATCCTAAAATCACATCAATGGCTGGCAGATCTTGTGCAATTTGACTATCGTCTTGTATTCCTAAATGACTCATCAAAACAAGAACATTCACTTTTGGTCTTAATTCTTCGACTAGTTGAGGCAATATATCGTAAGGGCTACGAACATCCCAACCATTTGGACTATAAGTCAACGGAAATGGTGCAGTAAAAGCAATGAGACCAATTTTTGTGTGCTGAGCTGTTTCAATGATTTTAAAACGCTTCGCCCATTTCGGCGGTTGTAAGGTTTGCTTATCAAATAAATTGTCTAATAATACATCAAAATTGGCATGGTCATAAAGATGGTTCAACTCCTCCTTGCTATTTCCTACACCTTCATTATTGCCAATCGTTACTGCATCATAGCCAACCGTATTCATTAACTCAACATTTGCCTGACCAGCGGTCGCTTCTGATAATGGATGCCAACGATCAACAAAGTCTCCTAAATCAACTGTAATGGTCGTTGTATTTTCTTTTGTTTCGTTTTTACATTTTGTTTGATTGATGAATCTTCTGATTTTGGGCCAATTTTCTAAATGTGAATGTAAATCATTTGTATGTAAAAACACTATTTCTTCCATATTTTTTATTCGCCTCACTTTTCTTTATCATACCATAGGACGTTTCTTTGTTCACTTTGCATGTTTTTTCTCTTCAAGCAAAGATTAGAAGAAACTTTATCTTAACAGTTATAGACAAAAAAAGAAGACCGATCTTAAACCGGGCTCCTAAGTGAATATAAATTAAAAAAAGCCACAACAAATAGCAGAACGAACAACTATTTATTGGACCAACATGTCTTACTTATTTTAATCAGACACATGACGGAGCCTGCTTAGTGCTGCTTCCTTCCAGATCTGACACGCTTCACAAGCCCGTCATTGTCCTAGCCTTTCGGCAAGTAACAGTATACCTTATTTCTTTTTATTTGGCTAGCTTTTTTTCTTTTTTCTTACACGCAATTCTTTAAAAAAATCACTTAAGATTTGTCTACAATTTTTTTCTAGCACACCACCGACTACGTGAACTTGATGATTGAAGCGTTCATCTTCTAGTAAATTCATCAACGTACCAGCCACTCCACCTTTTGGATCATAAGCACCAAAATAAACTTCCTTTATCCGAGATAAAATCATAGCGCCACTGCACATAGGACAGGGCTCAAGTGTGACATATAATCGTGCTTCTTCTAAACGCCAACTACCAACTTTTTGACAAGCTTCTCTAATTGCAATCATTTCTGCATGTGTTGTTGCATCTTGAGTAGTTTCTCTTAAATTATAACCTTTTCCAATAATTTCATTATTTAAAACAACGATAGCACCAATCGGTACTTCTGCTAATTTTTCGGCTTTCTTCGCTTCTTCAAGAGCCAAAAGCATCCAATCATCATGTTTTTGATTATCCAATTCCTTAAATTCCAATTAATCCCCTACTTTTGTTTTTTTGCTTAACTTTAGCATAAGTCAAAAAGATTGTAACTAATTTTTTAACTTATGGTAGAATAAAAAAGAGGTGAAGCTAATGAACTGGACCAAAATAATGACACTTTATCCAAATGCCCAAAAAAAGAACATACCTTCCTCAAATGAAAAAATTCTTTCTTTTGCAATTGACGACTCTTTTTTATGGATTGAAAAAGAATCACTTTCTTTACAAGAAATAAAGCTTTTGAAAGCATTATTTCCTGTGACCAACACAAAGAAAAATCATCCGTGGTATCATTATTTGTTTGCAAACCAACCACTTCATCTTGAAGAAAGTTTTCGCATGATCCAATTTCAAATTCACTGACGAGAAGATTTTCTTAAACAAGAGTGGCAAGAAACCATTCATGAACTATTTTTCTATTTAGAAGATTTTTTCTTTTATACAGAAACAGATGCCTTATTAATTGAAAAAAAACATCCTGACTACCTTGATGCTTCTGAACTTAGAGGGATTTTTCTTTCATTGGATGCAGACTTTGCGATCACCACCCAAGCATTTGTAGGAACTTTTCACTTTCCTACACAAAATTTTTCAAATTTGTTTTCTGAAGAAAGAAAATTATTTTTAGAAGAAAAGAATTTTTTTGCATTACACGGTGGTACCATGTCTTTGCCAGAAGTTGCTTTACACTACTACACAAAAGACAAATTAAGTGACAATTCTTTCATTTTAGGCTATCAAAAAATGATTGCAGATGCAGATATGGAAGAAATTATTGTTGTATTATGGAAAAATTTAGGAAATATTAGTTCAGCTGCTAAATCGTTATTTCTTCATCGAAATACATTAAAGTACAGGATAGAAAGATTTCAAGAATTATCCGGATTCAACTTAAAACAAGCAAATGATTTACTTTTTTGTTACTTGCTTCTTTTACAAAATTAGTCGTTACGGAAAAACAAAAAAGCGTGTAGCCAGTAAATTGGAATAAAGAAATTTTTTTATTCGTTTTTATAGGCTTGACGCTTTTTTGATCGTTTTTAATGAATTATTTCATTTTCTCCAAAAAATGTAGTAGGCGTTCCTTAATTTCTTCCGTTGCTCCTTTTAAAGAATCCCCATGAACAGAGATTTTCTTCTTACTAGATTTAATTTTTTCTAAAATTCCCATCAAAGAATCTAGATCACTGTCAGACAAATGTTCGACGATATTTAATAATTTTTCATTTCCATCAAACGTATTCTCTACAAATTTTTTTACTTTCATACGGTTAGTCATATGATGAATTTTTTCAATGATTTTTCCTGAAACAATTACTGCTGTTGAAACACTTGCTACGGCTGCGACACCTAATCCAATCGTTACTTTTGTTGATGTTTTCATCATTACCAACTCCTTTTATTTACTTCAATCATAGCACAAATAAAAGGATAAACGAACTATTTGCCCTTTTTGCTTTTCCAAATTCAGGTGCAACTAAAAATAATGATTGGCTTTTAAACATTTGGCTCATAGCTATTTTTATTTAGGAGAGTATTGAATATTCGTTAGCACTTCCGGTAAATCATCTTCTAACTCTGCTAATTTGTTCCAAATTAATGTCATAGTTTCAAAAAACTCATGGGAAGAACAATCCGAATTCAAACTTCCTAAAGCATTAAGCCAAAGCAATTCTAATAAATAAGGTTCTTTAATTCCAGTATTTTCTTTAACGTATTCAGAAAATGCTCGTTTAAACAGTGAAGCCATATCTAATTCAGACTTAATAACAACACCTTTAATACTTTCATGAATCGAAAAGAACTCCTTTAATAGATGAACAATGCTAAAAAAATCGTCTATTACATATTCCATTAAGTAACGATCAAAGCACTTTGTTATTTCTTCAATAATTTTTTCTTTCAGTACACGTATTGATTTGAAATGAGCATAAATCGGATAAGTAGAACATCCACAAAAAGATGCTAAACTTCTTGCCGTTATTTTAGATAAACCATTTTCTTCAGCATATACCATACTTTTAAAAAGTAAATACTCTTTACTAAAATTTGTTACTCTACTCATATTATCATCCTTCCTTTTAACCGTTGATTCATTCCGCCTGTTAACAAGTTCTTTGTATTACTCCTTTAAACAAACCAAATTCTATTCAATAAAAAATAACATACATAACATTTTTTACCAATAATTAATTCCAAAGTAAAACAGAACGTTGATAAACTAACATATTTTTCTAAAACCCAAAAATTAAACATAACAAAATACAGTAAATAACAGTGTTTTTATTATTTATTTATACTATTATATGTATTATAACTTGACAAAAGAAGCAAAGAAATGAACAATAGAATAAATAATTATTAGATGCTTTTAAAATAACAACATACATAATAAAACACTCTTACTATGTGAGAATAGCACACATTAAAAGCTGTTTCCACTCACAGTTTATGTACCCCCTTATACAAAAATAAAATGGAAAGGAGCTACTTATGTTAATTGATGCGAAAAAAAAAGAGTTACTCGTACTCTACACCATCATTCAATCAAATAAATGTTCTTTACACGAACTATCTCAGATGTTATCCATTCCTAAAAGAACAATCAAAGAAATTATTCGTAAACTCAACGGATCCATTTTTCAACAATTAAACATCCAAAGATTTATTTATTCTACTCCTAAAGGTGAAATTGAATTAGATTCTCAACATAAAGAGGAAAAAGTGGCTATCTTTCACTACATGAAATTATTTTTTTTACGAGAATCAAACCGTTTTAAATTTTTAATGCTGCTGTTTGACACACCAGCGACTCCTGTTTCCAAAAAATTTTTACTGGAGCAATTATACATATCGCCCTCTTATTTAGAGAAATTGACGAATCAATTAAATAGGTCACTTAAAAAATTTCATTTACAGATTATTTCACGACAAAATTGTTACATCTTAAAAGGCAATGAATTGTCTTTTAGAGTATATATGTATATCTTTTTTTTCGATGCTTTTCAAGGAATTGATTGGCCTTTAACAAGTATTAAACTTTCTCAAGTGAAAAAGACCCCTTTATCTAATGAACTTTTATTATCAAAAAAAGCTACGAAGGCACAGGAAAAAGTTTATTTGTTGATGGCTACTTTTTTAATACGGGTTTCGCATTATCCTCTAGAAGACGCACAACTGCTAGCTATTTATGAAATAATGAAAATTTTAACAAAGACAAAAGACTTTACTGGCGAAATGAAAAATTATTTAGCAAATTTTTTGCCCGAAAAACTCGTGCAAAATGAGATACTTTATTTTAATTTTTTGCTTTGTTATTTTTTTCCAAATCTCATCCCCGAAGAACAGAAAACTTTGTTTGGATATGAATTTTCTAAAAGCAATCATCCTATTTGTCGGCACGTTTCCTTTCTAGTAAAAAAATTGGCTGAATATTTTCCAACCATTGCATCAGTTGAAAAAAAATATTATTATCATTATTTGATCATGATGTTAACTGCTTTTATTCTTTTGTTTGAAGAAAAATATGAATATTTTTATGCACTTTACTTTCCTAATATAAACTCAATAATTGATGGAGAAGATCAACAGTGGGAGAAAATACAAGAAATCATTGATACAGCATTTTTAAATTATCCGAATAAACAGTTACTTATCAATCCTCTTAGTCGTTTGATTTACACTCTTTTAAAAACAGAAGAAAAAAAAGAATTAGTCGTTCATATACAGATGAATAAAATGGCGTCCGGCAATTACCATATAAGAAATCGTTTAAAAAATATCTTTAACGATCAATTTTTACATATTACTGAAAATCCTGAGCAGGCAGATTTGATTATTACAGATTGTTTTGATTCACAACAACAAACAGCTGAAATTTTTTATCTGGACCCTAACCGGGAAAATGAACTTTGGCTCCATTTACTTCATTTAATTCAGCGTCTCCATCAGAATTAAGTTTTTTTCTTCGCTAAATAATTTTTCTTTTATGAAAATCTTCATTTAAAAATAGAAGATTTTTAAACTTACTAAAGATATTTATGACTTTCTTGCAGCTAAAAAATCAAGAAAAGCTGGATTATCCAAAAATTTTTAAAATACTTTTCGAATAATCCAGCGTTTATATCTGCCACATTTTCCTTGGCATAGGCATGAAACACGAGGAAATGACTTACTATTTGATTTTCTTTATAAAAAACATTTTTAAAAGAGCAAATTTTCTATTCAAACGTCTATACTAATTTGAATAGATGGATGCGAAATACCTAGTACTCCTCTATTTTCTTTAATCGCGACGATTGCCGCCAAACAATAAGATTAAGCGAAGCAATTGTAAGAAAGTAGAAAGCGCAGCAGCTACATAGGTTAACGCAGCGGCAAATAAAACGTGTTTAGCCATAGGTACTTCTTCTGCTGTGAGCAGACCGCCTTCACTTAAAATTTGAATGGCACGTCTTGAAGCGTTAAATTCCACAGGTAACGTGACTAGCTGAAACAAAAGTGCGAAAGAAAAAGCGAAGATTCCAATATTTATTAAAGTGGCATTCCAACTTAATAAAACACCAATCATGATTAACGGAAATGAAATCATGGAGCCAAAATTAGCTACCGGTACCAATGCCGCACGAATCTTTAATGGTACGTAATTCACTGCATCTTGTACAGCATGACCGCATTCGTGGGCAGCGACACCAATTGCAGCTACTGAAGTTGATTGTGCTGTTGCTTGCGATAAACTCAACATTTTATTGCCGGAATGATAATTATCCGTCAGATCTCCAGCAATTTGTTGTACCCCTACATCATTGATTTGTTGACTTTGTAAAATGTACTGAGCAGCTTGTGTGCCAGTAATGTTATTCTTACTTTTGATTTGATCATATTTGCGAAATGTACTGTTTACATAAGCAGATGCAATACCGGAAATAACTAACCCCATGATAACTAACAAAAATGTTGGGTCGAAAAAACCGTACATGCCATGTCCATGCATTCCAATTTCACTCCTTTTTACTTTACCTTATTTTACCATGTGTGTCTTAAAAAGAATGTGAAAATTCCTTGAGCATTTTATATTTTTTTAACAAATTCCGATTTTAATTTCATTGGTCCAAATCCATCAATTTTACAATCGATGTTGTGATCACCTTCCACCAAACGGATATTTTTTACTTTTGTTCCTTGTTTGATCGTACTTGATGCTCCTTTGACTTTTAAATCTTTAATTATTATTACACTGTCACCTTCTTCTAGTCGATTATCATTTGCATCAAGTACGATCAATCCTTCTTCTTGCTCAATAATTTCTTCACTAGTCCATTCATTCGCACATTCCGGACAAATCATTAATCCTCGATCTTCATAAGTGTATTCACAGCCGCATTGTGGGCAATTTGGTAATGTCATCTTCTTTCTCCTTTTAAAATAGCGTTGAGCATTATTGTACCGGATAATTGTCAATTTGAAAAGATGCTCATGTGATTGTAACACACTTTTTCTAATTTATTGCCTTTATAATCAAAGCTATTGCTTAGCTGTTTCTCAACATTCTTTTTTAAATAATTGGCAAATTTCTTTGATTTCTTCGTAAATTTGTGCAACTTCAGACAAATTTTTAGCAGTTGCACCACTAGCTAAGGGATGTCCTCCACCATGATATTTTTTGGCTAATTTATTAATGATTGGGCCTTTAGAACGTAAACGTACCCGATAGTACCCTTCAGGTTGCTCAACAAAAATCCCCCAAGCTAATACTTCATCAATTCTTCCCGGTAAGGAAACAATTGCTGCGGTTTCAGAATCATTAATCCCATATTCACGAAATAATTTTTGTGTTAAAATTACTTTTCCTGCCCCATTTTTATTTACTTGAAGATGTTGATACAAATAGCCTGACAGTCTTGCTATTTTCATAGAGATTTGTTCAATTTCACGATTAAGTGCACTGACATCAAAGGGATAGCCCATTAAATGTGCGGCAATCTCCAATGTTTTTGGTGTTGTCGCAGGATATAAGAAACGGCCGGTATCTCCTACAATTCCAGCATAAAGTAATCGAGCGGCACGGGCATTAAGAATCAAGTCATTGGGAAACATCAGAGTAAATGCCGCAATCATTTCACTACAGCTGCTTGCCTTAGTATCCACCCACGAAAGCTCGCCGTAAGGTTCATCATTTGGGTGATGATCAATTTTTATGAGTTTATCTCCTAATTTAAAGCGTTCATCACTAATTCTAGGTGAATTTGCTGTATCTGTAACAATGACAAGTGCTCCTTTATACATCTGATCATCAATTATTTCCATTTCTGCTAAAAAGCGTAATCCTTCAACCGTTTCCCCTACTTGATAGATTTCTTTTTGTGGAAACGTCGCCCTTAATATTTCTGCTAACCCCACTTGAGAACCTAAGGCATCTGGATCAGGCCGCAGATGTCGATGAATAATGATTCGATTGTATTTTTTTATTTGCCTTAAAATTTCAGATTGTACGGTCATAACTTTCCTACTTTCTAAGAGCGTTCCATTACTTGACAAACAATAATTGCCTTTGAAACGATCGTATTTTCAATATAGACTTCAACATCCAATTTGGCTGATCTGCGACCAATTTCTAATACTCTTGGACGAATGTCTAATTCACTTTCAAGCTGGATCAACCGAAGATAATGCAAGTTTATCTGTTCAATGATGACATTTCTTCGCTGATTCAGTATCATCGTTTTTTGTACGACATCAGAGAGAATCTCGCTTAAAACACCAAATGAAATTGTACCTACTCCATTAACCATTTGTGGAGTAACAATAAATCTAAATTTTGGATTTTCTAAAGGATTTCCCGCTCGATCTACATTAATCGTTTGAATTCCATCAGTAATCTGATCAGAAATGGTATCTGCAATCTGTGGTTGTCGTTGAACTAATTGCATTGCTTTCATGACAGCTTGTCTAGTAATCATCCCTTCAAGGATTAAATCATCTGACACTACTGGCATCACTTCTAAGCCATCCCAAATCATCTGATGACTAACAGATGCCACGCTCATTGTTTTTTTCACACTGATGGGATCTTTTGTCATCACACGATCAATGATTTGCATCGGAGATTTTCCTAATACATCTTTTGCTGTAACAATTCCCACTAATCGCATATGGCGGTTGACTACAGGAAATCGTGAATGGTGTGTTTCTTCTGATAACTTTTGATAATCTGCTACTGTATCTGTTTGTTGCAAATAATGGTTTTTTTCTACCGACATAAAGATGTCACTCACTAGCATAATATCTTTTTTAATTAACTGATCACTTAACGCTCGATTAATCATCGTCGCTACTGTAAACGTATCATAGGTCGTTTGAAGAATCGGCATCGCCAGTTCATCTGCTAAACGAGCAATCTCAGGGGTTGTATCAAAACCGCCAGTAATTAAAACTGCTGCACCATCTTCTAAAGCAAGTTTTTGAACTTCCGTACGATTTCCAACAATCATTAATGAACCTGGGGTAATATACCGCTCCATTGCATGTTTTGTCATTGCACCAATCACAAATTTATTTAACACTTTGTCTAGACCTGCCGAACCGCCAAGTACGTCTCCTTCAATAATTTTTACTACTTCACCAAATGTCAATCGTTCAATGTGTTTTTTTAGTTTGCGTTCAATTCGAATTGTCCCCACCCGCTGAATAGTAGAAACTAACCCAATATTTTCGGCGTCTTTAATTGCTCGATAAGCAGTTCCTTCGCTAACACTTAATTCTTTGGCGATGCTTCTAACTGAAATTCGATTTCCAACCGGTAATTCTTCTATATATTCTAAAATTAAGTCATGTTTTGTTGCCATATTTTTCCCTACACTTCCAGCATTTCTGAAACGCTCATTATTTTTCCTTCATTTTTTCCCAGCCTTGCTATAAAGGATTGAGGATCTTGTTGAATAACAGGAAATGTATTGTAATGAATAGGCACAACTAACTTAGCACCGATTCGCTTTGCTGCTCTTACCGCATCTTCTGGCCCCATAGTGTAGTTATCACCAATCGGTAAAAATGCTACATCAATTGAAAACTGTTCTGCCAATAAAGACAGATCGCTAAAATCAGCAGTATCTCCTGCGTGATAAACCGTTTTTCCTTCTGCTTGAATGATGATTCCGCTAGGTTCACCCATATAGCGAAGACTATCACCAATTACATAACTAGAGCTATGCTGCGCAGGAACAAACTTTACTAAGCCAAATGGAAATTCATATTTTCCACCAATGTTCATTCCATGACTTTTCAATCCTAAACTTTCAGCATAATCTGTTATTTCAACAATACTTATAACTGTGGCATCATTTTTCCTAGCAATAGGTACCATGTCACCAATATGATCACTATGCCCATGAGTAACCAATATCCAATCTGCTATCACTTCATCGACAGTTAAATCAGTCATTGGATTACCTGTAATAAATGGATCAATGATGAGTCGCTGTCCATTTTTCATTTCAAAGGATAAACAAGAATGCCCATGATAAGTAATTCTCACTTCTCTCACTCCTCTTGCTTTTTTGTTTCTTCACCAAATAAATCAATTTCATCTAATGAGAATTTTTTCAAACAATAGTACAGTATATACAAAGTATTGTAACAGATAATACAGTTTGTACCAAGCCTCAACTCCCTTGCCAAAAATAAATTTATGTCTCCCAATTCACAGAAATAAAAGAAATGATCTTCTCCAAAACTTTCTAATAAGCTTGATATTTCTGTCTAATTTTTTACGGCACTTAACTAGTTCTTCTTTTTTAAACCTAATTAAAGTATTCATGCCACGAGAAGCCCCTGCGTGACACACACAATAAATCTCCTATTTGGTAAATCCAACTTTATCTTGTAAATTCTCTTGTTTTTATCGTCTAAATAAGCAGAAATAACCGTTCTCACAAAAAAGCTAAAGAAATAAATAAAATTTTAGTAGCGATTACTTCATAAAAAAGGACATGAAAATATTTCCCCAGTTGACGGGAATAAATTATCTTCACATCCTTTACTCATTTACACTATTTTCTACTTTTACGTTGGGCAGCTTCCATAATCACTGGTAAAATCACCGGACGACGTCTTGTCTGCTCAAATAAATATCGCCCTAACTGATCTCTAATATCTTGTTTCAATTTACTCCATTCAAAGTCGTTACTTTCTAAATGTTTTTCAACAATCTCTTCAATCATCGTACTGCTTTCTTTCATTAAATCACGACTTGCCTTAACATAGACAAAACCTCGAGAAGTGATTTGAGGTTTTGAAATGATTTTCTTTTCACGACGACTGATTGTCACCACCGCCACAAAAATACCATCTTCTGACAATATTTTACGATCGCGCAAAACGATGTTGCCGATATCACCAATTCCTAGACCGTCAATCATCACGTTTTCAGCACTAATCGTTCCTGACACACTCATTCGTTCATTTTTGTATTCTAAGACATCACCACGACCTGTAATGTAAATATTTTTATAAGGAATACCCACAGTATGAGCCAGATCCGCATGAGCCGCTAATTCACGATATTCACCTTGTACAGGAATAAAATAGGTCGGTTTCATGAAATTAAGCATCAATTGCAAATCATTGGGATTCGCATGTCCTGAAACACGCATATTTTCAGAAATTAATTTCACAGTTCCTCCTGCACGGAAAACTATATCTTCCGTTTTAGCTACCATTGTTTCCATCGCAATGCTCGGTGTTGTTGTAATATAAACAAGATCTCCTTCTTCAATCTTAATATTACGATGTGTTTTATTAGCCATTTTTTGCAATGATTTGATTGGTTCACCCATACGTCCGGTTTCTAAAATAATGAGTTCTTCAGGTCGATACTTCTTCATGTCCTTCAACGTAACAAGTAAATCTTCATGAGGCAATTGCAGTTTTTCTAAACGCATGGCTGTTCGGATGATTCTTTCAAAGTCTTGTCCAGTCAATACTACTTTTCTTTGCGCTTTGTCAGCTGCATCAAGAATTTGTTGGACGCGTTGAAGATTGCTTGCTACACAAGCAACAATAATTCTCCCATCCCAATATTTGATGGTATCAAAGACTTCATCTGCAATTTGTAATTCTGATGCTACAGGAACAGGATTTTCAGCATTTGCTGATTCACTAAGCAAAGCTAACACTCCTTCTTTACCAATCTCTGCCAAGCGTACATAATCAGTCTGATACATAGGAATTGCTGTCTGATCAAATTTAAAATCACCAGTATACACAATACTGCCTTCTTTAGTTTTTAAATTAATTCCTACAGAATCTGGTATCGTATGCGTCGTACGGAAAAAGCTCACCACTGTTTCACCAAAATCAATTTCCGTATGTTCATCCACTACATGAAAATCCTTGAATCTCTTAGCTGCTTCGTTTCGGCCAACACTTAATTTAGCTAATTCAATCGTAAGCTCTGTTCCAAATACCGGCACAGATAACTTTGATAATAAATAAGGCAACGCACCAATTGAATCTGCATGTCCATGCGTCAAAAAGACTCCTGCTACTCGCTCCACATTTTCTTCTAAATACGTAAAGTCTGGAATCACAACATCAATTCCTAACAATTCGTTTTCAGGATATTTTAGACCACAATCTAACACAAAAATATCTTCTCCTACTTCGGCTATATACATATTTTTCCCATTTTCACGTACCCCGCCTAAAGGGATAATCTTAATCGTATGCACCACTTTCACCTCTTCTTATGATGCCTAAGTTTAAAGACATCGATTTTCTTTTTTTATTAAATAGATGATTCATTTTAATGAACAACTCATCTTTGCTTATACTCCTTTTATGTATGATTTTTTGCTATCAAATAAAAAGTAGCTATTTGGCAGTTGTTTCAATTAACTGATTGTTAGTTTTAAACAAATTTTATTGGATAAATGAATCGTTTATTTTCAAAATACAAAAGCCGACATCATCAAAATCGACTATTCTTTCCTATTATACAACAAAATAGATAAATCGCTAGCGTCTGCCATTTTCAAAAAACAAGGCAACAATATTTTTTTAAGAAACAAAAATAAACTTCACTTTTCATTCTTAGCAGCACATAACCTTTAGAACATATTCGCTCATTTTCTTCACTCATCTATTGCAAATATACTTTAGCTATTTTAACATATTTTTATGAATAACTATAGCAAGATTGGCTACATACTAATTTTCTGAAGAAAGAAGGTCTATGCTTAAGTTTTCATTTTTTATTCCCTATCCAGTAACTTTTAAACATGCTACAAAAAAATGATATAAGATGAATTTTATAAAGCAACACACAAAAGTGTAAAAATCAATAGCATCGATCCTTTTCATCATTGAAAGAACTACACCCTTTTTATTTTTAGATTATCCCTAGTTACTTGACTGAACCTTTTACAAATCTTACTGAACTGATTACCAAAAACGAAAATAGGAGCTGTCATTTTCTTAAAAATTAATTAAGATAGTTCAGTTTTGAAAATTTCCCCTAGAGATATCTACCACTAAAAAAAGACCGCAGACTAGGTTAATTCCTTTTCTCTACGATCTTAGCTTATTAAATTAAAAAGAGTATCTTTTCTTTAGATTTACTCAAACTAATTCTCAAATTTTTTATTTTCTATCCTCTTTTTTAGAGAATTTTTCCTTAACATCCTCAAAGCCTTCTTTAAGTTCATCACCGAGATCGCGTGCTTTTTTCTTAATATCTGCTCCAAGTGATTGAGCCTTACCTTCAGCTTCTTTACTCTTATCATTTGTGACTTTTCCGTATGCTTCTTTTCCTTCACCAACTACTTTATCTTTTGCATCTTCTGAACGACCTTTTAAATCTGCCATCTTAATTCCTCCCTTAATTTTTCATGTCTAACTATCATTAGGGTATCATCAACAGAGCAAACAGACAAACAGTATGCTCTCAGATTGTTTTTCAAAAGTTCCCCAAACTTTGATTTCGTTCTTTTTGTCGAATCAATTTCATTTTTTTCCTCTTTCCTGTTCATTATCCAAGTTATCATAGGCGCCATTTTTCTAAAATATGTTTTAAACAGCTCGCCAAAGAACAGCAAAAAATTATTTTAAGTACCTCTACTAACTTTGATTACTGTGTATTAGTCACTCACTAATAAGAAAGTCCTTTCTACTATTTCAGAAATAGTGAGTATTAATTTTTTAGCTTACTGCAAACCAATTGCAATCGCGATCATAATAAAAATTGTGCCTAATAGGAAAAAGAAACCTTGCATTTTTATTTGAAATTTTGCCCATTAAAATTATACAGTAAAAAAATTATTTAGACATTAATTATATATTAAAAGAATATATTACATTTATACAAGTAAATTTTTACAAATTTAAAAAACTAGTTTTTATTGATGAAAAATGATTAATTTTAAATTAAAAATATATTTATTTTATTATTTTAAGATAAAAAAATTATTTTTTATCATTTTATCAAAGAGTATATAAACATATTTTATAAGTAAATATTTATTAATATTCATTTATCCTCCTTTATTAATCAAAGAATAAAATAGATAGACCAATAGAAACGTTATTTATCTAAGACTTTTTTTAATCAATGAACAATCTTCGTTGCAATATTCATAACTAATGTACTATAATTGCAATGTAAAGAGTTTTGGGGAAGACTCTTTCATCAACGTGTATTAAGAGACAAGAAAGAATTCAAATGAATTCTTTCTTGTCTCTTTTATACCAATTTTATATGTAAAATTTTTTGTAAAGCGCTTTTTATTGGTAAACTGTCTGTTTTTCCTACCAAAAATGAAACAATGTTTGTTTAACGTTTAACCATTTTCTCATTAAAAAAATGTAAATAAGATAAAGAATTTTATTTCACATTTGATTCTACTCATTTTTTGAATCCCCTCTTATAATTAGCTTGTTTTTTCTTAACGGATGAGTTGACAAACTGTAAAATAAAGAGTTTGCTGCAATAACAACAACGTCGCAATCGAAGAACTGCTACAAATAGTCAAATTTTTATCCGGTAAAGATAAAACCGTATCATTCATCCTCGCTTGATTATCTAATACTAAATCAGCAAATTCAAATAATCTTAAACCGCTGCTATGCTGTGATTTAATACTCCTAGACAAATCAAAACCTGTTACAATAATCAACAAATGCCCATTCGCCTTGATCCATTGTGCCAATTCTACAATACATGGCTCTCTCCCTTCATTTGAAAGAAGTAAAAAAATATCTTCATTTTTTACAGAAAGTTGCTCAATAATTGCTTGACCAGTTCCTTCTAAGCGTTCATAAACACCATTTGCTGGATTTTTGATTAGCCTACTTGGAATAACTTCCGGTAACTGATCCCAAAATTCAAAGGCTACACCTATTAAAGATCGGCTTGCAAAAATCTGCAATTTACCTCCTAAAGAAATTTGGTTGGCAATCAAAGAACCTGCCCGCAACATTAATGGTTCCCCTATCCTTAATTTTTCTTCTAATTGATGACAATAATCAAAATACTGTAAACTCATCGATTTCTCCTACCTTTACTTTCACACTAAAAACAACTACCTAATTTAAGAAGATGAAAAACAAAAAATTCCTTAGATTCACCTTTGCTAAAGTTTACTAAACAAGCACAAAAAAAGGTATTGAGCGTTCTGCCCAATACCTTGACATAGCAAATAAACTAGCATGCGATCTTATAAAAAATCTCTATAAGGGTAGAATTTTCCCCTTAAATTAGGTACAATAAATAAGGTCGATGCAATGCATTGACTATGGCAAATGATCGGTCAGGGTGTATGCGTGTGACTGGTCATTCCCTGATAGTTAGTTGCCGCTAACTATCAGGGAGCCTTTTTTTATTCAACTGTTTCTATCTTTCCTCATTTTAAGTAATCTCACGGTTAAGTGCAAGCTCAAAACTATTAAAAAACCTAGGTCCGTTCTCTTTACATATAAATTATCTTTATTATTTCCCCTAAGTTCTACATACTTAGGATTTTTTTATCTACTTTTTTCTTGGTTCAAACGTCTTTAAAAGAAGAAAAAATAATATTAAATAAAAGACGCCAATATCATGCAGTTTAAACCACTAAATTCAAAAATAGCATATGCTGTTTTTTTGCTCTCACTTGTTTTTTCTATCTTATTTTTCTTCTTTTGTCACGAGAAGAAACAGCATGCTTCCCTTTTTTTACAATATGAAATTTCTTCAAACAAACAAGTATACAAACGAACAAAGAACACGCAGCACCTATTAAACTTGCTACCCGAACACCTAAAACAAGCTCAAGCATCATACACATAATCGAAAGGGTCGCTAAAGCCCAAATGAAAATTAAAACAGATTCGCCTTTTTTTATCATTTTAAATAGAACATACGCACTAATCAGCACTACTGGAGTTAACAACAACCAGTGAGTTCCTTCCATCAGCCATTTCAATCCATCAAGAAGAAATTGACCAATTGTAATTAGTTTTTCCATGCAACGCTACACACCTTTACTGTACCTATCATATTTTTAACTTTTTCATTCTACATAAAAAAGGAAAAATTAATTAAAACCATTAAAAATTGAAGCATTCATAATTCTTTGCTAAGACGAACAAGATAATCTTTCAGAGCCTCTGCAACTTCAAAATGATGCAATCCATATTCAACATTTGCTTTTATATACCCAAATTTATCACTAACATCATACCGCTTTCCTTTAAATGCTCGTGCATATACCTTTTGACCATACTTTAAATGATTAATCGCATCCATCAATTGGATTTCATTGTCAACACTGGGTTTTTGTCTTTCTAATATTGGAAAAATTTCAGGCGTCAGCAAATAACGTCCAATGATGGCAAAATTACATGGAGAATCTTCTGGCAATGGTTTTTCTACTAATTTTTTCACCTGATATCTACCCGTTTTTTCTTCTATTACTGAATCAATGATTCCATATTTTGAAGTATCTTCTGGTGAAACTTCCATTGCCGCAATCGTAGGGCAATGTGTCACTTCATAATCAAGCATTAATTGTTTAGTCAAAGGAATTTGATCTACCATTAAATCATCCCCTAGCAACACAACAAAAGGTTCATTTCCCACAAAAGCTTTTGCTTGAAGAACCGCATGACCTAACCCTTTTGAACGAGATTGACGGATAAAATGGAGATGCACATTCTCAGTTTTTTTCACCATTTTTAATAAATCCATTTTTTCTTTATCTTGCAAATTCACTTCTAGTTCAAGATTTGCATCAAAGTGATCTTCAATCGTACGTTTTTCTCTTCCTGTTACAATCAAAATATCTTCGATCCCTGAATCTAAGGCTTCTTCAACAACAAACTGAATGATCGGCTTATCAACAATAGGTAACGTTTCTTTAGCCATCGCCTTAGTTGCAGGCAAAAAATGCGTACCCAAGCCGCCTGCGGGGATAATTGCTTTTTTCACTTTCATTTTTTAATCCTCTCATTCAACTGCCAATAATTATTTTAAAGAAAATTCATTTTCCATTTTACCATCTCGCAACATAATTTCTTTTGCAGCTTTTTTAATGTCTTCACCTTTGTACAACACATTATAAATAGCTTTCGTAATAGGCATTTCTACACCTAACTGTTCAGCTAACTCAACAGCGGCTTTCGTTGTAGACACTCCTTCAACGACCATCCCCATATTTTCTAGCACTTCTTCTAGCTTATGGCCTTGTCCAAGCAGATTTCCCGCTCGCCAGTTTCGAGAATGAACACTCGTACACGTGACAATCAAGTCTCCTACACCGCTTAATCCAATAAACGTTAAAGGATCGGCCCCCATCGCTACACCTAATCGACTAATTTCAGCAAGCCCACGTGTCATAATCGCTGCTTTAGCATCATCTCCAAAGCCCAATCCATGAATTCCACCAGCACCGATAGCTATAATATTTTTTAAAGCAGCACCCGTTTCAACACCAATCACATCATTATTAGTGTAAATTCTAAAGTAATCATTCATAAAAATGTCTTGAACATATGCTGCAGCTTTTTGATCAAAGCTAGCGGCAGTGATGGTAGTAATGTCATGAACAGCGACTTCTTCTGCATGACTTGGTCCAGAAAGAACGACAATCGCCTGTCTTTTTTCTTCAGGTATTTCTTCAGCAATTACTTCAGAAATGCGCTTATGCGTTTCTTGTTCTAACCCCTTACTTGCATGTATAATGACCGGTTTTGTATTCATTTTTTCGATTAATTCTTGTGCAACGGAACGAATAGCTTTTGTCGGCACGACAAATAACACAGCATCTACATCTTTTACAGCATCCGCTAATTCTTTATATCCAATAATTGTTTCTGGAATTTTTAAATCAGGTAAAAAATGTTTATTTGTATGATATTGATTGATTTCATCAATTTGTTCGGGGACATTTCCCCAAATACGAACATCATGTCCATTTTCTGCTAATGTCTGTGCTAAAGCAGTTCCCCACGACCCCGGACCTAAAACTGCAATTTTTTGTCTCATGGAAATTCCTCCAAATAATAGTTGATATGATCTATTATAGTATAGATGCTTAGAATATTGGACTTATTTTTACTGGTTTAATGGTTTGTTTAATTCTTTTTTCTGCAAGTACACCTACTCTTTACAATTATACTGTTGCAATAACCAGCATTTTCAGCAGTTAATTCCTCCATCCATTATAATTAAACTGGATAAAAAATAGTAGATCAAATAAATAAGAAATTGGAGGGAAAACAAATGGGCGAAGAATGGTCAATTTCACCACCAATGTAAAACTTCTCACTCTTTTTTGACAGAAACTATCTTTCCTCAACCTATTTCTACGATTCATTGATTTAAAAATAATTAAAAAGGGAAAAGATTAAAGATCTGGTAGCAACTTCCTTCTCTTCCCTTTTTAATTTTCAGAAAATTCGGTCTAAATTTAACTGAATAAAAAAAGACCGCACTTATATTTTCACTTCTTTTTTATTCCCATTTGTACGATAAAAAGAAGCAGCAAATCTTCTGAACATTAGCGATTGCTGCTTTTTTTGTCATCTTATTTTTAACTAATCTTTTGCCATAATGCCCAAGTAATGTCAGGTTCCCAACCAATTGAAGCAGTATGTGCTTGGATGCAACGATAAAGATGTCCTTTATACATTACAATGTCTCCAATTTCATATTTTTTACCTAACAACCAAGTATTTTCTTGCGGATTTTCGCCTTCAGTTGTTGCAGTAACTTGAGAACTTTTTTCTGAAGTACCAGCAGCATTCACAGCAGTTATTTGATAATGATAAGTTGTATCAGTCAACAATCCATTATCAACAAACGATGGGGTATTTGTAGTAGCAACACGAACACCGTTTCGATAGATTTCATAGCTTGTCACTTCTTCTTTCGAATCGTTTGCTGCCCAGCTAAGAGTCACAGTATTTTTTGTTACATTTTTTACTGCTAGATTAGCAGGTGCAGAAGGTACAGCTAGCGGCGCAGCTGCTTGAGTTTTAATTTTTAAGACATCAGAAGGTGTGGAACAGTTATTGGAAGCATCTACCGCTTCAACCGTAAATGAATAGGTAGTATCAGGTGAAAGATTCGTAACCGTATAACTTGTTGTATCGCTTGTTCCGATTAATTGATTATTTTGATAAACATTATAATGTGAAACACGAACATTATCCGTTGAAGCCGACCAGCTTAATGAAACACTCGATTGGGTAGCTGTGCCTTTTAAATTCTTTGGTTTAGAAGGTTTTTCTGTATCCGGTACTTGTTCTTTGAATAGATTTTGATAAGCCTTCGCAAAGGATTCATTATAAGCTACGCCAGATGAATTTTTTCCTTCATCCCAATTGATACTCCACGTCATAATTCCTTTTAATGGTGTTTTATCTTTTTCCATTTGTTCAAACACTTGGTAAACTTTTTCTGGGTCTTTTACATAACCATTTGCGGCAGCATCTTCATTGGCAGGGATACCTAACGCTAATTTACTTGCAGGAATTCGAGTAAACCCTCCGCCTCCTTCATTCAATAATTTTGAAATCCCATACAAAAACTCATATTTTTTATTATCATTGTTTTGAGCAATCCATTCCACCCCCACACTAATACCATCTCCAGCTTGATTGTATAACTGCGGCGCAATAAAATCATATTCGTTTTGTAAAGCAGTAAGGTACGGTACATACGCTCCTTGCGTTCTTAAATAAGGAAATTCTGGCGCCATTGAAATAATAAAATGTTTGTTTTCTTTCTTATAATGTTCACGAACAATTTTTAACGCCGCAGGAATTACTGTCTGATTGTCCCCAGCAGCTACAGCCGTTTGTTCCAAGTCAATATCTAAACCATCGAAACCATATACTTCAACTAAACGAATAATTTCATTGGCAAATGCTTGCTCTTGTCCCCGACGCAATTCAATATGTGAATCTGCTCCTCCTAACGAGAGAATGACTGCCCGTCCTTGAGCATTTAAAGCGGCTACTTTTTCACGAAACGCTTGATCTGACATATTGTAAGGTTTAAAAGTAGGAATCCCTTCACCCTTCATAAATGAAACCGTAATTACATTATAAAAAGGATTTACTTTTGCTAAATCAATATCTGCTGGACTTCCTCCTTTATAGCCAGCACCTTGTCCTGCGTGCCAATTATGATAATAGCCAACTGCAATTTGTTTACTTGAAATATCAGGCATCATATCAGCTGTATCAGCAGCACTAACAGCTACTCCCCCACTTAACAGCGCACTTAATACTCCTATTGAGAACAACCACGTTTTTTTCTTCATAAAATCGCCTCCATCTTTTTTTGTTTACATAACATATTAAAACATAAATAAAAACAATCGTAGCGATTTGTATGCTCTTGCAACAAATCCTCTAAAAGTACGCACTTTTTAATAAATAATCAACGAAAATGACAATTTATTAAAATTACATAATAATTATGTTATGATTTAAAAAAAACATTAGGAGGTTTATATATGAAAAATCATTCTTCTCTCATTCGTAAATTAAGAAAAGAACGTGGTCTAACGCAAGAACAGCTCACTCGTGGAATCTCTCAACGTGGAACGCTTGCAGCTTTTGAATCTCGTGGTACAAAAATTAGCTTTGAACTATTAGTTAATTACCTTGAACGGATGAATGTTTCTTTAGAAGAATATCAATTCCTTCTTAATAATAATTCTCTTACTAACAAACAAAAATTAACTAATTATTTCATTTCAGCCAATACAATTACCCCAGAGCAAGAATTAGAATTACTAAATGAATATGGAAAAACAGGAAATATCTACTATCGGCTAATCTATGCACAACGAAAACTAATTATGAATTATCGCTACCATCAATCAGAAATTACTCCGGAGATTGAGGAGGAAATCACTGTTATAAAAAACTACCTTGAAAAAATTGAAACTTGGGGCCATTTTGAATTAACAATTTTTGCAAATTGTTTATTTATTTTTGATGATCAATACATTATTCATTCATTTCAAACGAGCGTTTCGAAAATGAAAACTTACATAGATGCTACTTACTCCCAAAATCTTTTCTCCAATTTTATTCTAAATGGCTTACGTCTTTCATTTAAACGCCATTCAGTGATTTTACGGAAACATTTTTTACAAGAATTAAAACGCATGGCACAAAAACACAAACGTTCTTTAGATATGGCACATTATAAAATGTTTGCCGCTTTAGATAAACTAGCAGATGGCGATCAATCAGCTATACATGAGATTGAACAAGGTTTGCTTTTTTTTGATTGGTTAGAATTATCTGCCGCTAAAGAATACTTTAACAAATTAAAAACTTCACTTATGAGAAGTTCTTTGAAAAAAGTTCCTAGTTAAGTAGAAAAATATATTTTCAAAAATTCTTAATCTTTCATTTTTAGCATATGAAAACGATTTATAAATTTATCTTTACTTAAAATTGTGATTTCTAATATATATAACAAAAAGGTTTTTTCTAAAAAATCGGATAGAGTGACTTAAAAAGTCTCCTTATCCGATTTAACTATCTCTTTTCTTGTTGTTTTCGATATAAAATAATTCTTGAAGAAGTTTTATACTACTAGAACATCAACTAAGCCAAATTCAAAGAAACGTTGTTGCTTTTAATTTTCTACTCGTTTGTTTTGTTGCATTAACATACAAAATAAACGTTATTAATAAAAAACGTTATACTAAGTAATCGAAAGATATTTTTCAAAAAAATAAAGTTATTGGGGGAATAAAAATGAAAAAAAGTTCTTTATTCGTATTAGGAATGGTTTTAGCAACAACAGGATTAACCGCAGCATCATCCGTCAACGTTTCTGCTCACGGTTATGTAAAAAGCCCTATTAGTCGTGGTTATCAAGGAAGCTTAGATAAAAGAATTGATCAGGAAGCCGCTAAACTAAAGTATGGTGCAGTCATTGATGAACCACAATCGTTAGAAGCATTGAAAGGATTTCCCGCAGCAGGGCCTGCCGATGGAAAAATTGCTTCTGCAAATGGTGTGAAAGGGTTTGAAATGGACAAACAAACATCTACCCTCTGGACAAAACAAAATGTTACTACCGGCCCAACCAAATTCACTTGGACGTTTACACAAACACATCCAACTACCAAGTTCCATTACTACATTACTAAAAATGGTTGGAACCAAAACAAACCTCTCTCACGTGACGAACTTGAATTGATCGGAGAAGTACCTATGAATGGTGAGGAAGCCAAAACAAATCCCACACAAACAATCAATATTCCCGGTGATCATATCGGCTACCATGTCATTTTAGCTGTATGGGATGTTTCAAACACACCAAATGCTTTTTATAATGTCATTGATGCCAATATCCAACCACGAACAGCTTTAACTGAATTAACGAATAACTAACCTTTTAAATTAATGCCATTCAAATAACCGTTTACATTAATTAAGCTCATACCACTAGCAGCTATTTAACCATTTCAGCAAGTGGTATGAGTAATTTATTGTGAAAAACTAGAAATGACAAAGCATCTTGATCTTCTTTTTCAAAAGTCAGTTTTTAGAACTTCTTTTATTCAATTTTAACGAGTTGAAAAGATAAAATTTCTCCGTTTAATACGCAAATTGCCGGTAATATCTTCTGATTTCCAATGGATGACAGTTTAATTGTTCGATATGTGCAGCTATTCGCTGCGTAACAGCATGCATCAGTAAATAAGAAAGTATGCGCCCACGGTACTTTTCATCAATTCCTTCAATGAAATAATCTTTAGTATCAATTAATGTGTCATTTGCACAAATTTTGAGCAATAG
Organism: Enterococcus ratti; assembly: GCF_001886195.1. GTDB lineage: Bacteria > Bacillota > Bacilli > Lactobacillales > Enterococcaceae > Enterococcus_B > Enterococcus_B ratti. The sequence goes on along the minus strand of NZ_JXLB01000015.1, from coordinate 33,589 downwards.
ATTGGCAACTCTTTCTGCCAATATTCGCTGCTCGTCTTCACCTAAAAAAAGGGAAATTTTTGTAAATGCTGCAACTTAATTGATAAGCTGTCTTCCTCTTTTTGTTCTGTAAAAGCTTTAGCTACCGCTACTTTTACACTATTTTCAATTCACCGATATTTCCTAAAAAATTTTGATTTGCTAGTAGCGACAAAACTTGACCGCTTACTTTTATCGGTCGTTTAATGGTACGCTGTTCATTTAGAAAAAAAGCATAGATCAATTCTAATCGTTCTTCTTTACTGCGAGCTTTCAATGAAAGAAAATCAATTTTAAAAGGAATTCTACGCAAAAAAGTAGGTATCGTGACTTCTTCCGTCGTAGCAAAAAAGAGACGCACGTTTACTTTCTTTATTTGATTGGTATCTCCCATACGGTAGATGATTTCTTGATCTAAGTAAGTAAATAATTTTTCTTGTCCTTCAGGGCTTAATCGATGAACTTCGTCTAAAAACAACATTCCGCCATCAGCTGCTTCAAAAGCCCCTATTTTATCTTGAGTGGCTCCAGTATAAGCACCCTGAACATGTCCAAATAAATTACTTGTCAATAGTTCCGAGTTATTCGCATACTGTGCACAGTTTATTGTCACAAACGGAACATTTTCTGGAAATAGATCATAAGCTAAACAATATCGATAAATCATGTTCACTAAAAAACTTTTCCCCGTTCCGCTTTCCCCTGTAAGCAAAACAGGCAGTCCAGCTTCTGGATAAACCAAAACCGTTTTAATTTGCTCGATTCCTTCTTTTAAACTGGCGTCGTGCCCAATCACTAATGAAAACAAATCCTTACTTCAAGCAAAAATCGGCTGTTCTGCTAAAATTTCTTTGATTGTTGCATAATACATTTTTCTTAACGCAAAAAACTGATACTCAAAAGCAGCTTTATGAAAATAGTAAGCAGGTCGTGAATTAATTTTAACTAGAACCCCTTCTTCATTTAACTGATTAAGATAATTGCTAATCGTATTACGCTTTACGTTGAAATGTTCTGCTAAATCGTTTGCTGTAAAAACTTCACTTAATCGCGTTAAATCAATAAATGCGGTCTGATTTTCTAGATAACGCTGGATTTTTTCTTTTAACATCCTTTCACCTCTCCTCAATAATAGAAAACGTATTTATTTTATCAATAAGTAATTCGTTGTTTCTTTGATTAAGCAGGAAAAAAACTAAGTGAATGTTCCCTTTTCACATAAAGTTTCTTTAGCAAAAGAACTTCTTCACTTTTCATTCTAAATTTCATAGGCTACAATGTGAGAGTACCTGCTTGTACAATGATAATGCTAAATTGCGACAGAGCTTCAAACCTAAAATACAGACAAAATTGTTTCAAAAGAAGTTTCTGCTTTTTCGAAACAAAGTACATTGTCGCAACCTCGTATCGTCTTGTTAAGCAGTTAAACGTCTTACTTTGCTATAAGTTTTCATTTATTCTGCTTCACTTAGTCATTATATTTTAGGAGGAACTCTATGATTCAGTTATTACGTTATGCAAAAGACTATCGTAAACAAATTATTCTAGGTCCAGTTTTTAAGTTCTTAGAAGCTGTTTTCGAATTGATTTTGCCTTTATTAATGGCCTCATTAATTGATAACGGGCTAAAAATGCATAATCGCAATGTCATCATTCAAATGGGCGGATGGATGATTGCGATGTCTGTAATCGGCTTAATTTGTGCCATTATCTGTCAATACTATGCTTCCGTTGCTTCTCAAGGATTTGGTACGGAGCTTAGAAATCAACTAATCAAAAAAATTAACTCTTTTTCACATAACGAGTTAAATCACTTTGGCACAGATACTTTGATTACTCGTATGACTAACGACATCAACCAATTACAACTAGCACTTGCAATGGTCATTCGCTTACTCATTCGTGCACCTTTTTTAAGCATTGGCTCAGTCGTTATGAGCTTTATAATTGATTGGGAAATTGGATTATTTTTCTTAGCTTTATTGCCCATCTTTTCAGTTATTTTATTTTTTATCATCAAAAAAACAATCCCTCTTTATCAAAAAGTACAAGAAAAACTAGACCGTTTAAATGAAATAGTGAGTCAAAATCTGAGCGGTGTCCGCGTCATTCGTGCTTTTTCTCGTACCAAAACTGAAAAAGATAACTTCAATAAAAAGACCGATGCGTTAGCCAAAAATTATTTACATGTTTCCAACATCTCTGCCCTTTTATCACCAGCCACCACCTTTATCATGAATATCGGCATTATTTGTTTATTAACGATAGGTGGAATCAAAGTAAACACTGGTCACTTACAGCAAGGAGAAGTATTAGCCTTAATTAATTACATGAATCAGATGTTATTAGCCTTAATCGTTGTTTCTAATTTAGTCGTCATCTTTACACGTGCTGAAGCTTCAGGTAATCGAATCAAAGAAGTGTTAGCAACTAAAAATACAATGAATGATTCAAAAGAAGCACTTACGCCAAATCATCACGCAGAAACGCTCGTGCAATTTGATCATGTAAATTTTCGCTACACGAAAAATGCAGGTTTGTCTTTACAAAATGTTACGTTTACTTTGAAACGAGATACTGTTTTAGGAATCATCGGGCCAACTGGCAGCGGAAAAACGACTTTAACTCAATTGATCCCGCGATTTTATGATGTTGATGCAGGTTCTATTACTTTTGACGCCGTTGATGTTCGCTCATGGAAACTCGATTCTTTGAGAAATCAAATAGCTCAAGTTCCTCAAACCGCTGTATTATTTACTGGAACGATTCGTGAAAATTTACAATGGGGAAAAGAAAATGCAACAGATGAAGAGTGTTGGAAAGCATTAAGAATTGCTCAAGCCGAAAATTTCGTACGTCAATTACCAAACGGCTTAGAAACAAAAGTGCTGGAAAATGGAAAGAATTTCTCAGGTGGTCAAAAACAACGGTTAACGATTGCCCGTGCACTGATTGCAAAACCAGAATTACTGATCTTAGACGATTCTTTAAGTGCCTTAGATTATCAAACTGATTTAAATCTAAGAAAAGCACTGCAAACTTCATTGAACAATACTGTGATTATTATTTCTCAACGCGTTCGTTCCATTCAAGAAGCTCATCTAATACTTGTGATGGATCAAGGCCAAATCATTGCACAAGGCACTCATGAAGAACTATTGACACATTCACCAGCCTATCGTGAAATTGCCGCATCACAGGAGGAAAAATAAAATGAAACCAAAAAGATTCCCTTGGCAGACTTTTAAACGCTTCGTCCCTTACCTTACCGCTTATTCAAAAAACATCTGGGTAGCCACTTTTTTAGGCATCATTAATGGTATCGCTACGGTTATCATGACGTTATTAATTGGACAAAGCATTGATCAAATGATTGGCACAAAACAAGTAAGGTTTATCCAATTATTTCATCTTTTATTACTATTTGGCGTGATTGTACTAATCAATGTGATTAGTCAGTGGTTCATTCAAGTACTAAGCAATCGCTTAGCTTATCTTTCAGTAGCAAAACTAAGAAAAGACGCTTTTGCTCATTTAAATCAGTTACCACTACGTTACTATGACCAACATGTTCATGGAAATATCGTCAGTCGTTTTACCAATGATATGGACAACATCTCAATTGCCATCTCATCGGCTTTTAATCAATTATTTACTGGAGTAGCCATCATCATTTTGTCTTTCGTTTTTATGCTACACCTTAGTCCTTTACTTACTATAGTAGTCATATGTTCCACACCGATTATTTTTCTTGTAAGTTGGGGAGTCGCTCGAGCATCACAAAATGACTTTGACAAGCAGCAAAAGATTATCGGAAATATCTCAGGTTTTATGACTGAACGCATTGGAAATCAAAAAATTATTAAAGCTTTTCAACAAGAAGAAAAAAGTCAACAACAATTTAAAGCATTAAACGCCGATTTATATGAAAAAGGGCAACGAGCTCAATTTTCTTCTTCTTTAACCAATCCTTCTTCTCGCTTTGTCGATCATTTAGCTTATCTTTCTATTGGATTAATTGGTGGCTTACTTGCATTAAGAAGTGGCTCCACAATTACCATTGGAATTATTTCTAGCTTTACGATTTATGCTAGCCAGTTTTCAAAACCTTTCATTGAACTCTCTGGAATCACCACCCAAATTCAGACTGCTTTTTCTGGTTTAGAGCGCGCCTTTGAATTAATGGATCAATCAGAAGAAACACCAGATGAATCAAATGCCTATATATTAAATCCTGCAACGATTCAAGGAGAAGTTGCATTCAATCATGTTTCTTTTTCCTACGAGCCTAGTCAACGCTTAATTGAAAATTTCAATTTTGTTGCAAAACCAGGTCAAACCATTGCAATTGTCGGAAAAACTGGTGCTGGAAAATCCACTTTAGTCAATTTGTTGATGCGCTTTTACGATCCGACAGTAGGAGCAATTACTATTGATGGATATGATATTAGAGATATTCAAAGAGATTCCTTGCGCAAAAGTTTTGGAATGGTTCTACAAGATACTTGGTTATTTGATAGCACCTTAAGAGCCAACCTCCAATATGGAAACCCTGATGCAAGTGATGAAGAAATCTATCAAGCATTAAAGGCTTCGTATATGTATGAATTTGTGGAACGTTTGCCTGAAAAACTAGCCACAAAAATTGGTGGTCAAAATCTTAAAATATCAGATGGTCAGAGACAGTTGTTGACAATTGCTCGTACGATGATTAGTAATCCACCTATGTTGATTCTTGATGAAGCAACTAGTTCGGTCGACACTTTAACAGAAAAGAAAATTCAGGATGCTTTTTTAACGATGATGAAAGGCAAAACCAGTTTCGTTATTGCTCATCGTTTGTCAACGATCAAAAATGCAGATCAAATTCTCGTCATGGATCATGGAGCCATCGTCGAAATGGGCACCCATGAAGAGTTATTACAAAAAGATGGTCACTACCATCAACTCTATCAAGCACAATTTACAAAACAAATAAATAGATAACACATAGTTTATCCATTCTAGGTATTCTTATATTTTTTACCATATCGTTTTTCAGTCATGTTATTCATTTTATAAACATGTAAATGAAAAAAGCTGCCTTCTGGGATGGGAAAGTAGCTTTTTTCATTCATTATTTTGCGCGTATCGTTAAATTTTTTAATATCTTTTTATATGGAATGCTGCGACCAACGTAATACATAGCAATCGTTTGAATTGGTATCCATATCACCGTTTTTAATAATCTCGGCGCCCAGACAACCCAGCTAAATAATGGCACATGATACATCATCGCTAGCCATAAAGGTGTTAATATTAAATTAATAAGCAACGTGACAGATAGCGTAGCCAATAATGACTTTTTCCAAGTAATTTCCTTTCGATAAAAAAAGAAACCATAAATTGCCCCTTCAATAAAAGCATTCAGTGTAAAACCGATAAAGAAAGCCGTTTTTGAAAATAAAGCCATTCCGACTAAGTCAGCCAACACTCCCCCTAAACCAGACCATAAAGGTCCGAAAAGAATACCCATGACCATTTGTGGAATAAACGTCACGCTTACTTTGATAAAAGGGGTTTCGATCGCTACCAACCGGGATAAAGCAACCATTAAGGCAATCAGTAAGCCCATCGTAGCAATCATACGTGCATCTAATCTATTTTTATTCATTTCCTAGCATCTCCTTTAAGAGCTGCTACATCGTGTATATGCAGCGAATGCGAAAATAAAACCGCGAATCTCAATAATCCTTTGATCCTTCGTCAAAGAGGCAACATCCCATCCTCCCAGCACTTAACGCTTTATTTTCTACTCTGTTTTATATTTGAGAATAAAATTCCCAAAAAAACTATAGCATATGGATCGCTATCTGTAAATAAAAAACATATGTTGTTAAATTAATTCGCTATTATGTTCGTTAATAATTACACATTTATTAGAAATAGTGGCTTAATATCTATTAAAAAACAAACGTTATTTAGAAATTTGTTAATGTTTTTTATTCATATACCACCACACGAAAATTTAAATAACTCGCTTCTAATCCTTTTAATAAAAATTCTGCGGTTTCCTTATCCGTAGCTAGCGGAATTTCGTAAACATCGAACAATCAAAGCAATCACATCTAGTTTATGAGATTGAGTGACCAAAAGATCACACAAAAAAGAACCAAATCTAACTATTTTTTCTGAAATCATGACTCCTATCTGTTGATTGACATCTAACAGCTCATATTTAAAGGGATGCACCTGTCATCCGGTAGTTCCCATGATTTTTCCGCCAGTCGTCCCCATTGCAAATAATTCATGTTTTTCTAAGGTGCTTTATAGTCCTCTCCATTGATCATCAATGGCTTTTTACGATCGTGTGTTGTGAAAGCAATTCTCATTTTTACTTTCCTTTTTTTGTTAAACAGTATTTTTCACCCTTCTACCTCAAAAATAGGCAACTTGACCAAAAAAACAAATTTATTCTTGTTCAACTTGACATTGTCTAAAAATAGCGCTTTCAATTATACTTAACGAAAACATTTAATTAAAAAGGAAAGTGGGAAATAACGAGATGGTAAAAATGGCTTTGAATCACGTATACAAAAAATATGACAACGCAGAAAATTATTCTGTCACTGACTTTAATTTGACAATTGATGATCGCGAATTTATTGTCTTTGTCGGTCCTTCTGGCTGTGGAAAATCAACAACGCTACGAATGATTGCTGGACTAGAAGATATATCAAAAGGTGAACTAAGCATCGGTGGGAAAGTGATGAATGATGTAGCACCAAAAGATCGTGACATCGCGATGGTTTTTCAGAATTATGCATTGTACCCACATATGACTGTTTTTGATAACATGGCTTTTGGCTTAAAACTCAGAAAATATGACAAGGCAGACATTAAAAAACGGGTGGAAAATGCAGCTGAAATCTTAGGATTAACCGACTACTTAAAAAGAAAACCCGCTGCCTTATCCGGTGGTCAACGTCAACGCGTGGCATTAGGACGAGCCATTGTTCGTGATGCAAAAGTTTTTTTGATGGACGAGCCATTGTCAAATTTAGATGCAAAATTACGGGTAGCCATGCGGGCTGAAATTGCAAAATTACACCAACGTTTAGAAACTACAACAATTTATGTCACCCATGACCAAACAGAAGCCATGACCATGGCTGATCGGATTGTAATTATGAAAGACGGATTCATTCAACAAATTGGAACACCAAAAGAAGTTTATGACACCCCGGTGAATATGTTCGTCGCAGGTTTTATCGGTTCACCGGCGATGAACTTCTTCCATGTTATGTTAAATAAAGGTATTATTTCTGATGGATTAGGTCTTCAATTAACTATTCCAGAAGGAAAAAATAAAATATTAGTCGAAAAAGGTTATGAAGGCAAAGAAATTGTTTTTGGCATTCGTCCGGAAGATATTCACAGCGAACAAGTTGTATTAGAAGCGCAACCAGAAGCAGTAGTTCGTTCAGAAGTCGTCGTGTCCGAGTTATTAGGTGCTGAAACCATGCTTTATACAAAAACTGGAACAACAGAATTTATTTCTAGAGTAGATGCCAGAGACTTCCACAAACCGAAAGAAATGGTTGAATTAGCATTTAATATCAATAAAGGTCACTTCTTTGACAAAGATACGGAAGAAGTGATCACCTTAGTTTAACCCCCTACGTCAAATCTTATGCATGCAATTGCTCTACTCACTATAAAAATAAATTAACAGAAGAAATCTCCGAATAAAAGTTCTGAGATTTCTTCTGTTTTTTAAAGCTAAATTTATTATCCATTTATCTTATTGTTTTTAATCACAATTTCTCTGTAAATTCTTACAATTAATCAACTAAACTGCTTTTTTATTCTTTTTGTTGCTAATTTTTGTTGACTTACTTTTTTGGCTTTCATAAAAACAGGAAAATTAAAGGATTTACTTAAAGTACCGGCTATAAAATAAGCAATCGTGCAATCCACTAAGCTATGGATCAAACCGCCAATTCCCATCAAAATAAATACTGTATAAAAATAGCCTTGCGAATAGTAAGTTTCTGGCAAATTACCTACAAAGAAAAATGCACTCACAACAAGCATTTCAACCAGTGAATGTATAATACCTATCAACAAATTGAATCCTTGAAAACGCCAATTAGCTAAAGTAAACTGTCCATTTTTTAAAACAATATCAGGCTTTTTTTGCAAATACCACGCACCAATCATGACAAAAACAAGATGTGATAATGCGCGAAGTGCAATAATAACCGGAGTAGTCAAAAAGAAACCAAAGGTGGTCCCTAAAGCTACTGTAATTGCAATAGTTGGTGAAAAAAACATCGCTAGAAATATAGGTACATGAGAAGCTAAGGTAAAAGAAGCAGGTGGAATCATGATTTTAGGCATAACCATAGGAATGATTACTCCCAACCCTATTAGCAAGGCTGAAATTGTCAGTGAACGTACAGAATTATTTTTCATTTGCTTTCACTCCTTATATGTCTTGACATATTTGTGTCGTCTTATTTTAACTTCAGTTAGGAAACATGTCAAGACACCTACACATAAAAATTGTTGAATACCCAACTAAGTGAAGCATCCAACAATTTTTCTCTATTTTTCTACCATTGCATTACTTAAAGCAGCAAACTCTTCTATTGAAAGCGTTTCACCACGACGTTTAGGATCAATATGTGCTTGTGCTAAACTTTTCGCCAACCATGTTTTCGTTTCTTCCTCTTTGCCATAAACGGCTTGCAAGTTATTCCATAATGTTTTTCTTCTCTGATTAAAAGCAGCTTTCGTTAAACGAAAAAAAGATTTTTCATCTGTGACTGTCACAGCCGGCTTATTTCTTCGCGTTAACTTTAAGATTGCCGAATCAACGTTTGGCTGTGGCATGAACACCGTTTTAGGAACAATAAAAGCAACGACGGCTTCCATATAATACTGAACCGCAATCGACAAAGAACCATAAGCTTTGGTTCCCGGCTTAGCAGAAATTCGGTCAGCTACTTCTTTTTGCATCATTACAACCATTTCTTCTACCAACAAATCTGATTCTAAAAAATGTAGCATGATCGGAGTCGTGATGTAATAAGGCAAATTAGCTACTACTTTAATGGGTAACTCTTGTTCAAAGCAAGCAACAGCTTCTTGCTTTAAGTCTGTTTTTAAAATATCCTTGTTGATAACGGTCACGTTCTGATAAATCGCCAATGTCTCTTTTAGCACGGGAATCAAACGATCATCAATCTCAAAAGCCACAACTTGTTTAGCATTTCGTGCTAGTTGTTCCGTCAACGCGCCAATTCCCGGTCCCACTTCAATCACATTCGTTTGTTCATTGATATTTCCAGTCTTAACAATTTTTTTTAAAATATTAGGCTCCGTTAAAAAATTTTGCCCTAAACTTTTTTTAAATGAAAATCCATGTTTTAATAAGATTTCTTTCGTTCTAGAAGGTGTCGCAATATCACGCTGTTCACTCATCTTGTTCCTCCACTTTTTTCATTGCTCGTGCAAATTCTTCTGGTGTAATTCGAAACATTTTTAAACGCCTCTCCAACTGTTTACCATTCGTATAACCGATTCTCAATTCATCACCTAGTTTTTCCCGTTTTTCCTTTGCTTTTGCTCCTGCAATTAATCCATGAGCAATAAGTACCTCTCTTGGTATTTCAGTCAATTCCTCAGTCACAGCAGGTGTCACCACTTTTTTCAAAGCTTCTAAAATGGCTTCATCACTTGCATGTTCTACGCCAAGACTACCTTTTTTTCTTGGTTGAGCTTGTTTACGCGGTAAAAAAGCATGCTTGGCTTGCGGAACAGCTTCCATAATCGTCTTGCGAATTTTTTCTCCAGAAAAATCCGGATCCGTAAAAATAATGACACCACGCGTTTCCTGTGCATGCTCAATTTGCATCAAAATCTCTTCATTAATCGCAGAACCAATCGTTTCGATCGTGTCAGCATTCACTACTTCTTGCAATCTTCTTGTGTCGTCTTTTCCTTCAACAACTATGATTTCTTCAATCTTCATCTTAGTCATTTTCATTTAACCTAAACAAGCGATGGGCATTTTTCCACGTATGACCAGCCACTTCTTCCATTGTTAAATGGCGCAACTCGGCGATTTTTTCTACAGTATAACGTGTATAGCCAGGTTCATTACGTTTTCCACGATAGGGAACTGGTGCTAAATATGGTGCATCTGTTTCGACTAACATTTGATTAAGAGGTACATTCATGGCTGCTTCTTGTACGTCTGTCGCTTTTTTAAACGTCACTACACCGCTAAAAGAAAGATGCATGCCTAATTCAAGAAATTTCTTGGCCCATTCTACATTCCCACTAAAGCTGTGCATAATACCGCCAATATCCCGTACATTTTCTTCTTTTAAAATTTTATACGTATCTTCAAGCGCTTCTCTAGTATGAACACTAATTGGTAAATTCATTTCTTTGGCAATCGCTATTTGTCTACGAAAAACCCGATCTTGAATCTCTTTAGGGTCTTGCATCCAATGATAATCCAAGCCAATTTCTCCTAGAGCAACAACTTTTGGTGTAGTCAATTGTTCTTGAAGTTTTACTTCAATTTCTTTTGTATAGCCTCCTGCTTCTGTTGGATGCCAACCAATAATACTGTATAAATTAGGATAATCACGACTAAGTGCTAACGATTTATCAATGGTTGGTGTATCAAACCCAACCACAGCCATTTTAGATACACCTAATTTTTTTGCTCGTTCAATCGTTTCTGGAATATCCTCATTGAATTGTTCCACATTCAAATGAGTATGAGAATCAAATATCATCTTCTATCTCTCCTCGTAAGATCTTATTTATCTAATAATTTTTCTCAAAAAATATTTCTAGATATAAAACTTTTCTCCCTTACTTTAGCATATATGCAATTAAGGAAATAGTAGTAAAGACAAAAATCAAGCGTTCTTGATAAAAAATTTTTTCTTGCAAAATAAAGAATCTGTGACGTTCTTTCCTCACAGATTCTAATTTAAAAGTACTCATTTACTTTTATAATAATAAACTGGTATACCTAACAAAGTCACCGCGATACCAATTAAGGCAAGACCTGTTTGAGTAAGTAACGTCATTCCCAAAATAAAAACCGCACCAAAGATAGCAATTAAAGGAATCACTGGGTACAAAGGAACCTTATACGGACGTAAAAGATTTGGTTGTTTCTTTCTTAAAATAAATACTCCAATAAAAATTAATAAACTAAATAGCCACATCACAAATATTAACATATCCGTTAAAAAATCAAATGACCCTAAACTCATCATAACGCATGCTATCACTAACTGAAAAATTGCTGGGGTATACGGAACCGTAAATTTTTTTGAAAGCTTTGTTAATTGGCTGCTAAAAGGCAACTCATTTTCCAACGCCATAGCATAAGGAATACGTATTCCTGTTAATGTGTATCCATTTAGCGCACCATATACAGAAATTAATATGCCGATTGTCACAATTTTCCCACCAATAGAACCAAAAATAACGCCTGAAGCATCTGACGCCGCATTGAGATTACTAGCAAGTTGATTTATCGGTAACATTTTTAAAAAAACATAGTTAATTAAAAGATAAACTCCTGTCACAAAACTTAAACCTAAAATAATAGCTTTCGGCAAATTCTTTTCAGGATGTTTCATTTCACCAGCGATGGCACCTACACCTAGCCATCCGTCGTAAGCAAATAACGTAGCCAACAACGCACTGCTTAATCCTTCCATAAAAGAAGCATCTTTTCCAGCTATAACTGGAAATAATTGCATCATACTATTACTAGGCGTTAACAATCCCCAAATAACAATAACTGCTAGAGGAATCAGTTTAATCACTAAAGTAGTCGATTGTACAAACGTACCCATTTTAGTTCCTAATAAATTTAGACCTGTAATTGAAATGGCTGTAACTATAGCAATGGGTAAACGATCATCTGTAGACCATTGCAATAAATTTGTCAACTGCGTCGCAAAAATGATGGATAATGCGGCAATATTGGCCGGAAAATAAATCAAACTTTGTGACCACCCTAGTAAAAAACTTGGGAGCTTTCCATAAGCTGCTTCGATATATTTTACAGCTCCCCCCGTTTCAGGGATAGCCGTAGCAAGTTCAGCTACAGTTAATCCCGCACAGATTGTTAAAAATCCGCCCAACAGCCACGCAAACAATGTCAAACTTGTAGACTGCGTACTGGCAGTAACTGCCGCCGTTTTAAAAAAAACGCCTGCACCAATAACTGTTCCCATAACAGTAGCTAATGCTCCAAATAAATTAATTTCACGTTTTAACTTACCGTTCATTCGCATCTCCTTTTTATGGATTTTAATATAAAATTTAGTATAACTGAGAATATTCTATTTTTCCATTATTTTTCAGAAATTTTTATCAAAGCAGCTATTATTAGATAGTTGCAGCTTAAGTTCTCATTCTTATCGTACAGGCAGATAAAAATTCTTTCAAAGCCGGATAATTAAAGAGCTCTTTTTTCATCAATTAGGAAAAATACAGATGTATATTAAATAAAAGTAGACAAATGATCAGACGTTCTCATACTCGTTTATTTTCCACAAAAAAAGACAAAAGCATCTGCTTTACCTTTTATACAAACAGGCAATTGATACTTTTGTCTACAAACTAAAAATAAGCGCATATTTTTTTCTATTCAAAAAATCAAGCCACTATCGAACCATTGGGCATAGATTTTGGTGCTTCGACGACTTGTAACGACCCATCTAATGCTTCTGCCGAAAGAATCATTCCTTGACTAATTTGTCCACGCATTTTACGTGGTTTTAAATTTGCTACAATCACTAACTTTTTACCAATCAATTCACTTGGATCCGGGTAAAATTCAGCAATACCGGATAAAATTTGACGGTCTTGCTTATCTCCTGCATCTAATCGGAATTGCAACAACTTATCTGCTCCTTCAACTTTTTGACAGTCAATCACTTCGGCTACCTTTAACTCAATTTTTTCAAACACATCAAATTTAATTTGCTTATCTTTGCTGGAAACAAGTTCTGTTTCTTCTGGATCCCATTTTACAGACTCTTCATTTGTTTGCGTTCCTTCAGACATTTTTTCTTGAATATAGCTAACTTCTTTTTCCATGTCCAGCCGTGGAAAAATAGGCGTTCCTTTGACTGTAACTTTTGTCCCCGAAGGAAATTCACCAAAATGCAAACCTTCTAGATTCATTAATTCTGGATTCAATCCAAGTTGATTAAAGATTTTTGTTGGTGTTTCTGTCATAATCGGCTGCAATAAAATAGCAGTAATCCGTAGCGATTCCGCTAAATGGATCATCACGCTATCCAATTCTTTTTTCTTTTCCTCATCTTTTGCTAATACCCATGGCTCTGTCTCATCAATATATTTATTCGCACGAGAAACTAAGACCCAAATCTCCGCTAATGCTGTATTAAACTCCATTTTTTCCATGGCATCGTGATAGCGTCCCACTACATTTGCAGCAGTTGTCGATAACTCGCTATCAAAAGGCGTGACCAAAGAAGCATAATCAGGAACAATGCCGCCACAGTATTTATTAATCATCGCAACGGTACGATTTAACAAGTTTCCAAGATCATTTGCTAAGTCGTAGTTCACACGAGAAACAAAATCTTCCGGTGTAAATACTCCATCTGAACCAAACGGAACTGCACGTAATAAATAGTAACGTAAAGCATCTAATCCATAACGTTCCACTAACATTTCAGGATAAACTACGTTGCCTTTTGATTTAGACATTTTACCATCTTTCATTAATAACCATCCATGACCAAATACTTTTTTAGGCAAAGGCAAATCTAAGGCCATCAACATGATCGGCCAATAAATCGTGTGAAAACGCACAATTTCTTTTCCTACCATATGAACATCTGCTGGCCAATATTTTTTAAACAATGAATCATCCTCTGAACCATAACCTAACGCGGTAATATAGTTAGACAAAGCATCAATCCATACGTAAACCACATGTTTAGGATCCTCTTTAACTGGAATCCCCCAATTAAAGGTGGTTCTTGAAACAGCGAGGTCCTCTAAACCGGGTTTAATAAAATTATTGATCATTTCATTTTTACGAGATTCTGGTTGGATGAATTCAGGGTGTGCATCATAATAATCTAAAAGACGATCAGCATATTTGCTCATACGGAAGAAATAAGATTTTTCTTTCACTAATTCTACTTCATGACCACTTGGCGCTTTACCGCCAATAACCTTTCCTTGCTCATCCTTGTAGACTTCTGCTAGTTGCGTTTCAGTAAAAAATTCTTCATCAGAAACAGAATACCAGCCTTCATATTCGCCAAGGTAAATGTCTCCTTGTTTAACCAAACGATCAAAAATTTTTTGAACAGCCGCTTTGTGATAATCATCCGTTGTTCGAATAAATTTATCGTAGCTAATGTCAAGAGTTTTCCATAATTTTTTCACATCCGCAGCCATTTTATCCACATACGTTTGCGGCTCAACACCCAACTCTGCTGCTTTTTTTTCTATTTTTTGACCATGTTCGTCCACCCCAGTGAGGTAAAACACATCAAAGCCCATCAATCGCTTATAACGGGCAATTGCATCACAGGCAATTGTTGTATATGAATTACCGATATGCAGCTTACCACTTGGATAATAAATTGGCGTTGTAATATAAAAAGTTTCCTTTTCTGCCATGGGGCTCTTCCTCCTTTAACGCATGATGCGAATTCACTTCTTTGCTAGTATACCATAAAACAAAAGGACTGCTACCATTTTTTCGTTTCCATCTAGCAGATACCGTTTTCCGTCGCATTATCTGATTTAAAACATGTTATAATAAAAAAGAAGTTCTAAAAAATATGGGTTGATTTAGATACAAAACGTTTCTTTTACTACTAACTTCACAAAAAAATTCCCATTACTACATTATTAGTCATTTATAAAATGATTTACTATTGGGACTTAAGCTCATTGTATAAGAAAGGTTGAAAATCATGCAAAAAAAATATCTTTATTTTACGATCAGTATGGCATTTCTTTCATTTCTCCACTTACTATTTAGTTATTTTTATATGCGAATGTATGGCTATTTCAATCTTCATGGAAATTTAAACAGCTTTATTTGGACTTCTAAGCTCCTCCGATTCGCTTTAGATGTCTACATCATTTTATGCGGCTTCTTTGCCATTCGTGAAGAAAAGCAAAAAATTTTACCTTTTTACCTGCTTTTCTTCTTATTTAATTTGATCTTGCCATTTTTATTTCACATATAATACGTAATATAATGCAAACTTTTTTTTAAGTCTGCTAAAATGAGAAAAAAGGACTTTTAAACTAAAAAAGTCACAGGGAGGTTAGAAAAATGAAAAAATTTGCTTCTAAAGAAGAAGAAAAATTGTATTATGAACACGAAGCAAGTGAAGCGGATTTTCTTGCTTGGTATCACAAACAAAAACGTCCGGAATATGATAAACCTTCTTTGACTGTAGATATCGTGTTGATGTGTTACAACAAAGAAGAAGATCAGTTAAAAATCTTGCTTATAAAAAGAAAGAGCCATCCGTATCGCAACTCATGGGCTTTGCCTGGAGGATTCGTACAAAAAAATGAATCTACAGGTGCAAGTGTCTTGCGTGAAACAAAAGAAGAAACAGGTGTCGTTATCTCGCAAGAAAATATTGAACAATTACACACATTTAGCACACCAAATCGTGATCCTCGTGGATGGGTCGTAACAGTTAGTTACTTAGCTTTTATCGGTGAAGAACCTTTGATCGCAGGCGATGATGCAAAAGAAGTCCGTTGGTTTACGTTAGAACGTGAAGGCAATACCATTCACTTAACAAGCAATAATGTAGCTATTTCTTTGAACTTACTCACAGGTAAATCTTCTGGAAAAGACACTTTGGCGTTTGACCACAGTGAAATCATCCTCAAAGCTTTTAAACGCGTCGTAAACAAAATGGAACACGAACCACAAGTTTTACAAGTCTTAGGAAAAGACTTTACGATTACAGAAGCACGTAAGGTGTTTGCAAAATTCTTGGGAATTGACTTTAAAATGATCGATCACTCAAATTTTAAAAAAGCCATGCTTCAATATTTTGATGAAATCGGCGAACGTCCTGTAGGAATTGGACGCCCTTCAAAAATCTACCAATTGAAAGCTGGAAATGACGAGTAAATAAAATTGAAATCATAACCACCCTTCAATTCAAAAGGGTGGTTTGCACCAAGCTATAGCTTTTAAAAAGGAATTGCTCCTACAAAACCAATCAGCTTACCTGCTTCAATAGCCGATACAGCAATACACTCAGATGCCATCAATTGTTTTACTTTTTCCACTGAATCTTTGCCATACTCATCGAGCTGCACTAATCTACTAATCTTAAAAGATCAAGCCAACTGGTCTCTTAATCCTAAATCCTCATGTTCAAATTCACTAATGATCATAGCCATTCCTCTCTTTTTGCTTATTTTAACAGTCTGTGATTAAAAAGAGAAAAGGTTATGCTCGTAGTAAGCAAGTCTTCTACCAATAAATAAGAAAATGTTTCTTATGCTGCTAGTGCAAATTTATCTTAAGAAGTAGTTTGTATTTTCAATGCTCAAATAAATGATTGAATTCAAATAAAAAAGCGTAACTCTCGTTAGTCCACATTTTTTCTAAACGAAAACTATAAAAAAATTTCTTTAATAAAATTAACCGAGCGCGACCAGTCATCTTTTACTTTAACTGATCGAACTCGGCTACTCTTGCGGTTTTTTTATTCAAAAATGTGTTTTTTCATTTGCTTACTGCGCAATTGTCCGCAGGCTGCATCAATATCTGTTCCATGTTCTTTACGAATAACACAATTAACTCCATTTTTTTTCAATACATCATAAAATTTTAAGACGTCTGCTTTGGTGCTTCTTGTGTATTGATCATGTTCACTAACTGGATTATAGGGAATTAAATTTACATAAGTAAGTTTCTTTTTATCTTTCAGTAAATCAGCTAGCTGTTGTGCATGCTGTGGTCGATCATTCACTTGATTCAACATAATATATTCAAATGTAATTCGACGATTTGTTTTTTCTAGATATTCATCTACCGCATCCATCAATTTTTCAATTGGAAAACGGCGATTGATGCGCATGATTGACGTACGAATTTCATTATTGGGCGCATGTAACGAGATTGCTAAATTCACTTGCAGCCCGTTATTGGCAAATTCTTTAATCTTATTAGCCAATCCACTAGTTGACACAGTGATATGACGTGCACCAATTGCTAATCCTTTTGCCTCATTGATAATATGCAAGAAATTCATCACATTATCATAGTTATCAAAAGGTTCTCCAATTCCCATCACAACAACGTGAGAGACTCGTTCCCCTTTTTGTCGCTCATCAAAATAATGCTGAACCATCATGATTTGCGCCACAATTTCACCAGCAGTTAAGTCGCGATTCTTTTTTAAAAGACCACTCGCACAAAAGGTACAGCCGATGTTACAGCCTACTTGGGTAGTCACACACACGGACAAGCCATATTCTTGTCTCATCAATACGGTTTCAATCATATTTTTATCCGGTAACTCAAATAAATATTTTACTGTTCCGTCCGAGGCTTCTTGTACAACCATTTGTTTTAATGGATTGATCATAAATTGTGTCGTTAACTTGGCAATTAAATTTTTCGATAAGTTAGTCATTTCTGAGAAATCTCTCACGCGCTTTATATATAGCCATTCCCAAACTTGAGCCGCACGAAATTTTTTTTCTCCATTTTCTAAAAACCATGCGGTTAATTCTTCAATTGTTAAACCATAAATGGATTGTTTTTCCAAAATTGTTTCCCTCTTTTTTTCAAAGTATCGCTACATACTATAACTTATTCTAATGTTTAAATCAAGCGTTCATAGAATAAGAAAAAAATATCAGCAATTTTTTAGTTGCTGTCAGACTGTAGATAAAGACTGAACGAGTCATCACGAGACATGTTTAGGATGATGAATGAAGCAAAACATCTTCGTCTAATTAATCAAAATAAATCGATTTACAAAAAACGAAAACAAACGATTGAACGAATATTCGCGGATGCAAAAGAAAAGTATGGGATGCGTTGAACCGAGTTTCGAAACTTAGAAAAAGTCGCGACGCATATAATGCTTGTGTCTGCTACAATGAATTTAAAGAAATTAACGACATAGCTATAGAAAAGACAAAGAGCCTTTATTTTTTGTCCAAAAACTCGAAATGAAGCAGATAAAAAGCTGTTCCAAACTCGGGCTTTCGTGTTTGGAACAGCTTTTGTCTATAGTCTGTCAGTAACTTTTTAATTGGTGTTTTTGTTCATCAAATACTTTTTTCACCTTTTCTCCAAATTTACCTTCAATATAGACACTTAATTCTTCCGTTGAAGTATCAATGAAGGATTTTACTGCTTTTAGTTCTTTTTTTCCGTTGTCCATCACTTTTTGTCGTCTAGTGGATGCTTGTTGGCAACAAACTTGTCCCATCACTTGTACATAATTTTCTTCCAAACTTCTCTTTAAATCTCTCAATAGTACTTGTGCCATTTCAACCAATTTTTTCATCTCCTTAGTCGTTTTTATAGATTCGTTTGACTACTTCTAATCGTTGAAGGATTCTCTTCTTTTTAAGCAGCAACTCCATATGATAAGACACTTGCAAACGTTTGACTGTTTGACGGGCATGAACAAATACTTGGACTTGAATTTCTTTTGAAGAAGCTTGATACAATTGACAAATTGCAGCAAAAGACTCTTGAATAAGCTGTTCTCCTTTTTTCTGAACAACCATTAATTCTTCTTGCTCTTTTTCCAAGTTTCTCTGTATTTGATAATTAATCAAAGCAAGCCGTTCTGATTCATCCATAAAAAGCCTCCCTTTTTCCCAACCATTGCGCCAATTCCTGATCTCTTTGCACTAATTCAGCAATTTTCATTTTTAATTCATTTATTAAAGAAGTAAATCTTTGGTCTATTTGCTTGAACTGATTTATTTTCTCTTGATAAAAATGGATAGGCGCAAGAACATTTTTTTGCTTCGTTGCGCCTCCAATTGCTAAGTGTTCTTTGATTTGAGCATTAGATAAAAGAGTAGTCTGATTCCTTGCTAACTTTAAAGTTTCTTGCCAAGCTGTATTCGTTTCTTGAATTGCTTTTTGATAAATATTTAATATATCTGTAATTGCTAAGTGATACTTAGCTTGAATACTAGTAACAACTAAATAAGCCTGTTTACTGTCCAAATAAAGACGTACATTTTTAGACAGTTCTCCTTTCGTTTGTTTTTTCAGCGTTCTTTTAATTTCCTGACAATCTCGCCACTTTACATCAAAATCTTCATTTAAACGATAGATTTCTTGTTTCACTCTTGCTTTTTGGTTGAAGTCCTTTTTGGGAATCACGAGTTTTCCTTTAGCATCAAAATTCCAACTTGCCAATGAATGATAGTCCTCTTGAAAAGGAAATAAATCTTTTCCTAAATTTATTTTTATTTCTGCTCCCGTTTTATTTCCCATTAAATTACCAAGCAAATCTCCTTGATGACGATAGTTTTTTAACCAGCTTGCATGACTTTTCGTCCATTTTTTGGCTTTTGACGTTAACAGTTCATAAGGATCCGGCCCATTAAAGCCAATATTGTGCCATTGATTTTCAGCAGCCACCATCAAAGCAAGATATTCCCCCAAGGAATGCCCTGTTGTCGTAATTTGTGAACAGGCAAACGCTGTTTTCACTTCCTTTGCAAATTGTAACGCAGAGTTGGCTTGTCCTTTTAAACGTTGAGGACTACGTTCAATTGAAAAACCCGAGGAGGCAGTTTTATCTAAGAACCCACCGATAGTAATCAAGTCGGTACTAATGTCTTTTATATCTGCTGTATTTGTTCCTGCATAAACAAGAACGATAAAAGAAAGCACAACATTGCCATTTATTACTGGTGCCACTGCCATTGCTTGCATCCCGTCAATCTTAGAATTTTCTTTTTGTCTGAGAATTTTAAACTCTTTAGTTCCGATTTTTTTTATCCTGCCTTCTTTATAAGAATCCTTCTTATAGTTGCGATGCATTGGATCTATCCAATAAACGTGTTCACTTAAATGCCGACAATCTTCATCTGTTATCGTCATATATAGGCAACCTCACCATTTGTATAAGTTACTTTTATTATATTAGTCGTTCTTCCTTCTTTTTGGACTTCTCGATTTTCTATACCGTAACTTCCAATTTCATTTGCTTCTTTTGTATAAAAATAATCAAAAAAAACTTCATTTCCTTCCATATTTATCATTGTCACCAGTGCACCATACGTTCCTGTCATATGATTCTTTTTGAAATGTTCCACCTTTACTTCTTTAATTTCGGCAAATTTTTCTTTTAAAACCTTCACAGACTGTCTTTCTGCTGTTAGTAAATCTGCTGCCCTTTGCGCCTTACGGTGTTCTAGATAACTCATCCTTCCTAATAATAATCCACCTATACAAATGAATATTCCTAAAATTTTCACATGTTTTTTCACGATTTTCTTCCCTTCTTGGATTTTTGCTCTATCATGCAACAAATTTCAGTTGATCCTTACAGTTATGAATGTTTTATTCTTCTTTTAAGCAGTAGAAAAATCTTTATCTATTTAAAAAATACGCGAATATTTTTCTATTATTTTCTTTCAACAAGAAAATTACTATTCATGTGACGATATTCTATGTACAGTTCCACTAATAAAAAAAGAGGAAGCCTGTAATTGTGAGACTTGCCTCTTTCTTTTTATTATGATTCGTGATCCGTCGGCAAATTATCTATAGGATCTTCTACTTGTTCTATAAATACCTTCCGCGGTTTACTACCTTCGGATGGTCCAACAACGCCATGTGCTTCTAGTTCATCTACTAAGCGTGCTGCGCGATTATAACCAATTCTAAACCTACGTTGCAATAATGAAATACTTGCTGTTTGCATTTCAATCACCAATGCTTTGGCTTCTTCAAATAGTTCATCTTGTGGTTGTTCCACTGAACCAGTTGAGTCAGCTTCATCCGTTGGCATCATTTTTTCTTCATAATGAGCTTCTTGCTGGTCGGTTACAAAATTTACCACTCTTTCTACTTCATGATCGGAAATAAAAGCGCCTTGTACCCGTATTGGTTTATTTTCTCCCATTGGCAAGAAAAGCATATCTCCACGACCTAAAAGCTTTTCTGCTCCATTGGTATCAATAATCGTTCGTGAATCCGTTCCGCTAGATACTGCAAATGCCATTCGAGAAGGAACGTTTGCTTTAATAATTCCTGTGATAACATCCACACTTGGCCTTTGAGTGGCTAAAATCATATGAATCCCAGCTGCACGTGCCATTTGCGCTAAACGAATGATGGCATCTTCTACTTCGTTGCTTGCAACCATCATTAAGTCGGCTAGCTCGTCAACAATTACAATAATAAATGGTAAAGTAGGATGCTTTGTTCCATTTTCTAAATTTTTTTGTTGAATCCATTCATTATAGCCGGCGATGTTTCTAACACCAGTTGCAGCAAACTTTTCATAACGTTCTTCCATTTCTTGAACAACTTTTTGTAAAGCCTGTGCCGCTTTTCTTGGGTTAGTGACAACCGGTGTTAGAAGATGAGGAATCCCATTGTACATATTTAATTCAACCATTTTAGGGTCAATCATCATTAATTTGACTTCATGGGGTTTCGCCCGCATCAAAATACTTGTAATGATCCCGTTTATCGCCACCGATTTTCCGCTACCCGTTGAACCGGCTACAAGTAAATGCGGCATCTTTGAAAGATCCGCCGTTTGCACTCGTCCAGAAACGTCTCGTCCTAAAGGCACCTCTAGTAATTTATCTGGATGATTGGGTTGGGCTTCAATAATCTCTCTGAATGAAACCATACTGATTTTACTATTTGGCACTTCAATCCCAATCAGTGATTTTCCCGGAATTGGCGCTTCCATCCGCACATCTTTGGCAGCTAATGCTAAAGCAATGTCATCTGTTAAACTAACAATTTTACTTACTTTAACTCCTACAGCTGGCTGGACTTCAAATTTTGTCACAGATGGACCTAAACTTGCTTTGACTACTTTCGCTTC
This sequence comes from Enterococcus ratti, assembly GCF_001886195.1. Taxonomy (GTDB): domain Bacteria; phylum Bacillota; class Bacilli; order Lactobacillales; family Enterococcaceae; genus Enterococcus_B; species Enterococcus_B ratti. The sequence goes on along the minus strand of NZ_JXLB01000015.1, from coordinate 11,459 downwards.
TACACCAAAACTTTGAAAAGTTTTTTCTAAGACGCCAATATTTTTTTCAATTTTTTTATACTCATCACTTTGATCGGTTGTTTTTACGGAATCAAGTAAATCAATTGCTGGTAGTACATAATCTTGATTTTCTTGTTCTGCCTGAATTTCAAACTCTAATGATGTTCCATCATCTTCTACTTCATCTACCGATAAATCTGACGTAGCAGGCGCTGGAATTGGAGATTCTTCCTTTTGTAAGAAAGTTGAAGAAGATGAGACAGTTCCTTGAAAACTATCAATCGGCACGATATTTAATGGTTCTAATTTTTCTTCTGCTATTTTTTCTTGATAAGAAAGTGTCCGTTCTTCTTTCCGTTTAGCTAATCGACGTTTTTCAAGTTCAGAAATTTCAGCTTCAGCAGCTGCTATTGCTGCTTGTTTTTTCTCTTCTCGTGCTTTGACACGCTGTTGTCGGCGTTCTGCTCTTGCCGCTTGCTTTTTCGCTTGCTTTTCAGGATCTCCTTCCAACAACTCTTGAAGGCGTTCCCCTATTGTTTGCAAGCCATTTACCAGCTGGTATCCTTCTATGTTGCTAAAAACAACTGCCCCGCTTAACAATAATAAAATAGCGGCGAAATAACTACCGGGTTGAGCAATCAAGAAATAAGTCAAATGATATAACGTTGCGCCAACCATCCCACCGCCAACATTATTTTCCACTTGGCTTTGCTTAATGTCGCTTGCTAACAAGTCCCAAGTTGTCCCTAGAATATTCGGTTCACCGCTATGGAGTTTTCCAAAAAGATGAGCATGTAAAAGTAAGAGTAGTCCTAAATAAAAGAGTAGACCGCCCAACCATCGACGACTTTTTCCTATTTTAAATTCGGTATTTTTGACAACAATCGCCAAGCCCAACATAGCTAGTAAAAAGCAGAGAACTTGGTACGTATTGCCAGCAATTATCCGAAAACCATTTGCAACTAAAGTACCTAAAAAACCTAATTTTAAAAAGCCGAAAATAGCAAATAGTACTAAAACAAAGCCGATACTGATCGTAAAAAGCTGTTCCTGCTGTTGCTGCTGCTTTTTCGTCTTTTTCTTTTTCTTCGCAGGACGTTTTTTCTTCGCCATTTTTATCCCTCATTTCATCAAATTCCATTATACAAAAAAAAGTGAGCGAACAAAAGTTTTGTTTTTAAAGTTTTGTTCTCCACAGTCATAAAAATGTAAGCTGGTAAAAACGATTCTAAATATACTAGCCATCTAATCATGCGAAGAAAAACAAAAAAATAAACTAAAACTTTACAAAAAGTTAAACAACTCTTGAAAATTTTAGTTTACTTATTAAATTTTTATCTTTCATCGCTTTGCTACTTCATTTAATTTTTAAGCAAGCTAAGTTTGCATTTTCGTATTTTTTATGGAGTCTTTTTAAAGATTCGTCCCGTTTTCTTTAATTAGTTGTTGATACCAATAATAGCTGTCTTTCTTGTAACGATTAAGAGAACCTTTTTGTGTTTCATCTTGATCTACATATACAAAACCATAACGTTTTTGATAACCATTTAACCAGCTTAGTAAATCTGTATACGACCACGTACAATATCCGAGTACGTTCGCACCGTCAGAAATTGCTTCTTTGATTGCTTTGACATGATTAGAAAGGTAGGTGATACGATAGTCATCATGAATTTTCTTTTCGGGTGTCAGTTGATCGTATTCTCCTAACCCGTTTTCGGTAATCAATACAGGCGTACGATAGCGACTAGTAATTCGTCTTAGCGCAATTCTGAGCCCTTCTGGATCAATTTCCCAATCCCAATTGGTCCGTTCTACAAAAGGATTTTCAACTTTTTTATACATACCGGGAACGCCAGTTTCTTCTGAAGAACCTTTTTTTCCGGTTGTATTCATTTTTCCTGCTCCAACACCATCGAAAGGATTAAAAGCATTAGTAGACGTTTGATAATAATTAATACCTAAAAAGTCCGGTTTAGCTGATTCAAGTAATTCGACATCCCCTTCTTCTATTTTTGGTGCCCAACCATGTTCTTCTAAAAAATTCATTGCAGCAACCGGATATTTTCCCCACATGTACACGTCCAGCCAATAATGAGCCAACAAATCTTCGGCATTTTCTGCTGCTAGTATGTTTTTTGGGTCACTGTTGATCGGATAATTTGGTGTATAAGCAAAACTTGGACCAATTTTTCCCGGCATTGCTAGTTCATGAAATTTATTAATTACTGCGGCATTGGCTAAATTAGCAATGTGATTTACTTGATACATCCGTTTAGGATTCGTTACACCTGGGGGATGAGCAGCTAACAAATAACCTAATGAGGTGAAAATATTTTGTTCATTTAAACTAACCCAATAATGAACTTTTCCACGAAAAGCATTGAATAAGGTTTCGGCGTAGTGGGTGAAGTCTTCAATAATTTGACGCGATTCCCAGCCAGCGTATTCTTCTTGTAAGGCTTGTGGCAAGTCCCAATGGTATAAAGTTACTATTGGTTCGATATCATTTTTGATCAATTCATCAATTAGTTCTTGATAAAAATCTAAGCCGGCTTGATTGATTTTCCCACGTCCATTAGGAAAGATACGCGTCCATGCTACAGAAAAACGATAGGCTTTTAACCCTTGCTCTTTCATTAAAGCAATGTCTTCTTTAAAACGATGGTAATGATCGACAGCTAAATCCCCATTTGTTCCTTTAAATGTTTTACCGGGAATACGTACAAAACGATCCCAGATTGATTCACCTTTACCGTCTTCTTGCCATGCTCCTTCTACTTGGTAAGCAGCAGATGCTGATCCCCATAAGAAATCATTAGGAAATTCCGTTAATTTTTGATGTTCCATTTCTTTCTTCCTTTCTTGCGTTACTCCTCACTAAAATAGAATAACACGAAACCCCTTTCAACACAAAAGGAGACTTCGAAAAAATGATTTATGAAAACTCTTTTTCACTGAAACACCTTCACTTAGCTAAATGAGCGGCATTCATCCTATATCTATAGGAGAAAAATGGCTTCTACCTACTTTAGTTCAAAAAGGTTTTCCAAAATTGTATAGAAAAAAACACCTTGAAGAATCTTTTTCCTTTCATTTTCACTGATTACTTCTTGGGCGTAACGTCTTCGCCAAACCATTTAGTTGAGATTTTTTGAAATTCACCTGTCTTTTCTAATTGCGCTATTCCTTCATTTATTTTTTTGACTAATTCATTATCATTTTTACGTACACCGACAACGAAATTTTCGCTTTGATAATTTCCCGTTGTCATGTTAAATTCTGCTAATTCATGTCTTTGTTTCAAATAATAACCAGCGTATACTTTATCCATCAATAATCCATCGATTCGTCCACTTTTCAAGTCAATCAGTGCTTCATTAAAGCTATCATATAAAACTGCCTCTTGATTTTTTACAGTGTCTTTTAACACTTTGGGTTGCTTGATAAACACGTCATAACCGGAAGAACCATTTTGAGCTCCTAGTAATTTTCCTTTCATTTGAGGAAAACTTTTAATTTTTGACTTTTTAGGGGTAATTAACACTTGCTCATTTTTCATGTAAGGTTTGGTGAATTGAACTTTCCTAGCTCTTTCTGCTGTTTTTGAATAACCGTTCCAGATAAGATCAATCGTCCCGTTAGTTAATTCAAACTCTTTCATTGACCAATCGATCGGTTGAAAAACCACATTTATCCCATATTCTTTAAACACTGCTGACGCAAGATCAATGTCAAATCCAGTTAAGTTGCCTTCTTTGTCACGAAATCCCATTGGTACGAAGGTATCATCTAAGCCAATAATTATTTTTTTTCTTCTTTGATAGTGGTCCAATTGTCTTTATTGCTCTTTTCGTTTCTGCAACCGGAAAGAAAAAAGATTCCTGCAAAAATAGCAAGGAACAAACGTATTCTTCGCATTACTGTCCCTCCTTTTTATTTATTGGGCATGACTTTTACTAATTGATCCCCCACGTTTTCGGCAAAAATAAGATCATGGGTCACAATGATTTGAGTTACGCCTTTTGTTTTCAATGATTCAATCAAGCGTTCTACTTGTTGCCGCAGTTCAGGATCTAATGCACTTGTCGGTTCATCATATGCCAATATCCGTGGATTCATTGCAAGTGCCCGTGCAATCGCTACTCGTTGTTTTTGTCCGCCAGATAATTGATAGGGATAGTTCGCGAGCAAATCGCTAATACCAAGCGAAGTCGCTAATTCTTTTGCTCTTGTCGTATAAGTTTCTTTTGATTGCTTCAAGACTATTTTTGGTGCTAAAGTAATGTTATCATAAACACTTAAGTGCGGAAAAAGTTGAAAATCTTGAAAAACTATACCGACTACTTGTTCATTTGTCTTTAATTTTGTTGGATCAAATGACAAATCATCTAAATAAAAGTCTCCACTATCTGCTTTTTCTAACCCTGCTAAAATTCTTAAAAGAGTGGTTTTACCACCGCCCGAAGGACCGACTATTGCGATAGTTTGTCCTTGCGGAATAACCAAATCCAATTCTTTAATGACTTTTTTCTCACCGAATGCCTTGCTTATTTTTTTTAATTCCATCATACTCGTTCCTCCTAGCGGTAATAAGTTAGTTTTCCTTCCACTTGTTTCATGATTAGTGTTAAAATACCCGTTAACGCTAAATAAATAAAAGCTACACCAAGCAGGGGCAGCAGCGTGGCGTCACGTTCCATAGCAATCTTACCTGCACGCATCACATCTCCTAACCCTAAGATATAGATTAAAGAAGAATCTTTCACTAAATTAATGATCTCATTTCCGACTGATGGCAAAACAATTTTTGTCACTTGTGGAATCACAATTTTAATGACTGTCTGTAAAGAACTCAATTGTAAAACTTGTGCCGCTTCATATTGTCCTTTTGGAATCGATTGGATACCGCCACGGAAGATTTCCGCAAAATAAGCAGCATAATTTAAAATAAAAGCAAGTAGTGCCGCTTCAAAACGATCAAATACAATGCCAATCGTCGGCAACCCATAAAAAATAAAAATTAACTGTAATAATAAAGGGGTTCCTCGTATGATCCAAACGTACGTTTGCAAGAAATAACGAATTGGTTTAAAGCGTATAGCTAAACCTAACGCAAAAATCATTCCTAATGGCAACGAGCCAACTAAAGTAAAAACAAACAATTTCAAGGTCGTGAGAGCTCCTACCAATAGTTGCGGCATAACGCTTATTAAATCATTCATTCCTTTTCCTCCTCATTAATAAATAAAAAAATCCACTTGACTCTCGTCAAGAGGACGTATACTACGTGATTCCACCTCTATTTGTTTCTTTTTCACAAAAGAAACCTCATGCAGTCATTCTTAGCAAAAAAACCAGCTAAAAACGAATTATCTTTTAGTTGCCGAATGATTCGTGAAACCCAAAAAACGTCCTTTGATCTTTTGATCAAAGGACGTAAATAACGTGGTTCCACCTTTTTTTGTCAATTCCTCACGGAAATTAACCTCATCTGGTCATCCAACAATGACCGCAGCTGTAACGGGCTTCCCGGATTTTCCTACTATGTTTCAGAAAACCGACTCCAAGATGTGTTTCACTAGTAAGTGTTGCCTCTTTTCACCTGCCAGAGACTCTCTTAAAACCATTACTCGCTACTCTTCTTTTCGATGTCGTCTATTTTAACTTACGTGTAATTTACATGATTATTTTTTATTTGTCAACTATTTTTTATGTTAAACTAAAGAAAACGAAAGGAAATGATTGGAACATGGCTGTTACAGCTGAAAAAGAAGCTTATAAGTTGCTGGAAGTCCTAAACATTTCTTATCAAAAGGTAGAACATCCAGCCATTACTTCAGTGAGGAATCTATCTTTTTCTCTTCCGGGACCGCAGGTGAAAAATCTTTTAGTAAAGGCAAAAAAAGGGAAGCGAGCTTATTTAATTATTTTACCTGACGAAAAACAAGCAAATTTAAAACAGCTGGCCAAGCACTTAAAAGAAAGGCGCTTATCTTTTCTTTCAAAAGAGCAGCTTTATGAATTACTAGGCGTGGCTCCCGGTACGGTGACACCCCTTGCCTTGATGCACGATCAGGAAAAACGCATCCAACGTAGTAATTGATGTTGCGATTGATCAAAATGACACAGTGGGGGTTCACCCAAACAGCAATACTTCGACCTTAATCTTGCAATTTTCAGATTTCATCAAACTCTTAAACTATCTAGATCATTCACCGATATATGAGGAATTATAATTAGAAAAACACAGCCCAAAAAATTGTCTATTTGATTAGCTGAAATGAAGGAGCTTTGGTTCTCAAACTTTTGGCAACATTCTAGATTTTCCAAAAAATACTATTTTTGACTTTCTGTCTGCTCAGATTTTAAACATAAAAATAGTAAGATTCAAAACTTCGAAACACCCGCTAAAAAATGCGTAAATTCGTTCTCAATTTTTGTATGGGTTTATTTAATAAAACGACTTTAAACAAAGCGAGATTTACGACGTTTTCTTGTGCATTTGTTTACATTTTCAATCCTCTCTTTCGCTTATGATCGCTTTTAAACAAAGCACGCACGCATTGTTTGATTTTTCAATCGAAATTTGCGCGCATGTCAGTTTCTTTTAGTCTTTTTATTTTTTCATTGCGGCTTTTAAAGCTGCGGCTAATGGACTTTCCTCTGGTTCTTCGGCTTGGGAATATTTTTTTAGCAAGCGACGTTCTTCATGCTTTGTCATCTTTTTCTTTTGTGCGTTTTTATCTAACATTTTTTCTGTGGTTCCATCATATTTACAACGGAAATACGCTCCGCTTTTTCCTTCAATAATCTCCATTTTTTTATGGCATTGTGGACAACGGTGATTGGAAAGTTTTGGCTCTTTTCTTCTACGATAGGTACACGCTTGATTGGTGCAAAGATAAATTTTTCCATCACGTGTATTTTTTTCTCGTAAATTTGCCCCGCATTCCGGACATTTTTTTTGCGTAATTGAAAAATCTTTATATTCTTGTTTACTCGTTTTAATTTCTTGTACTAAACGTTTTGTCTCTTTTTCAATTCCTTTTAGAAAATAATGGGCCTGTTTTTTTCCGGCTGCAATAGCCTCTAAATCTTTTTCCCAGCTTTCTGTCAGATCTGGCGTAACAAGTGAAGGATTCACTAATTCTAACAGTTGCTTTCCTTTTGGTGAAACTTGCAAGCCTTGAGGTGCCCGTTCCATTAGTTCTGATTTGATCAATTTTTCAATGATTTCTGCACGAGTCGCCGGTGTTCCCAAACTGTGTTTTTCCATTTGTCCTAAAAGACTGGCTTCAGTTAATGGCTTAGGCGGCGTAGTGAGTTCTTTTTTGATCGTAAAGTTGGGTTGAATACGCATGCCTTTTGCCCAATTTATCTCATTGGATTCACTTTGATTATTTTTTTTCCAGCCGGCTTGCAGTACGTGTGTTTGATGAAAAACAAACTGCTCTTTTTCAAAGGTTACAGTAACTTTGATTTGACGAATTTTATGCGGTGCAGCAAATAACCCCAAAAATCGAGTAACGATCATCTGATAAATTTTTTGTTCTTCGTTGCTTAATTTTTCATAACGTGGACGATTTTCAGTCGGTAACAACGCGTGATGATCGGTTACTTTGTTGTCTTGAAATACTTTGGTTTGACGAACCAGCGCTCCATTTTTTAAGTATTGTTTCACTTCTGGAGCAAAGTCGCTTACTGCCTGTAATCGTTCTTTCATTGTGCTTTTCATATCAGTTGTCAAATATTTACTATCCGTTCGTGGATAAGTCACAATTTTATGTGTTTCATACAAGCTTTGAACAAATCCTAATGTTTGTTTAGCTGAATAGCCATAACGTTGATTGGCTTCTCGTTGAATTTCAGTTAAATCATAAGGCAAAGGAGCGGCTTCTATTTTTGTATTTTCTTGAATTGCTGTCACACTTCCCTTGCTCTTCATTAAACGTTGAACCAGCGCTTGCGCTTCTTCATGAGTCGTTAAAGCAAATTGATTTTTTTGTACCATTTTTGCCTGCTCATTTTGTACTTCTAGCAAAATTGAAAAATAAGTTTTCGGTTTAAATGTCTCAATCTTACGCTCTTGCTTTCTGACTAAAGCCAAAGTCGGTGTTTGAACCCGCCCGGCTGATAGATTATCTTGATACTTGATCGTCAATGCACGCGTGACGTTTAGCCCTACTAGCCAGTCGGCTTTTGCTCTAGCCAATGCTGAATGATAAAGTGCGTCGTATTCTTTAGCTGGTTTTAATTGTTTAAAACCTAACTTAATTGCTTTATCCGTTTGAGAAGAAATCCATAACCTTTTGACTGGTTTATGAAAATGAACGTATTCTAAAATCCAGCGTGCGACTAATTCTCCTTCTCTACCTGCGTCTGTGGCAATCACGGCTTCTGAAATGTCTTTACGTTGCGCTAATTGTTTGATTGCTTTTAGTTGATGACCTGTTTTTGGTAATGGCTTGATTCCCAAATCTTTAGGAATCATTGGTAAAGTATCCATTTGCCAGTTTTGCCATTCTTTCTTTAAATCTTCAGGCATTTTTAACCCTAACAAATGACCAAGGGCCCAAGTAACAATCACTTTAGGTCCTTCATAATAACTTTTATGTTTTTGATTAGCACCAAGCACCTTGCTTAGGTCTTTCGCAACGCTTGGTTTTTCCGCTAGAATTAGTTGTTTCATAAAATTCCTTTCTGCTTTTTAAAGTAATTGGCTGATGATTTTGTAACAAGGCTAGTCCCTTATATTGTTGCAAGTCATCGTCGCATTCTTCACACCAACGCTCATCTCCGTCATTCCAAAAGGCACTTAGAAAGTTGCTTTTTGCATTGATATACTCGTATTGATCTTTGATGGTTAGCCATTTTTGTTCATAATCGGCTTGCGCTTCTTCGAAGGAATCAAACGTTTCTTCCATTTCAATATCTTCTTCCCAGTTTTCAAAAAACCACCAAGGCTCATTATCCCCAAACATCGTCACTACTTGATACATCTTACTCGTACTCCTTCTCTTTGCTTTTCCTAGAATCATCTTAGTCACTTTTCAAACAAGTTGCAAGAAATTTCTCTTATAAAAGGGTCATTTTATGAATGAATCCCTTTTGAAGAAAAATGTTCGTTTACTTACTAGGCAATGTAGCAATAAAGTCATTGATCATCCAAGAATAACTGTCTTCTGGAGACACATTGGATTCTTTTGTAAAATAGCCTAAAAATCGTAAAGAGAGATATCCATGAATCATACTTCGTAGCTCTCTGCTTCGATGGGTTTTCTCTTTTTTCGTTAAATCAAAAGATTCAAATAATTGGAGAATAATTTGGTTCGTTTCATAGATGCCTTCCAACAAAATTTCTTCTTTCGTATGCGGAACACTAATCAGCAATTCATAAACAGATTGGTTCGCCAAAGCAAAAGATTGATAAATTTGTGCATATATACGTAAAGCTTCCGCCCCACTTTTTCCTACTAATGAATACCGCAATTCATCATTTAGTTCTTGCAATAATTTTGCCGTCAACGCAGTTTTTACTTCACGTATATTTTTGAAATGATTATATAGTGAAGGCGATTTAACATTTAAGTGTTTCGCCAGATGTTGAAAAGTGACTTGTTGAACATCCATCTCTTCTGCTAATTCACGAAGGCAAGCAATAATTTTTTCTTGAGATAGATTTCTTTTTTTCATTTCATTATTCCCCTTGTCAATTCACTGCTTCACCTGATTAGTTTACCATGAAAAACCAATAGAAAAAAGGGGGACCGTTGATAAACTACACTTTGTAGTTTATAATAACAAGTATAAATGAAAACTTTCAGAAAGAAGGATATCCCATTGACCACACAGATAAAAGAAAAACTATTTAGAAAACGAGCAACTTGGGAGCAAAATTTATTTGTCCTATGGTTTGGAACATTTATGGCAGGCATCGGTTTTAGCTTAGTAATGCCATTTATGTCCTTATACATAGATACATTAGGAAACTACAACACATCTCAATTGAATTTCTGGAGCGGACTAACTTTTTCTTCGACCTTTTTAGTAACTACGTTAATTTCTCCTTGGTGGGGGAAACTTGCAGACCAAAAAGGTAGAAAACTAATGCTTTTGCGTTCTTCTTTGGGAATGGCCCTAGTGATTTCATTGATGGGATGTGTAACAAGCGTGCATCAGCTCGTTGCACTTCGGTTATTGCAAGGTATTTTTTCTGGATACATTAGTAACGCAACTGCACTGGTCGCTACAGGTACACCAAAAGAAAAAAGTGGTCAAGTTCTAGGCACCTTGGCAACTGGTTCAGTCACAGGAACTTTACTTGGTCCATTACTTGGCGGAATTTCTGCTTCTGCTTTTGGGTTTCGTCCAACTTTCTTTATTACCGGCATCATTTTATTTCTCGTCTTTTTGCTTAGCCTCTTTTTCGTTCATGAAACATTTGTTCCTATAAAAAAAGAAAACATGGCTTCCGCAAAGCAAATCTTTAAAGAATTACCTTACCCGCATGTCGTCATTGGTATGTTTGTCACTACTATGATCATTCAAGCGTCGAATAACTCGATCAGTCCAATCATCAGTCTATACATTCGCCAACTGCTACATGGTCATGGAAATGTAACGCTAATCAGTGGCATCGTAGCTTCCATTCCCGGAATTGCCACGTTGATTGCTGCTCCGCGCTTTGGTCGTCTAGGTGATAAAATTGGTAGTGAGCGGATTTTAGCTATCGGGTTAGGATTTGCTATTTTAGTTTACATCCCCATGGCTTTTGTTACGAATGTTTGGGAACTTGCTATTCTTCGTTTCTTGATTGGTATTTCTGATGCCTGTCTTCTGCCAGCCGTTCAAGCATTAATCACCAAATATTCTCCTCAACAAGCAGCCGGACGCATCTTTAGCTACAACCAATCTTTTCAAGCAACCGGTAACGTTGTAGGACCAATGATTGGTTCGAGTGTTTCCAGCGTATTTGGGTATCGCAGCGTTTTTCTTTCTACCTCTTTTCTCGTATTAGTAAACTTCTTATTGGTTCGTCACAACACACAAGAAATCCACGCAAACGAGAAAAAACAAGAAGAAATAACATCAACACTTATTTCTCGTCATCATCTTACAAAATAAACTAAAAAATTGTAAATTTGCTACTTTAAGAAAAAAGTAATAAAGCGAAAGACAGCTTTTTTAGTGAATTCTTTGGCATCCATAAACCGTTTTTATTATAAAAAAGAGCGTGAGATAAAATNTAAGCCGAAATTCACAAAAATTTGAAAAGTAAGTTTCGTGAATTCCTTCTTATTTCTCGGAGTTAAGCACTTCTGCGAACACTTTGATAAAGATCAAATTCAGGGAGTAGTTTTGTTTGTTCAATCAGTTGTTTGGCTAAGCGTTCTTTTACCTGTACAAGCTTAACTGTTGAGCGTAGTAGCACACTTTCTGTACCTGAATACTTGTTT